>WGLV01000075.1 GCA_016125385.1 bacterium
GTTCCCACGTGGCATAGATAGGGCCAAGCAACTGGCTGCTGCTGGAAGCCGCCTGTGTTTTGGAGAAGCCAATCTGACTGAAATCGCCCGTGTAGGTAAATTTGTCGGACGTGGTGAAAACCGGGTCATTGGGCTGAATTTCAGCCGTCACCCGCACGATATCGCCAGAACCAACCACCGCATTCGGTTTGAAGGTTGTCAGTAGATTGAGTACATTGTTTTTACCATTGTAGACCGTCTGACGAACGAGGTAATACGAACCTTCCGTACCACCGGCGCCGGTTCTATCGAAGTCAGCCTTAGCGGAAAGATTGACGTTATCGATCGAGGGTTTCGCCGTTTCAATACGGAACCGATTCGCTCCGGCCGGATTCGAGGTCGATGTATTATTACCGGCCATATCCGTCACGCTAACGATCACGTCAGCCGTGTTCACACCCGAATTATTCGAGGTGGGAACCGTAAACGTGGTGTTGTAGTAATACGTGTTAGCGGACTTACGAACAGACGAGGACGAGATCTGCTGAATGTTATCCGTAACCGGATTGGTAAAGTTCTTGTAATTACCCGAGAGACCAAACTGGCTGATGATACCAGCCACGTCTTCATACGTATCCGACGTGACGGTCACATCGAGAATCAGAACCTGACCAGGCCGCACGTAGAAAGGAGCCGAAGTTTCAACCGTATCGCCAGTCACTACCGTGCCTTCGCGAAGCACTGCGTCAACCGCAGGCGGATTCGAATCCAATTGCGTGTCGGTTGAAATCGACGTCCCAATCGTTCCGGTAGCCGAGGTTACCGTCGCGATGAACTCAACCGCAGGAACAACCTGAGTGCCAAGAGACCAGATGGACGTGTTCGAGAAATCAATATCGAACGTCGCATAGGCGATCTTGGAACCGGAGGTAACGGACTGGACGCCGTCAAAGGTCAACGAGCTTGGGCCCGTGGAACCGTATGACGTACCAGGGTTAGCCTTGTCGCGCAGTTTCAGGCTGACCAGAGACTTGTTCGAAGTACCCGCCGAGAACGTCGTTGGATCGAACGGACCATTGGTCAACTTGACGATGATTTGTGAAGTAGCGGCCTTGGAAATGGTCGCGGCGGAAATCGTCTTCGCTCCAGCGATACTGGTTGCGGAGACCGGAGTGGAACGGCGCGGCTGCGCGATGTTCCACGACTGAATCGCAGCGATCGGAACCTGGAAGTCAGCCTTACCAACCGGGAAGCCGTACTGAGATTTGTTACCCGACAAGTCGCGGGAATACGCAGTGATATAGCGAATCTTGTCAACGGCGGTATTCGTCACGAGGTTGGAATTGTTCGGATCGATGTAGAGGTACCACGTCGCATAAATAATGTCAGCCTGCGCGGCGGCGGTAACGTTTTTCGATCCAGACTGAGCCGAAGTGACGTCCGGAAGCAAGTTTTTCGAAGTCGAAATAAACTCGCTGAAGTCAAGGGACATCGTCTTGAAGTTCTTACCAATCAGTTTGTTCGCGAACGTTTCACCCGGAACAACGATGTTATCGCTGCTGGAAAGATCGCTCTTCGAACCACCTTGGAAGACATACGGGAAGTAGACAAACAGGTTGGGGGTGTAATCGTTATCACGATACCCGCCAATGGTGTCATTTTCCTGGAAGGTAACCGCGAAGATGATCAGGTTACCCGCACTCACCTGGTTGACTGAAGGCGTGGCCGCGTAGTAGGCGTTCTTGAAGTTGGCGGTTGTACCACCACCAATCGAAGAATCACCAACCACACTCAGTTCGCCAAACGCCTGGGTGAAGGAGTATCCCGAGCCAGCATCAGTAACCAGGAACACCGTGTTCGCAGTTGAACCATTACCCTTGATCAGGGTTGATTGCTGCCAGCCGCTGATATAAGCCGGATCGGAAATCTGATCCGCCTTCGGCCCAACGGTATCAAGTGCGAAGGTGTTTGTCGTATTCAGTGAACCCGTGTTTTCAACGTTGAAGTTTTTGTCAGCGATGCGAGCGAAGCCCGTGACGGATGCAATGCTGTCAGTCAGGACGCTCGGAGTGTAAGTAATGCCATTCACGAGTTTGAAGATCGCGGTCGCGCTGTTGGCGCCATCGAATCCCGCGCTGACCAAGGACCAGTTATTGCCCTGAGCCGAACTGGAGGTCGGTTCAACGAGCAAGCTGGGAACCGCGGTTCCAGCCATATCGGCCAGATAGTTCTCCGTCGTCACGCTGGGGATGTAGAGAGCGTTGAAGTACGAGACGGCATCCGCATTTTTACCGCTGAACTTCCAATCAACTTCCGCCGGAGTGGAGGAAGCGGGCATAAAGGAAACATCAACGCTGACTTCCATACCCTTATAGCCATCCGTGGCGCTCTGAGGAGCGATACGGGTAACCAGACGGATATCAGTCGCGCTGATCGCAAACGCGTTGGAAATCGCGTTAACGGTTTCACTGACGGCCTTCAACTGGTCAAAGAGACCCGAGGTGCTGTCGCCGTTCAGGAAATCGGAGGGCAGACCGGACGCGTAAATGGTCGCACCCAAGACAACAGGAGCCGCGTTGTCAACAACAAAGGTGGCGGCGTCGATGGGATTATCGGCGCCGGAACGCGTAGTGGTCAACGAACCGGTAGTCGCGAAGACCGTACCGCCGGTTTTCAGCACCGCGTTGTTGCGCGCATTATCCGAGATACTGAAGATAAAGCCCGCTTTGGTAACGTTAGCCACCACATCGTTGGTCATCTGAGCCGTAAAGGAGGCGGCGTCAACGTTATTAAACGTATCCGGGAAGGACGTTGTCTGGACCGCCGCTGAAACCAGCTCGACCGAAGCGAAGCCAGAATTCCCCTTAACTTCGGTTGTTGTGGTCCAGGAGGGGTTCGTCGAATCGCCATCATCCGCGGTCGGCTTAATCGAAATGTCAGCCCAAGGGGCGGCCGGATCAATTCCAAAGACCGTATTTTCGCCTTCAGGATGAACCGTGATATCGATTTTCACCGTGTCATACGCGGTATTCTTGGTACCGATTTTACCCGCGCCAAACCACGGCCAGGACGAATTTTTACCCAAGCTGCCTTCGGTATAGACCGAGACGTTCAAAACCGTCGGAGGCTGCGAGTCAACTCGGTAACCATTGTTTGAAGAGGAAGAAGCGTTACCAACATCGTCCGTGGCGGTGAAACTCATGGAGAGATTCTGATAAGCGCCGTTGGTGATCACCGTATTCAAGATCGTGCCGGTCAAGGCGACGATCAGGTCAGAACCCGAAGCGGCCTTCGTATAGGTTGAAGAAACCGTCGACGGAATCGCGGTACCGCCCGGATAGGTGATATTGTAAAGGACGCTCATTCCCTGACCGCCCGTCTGGCCATCACCCTTACCGGTGGTGGCGCTGAAGACGATCTTATCGCTGCTGGCGCCAAAGTACGCATCCGGCTCGCCGTCGTAATCTTCACGGGCCGTGATCAGCGAATAGACAGTAAGCGTATCAGCGGTACGGAATTCATCCACCGTCGGAGAGGGGATACTCACATCGGCGGAGGCGTTGGTCAGACCGGCATAACGAACGAAAAGGTCTTTCGTTTTATTGTCACCGTCAACAAACCCATTCGTCACAACCCAAGGACCGGAAGATTTCGTTTCGAGACCGACATAGTTCGACGTGGTCTGAGTCGCCGCATTCACGAATTTCACGGTCGCCTTCAGCGTATTCTGCTGAGCGACGGAATCCTGCGGGTTCTGCGCCTTCAACCAGGAAAGGTTGCTCCAGGTAAAGACCAGCACGTCGGTGGCGTTCGCCGGAACTTCGATTCCATAGGTAGCGGAACCAATTCCAGCGACGCTGGTCGGAACGACGTTGCTCGCTTCAGGCACACTGCCGGCCGAAGTCAGCATCGCGACATCGAACGTAGCGGAAACCAAAGCCTTCGCCTCAGCGATCGCCGTCGCATCGCCCGCCTTCACGTCGGAAACCAGTTGCTGGGTTACGCCAACAACAACCGACATCAGAGCGTACGACTCGCCATTCGACGCGTCTGAACGAATGTTCGCCAGAATCGGAGCGATTCCAACGACATCTTTCAGATACTTACCAGCGCCGGTGGCCGGGTCGATATACCCGTCGGAGGTAGACGACAGCACGGGCGAAACCGTGTCGTTACCCGCCAAAACCGCGCCTCCAGTCACCGTCGTCGCACCAGCCACGCCATTAGCGCTCAGGCTGAGCGGAACGTTCTTGAAGGACATGTTTTGAGCGGAAGCCGACCCGACACCCATGAGCGCCGCTACCGCAAACAAGAACAAGAACAAGGACTTAACTCCCAACAAATCGGCGAACGACTTCCTCATGATTACTCCTTTTCCTGCCTGGATTCGTCCAAGATTTGATCTATAACCCAAAAGCTTATTTGGTTCTGGTTTTGACATATCACACTCCCAAGAGCAATTTTCATCGACGTTTCTACACACGCTCTTCATTGATCCGATTCCCTTTCAAACCCAAGATTCACAAACGGATACACGAAACTACCTTTATCTATAAACAAAGCACTCCGCGAACCTATAGCACCTTTGGCGCCAAAAGATCGCGAAGAGCTTTCAGTTACAACAAACCTATTATTTTCAACCATCTACGCATCCAGTGCCGCGAACAAACGCAGCTGATTCAAAAAACCAGACGGAATCTTTCTTCCATCTTCCAAACGGCCAGAAACACACCTAACCGCCTAATCCTGTTAAAGATACGGCTTTGGGGCGTATGTTCCATCCACTTTAAACCGACTTCAAACTACCTTTGGGTTTCCCTAATCAATCTATTTTCCAGCATTTATGTCCACACGAGTTTTTCAACTTTAGCACAAGCAAAAATTACTGTCAACGTCAAATCAAAAAAATTTCACTATCAAAAATTACTTTTTATCTCCCGGTCAAAAAATGGAGGTCTAAAAAGAAAATCCCGTCCGGTTGAAAAACCGGGCGGGATGGATTATCACGACTTTTTCACGAATTCGGTTTTTTCATACGGATTTCAGGATTCTTCCGGCGCATGGAAATATTGTTTCATCATTGAATCGAGCGTTTCTTCCAGATTCGCCTCGTTATTGAACAACTTTTTCGCATCGGCATCGTTAAGGCTGGACACGCTTTCACGGAGAGCCCAGACCGCGTTTTTCCCCATATCCCTCACCTGTTGATCCGCGCCGCCAGCCCACGGAATCTCATGATTCGTCAGGGATTGCGCCAATTTCAGCGCGGCGTCCGGATGCGGCGATTGCAGGGTGACGGCCGCCGCGATGGTATACGCCGGGGTTTGGTCGCCCACCACGTTCGACAACAAACGGGGTTGGAGTTGTTGCTTCACGGCGTCCGGCGCCAGAGCGTATTGAGAATAGCGCGCGATCGTCACATTGGCTTTGTTATCGGCCAGCTCAGCCAGATCATGAATGGTTGGAAGATTTTGCATTGGATTTTCAAACTGGTCGGTCATTAAACGGCGATCGTTGGCTAATCCCTGGTTCAATGTGGCGATCCAGCCAGGATCGGCGTTTTTATTCAATCGGTTTTGCGCACCAAACGCATATAGATACGCATGAATTCCATCTGAAAGGTCTTTATCGCGGTCGAGCCAGGCCAGCAGGTCACTGGTTTCTTCACGAACCCGGCAGACTTCAGCAAGAGTGCGCAGGTCGTTCCAGGACTCAAGGCCTTCGGTTTTGCCGATCAGCCGCGCGGCTCCGATTTCCTGAATCGCAAGAATGGGGTCGATCGCGATTACCGAGGCCCATTGGGTTCCAGCATCAGACCCGGCGAACGCGGCTTGAAGCGATTCGGGCAAATTTTGCCCCTGCATGGCGTGCAGACTGGTTTTCAATGGCCGGAATTTTTCATTCAGCAGCGAGGAGAAAACGATCAGATCCGCGTTGCGGGTTTCCTGAATGATTTTTTCACCGGTCATATCCAGCGTAATTTCAACCGTCTGCACCTTGTGTCCCAAGTCAGCCAGTTGGCCGCTGAACTGCTGGTTGACTATTTTTGACGCGGGGTAATCCTTCACATCCAGAATAAAGACCGTCAAAGGTTCGACTTGTGGTTTTTTAGCGACCTGATTTTCTGTTTCCGGTTTCTTCGCCGCCGTGGTGGAGGGCTCCTCTTTTTGAGAGCATCCCACGGAGGCAAGAATCAGGACTCCGAGCAATATGGAACAGAAAACGGAATTCAATTGACGCAGCATGGCTAATAATCCTTTCTGAGCGTCGAAATAGTATTGGCGGTGACCGCCAACTTCGGTGCGGAGCACATTCAATTTTGTATTGTACGAATTAAACCCCGCTTCGGTTATTCATAAAGCCGGAGAAATGCATCAGTTCTGATTTTGGGGCGAAAGATGGAACGATTCCAGCATGAAGGCGGGATCCGCCGGCGTTTCTCCCGGCCAGTCAAGACTCAACCGGATGATGTTGCGGCCTGGTTGAAGCGGGGCATTCACATTGATTGAACTGGATTGCGTCGTAAGAAGGGGAATGGAATCAACGTCTTCCATATTATTGTACAGATTCAGGGAGGGCCACTCCATCGGTTCAGCGTTCGAGGATACCCTGAGTTGAATTTGAACCTCTCCGCCATTGGGGCTGTACACGTCGACGAAATTCTCCCGGATGAAATATTTTTCATCCGGCGAGGGCTCTGGATAAAAACGGGTCAAGCCGCTCTCGTCATTCGATTGAATCAGTTGATTCGATACGCCGGTTGCATAAAAAATCGCTGATGGATCATCAGGATTTTGTGAGAGATATAACGCAAGCAGACGACGGGCCTCCGCATCATTGCCCAGCAAGCGATTCACTACGCCAAAAACGTAATTCAATCGGGGCAGCGACTCATCGCCCAAAGCCGCGAGCGTCGTTTTCATGGATTGCAGACGGTCAGCCGCGATGTCGCGAGGGGTATAGCGCAGGTAGTGATACCAGTCATCGATTCCCCTATCTATTGTTAAAGGCGAATCAAGCCGGACTCCACCCCGAACATAGAGGGCTTCCATTACGATGATCGCCGCCCCCTGCTGAACGGCGACGTCCAGATATTGCAATGCCTCCTCCCCCCGTCCAAGCGCGATCAGCGTCTCGCCGAGAGATAGATAAGGCTGGGCGCCCTTCCATTGCGGGTACCATTCGATGGCGTCCCGGTAGGCCTGTTCGGCGCTTGACCAATCGGGCGGATTCATGATGTTTTTTTCGATATGGCCCAGGCCAAGATACCCCTGACAGACAAATGCGCGGGTGCGGTCGAGGTGAGACTCCTCATAGACCTGCTTAAAAAAGCGGATCCCCCGCTGATAAGCTTCTATGGCGCCCTGCAGATCTCCTTCATCGATCAACGTCTTAGCGCGCTGGTATGAAGCCCCCGGCTGGTAAGTCTCGACCCACAGGATCCATTGGGGGTGGTACGCCAGCAGAGCAAAGGCTCCCCCGCAAAAAAGGCACAGCAACACCCACGCGTATATAAACCTGGAATATGTTTTGAGCAGTGGAGTCATTCGGTTGGCCGCCGTGGATCAAGTACAGCTATGGATTGGTTTATCAGATTGAATGATACTTGTTTCTCCATCAAGAGGGGCGGATCAAACTCGCTGGAAAGATGCGGTAAAGCCCATCAAGCACGCTTGTTTTCTTGATTTGATTCCCGCATTCTAGACAGGGTAATTGACGGCAAGCCGCTGAAGTTCGATTTTTCAAATCAGAGGAAGATATCATGCGTTTTTCATCGAGACGTTTTATTGGGCAACGGAAATCATCGAATCGATGCCGCCGTTTCATGCGGTTTATTCTATCCACACCGCTGGCGTTGTGTTTTTTGATAGCAAGCGCCACGCTCGCTCAGAGCGCGGAGGAACTTCAGATATGCACCTATGTAACCTCATCTCAAGTTGAATCGCTGTTCGGAACAAGCGAAGCAAGTGGCCATACTCTCGATGCGCTAAAAACAGCCGGCGTTACCAAGGTTTTTTTAGAAAGCGTGAGAAGCGGCCAGTCGCCGAACTGGGTTGTACTGGCGCAAGCGCGCGACTATTTGCGCGAGCATGGCATCGAAGCCTCCGCGGGCATCGCCACCACCAGCGGTCATGAGTTCGGCGTCCCGTCAAATCAGCCGGGAATCTGGCTGAATTACCAGAATGAACAAACCAGACTCAATCTGGCCGCGCTGGTTGAAAAAACCGCGACGATGTTCGACGAGCTGATCGTCGACGATTTTCTGGCGACCGATGACGAGAGCGAAGAATCGATCAAGGCGCGGGGCGAGCGCGGCTGGAGCGAGTATCGGCTCGATCTGATGACGCGAATCGCGCGTGACTGCATCATCAAACCCGCGCGGGAGGCGAATCCGAATATCCGGGTTATTCTGAAGTATCCACAATGGTACGACCGTTTTCACCGCTTTGGTTACAACGTGGTTACAGGCCCTGAATTGTTCGACGCCATCTGGGTGGGCACGGAGACGCGCAACCCCGATACGAAGCGGTTCGGTTTCGTCGCGCCCACGGAAGGCTTCGTGAACTTCGCGTGGCTGCGTTCTATCGCGAAAGACAAAACGGGAGGCGGGTGGTTCGACTTCGGCGACTGCCTGCCCGGCGTCTACCTGATGCAGGCGTATCAATCGGTGCTGGCGGGGGCCCCCGCGCTGGTTTTGTTTGAAGCGGGCAGCGTGGTTGAAAACAACGAATGCATCACGCCGTTCATTCAACGCCAGGCCGCCGTGAAACGATTGCATGAAATCATCGACGGCGCGGCGCTGACCGGCATGCAGGCTTATAAACCGCCGCACAGCGAAGGCAGCGACGAACACGGCGCCGCCAATCTGTATATCTATGATTTCGCCGCGGCGATGGGTTTAAGCCTCGTGCCCACCGCCAGCGCGCCTTCCGGCGATTCGCCCGTTTTTCTGGCGAGGCAGGCGGCGGACGACCCCGCCATCGCCGATCGGATTCACGCGTGGCTGAAAGAAAAACGCACGCTGGTCGTGACTCCTGATTTTTTAAGCGCGATCGAGGACGACTCCATCATCGAAGCCGCCGGGTACAAGGCGCCCTACCCGCTTGGGCGGATGATGGTGGAAGCGGACGCGTTTATCGCGGGCGGCGCGAATATACCCGCCACGACTGAAAACAACGCGATCCGCGTTACGCCCGAAGCCGCGACAGCCAAGGCGATCGTTTCGGCGAGGGCGGGCGGCCAGACGCCGGCTTTGTTCAGCGTGAATCACCCGGAGAGCGGCGGCGCGGTCTATACGCTCAATCTGCCGACGTTTCAGCATGAGGAATTCGCCCCCACGCGCGAACAGTTTCTGCCTCCGCGTCCGCTACCGGTGACGCATTGGCCGGAAGAAGTCGTCAACGCGATTCGCGGCGAGATCAGCCAACCCTACGCCATCAAACTGGAAGCGCCCAATGGCGTCAGCGCGACGTACTTCGATAACGGCGTGATCGTTCTGGCGAATTTTCACGACAGCCTGACGGCGTGCCGCATGCGGGCTCCGTTCGATCCACATCGCATTGGACTGCATCCCCGTTTTCCACACGCGGAGGGAACCGGTTTACAGATCGTACAGCCGCCCGATGGTGACGCTTACGCGCAGGTTTCCATTCAACCGTGGGAAATCGCGGTGCTGGAGATCAAGGCGGAATAAGGCGATGAGCCAACCCGTCCATCCGGCGATTTATTGTTCGTCGGGTTCGCGATCGAAGGTGAAGATCAACTTGAGGCAGGCGGCGGGATCGTCGCAAAGGCAGCGATAGGCGGCGGGGGCTTCGCGGTAATGCAAGATGCGGCTGATGATGGGCCAGACGATGACCTGCTGGGCCGCGAGGCTGTGAATGGCGATGCGTTCAAGCCGCGATTGGTCCATCAGGCCGCCGGGCAGGATGAACAGCGCGTCTTTTCGCGCGCAGATCTCGCAGGCCTGATCCATCGCCTCGGCGCCATACCCCGCCCCGCCCGCGACCAGCCGCGAGCCCGGCGTCATAACGGCGGCGGCCCGCAGCAACGCGTCGTCGTCGCCGGTGCATTCGATGCATGCGTCGTTAAATGGCGGCCCGGCGCGATGGCTCAATTCATTTACTGACTCCGCCGTCACCCGCGCGCCCAACCGCTGCGCGACGCGCAAGCGCGAGGGAAGCGGATCAATCGCCGCGGCCGACGCCCCGCTCAACATGGCGTATTGCAGCGCCATCAAACCAACCACGCCCATGCCCGACACGATCACGCGCTCGCCATACCGCACCCCCACCGCATGGATCGCGCGCAACGCGGCGGCGCCGGGGTCAGTAAACACCGCGAACTCAGGCCGCAACCAGTCAAGCGGATACATCGCATCGGCCGGCGCGTTCTGCAGCCCGGCATGAATCATCGGGCCGTGAATCCAGTCGCCCTCGGCGAACGCGCGAACCCCGGCGCCCGTTTCGACGACCTTGCCCACGCCCCAGCCGCGAGGATACCCCGCGCGGGGTGCGCTCAACGCGCGGCGATCGGCGCCGTGACGCACTCCGGTAACGTGCGTCATCACCCGTATCTCGTGAGGCCCGGGCGCGGGGACGTCAATCCGCCGGATTTGTACGCCGCCCGCCGGCGTGAAGTAAATCGCTTCCGTCATCGTTTTGATCTTTCAGGCGGCAAGATTCACTTTTTTTCATTCGCCCTCCACCCTGCGGAAGCGGGCGATATGATTATAATTCGCCGCCGGAGTCATCTTCAGAGTCAACGCGGCGAAAACCATTTGCCTTCTGATTTTCGCCGATTCCATCCGGTTCAATCATAATCGGGATTCCGACGGCCAGTATAATAGAGTTTCATACTAAATACCGGAGTTTTCGGTTTCAAAACAAAAAAAGACGCACGGGAGCGATTGGCATGTTTTCTGGCATGGGCAAGACTCTCATCCTGCTTGGCGCGGCGTTGATCGCCGCCGGCGTGATCGTCTCTTTCGCGCCGAGGATTCCATTTCTCGGCCGGTTGCCAGGCGATCTGTTTTATGAAAGCAAGTCAGGCAACGTCTCATTTTATTTTCCCATCGTGACCTGTCTGGTGATTTCGATTCTGTTAACGATTCTGCTGAACCTGTTCGGCGGAGGAAGATAAGACCGCCGCGATGGACCTCTCGCTGTTCGATTACGACCTCCCGCCCGAGCTGATCGCCCAACACCCCGCCGAGCGCCGCGACCGGTCACGGCTGCTTTCCATCAACCGGGCCGACGGCTCGCTGACCGATCTTCATTTCAACCAGCTGCCCACGTTATTGCGCGAGGGCGACCTGTTGGTCATGAACGACACGCACGTGTTTCCCGCCCGGCTGCTGGGAGAAAAACAACCGGGCGGCGCACGCATCGAGATGCTGTTGTTGCGCCCGTTCAACGAACAAGAGTGGGAAGTCATCGCGTACCGCGCGAGCCGGTTGCGCGCGGGGGTACGCGTCGAGTTTTCCGATGAGCTGGCGTGTGAAGTGCGCGAAACGCTGAAGGACGGGCGTTTTCGCGTCGCGTTCGAATGGCGCGGCGACTGGAACGATGCGTTGATCCGGCACGGAGGGATTCCACTGCCGCCTTACATCGAACGCCCGGACGGCGCGGACGGCGGCGACCGCGATCGTTACCAGACCGTCTATGCGCGCACCCGATTCGAACTCGATTCGCCCGCCGCCCCCACCGCCGGACTGCATTTTACGCCGGAGGTATTCGCCGCGTTGCGCGAAAAAGGCGTCGAGATGGCCGCGCTGACGTTGAGGGTTGGGCTCGACACGTTTTTACCGATGCGGGTTGAAACCATCGAAGAACACCGCATGCACTCGGAGGATTACGACGTGCCCGAAGAGACCGCTCAAGCCGTCGGCCGCGCGCTATGTGAAGGCCGGCGCGTCATCGCGGTGGGGACGACTTCGGCGCGCACGCTGGAGTCAGCCGCCTTGAGTGAAAACGCAATCAAACCCGGGCCCGGCTCGACTGACATCTATATTTATCCGGGCTACAATTTCACCATCGTGAAGGCGATGATCACCAACTTTCATCTGCCCCGATCGACGCTGCTTCTGATGATATCCGCATTCATGGGGAACGAGTTGCGGGAGAGGGCCTACGCGCACGCCGTGGCGAATCGCTTCCGGTTTTTCTCATACGGCGATTCCATGTTCATTCAATAAGGATGGTCATTATGCCCGATCTGTATCCCCGAAGAAAACTGGGCGCGATTCTGGCCGAAACGCCGGTTCACGCCATCGAAACCGAAACTGACGCGCAACGCCTTTCCGATTACATCGGCCTGTTCGCTCACTCGGACCTGCGCGCGCAGGTGTGGGACGTGCGGGTTAAATCAATCAACCCGCTGGCGTATGAAGGCTTTGTTGAAAACCAGCCGAGCCTCGCCATTCTCAGTGAAGCCGCCAAAACGCTGGGGCTGGAATGCGACCTCAGCGGCGTCGAACCGCTGCCCCACGCCAGGCTGGGGGATAAACGATTCGCCACAGCGACCGCCGAAGCGCCGCTGTTCTCCGACGTGGAAGAAGCCGAACGGCTCGACACCGCGCTGCCGGGCGACGCGCTGGTCTTACTCAGGCGGGAGGGCGACTACTTTCAGGCGCATACCCCCAGCGGATACGTGGGCTGGGTGCGCGGCGCCGACGTGGCGCCGCTGGACGAAACCGCATGGACCGCGCTGATCAACCAACAACGGCCCGACGACGACCCCCGGCTGAAAAAAGTGATCGACGCCGCGATGGAGGTCAAAGGCACGCCCTACGTCTGGGGCGGAACCTCGTCGAGCGGCATCGATTGTTCGGGCCTGCTCTATCACGCATACCGCGCCATCGGGATTCATCTGGCGCGTGACGCCGATCAGCAGTTTCTGACGGGGCGCCTGGTGGCTTACGACAAAGCGCGGGCCGGGCTGAGAGCGGGCGACCTGCTGTTTTTCAACGGCCGCGCGGGGCGCATCTCACACGTGGCGATGGCCGTCAATCAGCGCGAGATCATCCACGCCGCCGATGAGGGCGTCGTGGTGACCACGCTGGAAGACGCGCCGGATTTTGAAAAGCGATTCGTGCTGGCGAAACGGCTGTTGATGTAACCGGCAGCGCCGGTTTCCCGTCTTTGGAGCTATCGGTATCTACCGCGCTTGTTGGCGCTGACATGACCGGATTGAGATTTCGCGTCTTCTTCTAAAATCATGTTGGAGACGGTTATGATTCAGTTCCGCGCGTTTTTTCATTCAATCATGTCAGTGACCAACGGGAACGCTTGTTATTCTCCCCACGAAGACCGGGGGGAGTTAGAAGGGGGTTGAGCGCATCGCGCAGCCTTCATCGCGCCGTGAGGGCGGGTTTGAAACCCGCCCCTACACCCGAACGGTTTCTCATCTTTTTGAATCACGAAAACACAAAATGAACGAAAGACTCGAAAAAAGCAAACGGGCGCGCGGGCGTGGCCCTTTTGATCGAAGCGTGCGCGTGAATTCGACAACCCCCTCCTGAACCTCCCCCAAACTTTGAGGGAGGAAAACCTCTTTCGATCACGCCGTGAGGGCGGGTTTGAAACCCGCCCCTACACCCGAACGGTTTCTCATCTTTTTGAATCGCGAAAACACGAAATGAACGAAAGACACGAAAAA
>WGLV01000054.1 GCA_016125385.1 bacterium
ATAATATCTAAAAAAAAATAGAGTCAACATATTTTTATCTATTATTTTAAACCAAATAAATACCTTTAAAAGATCTGAAAAGTTACACCATTTTACTGCATAACAATATCAATGATTAAACAAACCGTCACGGGAAGTCTCTATTAAGCAAAACAACTTCTAAAAAATGAATGAGTTAAACAAAAAAAAAATCGCCCGGATTTTGATCCGGGCGATCGGGTTGATATTCTGAATCGGGCTACGGCGAGGGGTTATCCCGCGTAGGGGAAGCGAGGCAGGCCGAGGTAATGCAGCAGCAGGTGTCCGACGACGACTTCAAGCCGGGAGTCTTCCGTCAATGAAATCCGGATGGTGTCGCCGAGGCCCATCTGGAGGAGCGAGCCAAGCCCCGCCCACGAGTTGATGACCGCCGCGCGTCCACAGCCGGCTTCGGTCACGCCGAGGTGCAACGGATAAGGCGAATCGACCGCGAAGCGGCGGTAGGCGTCGATGATCCAGCGGGCGTCGTTGGCCTTGAGCGAGACGACGATGTCGCTGACGCCTTCTTCTTCCATCAGGCGGACTGATTTTTTCGCGCTGATAGCGAGGGCTTCGGCGGAGTGGTCGCCGTATTCAGCGAGCAGGTCTTTATCGAGCGATCCGGCGTTAACGCCGACGCGAATGGGCGTCTTGCGCTCGACCGCTTCGCGCGCGATGCGCTTGAGCAGTTTGGGATCGCGGATGTTGCCGGGGTTGATGCGCAGTTTGTTGGTTCCGGCCTCAAGCGCGGCCAGCGCCATCGGCGGGCGGAAGTGAATATCGGCCACCAGCGGCATGGGGGCGTTGCGCACGATCTTTTCAAACGTGCCGGCGGAGTCTTCATTCGGCACGCTGACGCGGTTGATATCGGTGTGAAAAGGCGCGAGCTCGCACACGTCATTCCAGCAGTTGAGCTGTTTGAGAATGTTCTGTTCGCGTTCGGGCAGGTCTTCAGGCATGATGCGCATGGCCAGTTCGAGCTGGCGCATGACGGCGTCGTAATCAGTGGTGGGCACCTTCACCATGGTCTGGACGGCGATGGGCTGTCCGTCGCCGATTTCAAGACCACCGATACTGACTCGTTTGGCTTGGCGCCGGGGGCGCAGAATGGGGCGCAGCGGAGACGTTGCGGCGGAAGTCATATCTTACGTTCCTCGATCTGGGTTTGGATGCGGCGGGCCTCGGCTTCAAGCCGATCGGCCTCGTCCGGCTTCTGCATCGCCCGGTAATACGCCGCGGCCTGCTGGCAGTAACGCGGCCTTGCGGGGAAGAGGCGCCGGGCTCTTTCGATCTGCTCCAGCGCTTCATCTCTATATCCTAGCGTGAAGAGCGCTTCCGCGTAATCGGCGCGCAGGGAGGCGCGGCGCGGCGCCCAGCGAACCGCCCGCTTCGAACAGCTCAGCCAGTTCAAACGCCCCTGCTCCGTCGGGATCCGCATCCAGATCTGGGCGAGGCGGTTCCAGCCCTCGGCGTCGATGGGCGCGAAGAAGACGGCCCACTCGCCGGCGCGGCGCGCCTCGGCGAGCCGGCCATCCGCGAACAGGTAATAACCCTGTTCAGCCGCCGCATCATGGGCGTAGCGCAATCCAGCGAGAACAACCCACGCCGCCGCCAGCGCGGCGAAGGCCGCCGCGCGAAGCGCTTTCGACAGAGAGCGGATGGCATCCGGCGCCGGGACCGGGGGATGAACCAGACTCAGCATAAACAGCGGAACGAGCCACATCTCGGCCAGCCGGTTGTGAAAATCGACGAGAGACAGTGCAAACAATGCAGCGCACGCGCCCGCCGCCGCCCAGACGGAGGCCTCGCCCGAGCCGCGCCTGAATCGCCACAGAGAAACTACCAGCACGGTCAGCATCCAGAGCAGGATCAGGACGCCCGCCACGCCGCCTTCGACGGCGGTTTCGAGAATCACGTTATGTACGTAACGGGCTTCGAGATCGCCGGGGCGGAGGTATTGAGCGTAGTAGCCCTCGAATCCATTCAGCCCGACGCCCAGGAATGGATGATCGCGAACGGTCAACAACGCGCCCCGGTAAAAATGAGTACGCGCCACGATGGTTGAGATCGTCATCAGACGTCCGCCGAACGAACCCGGCGGCAGCGCCAACGCCAGTGCGGCCACCCCCAGCAGCGCCGCGCCAGCCACCGCCGACGCCGTCTTCATCGAAACGCGTCCACCGCGCGAGCGCCATTCATACAACGCCAGCCAGGCGCCCGACAGCACAACCAGAAGCAGACCGCTGCGCGAGTAGCTTCGATACACCCCCGCCAGCAGAATGCACGCCGCCATACCCAACGCGGTACGCGCCGCCGCCCCCGGCGTCCGCTTCCAAAGCCACCATGCCGGCCACAGGCAAAGGGCGAGATACCCCGCGAGCTGATTGGGATTGCCAAAACGGCCGAGCGCGCGATTGGCCCGCAGCGAGACGATCATCTCTTCGCGCATGACGTCGTCGTACATCGGGTTGTTTTTCAGGGCTTCGATCAACGCGGCGTGACCGATCCATTGCGAATACAGCGCCCACATCGACGCGATGACGCCGCCCGTCACCAGCGCGGCGGCGAGCCGGACGCGTTCACGCGGGGTGAAGTTCATCAGCAGCAGAACGAACCACAATATATAAAGGGTCAACATCAGGGTGAACGAGTCGAGCGCATCATACAGGCTGGGGGTCCAGAACAGGCTGAGCGATGAACCAACCACCCCGGCCGTCGCGGGCCACATTACAGGCGAGCGGCGAAACGCCTCCGCCGCCCATCCCCAACCGCCCTGCGCCATCATTAAGGCGAACACAAGGAAGACGATCGAACGGAAAGCGAATGCGACGGCGTAATCGACGTTCTGGGGATATAGCGGAGCGATGATGAAATACACCGCCAGCGAAACGGTGATGAAAACGCGAGCGGACGGACTGAAGGTCGAGCCGGATTCATTCATGTCGATGGGGAGGTGCTGAATTAAGCATCTATTGAATCACAGCAATGGTTTCTTTTGCCGTAAGATACTTATAAAAAAACGTTCAAGAAAAGATTATAAAAACTTTTTCGCCTACTTACATTGAGGCGAGGCGATTGGCGAGCCAGGCTTCAGCCAACCCCAGCGCCAGGCAGACGAACAGCAGCGCAAGGCGAACATCGACGCCGCCATGAAATCTCGCCAGCGCGGAGCTCATGTCTTCGAGCGTAGTGAACTCGACGCCGTACCGTTCAGTGAGGCGGGCGCGGTCATCTGGAGAAAGCAGCGTCAGGTCCGATTCACGGCGCGGATCGGGCGCGGTCCATTCTTCGTCCCACCCGGCTCGCAAGGTTTCTTTTCCGATCTCCCAGAGCATCACGGGCAAGAGTGGAGACAAGAGAGCCGCCGAATCGGAACTGAGAGACGCGTTGACCACCCAGATCCGCCCTTTACCCAAGCGCGATTCGCCGAGAATCATCGACGAGCCGCACGCCGCGAGCGAACGCGCGCCGGCCGTCTGGAGAGTTCCCGGACGCTCGCCAATCCACGCGTTCCATGAATCGGCGGGCCACTGGGTCAGCGCCGAACCGAGCAGGCCATCGGCGGAGACGGATGCCGGTTCGCGCGAACCGCTGGAATCCGGCGCGGGATCCCGCCACCGCCATCCAGCCGCGCCGAGCATTTCATCCCACCCATTCTGGATGGGCCGGCCGCCAGTGAACAACAGCAACGAGCCGCCCTGTTTGACGAATTCCATCGCGGCGGAGGCGTCGGCCGCGTTCCAACTCGTAATCCAGTCCGGCGCGAGAATCGCCAGATCGGCTTCAGGCTGAACGAACGGCGACAGGGGCGCGTCCACGATCTGAACCGGGCCTTCACCGGCGTCTCCATCGGGTTGAAGCGCCGAGCGAATCACGGTGAGCGATGCGAGTCCCGCTCCCAGCGTCTGGGGAAGCGCGACGCGCAACGTCTTCGCGGCGGGCACGGTGAGCGGGAGTGAATTATCGAACGGCAGGCCGTCTTCAGGCTCGACCGTCAGCGTGAAGTGATAGGCATCCACCGGGCCGGCGGTTTTCTGAATGAGTTCGTTCATATCCGCCGTATACGAAAACGGCGTGGAGATAATGGAGTCTCCGGGCGTAAAGCGCACGTTTTCACTATAAAGTTCGGCTCCGGCTTCTTTCAGGAACACCGCGATCGAACCCTGACCCGGCTGGGCGAACTGGCTCATCCCCACCGAACCACCCAGCGACTCCCACGCGGCGACGCCCCATGGAGGCGAGCTCAGCGAATCGACCTGGCACCACGCGTTAGGCGCGGGCCCCCGCCCCACCGTCACCACCAGACAGGGAGGCGGCGGGGTATCGGGACCGGCGCCGTCGAGCCAATCGGCCCACGGCCAGCGCTGGCCATCGGTAATGACAATCAGCCTCTCCCCCCCCTGAAGGCGCTCGCTCAAGGCTCCAAACAAAGCGGACGTCGAGGCCCCATCACGCTGAAACGGCGCGTCAAAGAGCGTTTCGATCTCGCCGCGGCTCATCGGAGCCAGAGCGTATATCCGGGCGGGATCAAGCGTTTCGGCGTCCCACCGATAGGTCTGCAATGCGAGACCCGAGAGTCCGGCGTCGAGTTTCTCCCACGCCTGCCGGGCATGCAACCGCCAGTCGTTATCGCCCTGGGCGTAGCCCATGCTGTAGGAATCATCGATCACCGCGACCTGTTTCTGTAACGCAGAGGCAAGCGGCATCATGCCCAGCCATGAACCGCCCGAAGCGCCCGCATGCCATTTCGGCCCGGCGAGCGCCAGCAGAATCATCGCCAAGAGGAGCGTGCGGAGAATCAGCAGCAGAAGTTCCTGAAGAAGCGGATCGATCCACTCTTTTTCTTCTGCTTCCTTCAACAGGCGAAGCAGCGGGAAATCGACTCGCTGAATGCGGTCTTCACTGCGGCGGCGAAATATCCAGGGCAGCGCTAAAACGGGAAAGGCCCATAAGAGCCAAGGGTTTGTAAAAGTAAACATTCGGTCTCGATACGCAGTTTCACGAAATTTTCACGCGGCGGGTTCGCCAGCGTCACGCCGTCATACCGTAGCACTACTCGGAAGCGTTCGGCAGGAGGGAGAGCACTTTGGCAGCGTCGGAATTGGCGGGTTCGGACTCAAGGGCTTCACGCGCCATGTTGCGGGCGGCTTTGTAGTCGCCGTCGAGGTAATAAATCTTGGCGAGCGCGGCGAGGGTATCCGCGTTTTGGGGATCGAGTTCAAGGGATTTGCGCATCCATTGGCGGGCGTCGGGATAATCGCCCTTGGCGGCGAAGGTCAAACCGTAGTTCCGGGCGTACACCCCGCTGAGCGGATCGAAATGAACCGCTGTTTTGAACCGTTCGGACGCAAGAGTCCAGTCGCCGCGATCGAACGCCAGAATGCCGAGCTGGTTCCAAGCCTCGGCGTTATCCGTCTGGACGGTCAGCGAGCGCAGGAGGGCGCTTTCTCCCGCGATGGGGTCGCCGTTCTGAATCAACTGAAGACCGCGATTGTATTCGGAATAAGGAGAGCCCGCACATCCGCCGGACAGAACAAAGCACGCCGTCGCAATCAGGATGGCGCGCGGGATTCGGCTGGAATAATACGAGATGACTTCCACCATCATTATTTCAGTAACCGGAACTGGCATACGCGGTCTTTTCCGCTCATATCCTGGTGGATGACGACGTCGCCGAAGGTGCTTTTGCGGCGGATTTCGGTGCGGATCTGGGGAATCAATTCGGGCTCGGCTTCGATCAGGACGTATCCGCCCGGCCGGAGGATGGGCTGTACGCCGTCGAGGATGCTGCGGATGCAGATCATGCCGTCGCGTCCGCCGTCGAGCGCGATGGCGGGTTCGTGATCTTTGATCTGGTTAGGCAATTTGCTGATGTCGGCGGTTTTGATGTAAGGCGGATTGCTTACGACGATATCGAAATCGAGCGACAACTCAGACCGCAACGGCATGAACAAAGGGCCTTCTTTCAGCGTCACGAAGTTTTGTAACTCATGGCGCCGCACGTTTTGCGCCGCGACCTGAATCGCGGTATTCGAAACGTCGCTGGCCCAAAACTCGCCCTCATCCATGTTAAGCGCCATGGCGATAACGATGGCGCCGCTGCCGGTGTACATATCGTACACCTTCGGCTCATGCGGGATCGTTTTGGCGACTTCAAGCGCGGCGTCGACCAGCGTTTCAGTCTCAGGCCGGGGGATGAACACGCCCCGCGAAATGAAGAAAGGGATCGAGTAGAACTCGGTTTGTTCGATGATGTAGGGAATCGGCTCGTGCTTCATACGGCGCGCGGTGATTCCCTGCAACTGGGCGAGTTCGCTCGGGCTGATAAGCCGGTTGGGATCGGCGATCAGTTCAGCGCGGGTCAGGTTGGTGGCATGAGCGACCAGCAACTCGGCTGACAAGCGGGGCGATTCGACCTTGCGGACCTCTAATTGATCGGCACATTGCTGTACCGCTTCGAGGACCGTCTTGGGTGCATTGCGGTTCATGGCATTCATAGTGACCTGCCCACTCTTTCATAAAAATTGACATATACCCACCCCGCTTGATGAGGCGGGAATGGACGCTCAACCCGCATTTTGCATCCGAATCATCTGGTCTTCTTGAATCAACGCATCAATCAATTCATCCAATTCGCCTTCCATAATGGCCTCTAACCGATGAAGAGTCAAGTTAATACGATGATCGGTCACACGATTCTGAGGAAAATTATACGTGCGGATGCGGCCGCTGCGGTCTCCGCTGCCCACCATGGAGCGGCGCTGGGCGGCCTGTTCTTCCTGCTGGCGGGCGCGTTCGATCTCCAACAGGCGGCTGCGTAACACCTTGAGAGCGCGGGCGCGATTTTTGTGTTGGGACTTTTCATCCTGACACGACACCACCAGTCCGGTCGGCAAGTGAGTGATGCGGACGGCGGAGTCGGTCGTGTTGACGCTCTGACCGCCCGGCCCCGAAGAACGGAACACGTCAATGCGAAGTTCTTCCGGCTTGATCTCGACGTCGACTTCTTCCGCCTCGGGCAACACCGCGACTGTCGCGGCCGAGGTATGGATGCGTCCGGAGGCTTCAGTTTCGGGCACTCGCTGAACACGGTGGCCGCCACCCTCGAACTGAAGTCGGAAGAAAACATCGCGTCCACTGATCATGAAGATAATTTCCTTGTAGCCGCCAAGGCCGGTCGCGTTCGACGACATGATTTCGGTCTTCCATCCCTTGGTCTCGGCGTACCGGTTGTACATGCGGAACAGGTCGCCCGCGAAGAGCGCGGCTTCTTCGCCGCCGGTTCCGGCGCGAATCTCCATGATGACGTTTCGATCGGCGAAGGGATCTTTGGGCGTCAGCAGTAATTCGAGCGAGCGGCGAAGTTCCGCTTCGTTCTCTTTCAGATCGGGCAGTTCCATCTCCGCCATTTCGGCGAGTTCAGCGTCATCGCTTTCAACCGCGCTTTCGAGTTCGGCCTTTTCATTTTGCAGTTTTACCCAACGCCGATACTCCGCCATGACGGGCGTGAGTTCAGAATGACGGCGGCTGAGCGCGGTCATCTGTTCACGGTCATTCATCACGGATGAATCGCCGAGCTTGGCTTCAATGTTTTCGAATTCTTCTTTGAGCGAATGCAGTCTTTTTTCAAATGGGTCCATGTCGGGTTCGATTCGTTATGACCGGATTGTGTTCGATGAAACGATTCCACCTGGATCGATCTCGTTGAAATATGAGAATTTCTTAAGAATTTCGCACGAATGATCCGGACGCGCCGCGGAGCGACCTGCGAGCGATGCGCGGCGGAGTTAAGAGAATGTACTCATGGGGGCGATAGAGCGCAACCGACCAGCGGCGCGTTCGCGCATCGTTTTGTATCAATCCGCCGGCGCCATCTTGTTAAAAGCATGCGAAAATGGACGTTTTTCGACTCAATCGGATAACCCGCGCCTTCCCTGAGCGGGGGTATCAATATTATAATAATTCGTTTTGGAAGCAACCACGCAAAAACACATGAATCCCGAGACGCACAACGGGAGTCAACAACACTAGGGATAGGACGGGAAAAGTTATTATGGCAACGAAAAACGTGTATTTCTTCGGAAACGGCAAAGCCGACGGAAGCGGCAAACTAGTCGAACTTCTGGGCGGCAAAGGCGCGAATCTCGCCGAAATGAGCAGCCTCGGGATTCCAGTGCCCTCCGGCTTCACCATCACCACGGAAGTCTGCAACATCTATTACGAGAACAAGGGCAAATACCCCAAGCCGCTGGTGAAGGAAGTAGACGACAACCTCGCCAAGGTCGAACGTTCCATGAAGAAGAAATTCGGCGATCCGAAAAACCCGCTGCTGGTTTCGGTTCGTTCCGGCGCGCGCCGATCGATGCCCGGCATGATGGAAACGATTCTCAACGTCGGCCTCAACCCCGAAACGCTTGAAGGCCTGATCGCGAAAACCGGCAACCCCCGATTCGTTTGGGACTCTTACCGCCGCCTGATTCAGATGTACTCCGACGTGGTCATGGAGAAAGCCGCCGGCATCGAGCCGAAAGACGGCGAAGGCATTCGCGCTCAGCTGGAACGTGAAATGCACAAGATGAAGGTGAAACTGGGCGTCAAGCTCGATACCGAACTGAGCACCGAAAACCTTCAGGAACTGGTTGATATCTATAAAAAGAAAGTCAAGCAGGTTCTGGGCAAAGCCTTCCCCGACGATCCCACCGAACAGTTGTGGGGCGCGATTAACGCGGTCTTCCAGTCATGGAACGGCAAACGCGCTTTTGCTTACCGCAACATCGAAGGCATTCCTCATCATTGGGGAACGGCGGTCAACGTGCAGTCGATGGTGTTCGGCAACATGGGCGACAGTTCAGCGACGGGCGTCGCCTTTACCCGCAACCCGGCGACCGGCGAAAACGCGTTTTACGGCGAATGGCTGGTAAACGCCCAGGGTGAAGACGTTGTGGCCGGCACCCGCACTCCTTCACCGCTGAACAAGAAAATGAAAACCGAATCGAGCCGCAGCCTGAAATCGCTCGAAGAGGTCAACAACAAGGTTTACAAACAGCTCTTTGCGATCCGCAACCGCCTTGAAAAGCACTATCACGACATGCTCGACATCGAGTTCACCATCGAAGAGGGCGTGCTGTGGATGCTTCAATGCCGCGTGGGCAAGCGCAACGGCCCGGCGGCGGTCCGCATGGCGGTCGACATGCACAAAGAAAAACTGATCGACGCAAAGACGGCGGTATTGCGCGTTACGCCCGGTCAGCTGGACGAGCTGCTTCACCCGGTCGTCGACCCGGCGGCGGAAAAGAAAGCGGACGTCTTCGTGAAAGGCCTGCCGGCGGGTCCGGGCGGCGCCTGCGGCCAGATCGTTTTCAGCGCCGACGACGCGGTAAAATGGGCCAAAGAAGGCAAGAAAGTCATTCTCGTCCGTGAAGAAACCAACCCTGAAGACGTCGAGGGCATGCGCGCGGCCGAAGCCATTCTGACGGCGCGCGGCGGCATGACCAGCCACGCGGCGCTGGTGGCTCGCGGCTGGGGCAAGTGCTGCATCGTCGGCGCGGGCGATCTCGAAATCGAACACGGTAAAAAGATCGCGATGGCGGGCGGCGTGAAGTTGAAAGAAGGCGCCTGGGTTACGCTGAACGGAACCAAAGGTTACGCCTACGCGGGCCAGATTCCGCTGATCGACGCCGCTGAAGGCAACCCCAACTTTGACAAGTTCATGAAGATTTGCGATTCGATTCGTAAACTGAAAGTCCGCACCAACGCCGAAACGCCGGGCGACGCCAAGAAAGCCCGCCTGTTCGGCGCGGAAGGCATCGGCCTGTTCCGCACCGAGCACATGTTCTACGGCGAAGGCGCCGAGCAACCGCTGTCGAAACTGCGCAAGATGATCCTTTCCAAGGACGAAGGCGAACGCCGCAAAGCGCTCGACGAGCTGTATCCGTTCGTGAAGAAAGACATCAAGGCGACGCTGGAAGCAATGAGCGGCCTGCCGGTCACCTTCCGTCTGCTCGATCCGCCGCTGCACGAATTCGTTCCGCAGGCGAAAGCCGAGATCGACAGACTCTGCAAGGAACTGGGCATCAAACCGGCCGAGTTCAAAAAGCGCGCCGAGGCGCTGCATGAAATCAACCCGATGATGGGCCATCGCGGCGTGCGTCTGGGCGTCACCTACCCCGAAGTCGCCGAAATGCAGATCCGCGCGATTCTGGAAGCGGCGGGCGAGCTGCTGAAAGCCAAGAAGAAAGCCCTTCCCGAAATCATGATTCCCGTCGTCAGCATCAAGACCGAACTCGACACGATGCTCGAAATGGCGAAAAGCGTATACAAAGAGGTCTGCAAGAAGCTGGGCCTGAAGAGCATTCCGCACATGTTCGGCACCATGATCGAAATTCCGCGCGCCTGCCTGGTAGCGGACAAGATCGCCGAAACCGCCGAGTTCTTCTCGTTCGGCACCAACGACCTCACTCAGATGGGCTTCGGCTACAGCCGTGACGACGCCGGCGCGTTTCTGGGCGAATACGTCGAGAAGGGCCTGCTGCCCGAAGATCCGTTCCAGTCGCTGGATCAGGAAGGCATCGGCGAGCTGATTCAGATCGCGGTCGAGCGCGGCCGCAAGACCCGCAAGAACCTGAAGCTGGGCATCTGCGGCGAACACGGCGGCGACCCGGCCTCGGTGATCTTCTGTCACAAGGTCGGTCTGGATTACGTTTCCTGCTCGCCGTTCCGCGTGCCCATCGCGCGTCACGCGGCGGCCTGCGCGGCGGCGAAAGAGAAGAAGTAAGCCGCCCCGTCAGACAGTCATCCCGAAAAACGACGGGGGAGCCGATCCGGCTCCCCCGTTTTTGTAGTTTATTATCACGATGATTTTACTAAAATATATAAACAAAAATAATTTTTAAAAATAATGATTTTTGTTGTTGATATTGAATTTATAATTAGTCGGGCCTGAAAAAGGCGTATGGTTGAATTATATAGGAACGAAAGAGCTGAAATCGGCGACTCTATTTTGCAAGGTTTACGTTTGAACGCCTTTATTTTCTTGCAAATACGAGGGAAGCAATGAGACCGAAACGCCCCGCTCAAAGCATGGATCAGGATGATCTGTTCCGCTCCGAACTGGTTCAAATGATCGACCCGCAACATGAGTTGGTGCGGCTGAGTGAACGCATCCCCTGGGAGAAACTCGATCAATCGTTCGGCGCATATTACGAAGAGAAGATGGGCAGTCCGGGCAAACCGACCCGGCTGATGGCGGGGCTGCAGTATCTGAAACACGCCTTCAACCTGAGCGACGAGGCGTTGATTTCGCGCTGGGTGGAGAATCCTTACTGGCAATACTTCTGCGGCGAAAAATACTTTCAACACCGCTTTCCGATTCATCCCACCAGCCTGACGAAATGGCGTCAGCGGGTGGGAGAGGAAGGGATGGAGACGTTGCTGGCCGCCACGATTGACACCGGTCTGAAATGCAAGGCGGTGAAACCCGGCAGCCTGCGCAAGGTCAATGTCGATACGACGGTGCAGGAAAAGAACATCACCTATCCAACCGACGCCAAACTGCTGAACAGCCCCTGGCTGGAGACGTGTTTGTGGACCGTGGCTACCGGGGCCATGATTATGAAGGCCCGGCGCAAGTTCACATCGCCGGAAAACGAACCCAGTCTCCGGCCTTAAAAAAGTGGATGAAAAGACGTTCGGCGATTGAGGCCACGATCGGACACATGAAGCAAAGCAGCCGATTGGGCCGGAACTACCTGAAAGGAACGCTGGGGGATTGCATCCACGTGATCCTGTGCGCCTGCGGCTGGAACATTCATTTGATTCTGGCCGAATTGCGTAAACAAAGGCTTTTTTTCGCCTTTTTTCAGAGTTGGCTGCGTTGGGTTGCTGCATTTCGCACCGGCGCTCACGGCAGGACGATAACCAGCGACGCCCAATTCATCTTTCAAGCGTCAACCTGAACTCCAAACAATACTTTTTCGGCTCCTCACAAGAATTTGTGCACGAGTTTTGGTTCGGGAAGGTTTCCGAGTCCATGGTATAGAGCCAGGATGTAAGTTTTCGCCGTCCTGAATCCATAGCAACGATGACTGATGACTTTGGCCTTATTGTTCATTCC
>WGLV01000041.1 GCA_016125385.1 bacterium
ATAATATCTAAAAAAAAATAGAGTCAACATATTTTTATCTATTATTTTAAACCAAATAAATACCTTTAAAAGATCTGAAAAGTTACACCATTTTACTGCATAACAATATCAATGATTAAACAAACCGTCACGGGAAGTCTCGCCTCTCCCAAACAAAAAAAAGCCGAAGCGTGAGGGGCTTCGGCCAAAACTTGAAGTGTGAGGTTGTACTGCTGGGGGAGGTGGGGTTATTCGCGTATTGCGGTATATCTTTCTATCGGATTTCCCGTTTTTTATTTCATTTTTTCAGAGGTTCCCGCCGCGAGGGCGCCGGTACGGCGCGCCCCCGCGTTCATCGAGCCGTCTTCAGTTCGCGAAGAGCGACTCCATCTTGCCGCGCACGCACGGGCGTCGCAGTTTGTTCATCGCCTGCTCCTCGATGCGGCGTACGCCTTCCGCGCTGAGGCCGAGCTGCTGGCCGACCTTGCGCAGGCTTTTCTTCTTGCCGCCGCCGTTGAGGTTAAAGCGATAGCGAATCACGTCGCGCTCGCGCGGGGTCAGCGAGCCCAGCGCCTCATTGAGGCGGGCGTTAGCTTCTTCCGACCAGATTTCATCGCGGGCGTCGGCTTGTTCTTCATCGATCAGAATCCGCTCCATGCCCGGGTGGTCTTCATCGCGGTGATGCAGCGTCTGAAAAGAGGGCGCGTAGTCGCACAGTTGCTCGATCTTCGCGGCGTCCATGCCGAGGTGATCGGCGATCTCATCCACGTAAGGCTGGCGGCCCCGCGTCGAGACGAACATCCGCTCGAAGCCGCGCACCTTGCGCAACGTTTCCAGTTTGTTGATGGGCAGGTTGATCTGGCGAGATTTCTGTTCGATGGCGCGCTGGATGTAGAGCCGGATCCACCACGAAGCATACGTGATCAGGCGGCATTCGCGCGCCGGGTCGAATTTATCGATCGATTCGATCAGACCGAGTACGCCTTCCTGAATCAGGTCGGAGAGGCTCAGCCCCTGCTGACGCTGTTTCATCGCCAGTTTCACGACGAAGCGCAGGTTTGACTCGATCAACCGCCGGCGGGCGTTTTCATCGCCGGTTTTCTTATAGCGCAACACCAGGCGAACCTCTTCCTGGGCGCTCAGGGGATCGGTCGGCGAACCATATTTGATGTAACGGTTTATGGTATCGTAATCCATGGCCCCACTCACTTTCATTCCAGTGTGAACTCCGTTTCCTGATTCAGGTAAATACAAGCCTCATGCCAAGGCGGAACCGAAATCTCATTTGGTAACGGATTTTTTTTCACAAATCATAAAAACAGTTTTTTGAGCATGTTAATGAAACCGCCATCCAGCCAAAATTTTTAAATCAATCGATTATTAACCCGGCCAAGTAAACATCTGATGCGCCCGGCGGCCTCCAGGTGTGAGCCGGGGTTCACAGCTGTGAGCTTTTCTTCGCACCTGATTGAGAGAAATTCCGCGCGGCGGGAGATGAATTCGAGGCGGGCTGGAACATATCGCGTACAGCGCTGACTAATACTATATTGTAAAGCGGTATGATTTATGACATGATGAATTGAACAGGTAATTCACCAATCATCCCCCATTGGGATGAGGCGTTATTTCAAAATAATCCAATCAAACGGGATGGCACGATGGCTGAAACGATCACCTTGAACGTCAATGGAACCGATCGCGCCGTCAAGGCGAGCCCCGACCGCATGCTTCTCTGGGTATTGCGCGACGAACTCGGCCTGACGGGAAGCAAGTACGGATGCGGCGAAGGGCAGTGCGGCGCCTGCACGGTGCTGGTCGACGGTTCTCCCCGCCGCTCGTGCATCACCCGCCTCTCCAGCGTGGCGGGCAAGCGCCTCACCACCATCGAAGGACTCGCGCAAAACGGCGAGCTCCACCCCCTTCAACAGGCTTTTATCGATGAAGACGCCCTGCAATGCGGCTATTGTACGCCGGGCATGATCGTGGCGGGCGCGGGCCTGTTGATGAAAAAACCCGACCCCACCGTCGATGAGATTCTCGACTCGATGCAGGGCAACGTCTGCCGTTGCGGAACCTACAACCGCATCGTGAAGGCGATTCAGCGCGCGGCCAAAGCGATGAAAGAAGCGAGACCATGACTGATGACAAACGACTCGAAACGATCCTCGAACCGGAACGCTACGAGCTGAGCGCGGGGCCGCTGTATTGCTTCGAGCTCGACCGCCGCGAGTTCTTTCAGTTGATGGGCTGTGGCCTGGCGGTGTTCTGCCTGACGCCCCGCGCCGAGGGCGCCGAAACCATCGACGAGCGCAGTTTCGCGGCGGGCCAGCGCCAGCCCGCGCAGATCGCCGCCTGGCTCCACATCGGCGAAGACGGCGTCATCTCGGTTTACACCGGAAAAGCCGAAATCGGTCAGAATATCCGGACCTCGCTGGCGCAGGCGTTAGCCGACGAGTTGCCCGCTCCGTTTGACTCCATCCGTATGGTCATGGCCGACACCCGGCTCACTCCCTATGACGCGGGAACCTTCGGCAGCCAGACGACGCCGCGCATGTCGCCCATACTGCGCAAAGCGGGGGCGGCAGCGCGCGAAGCGCTCATCCAGCTGGCCGCCGAACGGTGGGGAACCGGCGCTAAAGACCTCAAAGCCGAAGACGGAAAAATCACCGGGCCCGGCTCGAAATCCATCTCGTACGGCGAATTGACGAAGGGTAAGCAGCTGATGGAGTCGATCGCCGGCGATCCGGAAATGAAACAATCCTCCGATTGGGCCGTCTCGGGACGCTCCATCCCCAAGGTAGGCGCGTGCGAGTTCGTCACCGGTGAGCACCGCTACGCCAGCGATCACGCCTTGCCCGGCATGTTGATCGGCAAGGTCTTGCGCCCGGCGTTTCTGGGCGCCTCGCTCAAGTCGGCTGACCTCTCGGCGGCTCAGGCGATGGAGGGCGTCACCGCCGTTCAGGACGGCGACTTCATCGGCGTCGCCGCGCCAGACCTGCCCACCGCCGAAGCGGCTCTGCTCGCCATCAAGGCGGAATGGACCAGACCCGATTCCATCTCGTCGAAAGAGCTTTACTCTCACCTCGTCTCGACCGCGGGGCGTAGCGACGGGGCGAAAGAGTCCGGCTCGCTCGAAACCGGGTTCTCCGCCGCCGCTCATACGCTGGAGGCGGAATACACAATCGCCTATATCGCCCATACCCCGCTTGAACCCCGCGCCGCCCTCGCCGTATGGCAAGACGGCGGTCTGATGGTCTGGACCGGCTCGCAACGCCCCTTCGGCGTGCAGGAGGAACTTCAACGGGCGTTTCGCCTTCCACCTGAAAAAGTCCACGTCATCGTTCCTGATACCGGCTCGGGCTACGGTGGAAAACACACCGGCGAGGCGGCGGTGGAGGCCGCGCGTCTGGCCAAAGCGGCGGGCGCGCCGGTCAAAGTGATCTGGACGCGTACTGAGGAATTCTCCTGGGCATACGTCCGCCCGGCGGGCGTGATCCGGATAAAAGGCGGCGTCGCCGAAGACGGCTCGGTCGCCGCGTGGGAGGCGCACAACTATAACTCCGGCTCGTCGGGCCTGCGGCCCATGTACGAGTTCCCCAATCAGAGCAACGTGTTCCACCGCTGCGATTCCCCGTTGCGCCAGGGCTCATACCGGGGGCTGGCCGCCACCGCGAATCACTTCGCCCGCGAATCGTTCATCGACGAGCTGGCTCATGCCGCCGGTATGGACCCGCTGGCCTTCCGCCTCAAAAACATGCGCGACGAGCGCTTCATCGGCGTGCTCACCGCGGCGGCGGAGCGCTTCGGCTGGAAAGAGTCGAAATCGACGCCCGAGCGCGGCTTCGGCCTCGCGGCGGGATTCGAAAAAAACAGCTACGTGGCCACCTGCGCCGAAATCGAGATCGATAAGAACAAAAAGCGCGTCCGCGTGGTGCGTGTGGTCGAGGCCTTCGACTGCGGACCGGTTATCAATCCCGATCATCTCAACAACCAGATTGAGGGTATGATCCTGATGGGTATCGGCGGCGCCCTGTTTGAATCCATTGAGTTCGCGAACGGAAACCTCACCAACGGCCGTCTTTCACAATACCCCGTCCCGCGCTTCAAAGACGCGCCGGCCATCGAGACGGTGTTGATGAACACCCAGGGCATCTACCCCGCCGGCGCCGGCGAGACGCCCATCGTGGGCATCGCCCCCGCCATCGCCAACGCGATCTTCTCCTCCACCGGCAAACGAATCCGCTCCATGCCGATTCAACCCGAACTCTTCGCCTGATCGCTCATTCACACATACGATTAAGAAAAAGGCGCGTTGCAATAACGCGCCTTTTTTCGGCTCACTGACAAGAGATGCGCTCGCAGGATCATGCTTTTGCATGCGAATACGGCGATGGGGGGAACTCCGCCTGAGCGGGAAAAGTGTTACCCCAAAGAGCGCGTTATTCTACCCCCCTTCACCGCGTCAGCGTCACAACCTCGCCCGGCTGCATGGGAATAGTAAGGATATTCCGCTCGCCGCCGTTATCATCCGCGAACGGATCGGCGAGGCGCAGTTCCCCGCCCTTCTCCGACCGCACCGTCACTTTCACCGTCGCGCCGTCCTTTCTCTCCGCGCTGACCACAAACGCTCCCTCCGCGCGCAGGCCGCTGAACGACGCGTCCCGCCACGCGGCCGGAATGGCGGGAAACATCTCGACGAAGCCCGCGTGGCTCTGCAACAGCATCTCCTGAACGCCCATCGCGAAGGCGAAGTTGCCCTCCAGCGTGAAGGGCCGGTAGGTGAATTTCGAATACCCCTTGCCCGACTGATCGCCGTTGACGTGGAACGAGTTGGGCAGACAGAACGCCTCCGCGAAAATCTTGAGCGAGTGGGTGGCGTTGTCGCCCTCATGGTTGCGCGCGTACAGACAGCCCTGCCAGGCGAAGGAATACCCCGTCCACCAGTCGGTCCCCAGCCGTTCGAGATCGCGTAGCGAGGCGTCGACGATGCGCTCATCCGCCTCGTTTCGATCGGGATCGACCAGCCCCAGCGGATAAATCCCCATCAGGTGCGAGAAATGGCGGTGCGACGCCTTCAGCGGATACCCGGGCGCGACCAGCAGGCGCCCATCGTCGGCCGACGTCGCCAGCTCGGGCCACTGGGCCAGTACGCCGCGCCAGCGCGCGGCGTCGTCCGCGCGGCCCAGTTCATCCGCCAGCTCGGCGGCGGCGCCGAACAGCCAGCGGATCAGGGCGAGGTCGTAGTTGGTGGTTTGGGTGAACCACGCATCGATGCGGTTGTCGTTGATCTCGGGCGACGAGCTGAGGCGAAGTTTCCGTTGTCCGTTCTCCATCACTGAATGCGATTCGAGAAACGCCGCGCATTCGGACAGCCACGGATAGGCGCGCGTCTTGAGATAATCGCGGTCCATGCTGTAGCGCCAGTGAAGATAAAAATGCTGCGCCAGCCACGCGCCGGTGGTCGATGAAAGCGAATACTGGCTCCATCCGCCCATCGGGTCGCCGTGAATCGTGGTGACGCCCGGCGCGTTCAGCCCCCCTGCGCCGTAAAAGCGATGGGTCCAGTCTTCGAGCACGGGTTTAATCGACCATAACCAGTCGAGAAAACCGAGCCCCTCTTCCAGATGATTGGCCGAATAACAGGGCCAGTAGCTGAGCTGGGTGTTCAGGTCGTGATGAAAGTCGCCTCGCCAGGGCGGGATGCGGCGTTCGTCGGCGGTCCACACCGCTTGCAGCGAGATGGGCGGCGCGCCTCGCCGCGCGGCGGCGCCGAACTTGTATTGCTCCAGCCGCCACTGTTTTTCAAGTACGCGGTCGGGCAGGTGAATATCGCTCTGTTTCCAAAATCGGCTCCACCATGCGAGATGGGTCTTGAGGTCTTCATCAAATCCACGCCGCGATGCTTCCCGCACGGAACGCGCGGCTTCGGCGGCGGGGTCGCCGCCTTCCTCGGTTGAGGCGATCGACCAGACGCCTTCCAGCGAGCCGTCATCCAGCCGGCGCCATTGCGTCACGATGGCGAATCGGAATCCGCCCCATCCCTGCTGGACGTACTGAATCGAGTCGCCATCCCTCGTTACATCAGGCGCGGGGTAGCCCAGCAGGCGCAGATCGTGACCGCTCACCGAATTGGCTGTGGTTTCATCGCTTTCGCCTCCAAACGGTGGCGGAACGATTTTGACGGAGGTTTCAGCGGGAACACCCGTCAACCGGAACCAGCCGACCGGCAGCTCGGCGTGAACGAAGGTCTCAAGCCGCGTTCCGTTTTTCCACGAGACCCGGCAGACCGCATCATCGAGATTCAGTTCCGCCGACGTGACGCGATCCAGTCCGGAGGCGTCGAACTCCAGCCGCCCGGCTGGGATCTTGGTGGGCGCGGGGTCGCGTTCATAAGGAAGATCGCACAGTTTCTGTACGCTGGCGAGGTCGCCTTTCGCGATCCGCTCGGCCATCCAGTCAAAGGTGAACTCGGGCCGCTCGAATTCCGGAACGGGGCGGTTATCCCACAGATCGGCTCGATCGAGCGAAAAACGCAGCACGTCGCCTTCGCGCCACACCAGCGCGCCCAGCATGCCGTTACCCAGCGGCAGGGCTTCATCCCAGCGCGCGGCCAGATCGGGAAACGCCAGCCGGTGGAGCGATTCGTCTTCGGCATGAATCGCCGACGATGCGGTTAACATCAGAATCAAAGCAACCGAAATGCGAAAAATGGGAACGTGGTTCATGGCGCCTTCTCGATTCCATAAAGTAGTGGAGACGATCATACCATGCGAATCAGCGGCTTGCATGTGAATCGTGCCGTGAACGGTGCGCGGGCTTTAATCCTTGAATGGGACATTGATCTTGACGACCGGATCCGAGCCGATATTCGAGCCGCCATTGTCCCAGCGGATCGCACCGCTGACGCCGGTAAAGTCATTCAGCCCCGCGATGCGCTCGCGCAAAACGCTCCGCGTGACGCCCCCGGCGCGCACGCCTTCCACGATCAGCCGCACGGCGTCGTACCCCAGCATGGCGGCCCGGTTTGGCGCTTCATGAAAGCGTTTCTGATATCGCGCGGCGAAGGCGGCGTTTCCGGATGATTCACATTCAGATAAAGGCGGCCAATCGACGGTGATGGCGCCTCCCGTGGGATGAAACCATTCCGGCATGGCGCGATCCGCCTTCCAGGGCAACAGCCAGCGGCATTCGGCGCCTTTGCGATACGATTCGCGCAGCAATTCATCACGCCGTTCGTCCGGCAGGCATGTCCACACCGCATCCGGCTTGAATTCAAGCACGTCCGCGATGGCCCGTTTGATGGAGGCCGGGTCATCGGTAACCACGGCCTCGAACGCAATACTTTTTTGAGTGTGAGCAAGCGCCTTGCGCATCGCTTCGGCGGCGCTCCGCGCGTCATGCCGGGTGGAATACGCCAGCCCAACCGTTTCGCAGCCATTCAAGCCTTGGATCAGGATTTGAGCGATTCGATCCTCGCCGGGTGGCAGGCGAAAAATCCACGGAACGCGGGTCTGATTGAGGGTTTCATCGGTGGAGAGCGGCGCGATGACAGGAACGAACGCCTTAAGCGCGATCTGTTCAAGCAGATGCGTCTCAGCCGATCCTGTGGAGCCCACCAGGGCGAGTACGCCGTCGTCATAGATCAGCCTTACGATCTCGCGCGCCCCGCCGCTCCACGGGTCGTCCGCCCAGCGCCGCATTATGCGAAACGAACGGCACGGATTAGCGTCATTCGCCTCGCTGGCGGCGAGGATGGCGCCGCTAATCAACCCGCGCGCCAAAGAGCCGCTCTCAGGCGGCGGCGAAAAAAGCCCGATGCGGATTTCATCGGTCGGCGTCCCGAGCGAAGGGCCGGTGAACTCAAGCGGATCATCAAGCATGCGCTTGTACGGCGCCGTCTCATCGCTCCACCCGCGCGGCGCAATGATAAACGCCGTTACGGCGATAACGGCGAGAAATCCAAGGCGCGCGCGGCGATTACTTGAATACTTCATCCTGCGTCAGAATGTTGAAACGCCCGTCTTCAAGCAGCGCCAGCGTCGCCGGGCTTCGGTTGGTATAGATCGCGTCGAATACCTTGTCGCCGGTCACGCCATGCCATGTCTTGACGGCGGCGAGCTGATCGCGAATCAGCGCGCGGTTTAACCCGGCGCGCTCGATGGCTTCGATCACCAGCGTCATGCCGTCATAGGCGTGCGCGGCGTACTGATCGGGAGACTCGCCATATTTTTCCCGATAGGCGTCTTGAAATTGATTCCACTTGGGATCGTCGCGCGTCGGATCGAAGGGGAATCCCGCCGCCACCTTGCCCGCCTTGAGCGCGTCGCCCGCAAGTTGAATAAACTCGTCGGACACCATCCGGTCGCTGCCGATGAACCACTGATCCATCCCCATGTCGCGCATCTGCCTGAGCACCAGCGCCGACTCCTGCGCGTCTCCGTAGGTTACGACCACCTCGGGGTTCAGCGCCTTGAGGCGTTCAAGTTGAGGGCGCATGTCGGTCGAACCCAGCGGATACTGCAACTCTTCGAGAAATGGATACCCCAGCCGCTTCGCCGCGTCGCGGAACTCGTCGATGCTCATTCGGCCATAGCGGTTGCCCGCGCGCAGGGCGGCGACCCGGGTGAGTTTGAGTTTCTTGAAAACGAAATCCGCCAGCAGATAACACATCTGGCGGTCGTCAGTGATGCAGCGGAACACCCAGGGAATGTTGGTTTCAATAAACGTGGGGTCGGTGTCGCCGGTGTTCATAACGGGAACCTCGCATTTGAGCGCGACGCGGATGGCGATATGACTGTTCGCTCCATCGATGGTGCCGAGTATGGCCCAGCATTTTTCCTTGTAGACCATATCGACGATCTCGCTGCCCGAGGCCCCCCACAGACCGTTATCGTTATGAACCATCAGTTCGTAGGGCGTCTTTCCATGATAGCCTCCGCGCCGGTTTGCGTCCGCGATGGCGAGCCGCGCGCCGTTCAGCATCTGCACGCCAAGCGGCTCTTCATGAGAGACGCCGCCGGTCGCGACGGAGACCGTCGACTCAATGGGACCGATAAAACCGATGCGAACCGTATCGACGTGTTCGGGCTCGGGGATGTGGCGTCCATAGCCCGTATATTCCAGCGGCGTAAGAAAAAACGTCTTGTAAGGCTGAGTAAAATTGCCGAACGGGACGTATTCCTTCGGCGTGTCGCCATAGGTTCCGCTGGCCGGCGCGGGTTGCGCTCCATCCTGCGCGAACGCGAATCCAATGGCCAGACCGGCGAACAGCGCCGCGATAAAGAGTGTACGATAGCGCGTCATGGTTGAGCCTCCCGCTCCCGCCCCGGTAAAGCGAGCGAGGTTTTGCCGGTTTTCAGACCGGGCCAGTACCCGGCGCCGCTTGCGCGGGCGAGGCCGTGGCCGGTCCCGATCCAGAGATCGTCCCCGAGAAAGTCGCAGGTGATGATGAAATGATTGGGCAGCGTCAATTCGACCGGTTGGGTCCGAACGGTATCCGCGCCGATGGAGATCTTCGCCGTCCAGCTCTCGGCTTCGTCGGACTCCCGGTAGTACGAAACCCACGTATCGGTCTCGAAATCAACCAGTGCGGAAAGCCCCTTGTCGGTGCAGTTATAAACCGTTGTCGCGCTGCGGCCCTTGGCGAAGTTGATAAAGTTGCTGCGCAGCCCGCTGTCGTGGTCCATATAGCCGCGCCAGTGTCTTCCGTCATAACGGCTGAGACCGAAGTAGGTCGACGCCCACAGAATACGGTCGATGAAAGATACCGAGGTGGTGATGATGTGAATGAGACCGTCATCGCGGTAGAGGTCGATTTCCATCTCGCCGTCGGGGTCGTGATGATCGGTCCAGCGGTCGGCGGCGACGTCGTACTCAAGTACGCCCCCGCCCCACACGGCCAGGTATACCTGATTGGTCTCCTTGCATGAATCGATGTTATAACACCAGATTTCATCCATCGGCGCGTTCTTTTCGGTATAGATGTTCCATTCGCCTGTGACGGTGTTATACCGGCTGGTTCCCGCCGTGGTCGCGATCCAGACGTCGTCGTTCAGAATGGTGAGGCCATAGACGACGTCGTTGACCAGTCCGCTGTTCAATTGAGTGAAATGATCGAACCGGCCGCCGCTGAACCGCGCCACGCCGCCGCCGAACAGTCCGAGCCAGACCTCGCCGGTTTTTTCTGAAACGGCGATGCCGCTCACCACGCGCCAGGGCAGTCCATCATCTTCGGTCCAGCTCGTCCAGCGTCCCTCTTCATACAGCGCGAGTCCCCCCTCGGTCCCGGCCCAGAGGCGGTCGCCATCGGCTTTGAGTGAGAAGATGTGGTCGTTCGGCAAGCCGTCTTTCACGTAAAACGTTTGCCAGTCGGCATAGACGAACGGCTCGCCTTTCAGTTCAACGCCAATAGCGTTCAACATCGGAATCATCGCCAGTACCGAAATCAGCCCGATTATCCATCGCCGAACCATCGTCATTCTCCTTCTCATCGCGCCGCTTATTTCATGAGGCTTTCAGAGCGTTTTCAAAAACTCGACCAGATCGTTCAACTGGTCTTTCGTCATGTCGTTGGTCACGCCGTGCGTATCGTACGGGTTAAATCGCGTCCAGATTTCCTCCAGCGATGGCACCCGCCCGTCGTGCAGATAGGGCGCCGTCTGGTAGCAGTTGTTCAACTGCGGCACGTCAAACTCGCCATGCACGTCGAGCGGCGATTGCGTCCCCACGTCGGCGACCTCACGGCTGGTATAAAACGGAGCGGGGTGACAGGTGGAGCAGCGATTCGCTTCGGGAATCTCTTCGCCGCGGTTATTCGTTGTACGGTAAAAGATCGCTTTACCGCGCCGCTGAGGATCGGTCAGCTGATCACCGGTGCGAAAACGGTTGGGCGGCAGCGGAATCGTGCAGATGTATCGGTCGAGCGCCTGCGCCTGCTCGGGCGTGAAAGGATCGATCCGCGTGAAAAAGACGGCCAGACGCGGGCCGCACTGCCGCTTCAGCGTCGGGTTGGTACCTTCCCATTTGAACGGCGCGGTATCGAGAATGCCGCGCAAAGACCGGTTATCGACGGGTTGCACGCCGATGCCGTCGGGCTCAATGTCATACGTAATCGCGTCGATGCCGCCGTCGGGGTGACACGAATGGCAGGAGAACTGCCGCCCGAAGGTCACCAGTGCGCTGTGGAAGATGCGTTCGCCCTCGCGCGTTTCGGTAATCTCACGCGGCCCGCCCAGATCGATAACACGGACGCGTTGCTGCGTCCGCGCGTCGATGACCGAGATCGCGTCATCAAGGCCGTCCGCTACGTAGATAAAACGCCCGTCAGGCGAAGCAGCCAGGCCGCGCGGAGAGTTCCCCACCGGGATGCGCGCGATGACGTATTCAGTGCTGACGCCGAAATGGTTCGGCAGCCGTTCTTTCCGATCCCGGTCGGAAGCCGCGTTTAACACGGCTTTCAATTTCTCCACGTCGATCACCGCGACCTGGTTAACCCCGCCGCCGCTGACGTAGGCGTAACGTCCATCCGCGCGGAAAACCACGTCCGTCGGATCGGCGAAAAAACGGTCCGGCCCATCGATCAGCAGTTGATCGGTGCGCCCGTCTTTCCAGATGACGCCCAATCCATTGGTCATCACCCAGCCTTGCGTAACACGCGTCATCGGGACGAGATTCTTCGTGCGGATCAGCGTACAGAGCGTGATCTCGCCATCCGGCGAAGCAGCCACGCCTTGAATGAGATTGGCGCCGGAAAACATCCGGCGGTCGCGCACCACGCCGCGCCGGGCGTCGATGACCGAAACCTCCGACAGCGAAGGTTCCCTGAAGCCGACGAAGTGAGAAAGATTGTTGGTCACGAACAGGCGGACGCCATCCGCCGAAGGCATTATGGCCCACGCGCCGCGCGCGGCGGTGAGGCGCTTGCTCTCCAGACCGGAGGCAAGATCGATTACCGAAACGTCTTCCGAACCGCAGTTGACCACATAAAGCGTTTTCCCATCCGGCGTGGCGTACAGCCCGTGAGGTTCATCGCCGGTGGAGAGCGTACGCAACACGTCGAATGTGGCCGCGTCAATCTCCGATACTGAATCCGAACCGCGGTTCGATACATACACCCGCCGTTCGTCGGCGGAGAGACAAACCCCATGTGGCTGGTTCTGAATCTCGATCTCGCGAAGAACGGCGCCCGATTCCGTATCAACCACCATCAGGCTGTCCGACGCCTCACACGCCACATACAGCGTCTTTCCATCGTGTGAAACAGCGAGATTCCAAGGCGTTTTGTATTCCGGCTCGGTCGCGTATTCGGCCTTGGGCGGACGAATGGCCAGCATGGCGGCGCCGGGATCGAATGCCTTTCCGTGTGCGCGCTCAGACTCATGACAACCGACGCAGGTTTGCTCGCTCACCTCGCGCAGACCGGCTTTGCGCGACGCCTCCCGATCCAACATGACCTCGCGTGAGGCGTATTCGCTTCCCGGCCCGTGGCAGCTCTCGCACTGCACGCCATCCGCCGCGTCGAATGATTCCAGAAAACGCCCGGCGGGCTCGCCGAAACCGGCGGTGTGACATTCCAGACAGACGGGCGCGTCCTGCGGATTGGAGGTGATCCCTCGCTCCAGCGCGAGTTCGCGGGCGCGCGCCGTTCCCAGCGCGGCGTAGGCGAACGAGTGTTTCCGCGTCCGCCACAGGCTGAATGAACACGCCGCCTCCCCGGCTAGATGGCACTCGGAGCAGGCCAGCGCACCAATGTACTTCGGGCCTTCCAGCGGCGCGGTTTTTTCACGCGATCGATGTATGAGAGGGCCGTCCTCGCCGAGATGTTGAATTTCCTTCAGAGCGTCTTCATACACAAACGGCTTTGAGCCCAACACGGATGTATGCGAGCCTTTATCCTTATGGCAAATCAGACAAAAACGCTCTCCCGGCATACGCAGTCCGGCGGCGCGGGCGGCGACGGGGTTCTTCATGATCGCTTCATCCATATACTCGCTGCCGGGGCCGTGACAGGCTTCGCACTGCATGCCGTCTTCAAAGTGAAATCCCGCGTCGCGCCGCCAGGCTTCCGTGTCCGGCGCGGTGGTGTGACAACCAAGGCAGATGGGACTTTTGAAGGGATCGACGTCGACGCCGGAGAGCCGAGCGATCTCGGCGGCTTCGGGCTTGCCCAGCGCGGCGTAGGCGGCGGCGTGTTTCGACAAGCGCCAGCGGTTGAACTGATTGCGGTAGGTCACATCGTTATGACATTCCCGGCACGCGGCTTCGCCCATATATATGCGATCCACCGCGAACGCGCCCACCGCCGCGGCAAGCAGTACTGCCCCGATAACAAAACAACCAGCCGCGCGCATCATGGCCGGGAGGCGCCTCCTTCGCGTGGTTCGGTCACGGTTAACGACTGATTCGCTTTGACGCTCTCAAGAATCTGCGTCTCGCCGCCCGGCCAACGGATTTCAATATGCTCCGCTTCACCGGCGTTCCCCAGCCCGAAATGCTGCATCCGGCTGCTTTGCGAAAGATAGCCGGAACTGCTGGTTACATAGCGCGTCTGCGTAAGCCCACCGGCGGTCAGGCGAATTACCGCACCGTAGGCGTCGCGGTTTCCGGTGGTTCCCACCAGCAGAATTTTCAGCCACGATCGCGCGGTACCGCCATCGTTTCGCAATAACCGGACGCGATCGTTGAGATTGATGGTCAATAGATCGAGATCGCCGTCGCCGTCATAATCGGCCAACGCGGAACCGCGCGTCACGAATTTGCTTTGAAAGGCGTCTCCCAAAGCAGACGATACGTCTTCAAACCGCTCGCCATGACGGTTGAGAAAGAGCAGGTCTTCTTCGGGATCGAGTTTGTGGCTGTCGCCGTTCGACAGGAATATGTCGATCCACCCATCGCGGTCGAAGTCAAAAAAGTTACCCGACCAGCTGGTGTATTGTCCGCAGACGGAGGCGACGCCCGCCTTGTTGCTCATTTCTTCGAAATATCCCTGGCCGGTATTTCGGTAGAGGCAACAGTAGGTCATGTCGGGCACGAGCAGATCGAGAAAACCGTCGAGATTAAAATCGCCGAACTCGGGCCCCATCGCCGCCTGCGCCTCGCCGTTCTGGCCAAAGGCGGTGGCGGTGGTGAGTGCGATGTTCTCAAACGTCCCATCGCCGTTGTTGTGATAGAGATAGTTTTCCATCGCGTCGTTAGCGACGAAGATATCCACCCAGCCGTCGTTATCGATGTCGCTGGTCGCGACGCCCATCGCACGTCCATCGGGGTTGATCAGCCCGGCTTGTTCGGTCACGTCTTCAAAGGTCCCATCCCCGCGATTGTGATACAACACGTCCTGCACGCCGGGGTACGACAACGGCCCGGGAAACTTGTCGGGCGCATAATAATATGTGTAATTGGGGTCCCACTTCAGATAGTTGCCGACGTATAGATCGAGCCAGCCGTCACGGTCGTAATCGAAGAATGAACAACCGATGCCCCATCGGTCGTCCACGACGCCCGCCGCCTCGGTTACGTTCGTGAAGGTTCCATCGCCGTTGTTGCGGTAAAGCGCGTTGGGGCCGTAGTTGGTGACGAACAGATCGTCGTCTCCGTCATTGTCATAGTCTCCCGTCACGCAACCCATGCCGAATCCCGCATCCCCCACCCCCGCCGCTTCGGTTACGTCCGTGAACGTTCCATCTCCGTTATTGCGGTAGAGCGCGTTATGCAGTTTCCCTTCATTGAGCCGCCCCCGAATATTGCTGACGCCCTTCAGATAACACCCATTAACGAGATACACGTCGGGCCAGCCGTCGTTGTCGTAATCGAAAAACGCGCAACCGGCGCCGGTCGATTCGATGATGTTGTCGAGCGCGTCGTCGCCGATGCTGTGACGAAAAACCAGTCCCGCCTCGGAGGTCACATCGGTGAAATGAGGAAGTTCATCCCCATATCCCGCCACGGCGGCGACTCCCATGAAGATCGCCATTGATACGAACGACTGCTTCATCACGGCTTTTCCTTCCCTTCCAGAACGACCCTGGATGCCGGCGTCAACAATTTGACGGGGGGCTTGGTCACCGCCTGAACCAGACGGTTCGGCGGCGCCAGCTCGGGGTCTTCATGACAACCGATGCATCCGCGCCGTTCGCCAGGCCTCACCCAAGTCCAGGCGGCCTGTGTCGCGACGGTGTTCCCTTCTGAATCGAGCAACTGAAACGCCAGCGGCGAATTCGCCGGAACGAGCAGATGAAACGAGCCGTCTTCTTCCACCGGCGCATCGCCCAATAACCAGGCGGCGCCGGTCTCCGGCGCGGCGGTGAGGACGCGCACCTGTTTGATGGAACCGGGCTGCAATCCGCTGACATCGGGGAGCTGGCTCTCATATACGTTCAGGCAATAAATTTCTCCGGCGTCTTTCTCGATATTCACCACGCTCGAACGCCCGCTGGGCGCGGCGTGAGCGCGCTGAATCGCCGCGCCGAAACAGTGCCATTCATGCGATGCGAAAACCGAGGACCATGAGGCCTCATCCGCATCCATCGTAAGCAGCGCGTAAGGTTCTTCGTCGCCATCTCTACGATGCGAAACCAGCAGGGCGCCCTCATCGATTGCGCATGGATCGAGAAACGTTCCGTCATCCGACAGCAGGCGTTTCGAGTGCATGGGACGCTGTTGTGAAACGCTGGCGAGCGCGCCGCCGCCAAGCCCGTCGGGCGAATCGCTTTCAATGAAGTACAGCGTTTCATTAGAAGACGCGGCGGGCTGAACTGCATACCGCGTAAAACCGGCGCCGATCGCGTATGCCATACCGTCTGTGCCGTCGATGTTCACCGCCAGCAGAGAAAACGCATCCCGCGCTCCGGGAAATGCCGTGCGGCTTGAATAAACCACGCGCCCATTGGGGAGAAGCGCGGGGGTGCAATCGTCGCCCATATTGCTGGTGATTCGCTGGACGCCGCTGCCATCCAGTCCGCAGGCGAACAGGGCGAGCGCGTTGGCCCGCGCGTCCGGCGCGGCGAAAATCAGGCGTAGGGTGGGGCTGGCGTCGTTCAGATGAAACAGCGAACCGGCGTATCGCGGCGAAATCGCGTTCTCTACGCCGGTCTGGATGGGGTGTGCTTCCAGATCGCCCAGATTCATCCGCCACAGCGACCACGCATCACCGGGCGCCCGCCGCGCGGTGAAAAGCATCTCAGCGCCGTCGAATGAAATCTCCGGATCGAGCGCTGATTCAAAATCATCCGTCAGCGTCTGAATATCCCCGTTCACCAGCCGAACGATTCGGCAGCCATCCACATAACGAGCCTGCGGGCTGTAGGGCTCGGTGAGATCGATCGCGCCGGCTGGCGCCTGAACGAAAATGATGGGGGCGCTCGCCCATGCGGACGCGATCAATCCGAGCCACGCTCCCAACAACGCGAACCGCGCGCCCCACCGTTGAAAGCATGCGATCGGGCGGTTCATTACGCTTCTCCCGGCAACACCAGCGCCGCATCCATCTCAAAGAGCAGTTCATCGCGGCATACGTCGGCGATGGTGACCACGATCGATCGGAAATCGAGCCCCATGCTGGTGGCGATACGTGAAAACGCGGCAAGATCTTCGGCTCGTTTGAGAAACGCCGTGCCCTGATGAATTTGCGACAGCGCGGCGTGCTCGGTTTCGAGCAATACCTGAATGTTCAACAGCGTTCGGCGCGCCTGCGCTTCAAAATCGCCTTCATGCACGCTCTCGCCGTGCTCGTCAATCGACGCCGCGCCCGAAACGAAAATCGAGCGGCTTTCCGGCGAGCGGATCGAAATCGCCCGTGAAAACGCCGACCCGTATTCCGTCGCTTCGTTCTGCATGGGGTTAACCATACGCTTGACCTCCAGCGGCCGCCCCGGAATCTTGCGGATGGCGAGAAGGTCGAGCGTACAGCAATGTCCTTTGGGGTTACGGCCCCAAATTCCCGTGCTGGCGGGAATCTCCGCCAGCGCCTTGCCGTTCATGATCCCCCATTGGGTAAAGAGCGCGTTTCGCGCCCGGTTGAAATCGGAATACCAGTCCAGAATGTTTTCAAGATAAAACCAGGTGCGCTTGACGTCGGAAAACTCCCATCCTTCGTCACGCAGAATCTCATCCGCCAGCGCCATCGTGTCGCGCGCCGTTTGGCCTCGTCCCCTCGGCGCGACCGGCAACCCGGCGCCCGCGTCGGAAAGGAACAGATATTCGGCGTCCCGTCCTGTTATCCTCCGCCCCGCGCAACGCCCCGCGTGACGAACCGCTTGATCGAGCGAGCAGTTCAATCGCGGCGCCGCGATCAGATGAACGCCGGCGATCCCTTGCCCCTGCGCGGGAGCGCCTTCGATCCAGGTGGGCGACGGCGAGACCCGGCTCAGTTCGCCATACGCGGAGGCGCGCATTTCAAGCGCTTCCAGCGCGGTATCCGCCGAGCCGAAAATCCGCTCCTGCAACAAAACCAGATTACGCGCCCGCATAAACGCGGCGATATCATTAAACAACGCCCGGGCGCTTTCTTCCCTTGAAATGGATTTGGAATCCGGAACAGCGGTGATCAGAACCAGATCGAAGGATGAGTAGGATGCAAAAATCATTGATGCCGATTCTCCAAATCAGGATGGAAAAACTCTTGGATGGGGAGATCGAACAAGCTGGGCTGCTGCTCAAACAGCATCAAAAAAAACGCCGCCATGACCAAGTCCGGAATCGAGCCTGAAACGATCGGCGAACAATCACGTTTAACGCACAATTCCCGCCTTTAAAAACCCGAACACGCCCTTGGCGAACTCAAAATCCCCATTCATTACAATAAAATCATGTGATTTAATTCTAAACAAAACTGCATTCCGCTTCAACAGGATGAAAGCAAAAAACCGCTCATTCGAATATATATTAAATTGATTTATTTAATATATTTAGTAAACTATACTTTTTTAATTTTGAGGGATTTCTACCGTGGCTCCCGGCTCGGCTGAAGCGGATTCAACCGCCGCCGCCGTTTCAGGGTCTTCCAGATCAGGGATATGGGTGGATGGACTTTGCGTTGAGGCGGATGGAGTACGTTGGTCATCGGGGAAAGCCGATTCCTTTTCAAAATCTGGACTGAAAATTGAATCGACAAACCCAGCGCCATTCTGACTCTGCAACTGCGCGAACGATACGCCGATTAGAATAAAAATCAGAAAAATCACCAGACGTCCCAGGTTCGTCTTGAGAAAAAACGTCAAAAGCATCCGGTATGTTCGAATAAATATCCAATCCGGCCGATGAGCGGATGACGACGTATCGAGCTTGGCCGCGCTGGGTGGATGATTCGTTATATGCCCTACCCCCTCTCCGCTCGGGTGGTAGGATGATGCCTGCCCTCCCTTTTTCGATCGGAAATGCGACAAAATGGCCTTCACGTCTTCCGACAGCGATTCGTCTTTTTCAATACGCTCCAGAATGCGGTGATACACCTCTTCCAGCAGGGGGATCGCTTTGGCGTCGTTCAAACCGCGCGCGATATACAGCCGCTGAAACTGAAAACAGCGCTGACGTTCCGCCGCGTTCCGGTCGTGCAGTTTTTTCAGACGCAACCCGGTTTCTTCATGCAGTTCTCCGCTGGCATTTTCCTGAATTTTATCGAGAATCGAATTGTACATGTTCATGTACTCGATAAACTGATTGATAAATGCAATGACTTCATCGGGTTTATCGAGCAATGCCGACTGTGTTTTGATGTTGGATATAGAACTCTCCAGCGCCGCCCGGGTTTGATCGTTCCACTCGCGGCGCTGGCTTGACCGGCGCTGAAAACCTTCAAGCCAATCAGGAGAAAGAGGATTCATGTCAGCCATCCTTTGCTTTTCATGGCGGCCGGTCGTTCGCTTTCCGGCGTTCCAGCCTTCAGAACCGGTCGCCCGCATGAACTTGTGATATCGTTATTATACAGGATTTTCACGGAATCACGGCGCCTGAGAAAGGAGACCATCATGTCAGCCAACGGCGTTCTCTCCAGATACAAAATTTTCGTCTACACAAATGATGCCGCGCTGTTCGGCCGGATACGAAACGCGCTCGATCCCCGAGGAGCCGTATTATTTTACAGCAATCAGCCCGCGGAAGCCATCGCAAAAATGCTGTCGGTCAATCCCGATCTGCTGATTGTCGATGAAGACGCGCCTCTATTTCATAATTCGACGGTCCTCTCGGTGGTACGAAAACAAAAACCTCGCCTGCGGGTCATGTTGGTGACGCGCCACGAATCGCCGTTGCGCAGCATCGACGTCAGCTGTCAGGGTGTTTCATTCAGCCTGGCGCATGATTCGAATGAAGAGTCGATATACAACGGCGTCAAACATAGCCTGTCCATTTCCAGCGTCCCGAGAGTTGAAACCTCCTCGGCGGCAAGCGCGTAAAAAACAAATTGACTCCATCGACCCGGGGGTTCATACTGAGAAGAAATAACGGGACTCGTCAGTCCCCCCGGAACGATGAAAAACCCCGTCGCCGCCGGCGAACGGTCCACTGGACCAATCTCGCCGGCCCTGTACATTCTGACCGTCTTCACCGTCTCCCGCATCATGGTTTTTCTCGCCGGCGTCCGCTTTGACGCCGCGCGCCTGGGCTCGCTCCATCAATTCATCGACCCTCAACTATTGAAAACGCGCCTGCTTGAAAGCCTTTTCTACCTTCATGGCCAACCCCCTCTATTCAATCTTTACCTTGGCCTGGTGTTAAAATGCTTCCCGCATACCTACGGGTATGTCTTTCATCTCGTTCATATCATCCTCGGCCTGACGATGACCTTCGCCGCATACCGCCTGATGACCGGGCTGGGCGTGAATACGCGGATCGCGGCGCGTGCATCCGCGCTGCTGGCCGCCAATCCCGCCTGTATATTGTATGAAAATTGGCTTTTTTATACTTACATGACCTGCTCTCTGTTATGCGTCTCGGCGTGGGTGCTGCATTGCTGGATGCAATCTGAAAAAAAAAGATATGGCCTGCTGTTTTTCAGCCTTTTAGCCGGTATCGGCCTGATTCGTTCGATGTTCCATCTGGTGTGGTTCATCGGGGCGGTGGGCGTTGTGCTGGCGGCGTCTCGTGGGCGATGGAGGCGGACTATGGCGCTGGCCCTGCTTCCGCTGGCGCTGCTCATGTCCGTTTACGTCAAAAACTATGTTTTATATGGAGAATTCACTACTTCAACCTGGCTTGGAATGAACCTGTTCCAAATCACCGGACGTCAGATGCCGCGCAACCTGAGACTCCAGTACATTCAATCCGGGCTGATGTCGCCGTTGGCGTTAAAATCTACGTTCAGACGCTTGAGGATATACAAACCATGCATTTCAATGCCCTCGAAAACGGGAGAGCCGTTGCTGGATAATCCGCTCAAAACCACCGACGCGAAAAACCTGAACGACCTGGCGTTCATTGAAATTTCAAAGCGCTATTATCAAGACTCGGTCGCCGCCATCGTCCACGATCCGCCCGCCTATGCGAAAGGAATCGCTAAAGCGTGGTATCTCCATTTTGTTCCATCGACGTATTATTTATACTTACATCAAAACCGCATGAAAATCCTGCCATATATTCGCGTATACAACACGCTGATTTACGGCCAGATGAACGAGCATTTCGTCATCGACGATTACGACGGTTCACCCGGCGAAACGGTTAAAGCGATTGGCCACCTCGGTCTTTTTCTGATCGTCGCTTATGGGGTAAGCCTTGCGTTCGGCGCGGCTCAAATCAAGCGGCTGATACGATCCGGTGATTACGCTCGCTCGGCGGTGATCGCCTATATGCTCTGGACGATTCTTTTCGTTTCGCTGACGGGCAATTCACTGGAAGTGGATGAAAACAATCGCTTTCGTTTCCTGATCGATCCATTCCTGTATATTCTGATTGCGTATTTCATTTCAAATTACGCTCAACGATGGATAAATCATCACCATTTGGGTACACGAAAAACGCCTTCGCGATAACGCGAAGGCGTTTTGAACTCATCATACAATCAGCCGCTGAAAACTTACATTCGATCCTGTGTTTAGAAGCCGCGAAAACGATCGGTGAATTCGCGGCCGCCGAAAAAGGCCTTTTTGCGGATATCGATCATCATGCGGATGGTTTGCGCCTTGACGCCGTCCGGCAAACCGCTGGCAAGCACCCGCTGAGTCTCGGAACGGGCGAGCTGATCGAACATGGGCAGCGAAACAAGCGCCTCGCGAGGTTCAATCATCCCTTTTTTGTTTACCAGCTGGGTCATGACTTTTTCTTCATAGTCACTGAAGCCCAGCGCCTTCATCTCCTCATGAAGACGACGGCGCTTTTGCGCGGCTTCGAAGAAATGGATTGTGACCTCGATTGAAAGAATCGCCAGAACGGCGATCAACAACACGGGAGTCCAATGGATGTGATTCAGGAATGCGCTCCATAAATCCAATGACATGAGAGCTTTCTCCTTTGTTTCGCGCGGGCGGCTCCGAATCGGTCCCCATGGACGCCGCCATGATCCAATACAAACACGCCCAACGGGGGGCGTAAGTAACAGATGATCTGATTGAAAGTGTATCTTAAATTTCGGAAGGTGGGGACGGATTTTTAAGTTTTTTTTACCCGAATTGAAAAAATGTCATGAAACGAAACAAAAAAAGGCGAATATCATCCGATGCCAATTTTTATTCATCACTCTCGCTGTCTTCTGGTTCAGCCAATATATCCTGTACACCAATAAATATCTTTAGCGAATTAACCACGTCTTTCAGCGCTTCATCAGGATCGATACCGAGAATGATGCGGTTCTTCGCTCCGGAGACGTCGGCGAGCAGCGCTTCAGCCCATGTACGGTAACGACCGAATGCATTGGAGAAGTGTTCCCGAGCGGCGCCGTTGCAGTTTTTCCAGAGTTCGAGTTGATCGAGGCTGGCTTTTTCCAGCCGTTTCACCTGATCGGGACGCGGATCGAGCGTCATAACTCGTTCAATTTGCTCGGCGTATTGATCATTTTTCGGCATGACGTTCTCCAGACTTCATGGGCGGCGATCAATCCAGATCGTACACAAGGCATACAACTTTTCACTACGAATGTCAACCGGATTTTTCGACAGGAAACTTTTTTATGAAAATTCGGTTCACGGCATTCTGATAAAATCCGATTGGACGTATCATTATACATCAAATCAGGCGGATCAATCATTGATTTAAGATGCCGCCTGACTCTACCGCCTTGGATTCGCATAACCCGTTAAAATACAACAAGTCAGGCTGTTTTCATTCTTATGGAGAACCGCCGCCGCACATCGATGAAAGACCTGTTGACTAATGTGGTGATCCAGGTGAACGCGCGCGCCAAACGCGTGTTGCTTAAAGCGTCCGCACGAGGCAATCTCGTGGTGGTTATTCCTCGATGGTTCCGCCGGTCTTTAATTCCACAGATTCTTGAAGACAACCGCGAATGGCTTGAAGCCACCCAGCGCCGTCTGCGCCGCCAGATGAAAGAACTCGAAGCCGAGTCGATGGGGCGTCCGGCGAAAATCATCCACCTGCGCGCGATACAGGAAACCTGGTCCGTGCGCTACCAGACTCCCCTGGATGGCCGGTATTTTGTACAGGAACTGCACAAAGGTTCCCTGCTGGTTCACGCCTCTGAGCGCAAGCATGATTTATGCGAAACTCTGCTGCGCAACTGGCTGCGTGAAAAGGCGCGCATCCACCTCCTGCCCTGGCTCGACGAGGTGAGCGAACAGGTCGGTTTGCCTTTTGCCAGCGCGTCGATTCGCAATCAGCGCACCCGCTGGGCGAGTTGCTCCCGCCGCAAAACCATCAGTCTCAATCAGAAACTCCTGTTTTTCCCGCCGGAACTGGTGAGGTATATCTTCATTCACGAATTGTGCCACACCATCCATCTCAACCACTCGCGACGATTCTGGAAACTGGTTGAAATGCTGGAGCCGGAGTATCGCCTCAGCGAAATCGACTTGCGCAACGGTTGGCGTTACGTCCCGGTCTGGAGCGACCGCGAAGCCTGACCGCCGTCACAATGGCCTCACTCATACGACGCCCCCGTCGAGGAGATTCTCGACCCATTTTTAATGTTCCTCGCCCATTCTCGGCGCAATGCCTTTATAATGAATGTGAACCGTTTTCAATTCGATCGGTCATTCACGATGAAGAGAATTTGAATCTTCAGGGGGATACTTTGACTGTCAGTTCGAATCCACCCAAAACCAGCCCGATCCTCGGCGAGGCGTTGCGGGAATTGAAAGCCATTTTCGGCGAACGGGTCTCCACACGCGAAGAAGACCTGCTCACCTATGCGTTTGACGCCACCCGTCAGGAATATCCGCCGCAGGCCGTCGCCTGGCCGATGAATGAAGATGAAATATCCGCCCTGATGCGTTGGGCGAACCGCCATCACGTCCCCATCTATCCACGCGGCGGCGGAACCGGATTCACCGGCGGAGCTCTGGCGCTGAACGGCGGCGTTACCGTATCGCTCGAAAAAATGGAGGCACTGATTGAAATCGATGAAACCAACCGCCTGGTTACAGCGCAGCCCGGCATCCCTCTGGGCGATTTGAAATCCGCGCTGCAAAAAAAAGGCCTGTTCTATCCGCCCGATCCCTCCAGCGCGAAAACAGCTTCCCTGGGCGGAACGCTGGCGGAATGCGCGGGCGGTCTGAATTGCGTTAAGTACGGCGTAACGAAAGACTGGGTTCAATCCATCCGCGCGGTTTTGCCAAATGGAGAAATCACCCAGGTCGGAACCAAAGCCAGAAAGAACGTAGTGGGGTACGATCTGCTGCCTCTGTTGATTGGCTCGGAAGGCACGCTGGCGATCATCACCGAATGCACGTTGCGTTTGATTCCGTACCCGACTCGACGCGCGGCGTTCATCGCGTTGTACGATAAAGTTTCTGAAGCAATGACGAGCGTACAGGCCATCCTGATGAGCGGGGTGACGCCATCGGCGCTTGAATTCATCGACCGCCGTTGTCTCGAAGCCGCCAACGCCCACATCAAAGGCGCGGACATGCCACTGGCTGAAGCCATGTTGCTGGTCGAAACGGACGGCTTCGAAGATCAACGCGTTCGCGATGATCTGAACCGCCTGCAAGCAGTCTGCCGCGAACGTGGCGCGCGTGAAATTCGCGACTCGCAAAGCGAGGAAGAGCGAATGAAACTGTGGTCGATCCGCAAAAACCTCAGTCCCGCCATGCACGCCATCGCGCCGTACAAAACGAATGAAGACATCTGCGTCCCCATCTCGGAAATCTCCGGCATACTGGACGACGCATACGCCATCGGAGAGCGCTATCAAATCGCGACGCTGTGTTTTGGCCACGCGGGCGACGGCAATATACACGTCAACTTCATGACGCATGTCGAGCACGACCCCAACGTCGAAAAGGCGGTTGCGGAATTATTCGAAGCCACAGTGAAACGCGATGGATCGATCTCGGGCGAACACGGTATCGGCGTAACCAAAGCGCCATACATATCGTTGGAGATAGGAGAATCCACGCGAGAGCTGCTCGCCGGACTCAAACGTCTCTTCGACCCCAATGACGTGCTGAATCCAGGCAAGATCGCCTTCAGCCCGCAAGCCATTTAATAACGCAGGCGTTCAAAAGGGGGAACGATCATGCGAATCCTTGCTTTCCTGTTCGGCTCCGGATTGGCGCTTTTGGCGATAATCCACGCGCCCGCCGCACGTTCACAGGCGATGCCCTCCCTGCCCCCGTTGACCGGCGAAGAAGACGACTTATCCAGTTCCAAATCATTCATGGACCTGTTGCGCCGCGACCTGATGCAGCGGATCGAAGACGCCCGCAAGCAGAATCAGGCGGGCCAGGCGGGCTCAACATCCCATCGCGTCACGCGCCCCGAGCCGGAGCTGGGGCAGCGCCCCTCCGCACAAAGCGATCCCGTTGATCTGAGCAAATACATCGGGCCGGATGGAAACCCGCAAAAGACGCTCGATAAGTTGATTGAAAAAGGCGTGATTCCCAAACCCGCGTCACTTAACATTCCCCAACCCACCAAATCCCTCGACAAACAGTGGGACGGCGTTGAAATCGGCAAGCGCCTGAAATACGCGGAAGACCTCGTGGAACGGCGCAAACCGCAAACCGCGTTGGAAGAACTTGGCGCGATTCTCGATTCGGGCGAATTGAATGAAGATCAGAAGCTCAAAGCGTTGACGCTGCATGAAAAGGCGCTGTTGCTCAGCCGCGAGTACAAACAGGTGCAGGAGGATTATTACAGACTGAAGGCGTATTACCCAAACAGTGATGAAGTCAACCGCCTCAAAGATTATTATGAAGAAGAAACCGGCCTGACTCCGTTGCAGGACGCGGTGAAGAAAGATCCCGCCAACGTCGAAGCTCATCGTGCGCTGCTTGAAAAATACTTCCAGCTCGGTTGGCTCGATTTCGCCGAACAGTTTTTTGGCGATGAAATGCGCGACACCTCCGTCGCGACGTTTAAAAGCCTGAGCGACATCTATTACCGCAAAAAAGAGCTCGACATGCTGATCCAGCTGTCTCAGGCAGGCAAAACCCTTCACCCCGACACGCCCGATTTCTTTTATAACGAGGGAGTCGCGTTGTACGCAAAGGGCGACGCCCTCTCCCGCAAGGCCGCGCGCGAACAATTCATGCAGGCGAAACAGATCTCCCGCGACCCGGCTCTTAACGTAAAAATCAACTGGTACCTGCAACACCTGCCGGTGACACGGTGAACTTGGAGAGGTATGATCTTCACCCTTATGGTTTCAAACCATCGATCAATGAGGGTAAGGAGTCAGACCAGTGGACATCATTCCCATTCGGCAGGCGATACTGAGCGTGTTTGACAAGACCGGCGTGGTCGATCTGGCGCGGGCGCTCAAAGACCATGGAGCCAACCTGCTTTCGACCGGCGGAACCGGACGCGCGCTCTCCGAACACGGCGTCGAGTATCAGGAGGTCAGCCAGTATACCGGCTCGCCTGAAATGCTTGGCGGACGCGTCAAAACCCTGCATCCCATGATTCACGCCGGGCTCCTCTTTAAGCGCGAAGACCCTGCTCAGGCGGCCGAAGCGGCTGAATATGGCGTCAAAGCGATCGACCTCGTGGCGGTCAATCTATATCCATTCCAGCAGACCATCGCCAAACCCGGCGTTACGCTTGACGACGCCACCGAAAACATCGACATCGGCGGCCCCACCATGATCCGCGCCTCCGCAAAAAATTTCGTCTCCGTGACGGTCATCACCGACCCTACTGATTACCCCGGAGTCATGGCGGAGATTCAGTCCAAAGGCGGCGTTTCATACGAAACCCGCAAGCGGCTGGCGGCGAAGGCGTTCGCTCACACCTCCAGCTACGATAAAGCCATCACGGAATACCTCGGCGGGTTATAATCCCACTGCCGGCTCTTGAGATATCCGATCAGCGACGACCTGACTTAAGCAGGTGTCCATATAACCATTTTCAGAACCGTCTTTTTGCATAGAAGTGTTTGCTTGATTCATCCACCTGAATACACAGAAGTTCTCAGTTACTCCACAATTTATCCACAGGAAGAACCACTTAGGTATACATTTATAAGACACTTATTTATTTGATATTACATAATATCGACGCATTTCCTGCCACTCCATCCACTAACACAACGTTACAGCGAAATATATTATAATTTTATGTCCTTCATGTAATCCGTATTTCCAGGTTTATTTATATTTCATCCAACTCGAATCCACCGGGAGATGCGAATTCCAGCCCCAGATGTTGAATAGACGCTTTGGGAGGCCATCAAACCCCGGTAAGTCTGCCAAAACCAGAGGGATGCTTTTTTGGCACAATGCCCAAAGCCAGGCTCCGCCAACCGCGCCATATTGACCAGCCTCACACCAGACTTCTATTCATTCCCACCAGTCAAATCTCGTCATTAAGTCATGATTACAAAGATATTTACATCACAATCCGCATGATGGAATATTCCTTGCAAGCCACTTTTCAAGCAATGAGTGAATCCATATGTTTAAGGAATGCCTTGGATTCATGCTCCCAATGTCAGACAAACTATCGGATTGAGGACTATGTCGAATCAACAGCAACCCGCAACGGATCTGAACGATCCGATTCAAAACGCCGCCGCTGACAACGGCCAGGCTCAGACTGACGCGCAATGGCCGGACGGCGCGGGCGAATCGAGTTCCACGGAAGCCAATGATAAGCCCAGCGGCGACGCTCTGCTTGATGAAATCGACGCCCTGCGCAAAGAACGCGATGAATATCTTCGTGACTTGCAACGCCTTCAGGCGGAGTTTGAAAATTATCGCAAGCGCATGCTGAAAGAGCGTAGCGAGATGAAAGAGTTGATGCTTCAGGACGTCATCACCCGCCTTCTGGACGTGGTTGACAATCTGGAGCGTGCGCTCGATACGGATCCGGCTCATGAAAACGCCGAATCGTTCAAATCCGGCGTCAAAATGATCCATCAGCAGTTAAACGCGCTGCTCGCCGAACAGGGTCTTGAGCGTATCGAAGCGGTGGGCCGTCCGTTCGATCCGCGCTTCCACGAAGCGGTCATGCAGCAACCCAGCGCCGATCACGAGCCCGGAACCGTGCTGGCCGAGTTCCAGCCCGGCTACCGGCTGAAAGACCGGGTTCTGCGCGCCTCAAAAGTGCAGGTGTCTCAGGCGGCGCCGGGCAGTGAAAACAACGAAACGCGAAAGTAAGCGAAAAAACAATAAGGAGTTAACAACATGGGTAAGGTAATCGGGATCGATTTAGGCACGACGAACTCGGTGGTCGCCGTGATGGAGGGTGGAGAACCCGTCGTGATCACGAACGCCGAAGGCAATCGTACGACGCCGTCCGTGGTTGCCTTTACCGACAGCGGAGAGCGACTGGTGGGCCAGGTCGCCAAGCGGCAGGCCATCACCAACCCCCACCGGACCATCTTTTCCGCCAAGCGCTTCATCGGTTTGAAATATGAAGAGCTGGGCAAGGAAGTGGCGCGCTATCCGTACAAGGTCGAAAAGGCGTCCGACGGAATGCCCGCGTTCTCCATCGATGGAAAGCACTACAAACCGGAGGAAATCTCCGCGCGCGTCCTGCAGAAAATGAAACAAACCGCCGAAGACTACCTCGGTCAGGAAGTCACCCAGGCGGTCATCACCGTCCCGGCGTACTTCGATGACAGCCAGCGCCAGTCGACCAAAGACGCGGGCCGCATCGCCGGGCTTGAAGTTCTGCGCATCATCAATGAGCCCACCGCCGCCGCGCTGGCCTACGGCATGGACAAAAAGAAAGATCAGAAGATCGCGGTCTACGACTTCGGCGGCGGAACCTTCGATATCTCCATTCTGGAACTGGGCGAAGGCGTGTTTGAAGTCAAATCGACCAACGGTGACACACACCTCGGTGGTGACGATATCGACCAGATCCTGATCGACCACATCGCCGACGAGTTCAAAAAAGAGAACGGCATCGACATCCGCAACGATCCGATGGCGTTGCAACGCCTCAAGGACGCGGCGGAAAAAGCGAAATGCGAACTGTCGAGCACGATGGAAACATCGATCGACATTCCCTTTATCACCGCTGACTCGACCGGGCCTAAACACCTTCAGATGAAACTCTCGCGCTCGAAATTCGAGCAGCTCGCGGGCCCGATCATCGACCGTACCATCGAGCCCTGCAAAAAGGCGCTCGCCGATGCGAGTTTGAAGGCGAACGAGATTGACGAAATCATTCTGGTTGGCGGCTCGACCCGCATCCCCTACGTGCAGAAGATCGTCAAAGACCTCTTCGGCCGCGATCCCCACCGGGGCGTCAACCCCGACGAAGTCGTCGCGATCGGCGCCGCGATCCAGGCGGGCGTGCTCAATAAGGAAGTCAAGGACGTCCTGCTGCTCGACGTGACCCCGCTCTCGCTGGGCATCGAAACCCTCGGCGACGTTTTCACCCGGCTGATCGACCGCAACACGACGATCCCCTGCCGTAAGAGCCAGGTCTTCTCAACGGCGGCCGATAACCAGCCGGCGGTGTCGATTCATGTCCTGCAGGGCGAGCGCGAAATCGCCTCGCATAACAAGTCGATCGGACGTTTCGATCTGGTCGGCATCCCTCCGGCGCCGCGCGGCATGCCGCAGATCGAGGTGACCTTTGACCTCGACGCCAACGGCATCCTGCACGTCTCCGCGAAAGACCTGGGAACCGGCAAGGAACAGAAGATTCGCATCGAACAGTCGAGCGGTCTCTCCGAGGCGGAGATTCAGCAGATGGTCAAGGACGCCGAGGAACACGCCGACGAAGACCGCCAGAAAAAAGAACAGGCGGCGTTGCGCAACGAAGCCGACAGCCTCGTCTATACGGCGGAAAAATCGCTGAAGGAATACGGCGATAAATTGAAGCCGGAAGACAAACAGGCGGTTGAAACTTCGATAGAAGAATTGAAGAAGGCGCTCGAGTCGAACGACTCCGCCCAGATCAAAGCGAAGAAGGAAGCCCTCGAGCAGACTTCACAAAAACTGGGGCAGGCGTTATATGAAGAAGCCGCCAAACAACAGCAGGCGGCGGGCGCGGCTGGCGGAGCGGGCGGCCCGGGCGAGTCAGGCCCCGGCGCTGAATCGCAAACCGGCGGCGCGCAATCGTCAAACGAAGACGATGTGGTCGACGCGGAATACACCGTCGAAAAGTAAAAACATTCCGATGCGGCTGGCTCGTTTTGAGCCAGCCGCGATTTTACCCTGCTGGACGATCGCGGATACGAATCGAAGCAATCAATCCATTCGCCCCGCCGCCCGGCTATGGAGGTCGTGATGCCTACGTATGATTATGTCTGTGACAAATGCGGGTATGAATTCGAGATGTACCAGTCGATGAAAGACGACCCCATCAAGAAGTGTCCCGAATGCAAATCTCAGAAAGCGCGCCGGTTGATCGGTTCCGGCGGCGGCATCATCTTCAAAGGCTCTGGCTTCTACGAAACCGATTACAAGCGCAAATCCCAACCCTCCAGCGAATCGAAATCGGAAAACAAGAGCGAGAGCAAAACCGAATCGAAGAGCGAAACGAAAACCGAGAACAAGTCCGAGTCGAAAACCAAAGCCACAGCGGGCGCGGCGGCGAAGTAACCACGGGCCCCGCGATCATCATGCCATCAGCCGAATCGATACGACCCAACCGGAAGCGCTGGCTGGCGGCGGCGCTTGCCGCGGCGTTCATCGCCGGAGCGCTGATCCTCAGGCTGGGGCTGTTGTCATCGTCTCATCTCGGCGAAGCCGCGAATCTCTCGAAGCGGGGCGATTATCTCGCCGCGCTCGACGCGTATACCGATTCCATACGCAATTATTTCCCCGGCAACCCATGGTCGCGGCGCGCCGCCGGCGAGGCTTTCCAGATGATCCGATCCGCCTCGCGCGAAGCGCAGGCTCGCCGCCGCGATTTGGAACAACTGCGCGGATCGATTCTCGCGCTGAGATCGTTTTATCAGCCGTATTCATCGATTTTAAACGAAATCCAAACCGAATTGGGCGAGAATAACTCGCCCTGATTTTTTTACGTCAGGTTCCGCCATCGGTTCCGTTACCTGATGAAATACCAATCGTAACCGTATGCGGACTCAATCAATTCCGATGACTGACGAGGCGATGTACAAGCCGGGCCGCGCTTGGCGCGAAGGCTTCGCCTTGCTATCGTGTGACGGCCCATCCATGTTTCAACAACCCTGACGCGCCGTCGCCATATCAGCCCGATCGAGGAGGTAGGTTAGTGGACGCCGTAAGCACATCCAGCGCCGACATCCGCGCCATCGCGGAACGCATTGAACGGGAGAGCGCTTTTATACGCCCGTTGTCAGACCAGGTCGAAAAGGTGATCGTCGGACAATCCTACATGGTCGAGCGCCTGCTCATCGGCCTCTTGACCGGCGGCCACGTCCTGTTGGAGGGAGTGCCGGGCCTGGCGAAAACGCTGACTGTTTCCACGCTGGCCAAAACGATTAAAGCCACCTTTCAGCGCATCCAGTTCACGCCCGACCTGCTGCCAGCCGACGTGGTGGGGACGATGATCTACAATCCCCAGAGCGGCGAATTCTCTCCGAAAAAAGGGCCCATCTTCGCCCAGATCATCCTCGCCGATGAAATCAACCGCGCGCCCGCCAAGGTGCAGAGCGCGCTGCTCGAATGTATGCAGGAGCGGCAGGTCACCATCGGCAGCGAAACCTATCCGATGGCCAACCCCTTCCTCGTGCTCGCCACTCAGAACCCCATCGAGCAGGAAGGCACCTACCCGCTGCCCGAAGCGCAGGTCGACCGCTTCATGCTCAAACTGAAGGTCGGCTACCCGACCAAAGAAGAAGAGCGCATCATCCTCGACCGCATGACCGGCGAGTCGCTCTACACGCCCGAAGCGGTCATCGATCCAGAATCGATCCTGCAAGCCCAGCAGGCAGTGAAGTCGATTTACGTCGACTCGAAGGTACGCGATTACATCGTCGATCTGGTATTCGCCACACGCGAACCGAAGAAGTACGGCGTCGACGCGCATGACCTGATCGAATTCGGCGCCTCGCCGCGCGCCACCATCTTCCTCACCGTCGCCGCCAAGGCGCACGCCTTCTTGCGCGGGCGCGGCTACGTCACCCCGGAAGACGTCAAGTCGATCGGCATGGACGTTCTGCGGCATCGCGTGATCCTCAGTTATGAAGCCGAGGCGGAAGAGATGACGCCCGAACAGGTCATTCAACGCGTGTTCGATGGAGTCCCGTCGCCATGAGCGAGGCCGCGGACGCACGCCCCTTCATCTCAACCGTGGTCCGGACCTACAACCGTCCGGAACGGTTGCGCGAATGCCTGCGAAGCCTTGCGGCGCAGACGTTCGATTCATTTGAAGTGGTGATCGTCAACGACGCGGGCGTGGATGTGGCGGACGTTGTCGAAGACGAGTTGTCCGGCGCCGCCCATCAGTACATCCGCAATTCCGAAAATCGCGGCCGCACCGCCGCGCTCAACATCGGCGTGGATGCCGCGCGCGGTGAATTCGTCTCGTTTCTCGATGACGACGACGGCGCGCGTCCCGATTACCTTGCCACGCTGGCTGAGACCGCGCGAACCAGCGGAGTGCCGGTGGTCTACAGCGACGTACTCAACGTCACCTTTCAACGCGATCCGCAAAGTCAGGAATGGCGGCGCGTTCAGGAACAGTTGATCTATTCGTTTGACTTTGAACGCGACAACTTTCTTCTGGCCAATTACATCCCCATCAACTGCCTGCTGATCCGCCGCGACTGTTTCGACGCCGTTGGGCCGTTCGATGAATCGTTGACGGTTTTTGAAGACTGGGAATTCCTCATTCGCCTGTCGCGCAAATTCGATTTTCAACACGTGCGCAAGGTCACCGGCGAATACCGCCGCCGCGACGATAACAGCAATATCCTCGAACAGGATTCATACAAAGCCAACGAACGCGTGGTTAAACGGCGATACCGGCTCCACCGCGACGGGCGCTTCGACGATATCTTCAAACGCACCTTCCAGCTGCAACGCGAAGCGCGTCAGGCCAATCAACAGGCCCAGTCGCTTAATCAGCAAAACCAGATCATGCGCCAGCAGTTGCAGGAGGCGCAACGAATGATTCAGCAGTTACAGATTGAGTTACAGCGCGCGCGGGGAGGTCAGCTATGATTCCACGCGAGATGCTGAAACACATCCGGCGCATCGAAATCCGAACCAAGCGCATGGTGAACGACGTGCTGGCGGGTGAGTATCACTCCGTCTTCAAGGGCCAGGGCGTCGAGTTTGAAGAAGTGCGCGAATATCAGCCCGGCGACGATATCCGCACCATCGACTGGAATGTGACGGCGCGTATGGGCGAGCCGTTCGTTAAACGCTACCGCGAAGAGCGCGAACTGACCGTCATGCTGGTGGTTGACGCCTCTTCATCAAGCCTTTTTGGAACCACCGGCAAACAGAAAGCCGAACTGGCGGTCGAACTGTCCGCCGTGCTCGCCTTTTCCGCGATCAAAAATAACGACCGCGTCGGCCTGATCCTGTTCACCGATCGCGTTGAAAAATTCTTCCCGCCCAAGAAGGGCAAAAAACACGTCTTGCGGCTGATCCGCGAACTGCTGTCGTTCGAGCCGGGCGGCGGCGCGACCAATATTCAAAACGCGCTGGAATTCCTCGGCCGCCTGACCAAACGAAAGAGCGTTGTATTTCTGATTTCTGACTTCATGAGCGGCGGTTATCAGGATGCGTTACGTCTGGTCAATACCCGGCACGATCTGGTCGCGATCAGCGTCTCCGATCCCCGGGAACTGGATATGCCGCCTATCGGACTACTGGAACTGGAAGACGCCGAGACCGGCGAGATCGTCGTGATCGACACTTACGACCGCGCGTCGATGCACCTGTTCACCAAGTCCGCCTCCGAAGACGTCCAACGGTTGGAAAACGAGATGAAACGTCTCAACGTGGATCACGTTTCCATCCGGACCGATCTGTCGTACGTCGATCCATTGATCCGGTTTTTTCAACAACGAGCCAAACGATATTAAATGCGCATGAATTCGATTCGCCGTATATTGATCGTTTCCATTGTTTCACTGACGCTGGCGGCGGGCGCCGCGCGGCTCGGCTACTGCCAGGCGGAAAGCGTCGTTTCGGCCTCTCCAACAATCACAACCACCGCCGACAGGCAGGATATCCTGATCGGGGACGTGATTCATCTGACCGTTACGGTCACTCATGACCCTGCCATTGAAGTCATGCAGCCCGGCCAGTCGATCGACCTGAACGAATTCGTACTGCTGGGCGTGGAACCCGGCGGCGAGTCTAAAACTCAAAACGGACTGATCGCGACGGCCTTCAACCTGTCGCTCAGCATCTATAAAACCGGCGATTTCAAAATCCCCGAGTTTCCGGTCGCTTACTCGCTCGACGGCGAACGCGGCGAACTCCTCACCGAAGCCGTTGAGATTCACGTCGGCAGCCTGCTGCCCACCCCCGCCGCGGCGGGAATACCCGGCGCGACCACCGGCGTCGCCATTCAGGAGATCAAACAGCCGCTGACGCCGCGCGGCGTATTCTTATGGTGGGTGCTCGGGCTGGGAGCCCTGATCCTGCTGATTGTGGCGATTCTCGCCTGGCTGGCGTATCGGGTCATGAACAAAAAACCGGTTCTGCCTCCCGCGCCGCCCGTCCCCGCTCATGAACGCGCTCTTCAGGCGCTGGCCGCGCTGAGACGGGATAAACGACTATTTGAAGAACGCCGGTTGGAGGAATTCACCGTCAAAGTCACCGAAATTCTGCGCGGCTACCTTCAGGAACGCTACGGCTTCGCCGCGCTGCAATACACCACCGACGAGATCGTTCACGCGCTGAAGCGGATCCAGCTGCCGTATGAACGAATCGCCGATTTCAAGGATTTCTCGCAGGAATGCGACCTGATCAAATTCGCTCGTCATGAAGTGGAAACCACGGAGATGACGCGGCTCATCGACATCGCCGAAGCCTTCGTCAAAATCACGCGCCCCGTGGAAGAAGCCGCGCCGGCGCCGGAACCCGCCGGCGACGCGCGGCCAAAGTTGAACTCGTCAGGAACGGACACGAAAGACTGATGCACTTCGCGTATCCAGGATTCTTGTTTCTCTTATTGCTGATTCCGCTGTTGATCGCGCGCTATGCGCGCGGCGCGGCGGGCGCGCCGCTGGTCTACTCCGACATCAAGCGGGTTAAAAACGCGCTTCGCCTTCGGGGCGGCGGAGTACGCACGCGCATCGCGGGCGACGGCTTGTTCGCCCTGCGCTTGATGGCGCTGATTCTCTTCATCCTCGCCATGGCGCGCCCCCGCACCGAACTGGTATCGACGCAGGTCTACTCTGAAGGCGTCGACATCATGTTGACCGTCGACGTATCGGGAAGCATGAACCTGATCGATCTGGATATGCAGAACCAGCGCACTCGCCTTGAAGTCACCAAAGACGCGGTCAAGCGCTTTGTGAACGGGCGCGGCAACGACCGCATCGGCATGACCGTCTTCGCGACCGACGCCTACCTGCAATGCCCGCTCACCATCGATTACGACATCGTCGACGCCCTGATCGATCAGGTCCACATCGGCATGGTGCCTGAAAACAGCACCGCCATCGGCAACGCCCTCGCCTCATCGCTCAATCGCCTGCGCTACAGCGAAACCAAGAGCAAGGTGATCGTGCTCATCACCGACGGCGCCAATAACGACGGACAGATCGATCCCTTCACCGCCGCCGAACTGGCGAAAACGCTGGGCGTGAAGATATACACCATCGGCGTCGGCGGGCTCGGTACGCCCTACGTCAAGGTCACCACCATTCTGGGCGAGCAGCTGCGGCCCTACCCAGAAGCCGAACGCATCGACGAAAAGAGCCTGCAGAAGATCGCCGACATCACTGGTGGACAGTATTTCCGCGCGGTTGACGTCAACCGCTTTCAGGAAATCTTCGACGAGATCGACCGTCTTGAAAAAACCGAGATCAAATCCGAAGCCCATCGCCGCTATAACGAAATGTTCGGGTATTTTCTCATACCCGCGCTTTGCCTGCTGGCGCTGGAAGTCGGATTATCGCAAACCCGATACAGAAAGTTGCCGTAAACGATCATGCGTTTCGCGTCGCCTGAATATCTCAATCTGCTCTGGCTGCTGGTTCCGCTCGCGCTCTTTTTGCGATGGGCGTGGAAGCGGCGGCTGCGCGCGCTGGAGCGCTTCGGCCAGGTTGAACTGGTCCAGCGCCTGCTTGACAGCGTGAGCCGCGAAAAACAGAAAGCGAAATTGTGGATGATCTTCGCCGTGTTCGCGTTGTCGTTGTTCGCGCTGGCGCGGCCCATGTGGGGCATGAAAGAACAGACGCTGGTCTCGCGCGGCAACGATATCTTCATCGCGCTCGACGTCTCGCGCAGCATGCTGGCTGAAGACATCAAGCCCAACCGGCTCGCTCGCGCCAAATTTGAAATCGCCAAACTGATCGACCGGATGAAGGGTCACCGCATCGGCCTGGTCACCTTCGCGGGCGACGCCTTCGTACAATGTCCGCTGACGCTCGACTATGCGGCGGCCAAGATGCTGCTCAATGAAGTTGACGAGAACTCGATCCCTGTCGGCGGCACGGCGATTCAAAAAGCGATCGGCAAGGCGCTCGACTCCTTCCCCCCCGGCGAACGCGAATCGCGCGTCATCATCCTGATTACCGACGGCGAAGACACCACAGGCGATCCCATGAAAGCGGCGGAGCGCGCCAAAGAAGACGGCGTCCTCATCTACGCCATCGGCATCGGCGATCCGGCGGGCGCTCCCATCCCCGAGCGCGGCGACGACGGCGCTCTGAAAGATTACGTCAAAGACAAAGCGGGCGACGTCGTCTACAGTAAAATGGACGAAGACGCCCTGAAAAACATTTCGCTGGAAACCGGCGGCGCCTATTACCCGGTGCGGTCCGCCGATTTCGGCCTGAACGCGATTTACGATCACATGGAGCAGCGCCGCCAACAGCGCCTGCTCGAATCGCGCTTCGTCACCCAGTATGAAGAACGGTTCGAGTTTTTCCTGTTCCCCGCTCTGCTGCTGCTTCTGGTTGAAATGATGATCTCCGACCGCAAACGAGCCCGCCGCATGACGATGGGCGGTTACAAGGCTGGGGAAGCCGGCGAATAACAAGGTACACTATGAATAAGACCGATTTCGAATCGTCGCAGCGTCAATACAAAGGAGACGGCCTGATGAAACCGAACGTTTTGCTTTTCGCGGTCGCCATCGCCGCCCTCTCATCTTTCCAGATCGCGTGGCTGAATCCGATCAAGGATGAAACCATTAAGGCGAATCAGAAATACCAGGCGGGTCAATATAAAGAAGCCCTGCAGGATTACACGGATCTCGCCGCGCGTCATGAACCGGAAGCGAGCCTGATGCACTTCAACATGGGCGACGCCTGGTTCAAGCAGGAAGACTATGAAAAGGCCATCGCCGAGTACAAACAGGCCCTCAATCAAAACGACCCGAAACTCAGCGCCATGTCTCACTACAACATCGGCAACTCGTATTTCAACATGGAACAATACGACAAGGCGATTCAGTCGTACATCCAGTCTCTGAAAATCGATCCCGATGACAAGGACGTAAAATATAACCTCGAAGCCGCGCTGCAAAAATTGCAGCAGCAGAAACAACAGCAACAACAGCAGAACCAGAATCAGAAAAATCAGGACAAACAGGATCAGCAGCAACAACAGCAACAGGACCAACAACAGCAGGACCAGCAACAGCAGAAACAGGATCAACAGCAGCAGCAACAAGACCAGCAGCAACAGGATCAGCAGCAACAGGACCAGCAGCAGCAGGACCAACAGCAGCAGCAACAAGACCAGCAGAAACAGGATCAGCAACAGCAGCAGCAGGATCAAAAAGAAAGTCAGCGGCAAGACGCCCAACAGGCGCCGAAAAACGATGAACTGACCAAAGAGCAGGCGATGCAGATCCTGAAAAACTTCGAGCAGGACGAAAAAGACACCCGCAAACAGATCAAGCGGCAACAACAGCCAACCAACGTCCAGGTGGAGAAAGACTGGTAATGAAAGAGAGGTTCGGCTTGCGTTTTCACGGTCTGTATACGCGCTTTTTTACGGCGCTGGCCATCGCCGTGATGATGATCGCCGCGCCGGCTCACGCCGATGTGACGGTGAGCGCCGCCGTCTCGCCCGCGATGATCCACGTAAACGAGGGCGCCAAGCTGTCTGTCACCGTCAACTCCAACGCCAACGATCAACTCAATCCTCCCACGGTTCCTCAAATCCAGGGGCTCAACATCAGTTACCGCAGTCAGCAGAGTTCGACCTCGTGGTCGATGGTCAACGGCCAGACCACCACGTCACGCTCGCTGATTTATGAATACGACGTACTGGGGCTCGCCGAGGGCGATTACGAACTCAAAGATATCCGCGTCCCCACCGCAAATGGATTCGTGGCGGCGAATCCGGTTTCACTGAAAGTGCTGGCGGCGGATGCGCCCGCCCCCACCGCTGAACCTCAATCTCAGAGCCAGACGCCCGACACCAGCCAGCAGAGCAACCCGTATGGCGTGTATTTCGTGGGTCAGCTCGATAAAGAAGAGGCCTATGTCGGCGAGCAGGTAATCCTGACCTATTACCTCCTCATCCCCCGCGAACGCGAGGGCGACGTTTCCATTGATAACGTCGACGAACAACAGGGACAGTTTCAGGGTTTCTGGGTTGAGAAGCACGACCTCGGCCGCAATTTTGAACCAGAGTACCGCTCCGTAAACAACCGGATTTACAAAAAGTATACGATCCTGCGCTACATCCTCTTTCCGCTGAAAGCCGGCGAACAAACGATACCCGCGCTGAAACTTCAGGGCCGCGTCTCGCGCGCGATGGGCTTTTCCGTTTTCCGCCAGTCCGACGCGGCGGTGTTTACCTCTACGCCAATCACGCTGAAGGTGAATCCTCTTCCCGAAGAAGGCAAACCGGCGGTCTTTCAGGGCGCGGTCGGCGGATTTGAACTGAGCGATTCCGTCGATTCCAAAGAGGTAAAAGTCGGCGATCCGGTCACCCTCAAGGTGACGCTCTCCGGTTCGGGCAATATCCGAAACGCACCCTCGCCCGTGCTTCCCGACCTCTCCATGTTCGACCAGTTCGACCCGACCTCATCACAGGAGGTCAATGTCACCCGCGAGGGCGTGAGCGGAAAGGTCGAATACACCCATGTGCTCATTCCCCATGACGTAAACGCCAACGAGATCGGCCCGGTTCAGTTCGCCTATTTCGATCCTCAAAAAAAAGAATACGTCACGCTCAAAACACAACCCATCGAGCTCACCGTCAGTGATGCGGCCAACGTGCATGGGCCTTACAGCTCGGGCGCGAGCCGGCGCATCATCACCCGCGTGGGCGACGACTTCCGCTATATCCATGACACTCCGCTCGCCTTGAGCGTGATCCCGTTGAGAATGTATCGCGGCGCGGGATTCTGGTTGCTGGCGTTGTCGCCCCTGTTGATCGTGGGCGGCGCGTTCGCGTGGCGCCGGCGTCAGGACTACCTGTCAGCCAATCCCGACGTGGCGCGCAGCCTCAAGGCGCCGGCGGTGGCGCGCAAATTCATCACCGACGCGCGTGAAGCGTTCGCCGCGAATGACGCTCACCGCGTCTACGCCGCGTTGGGCAAGGCCATCGAACAGACCGTCGACCATCGCTGGAACCTGGCCGCCGCGGGATTAACCACGGCCCAGTTGAAGGAACGCCTGCTCGAACGCCAGGTCGACGCGGAATGCGTGGACGAAACCACCCGCATGATGCGGACGGTCGACGGCGCGCGCTTCTCCGGTGCGGCGGGTTTTGATCGCCACTCGATCCAAAACGATATCGAGCGGACCGAGTCGATCCTGCAAACGCTGATGAAACAGAAATAACGGATTCGGATGAACGGAAAAAACCTGATCGCAATCTCTATCGCGTTTTGCTGGCTGGCGGCCATGACGCCCAGCGTCTCCGCCCAGACCGCCGCTCAGACCGCCGCGCTCACCGCGCCGGCCACGGGCGCCGCGTCCGTCAATCCCGCGACGTCCGCCTACGCGGTCGGCGCCGGCCCGGATGAGATTCTCCGCCAGGCCAACCAGTATTATCACGACGGCCGGTTCGACGCTGCGCTGACGGGGTACATGACGCTTGCCGAGGGCGGCGCCGAAAACGGACACCTCTTTTTTAACATCGCCAATACCGAATTCATGCTCGGCCGGCTGGGTGAAGCGATCCTGTGGTATGAACGCGCTCAACGCTACCTACCGCGCGATGAAGACGTCCGCACCAACCTGCAATACGCGCGCAATCAGCTGGTCGACGAAGGCTTCAAACCCCCAAAACAGAACGGAACGCTGGGCGCCCTGCTCTGGGTGTACGATAGTTTCAACATCCGCGAGTTGTTGAAAATGGGCCTGTTCGCTCTCTGGGTCGCGGCCATGCTGGCGTCGGCCATGATCCTGATCCGAAGTGAAGCGATCCGGCGCTGGCTGCGCATCCCTTGTTGGGTGGCCCTGTTCGCCTTTATACTGTTTGTTTCGTGCGCGTGCGCCAGAATTTACGTCTACGAAACCGTGGTGGAGGCTGTGATCGTCCAGTCGGCGGTCGAAGTCAGAACCGCGCCGGTCGCTGACGCCTCAACCGCGTTTTCATTACATGAAGGCACTACCGTACGTATCCAGCAACAGCAGAATGACTGGGTATTTGTCCGCCTCCCCGGCGACGCCTCGTTAAACGGCTGGATGAAACGCGATTCGCTTCGCGTGATTTGACGCATCGATTCACTGACTCTTGAGAACCAATCAAGCGGAGGCGGCGCCTCCGCGGCGAAACCATACTGAATCCATTTACGGATAAGGAGACGTATCGATGGCAGCGAAAGAACTGGTTTTTGACGACAAAGCGCGGATGAAGCTGCTGCGCGGCATCGAGCAGTTGGCCCGCGCGGTCAAAGTGACGCTGGGCCCCCGCGGCCGCAACGTCGCGCTTGATAAAAAATTCGGCGCACCCACGGTGACCAAAGACGGCGTCACCGTCGCGAAAGAGATCGAACTCGAAGATCCGATTGAAAACATGGGCGCCCGTCTGGTGCGTGAAGTCGCCTCCAAAACAAGCGACATCGCCGGCGACGGAACCACCACCGCGACCGTGCTGGCTGAAGCGATCTACCGTCATGGCCTTCGCATGGTGGCGGCGGGTCACCACCCGATGGCCCTGAAGCGCGGAGTCGATCAGGCGGTCGAAGCCGTGGTTGAAAAAGTCCTGTCGATGGCCAAGCGTATGAAAGACAAGGACGAAGTCGCGCAGGTCGCTTCGATCTCCGCCAACAATGAAGAATCGATCGGCGCCCTGATCGCCGACGCCATGGAAAAAGTCGGCCAGGACGGCGTCATCACCGTCGAAGAAGGCAAGAGCCTCGAAATGCAGCTCGATGTGGTCGAGGGCATGCAGTTCGATCGCGGCTACCTCTCCCCCTATTTCTCCACCGATCAGGAACGCATGGTCTGCGAGTTGGAAAATCCGCTGATCCTGCTGCATGAGAAAAAGATTTCCAACATGCACGACCTGATTCCAATTCTCGAAAACGTCGCGCGTTCGGGCCGGCCTCTGCTCATCATCTCGGAAGACGTCGAGGGTGAGGCGCTGGCGACGCTGGTGGTCAACCGCATTCGCGGCAACCTGCAGGTCGCGGCGGTGAAGGCGCCGGGCTTCGGCGATCGCCGCAAGGCCATGCTGATGGATATCGGCATCCTGACCGGCGGCCAGGTGGTGGCGGAAGAGTTGGGCCTGAAACTCGAAAACGTCACCGCGCACGATCTCGGCACGGCCAAGCGCGTTACCATCGATAAAGACTCGACCACCATCATCGAGGGCGGCGGCAAAAAAGCGGATATCAAAAACCGCATGGATCAGCTGCGCCAGATGATCGTCGAAACCACCTCCGATTACGACCGCGAAAAATACCAGGAACGTCTCGCCAAAATGGCGGGCGGCGTGGCGGTGATTCGCGTGGGCGCCGCGACCGAAGCGGAAATGAAAGAAAAGAAAGCCCGTGTCGAAGACGCGCTGCACGCGACCCGCGCGGCGATTGAAGAAGGCATCGTTCCCGGCGGCGGCGTCGCGCTGATCCGCGCGGCGGCGGCGCTCGATAAGCTCACGCTGGAAGGCGATGAACAGGTCGGCGTTCAGATCGTCAAAAACGCGCTGGTTGAACCGGCGAAACAGATCGCGGCGAACGCGGGTCTGGACGGCGCCGTCATCGTCAAGAAGATACAGAAAGAAAAAGGCAACGTCGGCTACAATGCATGGAAGGGCGAAATGGAAGACCTGATCAAGGCGGGCGTCATCGATCCAGCCAAGGTCACCCGCTCCGCGCTGCAACACGCCTCCAGCATCGCGGGCCTGTTGCTCACCACCGAATCGATCATCTTCGAGATCCCCAAACCCGAACCGCCCGCTCCGGCTGGCGGCCCCGGCGGTCCCGGCGGCATGCCGGGCATGATGTAAGCAAGAAAGCGAAAGGCGACCCGATGAAACGCATCGCCGCCGATCCCCCTCTGACGCAACGCAACGGCCCGTGGACTCCCGCGGGCCGTTTTTTGCATCGCTTCCCCGCGCTGGCGGCGATGGGCGCGTTCGTGTTGTTCTGGTTGTATCGCTCGCGCGTGTTTTCCGGCGACGGCGACCAGCTCGCGCGCCTGATCGACTCGGGGCTGTGGATGGTTCAGACCGAAATTCTCTCTCACGCCGCGTTTCAGGGTACCTACCAGTTGCTTCACCCGTTCGGCTGGGACGCGCTCAGCGTCATCAACCTGGTTTCCTGCATCGCGGGCGCCGTCTGCGTGTGGATCGTCCTCCGCTTCAACCGCGACTTCACGGGTTGCGATCCGGTATGGGCGATGGGGCTTTTTTTCTCGTCAGGCCTGCTGATTTTGAGTTGCGGCCACACCGAGTATTACACCATGTTTCTCGCGGGCCTGCTGCTGTACGGCTATGAAGGCGCGGCCTATCTCCATGGCCGGGGCGGCGCCTTACGGGCCGCGCTGGCTTACTCCTTCGCGATCTGGCTCCATCTCGGCATTCTGTTCGCGCTGCCGTCGCTGCTGATCCTCCCCTGGCTCAAGGGCGAGATAAAAGATTACAAAGGGCTCGCCCAGGGCTTCATCCCCACCATCGCCGCTTTTTTATTCAAGGAATTCCACGACGCGTTGGGAATCGCGATTCAAGGGCTCTCCCCCTCGTCCAATTTCATCCCGCTGTTTTCCGATCCGGCCGGCACGCGTTTTTACACGATGTTCGAATGGGGTCATCTCGTTGACATCCTGTATGCGTGGTCGATGCGTTCATGGATCTTCTGGCCGTTGATCCTGATCTGCGCGGCGATGTACGGTTGGCGCGCGTTCTTGCGAAGCGACCGGCTTTTTCTATTAACGTATACGCTGTGCTTCACATTCTTCTGCCTGGTATGGCATCCCAATTTGGGAATCGAGCAGGACTGGGATCTCTTCGCTATCGAAGCAGCCCCCAGCCTGTTGCTGGCGATGACCTTTTTGCCCGCGTTTCTGGCCAGTTCATTCCGCCGCTGGGCGCTGGCGATTCCCTTGATCGCTTCGTTCCTGATTGTCTATCACCAGATCGTTGAAGAAGCCCATTTTGGACGCCGGGGTTACGGCGGCGTCAAGATCGAACTGTCCGAGGACGTCGATTACTCGCTGACCCTGAACGGCGCCATGAAGACGCTCGATTCTCCCACCATGACCGAGGGCGTCTACGCCGTCCGCTTGATAGACCGCACTCACCGGCGCACGGAAGAACGATACGCCGTCGTCGTCCCTGGAATGACGACCGTCGTACCCATTGATGTCTCCGCCAGCGCTTCCGCTGAGTCCGTCCAGTAGCCCGCTTTCACCCGCCCGAAGCGCTTTGTTTCACTCCTCGTTTGCCGTAGAATGAAACCCGCGTCAGCTTTCGTGAGAGACGATGATGGTCTCTCCGTTTGTTGATTCGAAAACCGATTTTCACAAAGTTCCACTTGTTTTCTTTTTGCGCTTGTCAGAATACCGTTCGGAATGAACCCCGGTCCACTCGGTGAACCCGAACGTCGCTTTGGCAACAAAAAATACTGGGAGGATTCAATCATGAAAGTCCGCAACCTGAGTCGCATCGCCGGTTCATTATTCATCGCCTCCATCCTGACCGTCTCCCTGTGGAGCTGCGGCGGCCAGAACGATCAACCCAAAGAAAACGCCTCCGCTCCCAGCGACGGCAAACCCGTCATCGCGGTCGTTCCCAAAGGAACCGCCCATATCTTCTGGCAGTCCGTTCACTCCGGCGCGGTGAAAGCCGGTGAAGAATTCGGCGCGCGCATCGAATGGCTTGGCCCCCAGACCGAAACAATGAAAGACCAGCAGATCTCCATCGTCGACGACTTTATCACGCGCGGCGTGGACGGCATCGTGCTGGCGCCGCAGGATCAGAACGCGCTGGTCCCCGTCGTGGAGCGCGTCGCCGCCGCGGGCATTCCCTGCGCGATCTTCGACTCGGGCATCGCCACCGATAAATACCTCTCTTTTGTGGCGACCGACAACTACAAGGGCGGCGTGAAAGCCGCTCAGGAAATGGCCCGCCTGCTCGATAACAAGGGGACCTGCATCATCACCCGCGTCGACCCCGGCAGCGACTCCACCATCCAGCGTGAAAAGGGTTTTGAAGAAACGCTGGCTAAAGACTACCCCGATATCAAAGTGGTTGACGCACAGTACGGGTACAGCGACCGCGAAAAGTCGCGCGCCGTCACCGAAGACATGCTGACCGCTCACCCCGACGTGGACGCCGTCTTCGGTCCCAATGAATCGAGCACTTTCGGCGCCCTGCTGGCGTTGCAGGCTCGTCAGATGGCGGGCAAAAAAGTCTTCGTCGGCTTCGATTCCTCCGACGAACTGGTCGAGGCTCTGCGCAAGGGCGAGATCCAGGCGCTGGTGTTGCAGGACCCGGTGAACATGGGCTATCGCGGCGTCGAAGCCATTATGAAACACCTGAAAGGTGAAGAAGTACCCAAGCGGATCGACACCGGCGTCTATGTCGTGACGGCTGAAAACATGGATCAGCCTGATTACAAACGGCTGCTCGAACCGGAACTGCTGGACGAATAACCGGAGCCTTTCGGATTGAAAGCGAACCCAATCATGAATGGAATTCCACGTTCCATCGTTAGCGGCGTTTTCTGTTGCGCGGCGGTTTTATTCGCCGCGCTTTCATGGATGGGCTGCGGCGCGCAGCCCGATCGGGAAAACGGCGCTTCGCTGACCATCGGCATGGTTCCCAAAAGCACCGCGCATGTCTTCTGGAAAACGGTTCACGCGGGCGCGCTGGCCGCCGCGAAAGAAGCCAACGCCGAGTTGATCTGGATCGGCCCTCCGACCGAAACCGAAAAGGACCAGCAGGTCGCCATCGTCGACGATCTGATCACCAAACGGGTCGATGGCGTCGCGCTGGCGCCGCAGGATCAGGAGGCGCTCGTCCCCGCCGTCGAACGTGTCGCCGCCGCGGGAATCCCATGTGTGATCTTCGATTCCGGCCTCAGCTCTGACAAATACGCTTCCTTCGTCGGGACGGACAACTACCTCGGCGGCGTCAAGGCGGCTCACGAAATGGCCCGTCTGCTGAACAACAAAGGCGGCGTCATTATCGTCGGCGCTCATCCCGGCAGCGAATCGAATACCCAGCGCGAACGCGGATTTGAAGAAACGCTCGCGAAAGAATATCCAGATATTCACGTCATCGATAAACAATACGGCTACAGCGATCGCGAAAAATCACGCGCCGTCACTGAAGATATGCTGACCGCTCATCCCGATGTGGACGCCGTCTTTGGCCCCAACGAACCGTGCATCTTCGGCGCACTGCTCGCTCTGCAGGCTCGCCGGATGGCCGGTTCGAAAACAGTCGTCGGCTTTGACTCCTCCGACGAATTGATCGACGCGATGAAGACCGGCGAAGTCCACGCCTTGATTTTGCAGAACCCGTACCGCATGGGCTACATGGCCATTCAAACCATGATCGAGGCGATCCACGGCGAGACTACGCCCAAACGTATCGACACCGGCGTATACGTCGCCACGCCGGATAACCTGGAAGAAGCGGATATTCAACAGCTGCTTCATCCCGATCTCAAAGGCGATCTGTAACCGGCGCCGCCGGCCGTCAGCGAAGAAGGAAGAGTGATTATGCCCCCGTTACTGCGAATGCAGGACATTCATAAGTCGTTCGGCGCCACCCGCGCGCTGAGGGGCGTGAATCTGGAAGTGGAAGCGGGTCAGGTGCATATCCTCGCCGGAGAAAACGGCGCGGGGAAGAGCACTCTGATGAAAATCCTGACCGGCGTCCATCAGCCGGACCGGGGATCGATTGAGTTTCAGGGCCAGCCCTTCCGCGCTCACCATCCCAAAGAGGCGTTGCTCAAGGGCATCGCCATGATCTATCAGGAATTCAACCTCGCCCTTCACCTGCCGGTTCACGCCAACATCTTCCTCGGTCACGAACACGGCGGACGATGCCTGCTTGACTTCACCGCTCAGCGCCAGAAAACGCGCGCCCTCTTTGAACGCTTCGGGCTGGATATCGATCCGGACGTCCCCGTCGGGCGGTTGGGCGTTTCTCAGCGCCAGATGGTGGAGATCGCGAGGGCGCTGAGCGTCAACGCGCCGCTTATCATCATGGACGAACCCACCGCCGCGCTATCAAAAAAAGAAACGGCGAAACTGTTCGACGTGATCCGCGCCCTCCAGAAAGAGGGCGTCGGAGTGATCTATATTTCCCATTACCTCGAAGAATTCGATGAAATCGGCGACGTGGTGACGGTGCTGCGCGACGGGGAACCGGCGGGCTGCATGCCGATGAGCGAAGCGAAACCCGAAACCATCATCCAGATGATGGTGGGCCGCAAAATCGAAGAACTCTACCCCGCCCACAACCGCGCGCCCGGCGAAACGGTCTTCTCCGTAAAAGATCTCAACAGCACCAATGGAACACGGGGCGTCTCGTTCGAGGTTCGCGCCGGTGAGATCGTCGGCGTCGCCGGGCTGGTGGGCGCGGGACGCACTGAAATGCTGCGCGCCCTGTTCGGCCTCGACCCGAGCCAGGCCAGTGAGATCGCGGTGAAAGGCGAACGCGTGCTCCGCCCCACGCCTCGCGCCTTGACGTTGCGCCAGGTTGGCCTGCTATCAGAAGACCGATCCGGCGAGGGCCTCGCTCAATATCTCAGCATCGCGGTCAACCTGACTCTGCCCGTGCCAGAAAAAATCAGCCGCAACGGCGTGGTTTCAAACCAGCGCCTGCATGAGCTGTCCACTTCGCTGATGCGCGAGATGAACGTCAAAGCCGAATCGCCCGGTCAGCGGATCAACCAGCTGTCGGGCGGCAATCAACAGAAGGTGGCCCTCGCCCGGCTGCTGGGCGCCGGCGCCAGCGTCTTGCTGCTGGATGAACCAACCCGCGGCATCGACGTGGGTTCGAAGGCGGAGATCTACCGCGTCATCAACCGCCTCGCCGATGAAGGCAAAGGCATCGTGATGGTTTCCAGTTACCTGCCTGAACTGCTTGGCATGTGCGATTCAATCTGCGTCATGCACAACGGGCGATTAAGTCGAAAATACCCGGTCCGCGAAATCGACGCGGACCGGATCATGGCGTTGGCGACCGGGCTCTCCGAAGACGAAGCCCTCGGCGCCACCGCGTAAAATCGAAACACATCCTTGGGAGGCGTCGCCTTGGAAGGCCAATCCAAAACACGCAAATCCGCCGGCCTGATTTTTAAACTCGCCGGAAAACTCGGGCCGTTACTGGCGCTGATCGTCATCCTGCTCGTCTTTACGGTGATCGACGTCTTCTTTATTTCAAAAGGCGTTTCGAACATGAAGTTCCTCACTCCAGGCAACTTCAGTCAGGTCATCGGTCAGACGGTGGTGATCGCCATCGGCGCGGTGGGCATGACCTTCATCATCGTCAGCGCGGGCATCGACCTGTCGGTCGGGTCGCTGGTGGCTTTTACCGGCGTCACCTCCGCCTGGGCGATTACCGGTCTGCTGAAGATGCAATGCCCTGAAGCGCTCGCCATGCTCGTAGGGCTGAGCGTCGGCCTTATGACCGGCGCCGCCGTGGGCCTGATCAACGGAGCCGCCATTAACCTGGGCAAATTGCCGCCATTCATCGTCACCCTGGGCATGATGGAGATCGTGCGCGGCGCCGCGCTGCAATGGACCAACGGCGTCCCCATCTACGGTCTGCCCGATTCATTCCGCGCGCTGAACAACGCGGGGCTGACGTTCCCCATGATGGGCCAGACGATCCAGATCCCTTATTCGCTGTTTTTTCTGATCGTTGTGGGGGTGGCCGGCGCGTTCATTCTGCGCAAGACGATCTTCGGTATGCAGGTCTACGCGGTCGGCTCGAATGAAAACACCGCGCGCCTGTGCGGCGTTAACGTCGAGCGCGTAAAACTTTTCGTTTATACGATCGGCGGGCTGACGATGGGCGTGGCGGGCATTCTCCACGCCTCGCGCCTCAATTCAGGCCAACCCAGCGAGGCCGTCGGCATGGAGCTCGAAGTCATTGCGGCGGTGGTCATCGGCGGCGGCAGCCTGATGGGCGGCGAGGGCACGGTATCGGGCGCGATTATCGGAGCCTTCATCATCAAGTTTCTGCGCAACGGCTGCAACATCGTCGGCGTATCGCCGTACATTCAGCGCATTGTGATCGGCCTGATCATCATCATCGCGGTGTACATCGACCAGCTCCGCCGGCGATCCGCCAGCGCATCGAAGGGGTAGAAAGCAACTGCTCTGATGACTGACTCGCTTTGGGCCTTTTTCACGGATCCAAATTATGGCTCGGCGGCGAGCGTTCTCGGTGTTATACTATCGGTAGCAGGGTTCACGGTTACGATTTGGAATATTCAACGATCCAAACGAGCCGCGGACTTGGCGCGAAAAGCGGCGGAATCGGCGCGGGAAGAAATCAGACGAACCAATACCATCGCTGATTTTTCCTCCGCCATCTCCATCATTGAGGAGATACGCCGTCTACAGCGCGAACAGGCGTGGAGAGCGCTTCCAGACAGATACACATCGTTGATTCGAATTCTTCTGGCGGTTCTCTCATCCGAACTCAATTTGAACGATGAGGAAAAAAACGCGATTCGCACCGCGATCCAGCACTTCAGAACCATTGAATACCGGATTGATGAATTACTTCAGGACGACGGAGCCGTGCTAAACATCGCCAAAATTAACGCCGTCCTGATGCTGCAAATCAGCAGAATCATCCCGATACTGGAATCGCTTAAATCGAGGCGGCGACATGATGCCTATTAGTGATAAAGAACTTGAGCTTCTGAATCGTATTCAGGAGAAGACGCATGGACATGAGATGGGTTGGGAGGCGACGGCCGACGAAAATACGTTTATCGCCGCGGTTCCGGAATTCTCTCTTTCCATTTCATACAGAAAACCAAAATATGAAAATTCATTTTATTATTCATTAACCATTTCCAACCATCTCGGCCAGATCGTCGCCGAAATCAAAGCCTCGCAATACGACGAAAATAAAGACGCGCTCCAGGCGATCTTCGAAGGCGCCCGCCGGGTCGCGTTCAACGCGGATGGCGAAATTGAAAAACTGTTGACAGCCCTTGGGTAGTCTCCCCTTTACCCCAACTCAAACGTAGTCACTCCAAAGACCTCGCCGATCGAGACGGCGGGGTCTTCTTTCGTGTACATGCGGGCGGTTTCAAACACCATCGTCATACCCAGCCGCTCGGCCAGTGCGACCGCGCTGGCGTTGACCTCGGGCGTATCCAGGTAAAACGGCTCGCCCTTCGCGTGCTGAAGCAGTCCACGCAGCAATTCCTCAGCGCCTTCATCCGAAGTGGCGTACAGCGGCCCGATCTTGAAACCGCTGTAACACGAACGGATCACGCCGAATCCGGTCAGTTCCCCATGTTGAATCATGCCATACGCGCTGGCGTTGGGCATCATCAGCCATGCGTTTAAAAATCGCCTCCTTGAGACGGGATGACACCGGTCGTCGAACTCCACAATGCGCTCCAGTGGAATCTCGCGCGCCGGCACGAGTTTGGATGAGGCCTTCCCTTCGGCCCGGCCTTCATAACGCCGGTTCCGGTATGCGAGATGAAAGCCTGACTTCTGATAGTTCGCCTGCTGGGCGACGACGCCGTCGAGCCCGATCCGGCGCCCCCCCAGGTACTGCATGGCGTGTTTCCAGATGGCGTAGCCGTATCCATTGCCGCGATGCCCGGGTTTGACGATATAAAACCCGATAAAGCCGTACGTATCGTCATACGCCACGGCGGAGATGCACGATACAGGCTCGCCATCCAGTTCTCCGATGAAAAAGCCGTTGGGATCGGTCAGATAAAACGGGTCGCCGTCATACAGGCCGGGATTCCACCCTTCTTCAGCCGCCCATTCAATCGCGGTTTCGAGATCGTTTCGGTTCATGGTGCGTATCGTATACGCCATATCAGTATCTCCCCCTGCGATGCCAGGATGTTATTTCATTATACGGGAATCCGTTCGAGATTTCGATGAAAATCGCGCTCATTTTCATATTGAATCGGAGCCGGATCAGCGGTCAACCGCGATTGCCTTTGAGACGGCATTCTGTATACTTTCGGGAACGACGAATGGAAGTAAATGCCATGAATGAAAACGCCCGGACGAAAAAACCGGCCCTGTTTCTCGACCGTGACGGAACCCTCATCGTCGATGTGGGGTACCCCAAAGACCCCGCCTTGGTCGAGCCCGTCGAAGGCGCAATCGATGCGATGCGAACGCTGTCCGACGCGGGATATTCTCTGGTCGTGATCAGCAACCAGTCGGGCGTGGGCCGGGGTATGATCGCACCGGCGGAAGCCCGCCAGGTTCATCTTCGCTTCGTCGAAGTCTTTCGTCATGAAGGCGTCGAGTTCGATGGCGTATATTATTGTCCTCACGCGCCCGAAGATCGTTGCGAATGCCGCAAGCCGTCTCCCTACATGCTGCTGGAGGCCGATCGGGAAATAGGCGTCGATTTTTCGCGTTCCTTCGTCGTGGGCGACCGCCTGGGCGACGTCGAAACCGGCAAAAACACGGGATGCCGCGCTATCCTGTTCCCCAGCCAGTACGTCGACGATCCCGGCGATCTTCCCGATTTCGTCTGTAACGGGTGGAGCGAAGCCACGCCGATTCTTCTGAAGGCTCTACATGAATCCAACGTCTGAACTCAATTCCGCTGTTCTCGATCGTTTCAATAACCTGTCCGTGCTGATTGTGGGCGACGTCATGCTGGATGAATATATCTGGGGCGACGCCGACCGCATCTCGCCCGAGGCGCCCGTGCCGGTGGTGAACATTCATCGCAGGACGTGGGGCGCGGGCGGCGCTGCGAACGCCGCCGCCAACATCGTGGGGCTGGGAGGCCGCGCCTTGCTGGGCGGGCTGATCGGCGACGACTATCACGGCGATAAACTGAAAGGTATTCTCAATGAAGCGGGCGTCGACGCCGAAGGCCTGATCAAAGACGCCGGCCGCCCCACCACCACCAAGACGCGTATTCTCGCCCGCAGCCAGCAGATGGTAAGAGTCGACGCCGAAAACCGCGACCCGATTCCCCCCGCGCATGAAGACGCCCTGCTCGAATGGGCTGAATCGCACATGCGAACCTGCGGCGCGTGCATCCTTTCCGACTACAACAAGGGCGCGCTGAGCGAGCGGGTTTCACAGGGCGTCATCCAGATGGCGCGGCGCGGCGGAAAACCGGTGGTGGTTGATCCCAAGGGCGTCCATTACGCGAAATACCGCGGCGCCTCGGTGATCAAGCCCAATCTTCACGAAGCGGTTGAAGCCATTGGCAAGCCCATTGAAAACGAAGACGAGTTGCTCAACGCAAGCCGCCGCATTCTCGACGTGGTCGGCGACAGCGCGTTGCTGATTACGCGTGGAGGCGACGGCATGTCGCTGTTCCAGCGCGATGAGGCGGTTCGTCATATCCCCGCCGTGGCGCGCAACGTATACGACGTGACTGGTGCGGGCGATACTGTCGTAAGCGTTCTCGCGATGGCGCTGGCGGCCGGTGCGCCTCTGCTTGACGCAGCTCATCTGGCGAATCGCGCGGCGGGCGTCGTGGTCGGCAAGATCGGCGCCGCGCCCATCCTGCTCGGCGAATTACGGCAGGGATAGGTTCAAGATCACTTGTTCATTACACGCGGCGATCCTCATCACCGGCTCTGACTCATCCCCCCCGCGTTATCCAGTAGAATGCAAAGGGTATTGCTATGCCAAAACTGATCGAAACGCCCACTCGCGTCGAAGCGGCGGGCAACAAACCCAAACTGATCGATGAATTCGTGGGCCGCGTCAACACGGGCGACGCGGGTGTCAGCGTCGCCCACATGCGCTCGCCCGGCGGATGGGTCGAACCCGGCCAGACCCCCGAGTTCGACGAATACACCGTCGTCATCCGCGGCGTCTTGCACGTCGAATACAAAGGCGGCGCCTTTGACGTCAAAGCCGGACAGGCGGTTCACGCCGAAGCCGGGCAATGGGTGCAATACAGCACTCCGTCCGAGGAAGGCGCCGAATACATCGCGGTCTGCCTTCCGGCGTTTTCGCCTGAGACCGTCCATCGCGACGACTGACGTACCTCGGCCTGATTCCCGCGATTTCGTTCGATCACATCCAGGAGACGGCATCATGACCCGAAACGCAAACAGGGTTCTCTTCCGCGTGACGATGTTCTCAGTAGCGGCATTATGCCTGCTTTGCGCGCCGCTCGCCGCCATGCCGGAGGAACCAACCATTCAGACCTTTCACGCAAGGGCGATGCAATCGGACGCCACCGCTGACGCCGTAGGCGTGAACACGCATCTGAATTACCGTGGTTCCATCTATGACGCTCATTACGAAGACATCATCAAACCACGCCTGATCGAGCTTGGAACGCGGCATATCCGTGATCACATCGCCAGGCCCGGCGATGGAAATCCCGCGAACGCTCGTTATGAAGAACTGGCGATTCGCCATGGAATCCGCCTGCTGCTGATTCATCATGACGGTGGCGCCGATTTGCAGTGGTCGTTGAATGAAGTCAAACGGATGAACGCGATTGCTCCGGACCAACCGGTCGTTGAAATGATCGAGCCCGCGAATGAACGCGACAATGGATGGAAACAGGATTGGCCGCGTCTATGTAAACACCTGCAGTCGGTCTGGATGAATTATCAATCCGATCCAGCGACTCGTGATCTCCCCATCGCGGGGCCGTCTTTCGCCAACACGAAAGAAAGCGCGAAACGCATGGCGGCGGCCTGTACCGGCGCGGCGCAATGGATGGATTACGGAAATCTGCACGACTACAGCGGGCTGTATCCGGAATCTCCTCTCGCCGGCGGCTGGGGAATAAGCCTGGATGAGGCGATTGAATGTTACCGTGCGTTATGCGGCAGCGTTCCGCTGATCTCCAGCGAAACCGGCTTCAAACTGTCGGAAGGCGGCTCCGGCCATCCCTCCGTCTCTGAACGCGCGGCGGCGAAATATTCGCCTCGTCAGGTTCTGGTGAGATTGCAGCGCGGCTACAAGCGAGTTTATTTCTACCAATTGATCAACAACTCCGAAGATTTCGGGCTTTTGAACGACGACGGATCGCCTCGGCGGCAATTCACCGCGTTAAAAAACCTGATCGCGTTATTTAACGATCCTGGCCCGCCGTTCAATCCTGATGAACTCGCCTATTCGCTAGAGGGCGACTTGAACGATGTCCATCACTTGCTCTTTCAACGGCGTAATGGCGATTTTTTGCTCGCGTTGTGGCTGGGAGTCAACGGCGCGACAGCCTCCTCCGGCGATCGATGGGCGCATAACCTTGATCTGGAACCCTCTGAACGCCCCATCCATATCACATTTCCGCGTGAATTTGCGCACGCCGCCGCATATCGCCCCAGCTTCGACTCGAAGGAAGAAGGCGGCTCGGGCCAGACGCCGGCGCAACGCTGGATTCACGCGGACGAGGTTGACGTGAATATCCCCGATCATGTCGTCGTACTCGAGTTGCGCTTCGCGGATTAATGGTTCCCCTTCCCCACTCGCGCGGGAAAGGATGATTCTGATAAAATAATCAAATTCCAATTCGGGGAGAGATGGGATGACGAATCACGCCCAACGCCTGCAAGGCGTTTTTTTACCGGTGACCACGCCGTTCCGCGAAGATATGAGCGTTGATTACGAGGCGCTCAAGGTCAACGTTCACCTGTATTCCCGCAGTGGAGCGCACGGCTATCTGGCGCTGGGCAGCAACGGTGAAAACCGCTGCCTGCGCGAAGACGAAAAACGCCGCGTTCTTGAAACGATTCTGAAATACAAACATCCCGGCCAGATCGTCATGGCCGGTTGCATCTACGACAGCACGCCTCTTACCGTTGAATTCATGCGCTTCGCCAAAGACGCGGGCGCCGATTACGCGACCCTGCTCTCCCCCTCCTACTTCCGCAAACAGATGACGCACGAAACGCTGATTGATTACTTCACCGAATGCGCCGAGAGTTTGCCTCTCCCCGTTTTGCTGTACAACGCCCCCGGTTTCACCGGCGTCAATCTCGCGACGGAAACCGTCCGCGAACTGGCCGGTCATCCTAACATAGTGGGCATGAAGGACAGCGCGTCCGAGGGCATCGAACGCTTTTATGAATTACAGAGCGAGACCTTCAGCGTGATGGCGGGCTCCGCCAATTTCTTCTACCCGTCCCTGACTCAAGGGCTGCGCGGCGGCGTGGTCAGCGTGGGCAATTACCTGCCTGAAGCGGCGGTGGACCTCTGGACGCTCGGCATGAGCGGCGTCAGCGAAGAAGGCGATGAGTTCCATGCGCGCATGGTCGCCTTAAACAAAGCGGTCTCCGGCGCATGGGGTGTACCGGGCGTGAAATGCGCGATGGACCTCTGTGGGAAGGCTGGTCTGTGGCCGCGCAAACCGCTGAAGCGGCTGTACGGCGACGCACGCGACTCCATTCAGCGGGCGCTGCATGACAGTGGCCTCCTCTCCAGAGCCGATCATGACTGATTCGTACGTCCTCGCCGTCGACGCCGGCACGACCAGCATGAAAGCCGCCGTGGTAAAAAACGGCGCCGAAGTGCTCGCTCAGGCCAGCGTGTCGTATCCGCTCAACATTGATGGCGACGCCATCGACATCGACCCGATGCACTGGTGGAACGGCTTGCTCGCCTGTTGCCGTGAATTGGGCGGCGCAAAAAAACAGGTTCAGGCGATTTCGTTTTCGGTCTCGACGCCGGGCGCGATGGCCTTCGACGAAAACGGCGTCCCGCTTACCCCCGCCGTCCTGTTCATGGACGGCCGCGGCCGCGAACAGGCGCAACGCATCCGTGACGTCATCGGCGAAGAACGCCTCCTGCGTGAAACCAGCAACCTGCCCGTCTCCGGCGGTTGCACCGCCTCCACGATCCTCTGGTGGAAAGACCATCAGCCCGGCGTGTTCACCCGCGCGGCGTTTTTCGGTCACACCAATACCTTTCTCGTCCATAAACTGACCGGCGCCTGGGGCATGGACCCATCCACCGCGTCATTGACCGCGCTTTACAACACCACGCGCAACGACGGCCGTTGGAACGAGCCGATCTGCGGCGAACTGGGCGTCCAGTCGGATCGTCTCCCCCCTATCATTGACAGCTGGCGTCCGGTGGGCGCGCTGCTCGGCGAACCGGCGCGCGAAACCGGCCTGCCCGAGGGCGTCCCCGTATTGATGGGCGGCAACGACGCCATGTGCGCGGCGCTGACCGGCGGCGTCACCCGCGAAGGCGCGGTGATGAACGTTTGCGGTACCTGCGAAATCCTCTGCGTGGGGTTGTCCCGTTCGATCCCCGGGAGTGAATACAACGTGCGCTGTCACGTGATTCCCAATCTGTGGTCGACCCTGTACGTACTGAACACCGGCGGCAAAGCGCTTGAATGGTTCCACCAGAACTTCCGGCGCGACCTGACGCGGGACGCGTTTTTTCAGAACTGTCTCCCGCGCGTCATTCACGACTACTTCGATTCGGGAGCATCCTGGACGCTCCCCGAGTACGAGGTCTTTCTCGCGGGCGACCGCTACAGCACCGAGCCTCGGCGCGCGGCGTTCACCGGCCTTCGTCTTGAAACCACCGCCGACGCCATGCTGCTCGCCATGATCCGAGGCAACAATCGCTACATGGCCCGCCACCTCGGCGTGATGCGTGAACGGGTAAAACTATCGCCACGCGTCCACCTGACCGGCGGGGGATTGCCGCCCGCCCTGATCCGGTGTAAAAAAGAATGGATGGGCGATTTTGACTATGTTTTGCGCGAAAATTCTTCCATGCTGGGCGCCGCGCAACTGGCGCATTACGCCGTCACTGGCGAAGCCGTGTGGGACGAATAAAGCGATCCACTGATATACAATCCTGCTGGATAACCTTTGAACCAATGAGGGAGACGCCATGCCACTCATCAGCATGAAACCCATGCTCGCCGCCGCCCGTGAACAGGGGTACGCGGTAGGAGCCTTCAATATCGTCGACTATCTCTCCGCCAGAGCCGTCATTCAGGCGGCGGAACGCCTCGACGCGCCGGTCATCATTCAGACCTCGGTCAAGACGGTCAAATTCTGGGGCCAGGCCGCCATCGTATCCTGGCTCAAACAGCTTGCTCAGGATTCAAAAATCCCTGTGGCGTTGCATCTCGACCACTGCAAGGACGTCGAATTCATCCAGCAGTGCATCGACGCGGGCTGGACCTCGGTGATGATCGACGCCTCCTCCCTGCCCTATGAAGAAAATCTGGCGGTCAGCGAAGAAGTCGTCCGCCGCGCATCCTCCGCGGGCGTCGGTGTGGAGGCGGAACTCGGCGAGATTGGCGGCGTGGAAGAAGACATCGTCGTCGATGAAGCCGACGCTCATCTGGCCGATCCCGCCAAGGCGATCGCTTTCTGCGAACGCATGCCGCTGGCGGTGTTCGCGCCAGCCATCGGCACCGCGCACGGCGTCTACAAGGGCGAACCACGCATCGCGTTCGATCGGCTCGAAACCATCTCCCGCGCGGTTTCGACGCCGCTCGCCCTGCATGGCGGCACCGGGCTGACAGACGACGTCTTCAAGCGCTGCATCGCGCTGGGGTGCGCCAAGGTAAACATCTCAACCCAGATCAAACACGTCTTCATTGACAGCTTCGTGCAATATCATCTGGAGAAAAAAGAATACGAACCTCTCAAACCGCTGGGCGCCCAACTGGAAGCCATCGAGCGCGAAATGGCCGAGCATATCGTACGCTTCGGCGGCGAAGGCCGCGCCAGCAAAGACGCGCCCCGCTATCAGTAACACAGCATGGGCAGGCGGGTAAAAAAGAATTTATGCTCCAGCATCAGCATCAGTGTGGGTATGGATGTGGATGTGGATGTGGATGTGGGACCGGCGCCCTCGCCGGTCTCGCCGGTCTCGCCGGTCTCACCGATGGTTTTCAAACATATTTCTGAAAATAACAACAAAACACAAGGATCGAAACCATGATCGACGCACTCATCTTCGACTGTGACTCAGTAACACAGCATGGGCAGGTGGGTAAAAAAGAATTTATGCTCCAGCATCAGCATCAGTGTGGGTATGGATGTGGATGTGGGACCGGCGCCCTCGCCGGTCTCACCGGTCTCACCGACGGTTTTCAAACATATTTCTGAAAATAACAACAAAACACAAGGATCGAAACCATGATCGACGCACTCATCTTCGACTGTGACGGCGTACTGGTCGATACCGAAAAAGACGGCCATCGCGTAGCGTTCAACCTGGCCTTTCAGCAAAAAGGCCTCCCGATCGAGTGGAGCGAAGCGAAATACGGCGAGCTGCTGAAGATCGGCGGCGGGAAGGAACGCATGCGCCATTTTTTCGATGAAGAAGGCTGGCCCGCCGACGAGCCTGACCGCGACGCCTTCATCCTCGAACTGCACCATCTCAAAACCGATCTGTTTATGCAATGTATCGAAAGCGGCCGCCTGCCGTTGCGCCCCGGCGTGGCGCGACTGATCGACGAAGCCATCGCTCAAGGCGTCACCCTGGCGGTATGTTCAACCTCAAATGAGCGCGCCGTCACCCGCGTGGTCGAGACGATGCTCGGCCCTGAACGCGGCGAAAAGATTCGTATATTCGCGGGCGACATGGCCAGACGCAAAAAACCCGATCCCGAGATATACAACCTCGCCAGTCGGACGCTGAGCCTCGACCCCGCCCGCTGCATGGTGATTGAAGACAGCCGCAACGGCCTGCTCGCCGCCAAAGCCGCAGGAATGAAATGCATCGTCACCAAAAGCGCCTATACAGTGGATGAGGATTTCAGCGAGGCGGACCGCGTGGTCGACTGCCTCGGCGACCCGCCCGGCGTCAACGTCACAATCGAAGAAATTCAGAAAATCATCTGATTCGGAGACAATAATGATACGGCTTCCCGGCGATGGAATCGAAACACCAGGAATCAGACGATTTGTGAATGCGTTTCTATTCACGGCGATTCTAGCCTGCGGCTCGACGATTGAAGCGAAAACCATCCACGCGGTTCTGAAAGCCGATTCGCCGCTCATTCAGTATGGATTATCCAGACTGGAAACCGCCTTGCTGGCGCATGATCACCGGCTCCAGTTTGAAACCGGCGCCAGTGCAACCCACCCCGATCTGATCGTCGAAATCGGCGGAGTTGACGATCTCAACACGCTGGGCGCTGAAGGATTCCATCTGGCGAGAGTGAATCGGGAGAACGGATCGACTCTCCAATTGACCGGCGCTGATGAACGGGGCGCGATGTACGGACTGCTCGATCTCACCGACGAGGTTCGCTTTGGAGCCGGCATCGGCGATATTACCGAAAAAACCGTCAAAGCCCGCGTCTCCTTCCGCGCGATCAAATTTAACCTGCCCTGGATGTCATACCGCACCGGCGAATCGCTGCAACTTCACATGGAGACATGCCGCGATCTCGAATTCTGGAAATCGTTTCTTGACATGATGGCCGAAAACCGCTTCAACGCTCTGACGCTGTGGAACCTTCACCCGTTTACTTTCATGATTCGCCCCAAAGACTTCCCCTTGGCCTGCCCATTCAGCGATGAAGAACTGGCCGATTGGCGCCGGTTCTGGCGCTCGTTGTTCGCCATGGCGAAAGAACGGGGAATCGAGACCTATATCGTCAACTGGAACATATTCACGTCGCCTGAGTTCGCCGAACACTACGGCGCCGCCGATTACAGTAAAGACTGGAGCTTCTTCGGCTCGGGCGATACGTCAAAGCAGGTCGAGCAATATACCCGTGAATGCGTCACGCAAGTGATCGATGAATACGAAGACCTGACCGGTCTTGGCGTTACCCTGGGTGAACGCATGGGCGGCATGACCGCCGCCCAGCGGCGAGACTGGCTCGACCGGACGTTCATCTCGGGCATGAAAGCCGCCGGTCGTAAAGTTAAGTTTATCCATCGCGCGCCCCTCTCCGCGAATACGGGGTCCGGCGGTTCCACCAGCAAATCGACCGAACAGATTACACGCGAAGCCATTGAAAAAATGGACGTGGATGAACCCATCTGGGTTTCGTTTAAATACAACTGGTCTCATGGCCACTCGTCGCCCGACCTTCAAATCGTCCATGGCGGCGAACTGACCGATACCTACTGGAACCCCGCGCCCCAAAACTACAAAATCGTCTGGACGATCCGCAATGAAGATTTTTTCGTCTTGCGCTGGGGTCAACCTGAATTTATTCGTAACCTCATCGCCAACAACGGGCAGAATTACGTCGGCGGATTGATTATTGGCTCTGAGTGCTACATCCCGGCCAAAGACTATATTCATCAGCACAACAGCCATCAAACGTGGACGTACGCGTTTGAACGGCAATGGCTCTTTTATTCTCTGTGGGGCCGCCTGCTCTATGATCCCTCCACGCCGGATTCGTTTTTCGCCCGTCAGCTGGAGAGCAGGTTTTCCATATCCTCAGGGCCCGAGCTGCTCGACGCATGGGGCCTGGCCAGCAAGACGCCCTTGCGGTTAGCCTCGCTTTACCAGGGGACGTGGGATGCGACGCTATATAGCGAAGGCTTTCTTCGAGATGCTCCAAACGGTTCCGCGGGTTTTATTGATATCGACCGCTTGATCGATCGGCCGGTGCTGGATCCCGCGTATGTGTCGATACACGATTATGTCGAATCAGGCGGGTACGTTGACAGGGGTCATATCTCCCCGATTCAACTCGCGGATTCGCTTGAAAGAGATTGCATGAAAGCAATGGAGTTGGTCGCCCAGATCAGAGCCAGTGAAACCGTCACGCCGACGCTCGATTGCGAACTGCTCGACATCGATACATGGTCACAACTGGGCCTCTATCTAGCGAACAAAATTCGGGGAGGCGTCGCGCTGGCGACGCTTCGCAATACCGGCGGCGAATCAGAAAAACAGTCGGCGATTGACGCCCTGACCCGTGCCGCCGATCATTGGCGAAGCGTCATTCAACTCGTCGAATCGCACGACAACGCCGTTATTCCATACGTATTTGATGAGCGGTTTTCGTGGCGAAAATATCTTCCCGACGTCTTGAATGATATCAAAATCGCCCAGGATTCTCGTCACGGCGGATGATCGACACATTCTCAACCATAAATACGTAAACATAGTCATATCAATACATCATATAATCATTGACGCCGGTCTCCGCGATAAATGTAACAACCAGTTTCGGCGGGCCGAACGATTCTGAACCCTCTGACGCGCTGAATGAAACCAGGTCGCCTGTGGTGGGTTCCAGCAGCCAGCCATAGTTTGGCGCCTGACCCGCCACCCACTTCTTCACGCTGCTGGTCACGTCGAAGTCAACTTGCGAAAAAGCGGCGGGTATAAAATCCGTCACTGGCGCTTCCGCGATCTCAACTCCGTATTTGGGATAAACGCCGTCTTCGACAAAGTTTTCATACGTCACGCTGCTTTCGTCAAAATATGTATTGACCATCACGCCCAGCACTTCAGCCGAAAAAGGCAAAATCTCGTTCACGTAGACCAGCCGTCCGCCATCCTGAACCCAAAGCGACACCTGCGCCGAATTGACTGTCGCGCCGGATGGAATCTGGTTGGGTCCATCGCCAACGATATCGTCAAAGCGTAACAGCCCCAACGAAACGTTATCATCCGCGTTGCGATCGATTTCGATCGACTGGCGTTCTCCGTAGTTCGTATAAAACCGCTCCGCGTTGCTTCCGATCCACGCATCCCTGACTCCCTCATACCCGTCCACGCCTTCTTCGAAAGAAAACACCCCAGCGGACGTATCCACCGTAAGCCGCGTCACCGGTTTGGAGAGCGGCGTCTCGGATGAGTAATGACCGAATCCGTTGGTCGATTCAAGGCTGGGCACGATCACGAATCCGTTGTTGGCGAGACCGTCCGACCACTCCTGAACCAGCGGCGTAATCTCACCTTTCCACGCCTGCCCGGCATTGCTCGGGTTGTGAAATACCTGGACGGAGGTCTCGCTCACCTGCTCGCCGATCAGCGGGTCTTCCACGTCGTTCAGACCGGGAAAAACGCTGTCAAACGTCGCGGTTTCCTGCGACCACTCCACCAGCAGGTCGTATATTTTCGATGACTGGTTCGATGAACCGGCGTTAGATACCGTCGTTTCGACGTACGCGTTGACGATCTGAGCGCCGGGTGGAATCTGATTCGGCCCATCGCCAAAAATATCCTTGAACTTCATCAGGGCGAAGTTACGCCCGCCGCCGTCGCTGCCATCCCACTCGAATTCGTATTTCGCCCCGCCGGAGTTGTTTTCAAAATTTCTGTTCGCGTCTCGCTCGGATGACATCACGTAGGTGTCTTCAGTCCCTTCGTATCCATTCAAGCCATTCTGAAAAATGAGCGTCTTTTCCGCCGCGAGGCTCATGAGCGGCATGGCCGCGGCCAGGGCGGCGATCAGGCCGAATCGCGCGTATTTCATCAGACCGGTTCCTTTCATGACAAACGAATACAAGAAAACATGGCTATGGCTGAAAATTGGTAACTTCATTTCAGTTCACCCCCGCCGCAACGCCTGCGGCCGGCGCTTTGATCAATGGAATTTGCGATAGATCGTTGCGGATCGTGTTGTCGTACACGGATTGTCCAAAAACGGGAACCGCGCTGGAGCCGAACCAGCCCTCGATCATCTGCGCGTACACCGAGCGGAAATCGACCTTGTAACGCAGGTTGCCGTGGTCGGTGTCGATCAGATCGGGTTGCCCGCCGTACACGCCTGCGTTAATCCCGCCGCCCATCACGAACAGGCAGTTGGCGGCGCCGTGATCGGTACCATTGCTGCCGTTCTCCCTGACCCGGCGTCCAAATTCCGAAAACGTCATAACCATCACGCGGTCGAGGTTCCCGCTGTCTTTCATCTCCGTCAGAAAAGCGTGCATGGTCTGATCGAACCGGTCGAGCAAGCGCGGCAGGGTCCCCGCCTGCAAGGGCGCTTCGATCGACGCCTGATTGGCGTGCGTATCGAAGCCGCCGTGTGAGGCGTAAAAGATCTTCGTGCTGAATCCGGCGCGGATCACCTGCGAGATGAGCCTCATCCCCTTGCTGAAGGTATCGTTTCCGTAAAGCCCTGAACTGGGCAGCGCCGCCGCCGTCGCGATATCGCTGATCGAGGCGTGAACCAGGTTGGCGCTGCGTTGCAGAAACGCCTGCTGGGGGTTGTTGGTCTGAACCTGATTGATGTCGTAGATTGCGCGCAACCGCGCCTCTTCGTCTTCATTGGCGCGCAATGAATAGTCGGCCGGGTTATTGATGGCGGGCGGCTGGTAAAAATCGGCCCCGGAGAGTGAATCGGGTACGCTGGTCTTACCGCCCACCAGCATATCCATCGGATTCGGCTCGCAGCCGTTGCACTGGCTGTCGTAATAGCGCGCCGCCCACCCCTTCAGCAGGGGGTATTGCAGTGGATTCTGGCCGTATTCATAGATATCCGTCGAAGTGAAGTGCGATTGATTCGGGTTCTCATACCCGACGTTGTTCACCACGCCAAAACATCCCTGCTGATACCACTCCGCCAGGTTGACCATGACTGGATGCAGCCCGTTCAGCCCGTCGAGGTTGATGTCGAGTCCTTTTGGGACGCGAATGGTGGGCCGCGTCTGATCGTCGTAATACACGTCGTCGGTCCGGGGAATGACGACGTTAAGCCCGTCCATGCCTCCGCCGAACTGCACGATCACCAGAATGCGGTCATCGGCGGCGTTGTTCTGTTGAGCCATCGCGTTCGCCGCCTGGATGATCCAGTTGGGCGTCGTCGCGGCGGTGGAGTAATAAGCCATGCTCGACAGGCTGGCTTTGAGCATATCGCGGCGCGTATAGTTCATTCCGGTTCTCCCGAATGGTTTGTTCGTGTCAGCGATTCGATGATGTGGATTCAGAGAAGGAGTGGTTATTTCAATTGATACTTGGGCATGGTCATCATGATATGAACCAGGCCGTTGACCTTGCGGCGGAACACGTCCCGCCCGCCTGTCACTTCGGCGGCGAAGCGGCGCAATACATCCATCTCGTCACCGCTCAGCGGTTGCTGAATGAGCCTTGCCCGCAAAAACTCGATGATTCCATCGTGATCGTTTTCATCGCGCGCGTACCCGGAATCAAGAATCGACTGCGCCCTGGCGCGGTGCATGATGACTCGCCGCGATAAGCGGTTGGCGTAGTTAAAACGCTCGATCAGGTTGGTTGAGTTGATCCAGGCGCGGCCGTGGTTCCATCCCGCCACATTGGGCGGCGCGAACAGCCTCATGCCCATCGAAGCCATGTATGACCGCATTGTGCCGGTGTAGTCGGTTTCTTCGACGTCGAGTTGCCTCACCGCGTTCACAACGAAATCGGCGGGATGCTTGAACATCCCGAAACGGTACTCGGCGTCGTAAAAAAAAGTCGATTCAAACAGCGTCCTCAGACATTCGCGCACGTCATAGATATAGCCGTTCGGCTTCTCCCGGTAAAATTTCTCCGCCAGTTCCACCACGGCGGGGTGGTCGATGCGGATATCCTCCGAAACAAACCAGGTGATGAATTTCCAGGCCATGAAGATCGCGGTCGCGGGCAGCCGCGCGTGCGCCGGGCTGATCCCGCTGTTGCTGACCCGGTGCATGACCAGATCGACGACGAATTCCGTGTCCTGGCCCCGGCCCGGCTGATTGAAGGTGACGCCGAACACCGTCTTGGGATCGCGGTCGTGCAGATTGGAATGGAAGTAGTAGGTATAGGGATAATCGAGCGAACAGGCGGTTTTGACCGATTCGCCGGTCAGGGCGCGCGCCACTTCACGAACGTCGTCTTCGCTGTAATTTCCTACGCCCATGGTAAAGAGTTCCATCAATTCACGGGCGTAGTTCTCCTGCGCGCGGCCTTTGTAATTGACCCGGTTATCGAGATACAGCAGCATCGCCGGGTCGCGCGTGACCGCCAGAACCAGATCGCGAAACGCGCCGTGACCTCTCGTGCGCAACAGATCGTTCTGCGTTTTCAACAGTCGCGCGACGGTGCGTTTTTTCCGGTTTTCGTCCGGGGCGAGCGAACCGCCGGTGCAGTTCTGTTCTTCGGGCAATGATCCGTCATTCCCATCGTTCAGCCCATCGCTGACCTCGTCGTTCACTTTCGGCCAGTCTGATACAAAATGATCGTGCAGAAAAAGGGTGAACTGTTCCTGCAAAGGCTGATTGGTGTGAACCATGCGATACAGCCACCAGCCTTGCAGCGAGTTGTCATCCTCGGGATTCTTCAGCCGCATCGTGTTCTCAAAATCGCGCAATGAAGCGATCTGATCTTCCAGCGCCTGATCGACGGGATCGTAGTCGACGCGTGACGAAACCGCGCCTTGCAGCCCCATCGACGTCAGCTCGGAAATCTCATCCGGGCGGGCGCCAAAGCCCGCGCGGCGAGCCAGATGCGCCGCCTCCTCCTCCGTCCACGGACCGGAATAGCGATCCATATACACCATGCCATTACACCTCGATCTCAAGTCTCTACGCCAGTGGGGCGGCGATCTTCTTCTCTCAATCCAAGCCGATTAAAAAACATTACAAACTATAGTAAGAAACGATTCAGCAGTCAAAATTATTTTAATCTTTTTGATCAAATACGACAATTTTTTATTGTGATCGGGGGATCAGGTTAATATGAAATCGCAGCGGGAATCATTGAATCCTTTTTGATCGCCGAGGCAAACCACCCTTGAATTCACATAAGAAATCATGACACAAACACAACAAAAACAACAAGATAATAATCCCAACAAACCTCGAATGGACTAAATTCCATAAGGCAGCAATAAACATGGAATCATCATGAACCAAAAATACTTAAAGATAACGATTTCAATACACTAAAAAAAAGGGCGGCAATTAGCCGCCCTCGGTGACATTCGGTAATTATTCTTGGGATCCTGCTCAGCCGTTCGCCTTTTTAGCGAGAAAATCGCGCATCCAATCCAGCGTAACCGATTTGGGTCGAACGATCGGCAGGCCGAACCCGCGCGCCAGAATGTTCTGGGCGCCGATGCCCATCGCGCGTGAAACGCTGAACAGCACGGTGTAGTAATTGCTTTCTGTAAGGCCGTAATTGCACAACAACGAGCCTGACGCCGCATCGACGTTGGGCCAGGGATCGCTGATCTTTTCGATCTGCTTCAATACGCCAGGCACAACGTTGAACAGGCGATCAACCGTCTGGAAAGCCGGGTTGTCCATACAATATTGCTTGCCGAACTCGTGGAACGCGGTAAAGCGCGGATCGGTGACGCGAAGCACGGCGTGACCGTAACCCGGAATCACGCGGCCGCTGTTCATCGTCTCCCAGGCGAATTCCTCGACCTGCTTTTCGGAGGGGACGCCGCCGAATTTTTCGATCAGGTCCTGAATCCAGCACAGGCATTCCTGGTTGGCGAGGCCGTGGAGCGGACCCGCGAGCCCGTTCAGTCCGGCGGATAGCGAGTAGTAGGGGTCCGACAGCGCCGACGAAACCGTATGCGCGGTAAAGGCGCTGACGTTGCCGCCCTCGTGGTCGCTGTGCAATACCAGATAGAGCCGCATCAGCTTGGTGAACTCGCCATTGGGGTCGCCAAGCCCCAGCATGTGGACGTAATCGGTGCCCATGTCGAGTTCCAGGTCAGTCTCGATCCGGTCGCCCTTCTTGAACCGCAACCGGTAGATATAAGCGGCGATGCCGGGCAGCCGGGCGAGAATGTTCAGATAATCATCCAGCATCGGCTCCCAGTATTCATTTTTGTTGATACCTTCGGCGTACTTGTGCGCGAACACCGATTCTTTCTGCATGCAGAGAATGGCGGTGTTGAACATGCACATGGGGTGAGAATCGTCCGGCATGGCGCGCAGAACGTCCCAGACGTATCCGGGAACCTTTTTCCGCTCGGCGATCTCTTTCTGCAAATCGCGCAGCCCCTCCTCATCGGGCAACTCGCCCGAAAGCAGGAGATAAAAAATCTCTTCCGGCAGCCGGTCCGTCAATTCATGAATTGGAACGCCTCGTATGATGAGTCCTTTTTCAGGATCAACCGAAGAGGTGTTGCAAAAAAGTCCCTTGACGCCGCGCATGCCGCCGTAAACCTGGCGCATGGTGACTTCCGAAACGACCGTATCTCCGTGATCGACCAGCATCTGCTTGATCTCATCGCGGAACTTGGGGATGCGTTCCGATAACTTTTCGCGAATCGTGGGCATTCCGTGTTCTCCCTTCCAACAGCATGCTCAACGATGGTTATGTTGGGCGGTTGTTGTGATTGGTTTGATGTGTGTTTCGCTCTTCAACAAACTTTCAGGTGATTTCAGCATTCCGCCCGATGACCGCGTCCCGGAAACCGGGTGAAATCCTGAAAGGCCTGATCATTCCAGATTACAACTTCTCACTCCATTACGCTTCAAACTCAACACTCGCACTTTGCTCGCACCGCTCTCTGATTTTGAGCGTTCGCGACACGGCTCGAACAGGCGAATCGTAAACCCCGCCCCCTTCTCTTCGCGGGTGTGGCTGGAGTTCTTATCCTATAAAAAACTCATTGAAAAGACAAGGGATTACGGTTGTTATATTCTATATCGTATATAGGAATAATCGGGTTAATCCGATGTCTCAGGTCTATCAGACGGAGCGCATAATATGAGCGATCGATCCTTGAAATCAGACCATCCGAAAGACTCAATCGAGATGGATGAAACCAGAACATCAAAGATTGAGTCGTTGCTTTTTCCGCGCGGGTTCCTCTTCCAGACGGCGGCGCTTCTGACCGCCGTCAATGCGTTTCTATTCATTGTAACGGTTTCGAAACCAGCCGGTTTCTTTCTGATGGTGAAATGGGTCTATAACGCCAATACCCTGGTTGCTCCCATCATCCTGTTGGCGTGGTGCGGCGGAGGATTTATACTGATTCGCGATCGGCGAAAAATCACTCCAATCATCGCAGTCATCGTCTATGCCCTCTGCATGCTGCTGCTTCGGGTGTACGCGACTCATATAGAACCCTATCGCTTGCTAACCATCGAACACACGATCGCAACGCCCAAAATACATTCAACCTCTCCGCTGCGAATCCTTCACGTCACCGATATTCAGTCGATGAACTCGGGGGCGTATGAACAACGCGTTTTCGACCGGGTCAACGAGCTCAACCCCGACCTGATTCTCTTCACCGGCGACCTGATCCAGCCGCGCCGTCTGGAAGACTTCCCCATCGAGATCGAAAAGATGGAACGTCTGCTTGCTCAGTGGAACCCTCCGCTGGGCGTCTACGGCGTCGAGGGCAACGTCGATACCTGGATGGAACGTGGCGCCAATCCGTCCATTCGGGGAATTCATTGGCTGAACGGGGAATCGGTCGAACTGACCAGCCATGGAACAACGCTCTCTCTGATGGGCCTGACCTGGCGGCAATCGCATCGCGGCTCGATCGAACGAATCGAGCAATGGTTTGAGGCCGCGCCGCCAAACGCGATCACCATCCTGATGGGTCATGACCCCGCCTTTGCTTATGACGCGCTTGATCTGCCCATCGATCTCTGTCTGGCGGGGCACGTCCACGGCGGTCAGATCGTCATTCCCGGTTATGGACCGCCGGTCACCTTTTCCGCGATCCCCCGAGCATGGGCTCGCGGTTTCCGGCCGGTGGGCAAGACCTGGCTCAACGTATCAGCGGGCGTGGGGTGCGAACACGCGGCGGGCGCTCCCATGCTGCGCGTCTTCTGCCCGCCCGACGTGACCGTCTTCACATTTTCTCCCGGAGGTTCCAATACCCTCGCCGAGAGATAACCATCACACAACGTTTTGAACCATTCAGACATTCATAAAACCGCGCCGGACCACAAGCGCCCGCCGGGTGAAACTTTTGCAAGCGAATGCGGCCATGGGCGGAGCGCCGCCTGAGCGGGAAAAGGTTTACCCAAGGGCGCTTCAACTCCACATAACCAATTTCTCCACCGCCTCATTTGTTTTTATGGTTAGGCAAGTTAATTCACCGCGTGTAGAGTGCTTTCTGAAGCGGTTTCTATAGAGGATGCAAAAATAGGTTTGTTTTGGACCTGGGTACAATCCGCGATAATCACAAGGAAACGCGATGTTCGCTTCGGAGCGTTGGGCTATGGAATTGATGTTTTCACCATGCGCTTTAAAAATCCCCCCCGAGGACCGGGAGGAGTTAGAGGGTGTGGTGAACGTCTTATGCAAGTGTTTGCGTAATTCGACAACCCCCTCCGCCGTTCTCCCAGACTTTGGGGGAGGAAACAACGCTGGAGCGAACGGGAGCGGTAGGTTCGCACAATCCAAAGACATGGCGGCGGACCCTGTCCGCCTCGGTGCGGTGGAAAGGTGATCGATCGTATGTGTGGAATCATCGGCTACATCGGGCCGCGCGATCCGCTGCCCATTTTGATTGACGGGTTGAAAAAACTGGAATACCGGGGCTATGACAGCGCCGGGCTCTGCGTCAAAAATGGCGGCGCGCTGCACGTCGTCAAAAAGCGCGGCGCCATCAGTGATCTCGAATCCGAACTGCGCGGCCGCGATATGCCCGGCCACGTGGGAATCGCTCATACCCGCTGGGCGACGCACGGCGAACCCAATGAAACCAACGCCCACCCCCATCTCAACGGCGACGGCGCCATCGCCGTCGTACATAACGGCATCATCGAAAACTACTATGCCCTGCGCGAATGGCTGACCCGCGAAGGCTGCGTGTTCCGATCCCAGACCGATTCGGAAGTCTTGCCTCATCTGATCGGCCACTTCTACGAAGGCGACCTTGAGCGGGCGTTGCTGCACGCGCTGCAATTCGTCGAAGGCGCGTTCGGCGTGGTCGCCGTCCATAAGGACGAAAACCGCATCGTGGCGGCGCGGCGCGGCTCACCGCTCATTCTGGGCGTGGGTGAAGACGAGATGTTCGCCGCCTCCGACGTCCCCGCCGTGCTCGATAACACCCGCAAGGTAGTCTATCTGCACGATAATGAGGTCGCCGTCATTACCGCCGGACGGTACGCCATCACCAACCTCGAGGGAGCGCCCATCGACAAACAGATTCACGAAATTCAGTGGACGGTCGATCAGATCGAAAAGAAGGGCTTCAAGCATTTCATGCTGAAAGAAATCGCCGAACAGCCCGAATCGCTGCGCAACACCCTTCGCGGGCGTATCAAGGCCGGACGCATCAAGCTCAATCTCGACGTCGACCCGCTCGCCATCGAGCGCGTCATCATCACCGCCTGCGGAACCAGCTGGCACGCCGGGCTGATCGGCAAACAGTTCATCGAATCGTTGACGCGCATCCCCGTCGAGGTGGATTACGCCTCCGAGTTCCGCTACCGCGACCCCATCGTGCGCCCCACCGATCTCGTCGTGGCGATCTCCCAATCGGGCGAGACCGCCGACACGCTGGCCAGCGTGCGCGAAGCGCAATCGAAAAACGCGAAAGTCATCGGTGTGGTCAACGTGGTCGGCTCGACCATCTCGCGCGAAGTCGCCTCGGGAATCTATCTCCACTGCGGCCCGGAAATCGGCGTGGCCAGCACCAAGGCCTTCACCAGCCAGGTCGCCGCCATGCTGTTGCTCGCGTTGTTCCTCCGTCAGGAACGCGGCCTCGCGCTCGACGCCGGGCTGCTGGAAAGCCTCGCCGCGCTACCCGCGCTCGCCGAAGACTACTTGGGCGAAGCGCGCGACGCCTTCGAGATCGCCGAGCGCTTTCAATTCGCGCACAACTTTCTCTACCTGGGCCGCGGACTCAATTACCCCGTCGCGCTGGAAGGCGCGCTCAAACTGAAGGAAATCTCCTACATTCACGCCGAGGGCTACCCCGCCGCCGAGATGAAACACGGCCCCATCGCGCTGATCGACCACGACATGCCGGTGATCTTCATCGCCACCCGCAGCCAGATTTTCGACAAGATCGTCAGCAACATGCAGGAAGTCAAAGCGCGCAAGGGCCGGGTCATCACCGTGCTCGACGAGGACGAACCCAACGTGACCGCCTTGTCGGATTACGTGATTCACGTCCCGCGCGTGCGTGAGGAACTCTCCCCCATCGTCAACGCGCTGCCGTTGCAGCAGTTCGCCTACGCCATCGCCGATTTAAAGGGCCTCAACCCCGACAAGCCGCGCAACCTGGCGAAGTCAGTCACGGTCGAATAACAGGCTTCTATATTGCCTTTCTCTCGGATCATGCGAACCAACTCAAAACAGGAAAAGACAAAACAAAGATGGTTCGTTCTAAGAATCTGTGCGTTGGGTAGACATGGAAACACGCGCTAACTCGTGTAATCTCAGTTTGCTGAGAACATAAGAAGCACGAGGGGAAGCGCGTGTTATTAAAGAGTATCATCAAAAAGACCTTAGGGCTC
>WGLV01000020.1 GCA_016125385.1 bacterium
GAACAAGCGCGTCTCGCTTCCATTGGAGGCGGCGATCAGCAGATCGTTTGATTCAGCCTCGCCAATAAACCACCCGCCCGTCATGCCGAGCAGGGTGGTGTAATCGCCCAGCGCGATGGAGTGCTCATCGATGTGGTATTGATAAGGAATTTTGCTGTCAGCGGTTTCATCGTAGCGAATCGAAATCAACTCGCTCTGCGACGCACAGAGAATCAACGATCCCGCCGCGTCGAACCGTGGGAAGGCATGATAAACGAAATCGCCTTCAAGCAACTGGTGTTTGGGAAACACGGATGATCGCGACGAGTACCCATGACTGTGAGAGGGATTTCCCAGCACGGTCGAGAGTCTTTCATCCAACCCATGGTCCGCGTCAAATCGATCGATCTTGACTATCCAATCATCGATTCCATCACCGGTAAAATCACAAGAAACAACACTGGAATAGTAACTATACAAATAAGCGTGTACATAGAATGAAACATCGGCTTCGTCTACGATCGATGCCATTCCATATGGGCTGACGGAAACGAGCCAGATGGAAACAACCAGCATCGGGCTCGTCATGCGGAACCAGGACATGATTCACCTTCTTTCTCGATTATTTATGGATTGCTTCGGATGGTCACCTCATAATCTTCATAGTCGCCGTATTCCGTCAGGCATCCCCCACCATCAGTCAACATTTGATACGGATTACCTGGCGGCCAGAAAGCAAAGCGCAGGTAAACTCGCATTTTTGTTGTTATTTGACCGAAAAAATCCAATTCTGGGACAATAAACTTGTAATTAAAAGTAAAAGATTCATCAGCATGGGTGATTGTGAAAGTTCCTACTTGGTTGCCTGGGCTCGGACAAGGATAAGGATCGTGACTTTCAATTACATAAGGATACATGGAGCCGGATGAACTCTTTAATTGGACTTCTTCATCGGAAGGATGTTCAACATCATTATCGTTAACATTCCCGTCAAAAACACAATCTCCATTCAAATCAATCCACATCCTCAAGCATTGTCCAAGACCGTAATAGGCTTCCGCGTCCGCATTTGTAGTCGTCAACTTCCATGTCATCGTCACTTCATCTCCCGAATTCCAGGAATCAGGTGAAATATTGAAAGAGACTCCATCGGAATGGTCGGAAAACGAGTCTCCTAAAAATTCATAGTCTTCATTAACCCCCGGAGTCCCATAGTTACATCCCGATCCGGCGTCAATTTGCAGATAGGGACGGTCTGATCCATTCGACGCGTCATCGCTGTGATAGACAAAGCCCGTGTTGTACCCCGACCAATCGGGCCGCAGTAACACTCCGTAATTATTCGACGGATGATCCAGCCAATATTTCACCGCATCGCTTGTTACCCACTCTTCCCATCCACCCGCCGTAGTCGAGAGAGTCACGGAATCCTCATAGGTGGAAGAACGGTCGCCGGAAGTGCTTTCCGCGCCGGACGTGGTCCAGGCGCTGGTATTGTAAATCGCATGATTCCACGTCACACCGCCGGTATAGATACCGCCCCACCCATTACCTTCATTCCAGCTTTTCGTGATTTGATAGGCTTTCGCCGTCAATCCCGTGTAGGTATTGCTTTCGATTTCTTTCAGTTTTATAAAAAGTTTCGCTCCAGCAATCTGAGACGAATCGATGGAACTAATTCCAGACAGATCGAATTTCGCCGCGATACGCATAAAGACAGGCGAGTTCGCAGCGAGTTTCATCACGGGGTCCCGGCCATAATTCAAATCTTCATTCCCTGATCCGGAATGGTAAATCACGGCAAGAGATGAACCGCTATACTCTCCCACTCCCTCCTGAAAGAGAATCGTCGGATCGATCACGACGTCGCCTTTTCCGGCTTCCATAAGCGTCTCATAGGGGAGACCATAAGCCAGCATGGTTCGGCCTTTTTCATCCGTGTGCCAATATTTTTCGATCGGAACCAGCCGGTCCGGCGTCGAGTAACGATCCACGAACCCGGGCAGCGCCGCGTCGTCCTCCGGAAAGACATGCGGTGTTTTTTCACCGCGAGAAAATTGTAAACCTTCGCTGAACGCGAACGACGTTTGATTTACACGCTCGCCTTTCCGTTTCAATTCATATTTCCCGTTCAGGTCTTCTATCAAAAACGAATACACGATCACCAGATCGGTATTTTCTGGCGCGAAGTCCAGCAACGCCGGGTTCGGCAACCGGTTTCTCGCGGCTTGCGATAGGATAATATCTTCCTTCACGTAGTCCTCGCTCAGCGTAACATCCAGCCCGACGCCGTCGAAAATGTTGTTCCAAACCATGCGTCTACCTTCAACGGCGTCCGGTTTTTCACCCGTCCGTTTCCATCCGAGTGAAATCATTTCACCCGTTACCCTATCGCGATAAGCGATATCCGTCACGGAAGAGTTCATCCACATGCCGTAATGAAAGACGGCGAATGAAGCGTCGTCCTTGGCGAGGAAGTGATACACGGCAGATTTCATACTCCAGGGATAATCCCCCACAGGCTGATTACTGATTTGAATCCGGCTCTCCGTCAGACGCCCATCATCGCCGAAATAATACTTGGGGTACGAATACAGGTTGTAGTGCGTCTCATCAATTCGCTCCACGTAATGACCGATCGGCCCAATTGCGTTTCTGTCAATAACGGGTGGGTGTTCGATATCGAGATCGAGCATCTGTTCCTGTTTCTTTTGTTCACTGAGAGCGCGGCGCAACTCAAGCCGGTCGATCCGGGGTGAATCCGCATGCGAAGAAAGGCAGATGGAACTTGCGGATAAACCAAAACAAACAAAAATAACATATTTAATAAAATTTCTATACGACATAGTAGCAACCTCTTTCATCAGGATATTTACACAATAATCAAAAAAAATACAATTGTCAACAGGTTTTTGAAAAAACTCAAAAGGCTACTCCCACATTGGCGATCTCCATCAGAGCACGGGTATAATCAGAGCAACGTTTACCCGGGAAAAGAGAGCGCCGCCCATCCGCATGATTACGCAAGAACAACTCTCGCTGCTGCCCAATCTGCCGGGCGTGTACCTGATGCACGACGCCGCCGGGCGCGTGGTGTACGTCGGCAAGGCGATCGACATTCAGAAGCGCCTGCGCCAGCACTGCGGGCGCAAGAACGGGCGCTACGCCTCGCCCTTCGTCGAGTTCGTCGAGTCGGTCGAGGCCATCCTTACCGACGGCGAAGACGAAGCGCTGCTGCTCGAATACAACCTGATCAAGCGCTATCACCCTGAATTCAACATCAAGCTGAAAGACGACAAGCGATACCCCTATATCAAAATCACCAGCGAGGCGTTCCCCCGCGCGTACCTGACCCGCACAGTCGACGACGACGGCGCGCGCTACTTCGGCCCCTACCCCCACGTCACCCAGGCGCGGCGCACGCTCTCCGCGCTGCACGAGATTTTCCCCATCCGCACCTGCAAGTACGAATCCGATCGCCTGACCAGCGTGCGGCCCTGCCTCGATTACGAGATGGGGAGGTGCTGCGCTCCGTGCGGCGGCGTGGTGACGCCCGATGAATACGCCCAGCTCTGCAAGGGCGTCGAGGGCTTTTTGCGCGGCAGGCCGGAGGGCGTTATCGACCAGCTGCAACGCCGCATGATGGAATGCTCGGAAGAGATGTTTTTTGAAAAAGCGGCGTTTTACCGCGACATCCTCACCGCCGCCGAACAATTCGCCCAACAGCAGAAGATGTTGCGCAACACCGTCGAAAACCAGGATTTCATCGGTCTGGGGCGCGTGCATGAAGCGGCCTGCGTGGCGGTGATAAGGCGGCGCAACGGCCGCGTGGTGGGGACCTCAAGCCACTTTCTTGAAGGCGCCACCCACGCCGAAACGCCCGAGGCGCTGTACGCCTTTCTGATGCAGTTTTACGCGCGCAACACCGACGTGCCGAAAGAGATTTACCTGCCGGCGGCGATCGGCGCGAAACGCGGCGAAAGCCTCGAACGCGCCCTGACCCAACTGGCGGACCGGCCGGTCACGATCAAGACGCCGCAACGCGGCATGAAACACGCCATGCTGCAACTGGCTGAAAAAAACAGCCTGCATTACGCCGAGCGCGAGTTCCGCAAGCTGCACGGCGTCAAGCACGGCGTGGCGCCGAACGTGATCGCGCTGCAGGAATCGTTGCGGCTGGAGGTGTTGCCGCTGCGCATCGAGGGGTACGACATCGCCAACACGCAGGGCGGCGAGGCGGTGGGCGCGATGGTGGTGTTTCAAGACGGCCGGCCGCGCAAATCGGCCTATCGGCGCTTTCGCATCAAGGGCGTCGAACAGATCAACGATTACGCCATGATGCAGGAGATGCTCAGGCGGCGCTTTCTGCACGGCGCGGACGGCGGCGAGGAAGCCAAACGATTCGCCGAGCCGCCCGACCTGCTGATGATCGACGGCGGCAAGGGGCACCTGCACGCCGCGATGGAGGCGCTCGACGAACTCGACATCCCGCAGTTCCCCATCTGCAGCCTGGCCAAGCGCGAGGAACTGATCTTTCTGCCGGGGCTGCCCGAACCGATCCGGCTCGACCGGCGCAACGAGGGCCTGCGCCTGCTGCAACAGGTTCGCGACGAGGCGCACCGCTTTGGCAACACCTATCACGCCAAGCTGCGCGGCAAGCGGATTCAGCATTCATCGCTGCGCACGGTGGCGGGGGTGGGTCCGGCGCGCGAGCGGGACCTGATGAGGCGGTTCGGCTCGCTGGAGGGCATCGCGGCGGCCACGCTGGAAGAGATCGCCGAGGTTCCGGGCGTGACGCACGACCTCGCCGCACGGCTCAAGGCTCACTGCGCGAAGGGTGTGGAGTGAATTTTATTCATACCGCGTCCAAATCGCGGGCGCTGGATTTTCGATCCCAATCCTATTCAAATTGACAGCGCGGGTTGATCGGAGCAGCAGGTTTCGCGCATGATGTAGCATCGCTTTACGCCTGAACAAACGCCCCGCGCGAGAGGAACGCCATGTACGTACGCGTACGCGCCTGCGCCACCTTGGGCGTCGACGCCTACCCGCTCGACGTCGAACTCGACATGTCTCCCGGCCAGCCGGTCACCGCCATCGTGGGGCTGCCCGACGCGGCGGTGCGTGAAAGCCGCGAACGGGTGCGCTCGGCGCTGACCAATTGCGGCTATCCCTTTCCCGTCAAACGCCTGACCATCAACCTCGCGCCCGCCGACGTACCCAAAGAAGGCTCGTCGCTCGATCTGCCCATCGCCGTGGCGCTGGTGGCGGCGGCTGGCCTGGTTCCCGAAGAGGCGCTGGCTACCAGCATCCTGCTGGGCGAGCTCGCGCTGGACGGCTCGCTGAGGCCGGTGCGGGGCGCGCTGCCGGGGGCGCTGGCGGCGAAAGAACTGGGCTTCAAGCGCATGATCGTTCCTGAAGACAACGCCCTCGAAGCGGCGGTGGTGGAAGGGATCGAGGTGTACGGCGTGCGCGCACTGCCAGAGGCGGTGGAGATTTTGTGCGGTGAGAGCGCGATTCAGCCCACCCGGGTCGACGTGGCGAAAATTTTCGCCGAACAGCAGACCATCGAAGCCGATTTCGCCGAAGTGAAGGGGCAGGAGCACGTCAAGCGCGCGCTGGAAGCGGCGGCGGCGGGCGGACACAACGCTATGCTGATCGGGCCGCCGGGCTCGGGCAAGACGATGATGGCGCGGCGGCTGCCCGGCATTCTGCCGCCGATGACGTTCGAGGAATCGCTGGAGACGACCAAGATTCACAGCATTCACGGCTCATTGCCCGCGCGTCAGGCGCTTGTGGCTCGGCGTCCGTTCCGCACGCCGCATCATTCGGTGTCGTTCGCGGGGCTGATCGGCGGCGGCTCCTTCCCCAAGCCGGGCGAGGTGAGCCTGGGCCATCACGGGGTGTTGTTTCTCGACGAGCTCCCTGAGTTTCAGCGCGACGTGCTCGAACACCTGCGCCAGCCGCTGGAAGACGGCGTGGTGACCATCTCGCGCGTCGCGGGCACGCTGACCTTTCCCAGCCGATTCATGCTGATCGCGGCGGCCAACCCCTGCCCCTGCGGCTATTACGGCGACGGGGCGCATAAATGCACATGTTCGCCCAACAAGATTCAGAATTACATCTCGCGGCTGTCGGGCCCGCTGCTTGATCGCATCGACATCCACGTCGAAGCGCCCAGCGTGAGTTTCGACGAACTGCACGCGCCGCCCACCGGCGAGACCTCGGCGCAGATCCGGCGCAGGGTGGTTCGCGCGCGGGAGCGGCAGCGGGCGCGGTTCGATGGAAGCGGCATCTTCTGCAACGCGCACATGGGAGCGAAAGAACTCAAGCGTTATTGCGTGATGGATGAAAGCACGCGCAGCATGCTGCGTTCGGGTCTGGAGAGGCTCGGGCTTTCAGCTCGCGCCTACGACCGTGTCATCAAGGTCGCGCGCACGCTGGCCGATCTGGCGGATATGGACGCGATCCGCCCCGAGCACGTCGCGGAAGCGCTGCAATACCGCACGCTGGACCGAAAACTCTGGCTGCGGTGAGACCCGCTGTGAATTCGGAAACTCGCAACGCCCGGCGAATCAACTAAGGTTTGGGGGGCAGGTTTTCAACGAAGCGGGTGGAGAGATCGACGTATTCCTCTAGCGAATCATCGTCTTCGAGGCCATCCAGCGAAATCATCAGCCAGCCCTTCATCGGCTTGCCGGTAACGTCCATCGGTTTGACGCAATCCCGCCCGAGCAGCGGAGCGGCCGCGGACTCGCCCACCCGGGCGATCAGCCAGTCCTTATACACGCCCACGCACATATTACCTGTCAGCAGCCAGCCGATTCCTCCGAACATTTTTTTGCACTCGAATCCATCTCGATCGAGCAGCAGGTCTTCCAGACGAGCGGCGAGCCCTGCGTCATACGGCATAAGGCATTCTCCCAGACACAAGATCAGTACGCCCCATCCGAATGAGGATGGGGCGTCATCGATCTTACACCGGATTTTGCGGCGCGAGTCGCTTATTTGGCCTCCGGTCCCGGTACGCTGACCATCCAGTCGACGCCGAAGCGGTCGGTCAGCATTCCGAAACACGGCGACCAGAACGTTTTCGTCAGCGGCATCTTTACCGCGCCTCCATCAGAAAGCGCGTCGAACACGCGATGCGCGCCGGATTCATCCGGGACGGAAATCGAAAGCGAGAATCCGCTGGACTTCGACTCCTCTTCGCACCCGTCGGACGCCATGAGGGTGGTTTCGCCGATATGAAAGGTGGCGTGCATGATCTTGTTATCGAATCCCGGCGGGAGCGTTCCGGGCGGCGGCGGTTCGGGGCTGTCCTTGAAGGTCATGGAAAAATCAACCACCGCGCCGGCCGCGTTTTTATAAAACTCCAGCGCTTCTTCACAGCGCCCGTTGAAAAAAAGATACGTCTGAACCTGGATGTTCGTCATCCGTAGACTCCTGTTTCAGTAAAATTGGCTTGTGTTAACTGGATGGTTTGGGACATACCCATGCGTCCGGGCATTCCTCACGGCGTCATTTTTATTCAGCATCTTTTATTCCCTGGGCTGCATTCCGGTCAAGGGGGAATAATGGCGGGCGGAGATTCCAGCGGCGGCATTCAGATTTATTAGCAGAGGCAAGAAAACAGGTCTACTATATTGCCGACATCATCGGCTTCTCTCCCCCGCGAACGCCAAGCGCAAGGAGTCTGATTCCATGTTGAACCGATTCGCCACGCCAGCGGGACGCGCCCTCCGCGGCTTTACTCTGATCGAGCTATTGATCGTCGTCGCCATCATTGGAATACTCGCCGCCATCGCCGTACCGAACTTTCTCAACGCGCAGATCCGGGCCAAGGTGGCGCGTTGTCACAGCGATATGCAGGCGCTGGGCACGGGCTTTGAGATGTATAACCTCGATAACAATTCGTTTCCCTATTTCGGAGGAGATCAGTGGTATTCCGCGTTCATCTACCCTGCGCTGACCACGCCGATTTCGTACCTGGCGTCGATCCCCAAAGATGGATTCGTCGATCATACCCCCAAGGAAAACATCCATCGCTATGCGGGAGGGCATCTGGATTTTTATCCGGGATGGAACATTAAAGAGGTAGTGAAATCGGGTTCGGCGTGGGGCGGACGGCCCGTCCAGAACGCGGTCAGGCAGGGCAGCGTCATGCTGACGGTGAGCCGGGGGCCCGACGGGCTGGAGGACATCGGCGGCTCGCCCGCGACCGGCGTATTGGCGTATCACTCGTCGAACGGGCTGATATCGGGCGGCGACATCTACCGGCTGACGCCGGGCGGGGTTCTGGTCTCGGCGGATCAGTACGGCGGGCGGAATTAAACATTCAGCGCGCGAGTCTTTGTTTTCCGGCGTACTTTTGCGATGATCGAGCATCAATCCAATGCAGGGAGAGTGCGATATGCCTTCGAACCGACGCCATTTTCTGAAAACGGCCGCCGCCGGAGCGGGCGTCCTCATTCACCGCAAAGCGTTTTCAGCCAACGATACGATACGCGTGGGCGTGACGGGGCTGCACGGCCGCGGACAGGATCACGTGCGCGGCTTCGCCAAACAGGCGAACGTCGAGGTCGCCGCGCTGTGCGACATCGATGAAAACGTGTTGCGCGAAAAGCGCCAGAGCCTCGATAAGGAAGTACGCGCCGACGCCGGCCTGTTCACCGATTTCCGCGACATGCTGGAAAAAGGAGACATCGACGCGGTGTCGATCGCCACGCCCAACCACTGGCACGCCCTGCAAGCCATCCAGGCCTGTCAGGCGGGCAAGGACGTGTACGTGGAAAAGCCCTGCTGCCACAACCTGTTTGAAGGCCAGCAACTGCTGAAAGCGGCGCGCAAGTATAACCGTATCGTCCAACACGGAACGCAAAGCCGCAGCTGCCCCGCGTTTCAGGAGGCGATTCAACTGATACACGATGGTTACCTGGGCGAGGTCTATTACGCCAAGGGGCTTTGTTATAAATGGCGGGACACCATCGGCCATACGCCCAATCAGGCGAATCCACCGGAGGGCGTGCATTACGACCAGTGGATGGGCCCGGCGCCGAAAAAACCGTTCAGCCAGAACCGGTTTCATTATCAATGGCACTGGCAATGGGATTACGGCAACGGCGACATCGGCAATCAGGGCGTCCACGAAATGGACGTCACACGCTGGGGGCTTGGCGTCGAACTGCCCTCGCAGGCGTATGGCATGGGCGGGCATTTCATGTTCGACGACGACCAGCAGACGCCCAATACCATGACCGCCGCGTTTAAATACCCCAACGTAAACCGGATGCACCAGTTTGAAGTGCGGCACTGGATGACCAACGACGAACTCGACATCGGCGCGAAAGGCAACGTCATCGGCTGCCTGTTTTTCGGCTCGGAAGGGTACATCAAGACGTGGAATTACGGTGAATTTCAGGCCTACATGGGGCGGGAACGGCGTCCGGGAAAAAGCGCGAAGAGCGATACGCACCACTTCGAGAATTTCATCAAGGCGGTACGCAGCCAGAATCGCAACGACCTCAACGCGGAGATCGTCGAAGGCGTGCGCTCATGCACGCTCATCCACCTGGCGAACGCGTCATATCACGTGGGACGCATGCTGCACTTCGATCCCGAAACCCAGCGCGTCACCAACGATGACGAAGCCAACGCGTTTCTTTTCGAACGAAAACGGGGCTATCGCCAACCCTACGACGTGCCGGAGGAAATCTAGCGGACAGCGACCGGCAGTGTCGGAGGCCACGTTTTTTTGTCTGAATCATGATGGGCAGGATGAAGCGGATATTCAGGATCATTTATCGCAGGGTTTGAATCACGAACGCAAGCCATTGCAAATACGAATCGAGTTCGTGTTATTCGACATCCGCAGCCGGAGACACCCAGCCTTGAAAGGCTGGGCTATCAGCACCTGTCCCTGACGGGACCGGCGGCGCCGGTGGCCACGTTTTTTTGTCTGAATCATGATGGGCAGGATGAAGCGGATATTCAGGATCATTCATCGCAGGGTTTGAATCACGAACACAGGAAAAATATTAAAAATACAAAATGAGTTCACGGGAATTCATCACCCGCGCCCTTGGGTAAAACTTTTCCCGCTCAGGCGGCGCTCCGCCAATGGCCGCATTCGCTTGCAAAAGGTTCACCCGGCAGGCGCTTGACCGACAGGGGGAATCATATGGAAGGTTCGGGATTCAGAAGCGCAGGGTGGGTTTAAAGCAAAGCGTAGATCACTATGAACGGCCGCCCTGGTGAGCCGCGCTGTGCGCCTGATGCCCATGGAATCAAAACTCGACCTGGGCCGAGCGCGACCGAAGGGAAGCCTTGGCGAAAACGAGAGCCAACGCGGGGTTGGGCGCGGGACGCGTTTCGTTCAGTGGCGGAGTAAGACGCGGAGGTTACACGGCGGCGCGGAAGGCGTTGTGGGCGGCGCGAAGCGTCTTCTCGATTTCGAAGTTGGTGTGCGACGCCGATACGAACCACGCCTCGAACTGCGACGGCGGAAGGTAGACGCCCTCTTTCAACATCGCGCGCCAGAAGGCGGCGAACCGCTCGGAGTCCGACTCGCAGGCGGAGGCGAAATCGGTCACCTCGCCCTCGCCGAAAAACACCGTCAGCATGGAGCCGACGCGGTTGATCGAAATGGCCGCGCCCGCCGAAGCGGCCTCCTTGCGAAGGCCCTCTTCCAGCACGCGGCTTTTTTCTTCCAGCATGGCGTAAAATCCGTCGGGCTTGAGCATCTCCAGGGTGGCAAGCCCGCAGGCGGTGGCGACGGGGTTTCCAGAGAGAGTGCCCGCCTGATAGACGGGGCCTTCGGGCGCGATCTTGCTCATGACGTCCGCGCGCCCGCCGTAGGCGCCCATCGGCATGCCGCCGCCCACGATCTTGCCCAGCGTGGTGAGGTCGGGAGTGACGCCGTACAGCGCCTGGGCGCCGCTGAAATGCACGCGGAAGCCGGTCATGACTTCATCAAAGATGAGGAGCGCGCCGTAGCGGTCGCAGAGCTCGCGCAACGTTTCGAGGTAGCCATTGGAGGGCGGAACCACGCCCATGTTGCCCGCCACCGGCTCGAGAATCACGCAGGCGACGTCTTCTGGCGCGGCCGCGAAGACGCGGGCCACGGCTTCGGCGTCGTTATACGGAACCAGCAGGGTGTCTTTCACCACCGACTCGGGCACGCCGGGCGTGCTGGGGATGGCGAGAGTGGCCACGCCGGAGCCGGCCGAAGCCAGCAGGGCGTCATGATGACCGTGGTATCCGCCGATCATCTTGACGATCTTTTCGCGCCCGGTGAAACCACGCGCCAGGCGGATCGCGCTGAGGGTGGCTTCGGTGCCGGAGTTGACCAGGCGAACCTTTTCGAGGGACGGGACCGCGTCGACGAGGAAGCGGGCGATCTGGACCTCACGTTCGGTGGGGGCGCCGAAGGTCAGGCCCTCGGAGGCGGCTTCCTGAACCGCCTTGACCACCACCGGGTGAGCGTGGCCCAGAATGAGCGGCCCCCACGAGCAGACGTAATCGATGTAGTTTTTGCCGTCGGCGTCAGTGAGGATGCAGCCCTTGGCCCGGGAGACGAAGAAGGGATCGCCGCCGACCGCGTTCCATGCGCGGACGGGGCTGTTCACGCCGCCGGGGATCAGGTTGCAGGCTTCCGCGAAAAGTTTCGATGATTTAGACATGGTTTCGGATACCCACATTGTTGGTTGAGGCGTGCGGCGCGGCGCCGCCAACCGGCGAGTCCGCGCAAAAAACGGCCACTGGCGCGAGGCCGAATGGCCGTATTGAAGACGAAAAATAGCGGCGCAGGGACTTGAACCCCGGACAACACGGATATGAGCCGTGTGCTCTAACCAGCTGAGCTACGCCGCCGTTTTCAGGCTTTTTCAAGGCGCGGCCGCGCCGAAAGAGACGCGGCTGAATCGCCTTGGGTATTTTTCATTGAAACGCGTCTGAATCAAGCCTTGGGGACGGTTTTTATTCACCCCGGCGGGCTTGGGCGACGCGTTGTTTTTTTGAATCACGCCATGAGGCGTATTATAGCATTGCGCCCCGAAAAGCGGAGCCGCCGGGCGGCTTTATCCGCAGAGTTCTTCGGACGTGAAAAAGAGAGCGACTTCGCGTTCCGCGCTTTCGGGCGAATCGCTGCCGTGAACCATGTTGCGGGTGAAATTATTGGCCAGGTCGCCGCGGATGGTGCCGGGCGCGGCTTCGATGGGGTTGGTTTTGCCCATCATGGTCCGCATGGCGGTGATGACCTGATCGCCGCGCCACGCCATGGCGACGATAGGGCCTTCGGTGATGTAATCGATCAGTTCGCCGAAAAAGGGTTTGCCCTTGTGTTCGGCGTAATGACGCTCGGCGAGCTCGCGCGAGACCTTCATCAACTTCATGCCGGCGAGATCCCATCCCCGGCGTTCGAGCCGGGTAATAATTTCACCGACGAATTTGCGTTGTACGCCATCGGGTTTAATCAGCAGCAGGGTGGTTTCCATGATATTTTTTCAGGCTCCTGTCAGGTTCGATTCATTCAGGTACGGCGTAAACGCCGGAGGGACGATAGCAGCGCGCGGCGCCTCAATCAAGACATCACGATTCCAGCGCGGGCTCGTCGTCTTCATCGTCAATCGCCGCGGCGGCGATCACCGGTTTGATGCGTTCAATAATGGAGCGCATGGTTTCGGGTGAAATTTTTTCCACGATGCGGACTTCGTAGCGACCGGTGTGTTGAGGCAACTCGACCTCGACCTGTTCGCCCTGTTTTTTGCCCATGAACGCCATCGCGAAGGGCGCCTGGTATGAAATAATGTGATTGTCGGGGTCGGATTCCCACGGCCCCAGCATGAAGTACTCGTCCGTGGCGTCGGCGCCGACGGCCTGGATCACGAACCGGACGCCGAAGCCGATCACATCGCCGGTGATTTCATCGAGCTCGACCTGTTTGGCGATCTGGAGCTGCTCCTGCAATTCACCGGTCTGTGAGGCGAGCAGGCGCTGTTTTTCTTTGGCGGCCTGGTATTCGGCGTTTTCACGAAGGTCGCCCTGTTGACGGGCGGTATCGATTTCCTGAACCACCTGGGGCAGCTCGATCTCGACGAGGCGCTTGAGCAGGGCTTTTTTGACGTCGAGGGTTTCACGCAGGCAAAGCAAGCCTTCGGGAATCGGTACATCTTCCTGCAGCGTGGAAGTCTGCATGAGGTTGGGGAATCGCGCGCGGATGATGGTGGTGAGATCGGATGAGGTGCGGCTGTCGAGCCCTTCGTTGGCCTGGGAGCGGCGATAGATGCCCGCCGCGAGAGCCTCGTCGGCCTCGGCGATGTGTTTTTTGAAGAGCGCGTAATGAGCGCGGCGGATGATCTCGCGGGCGTCGGCGGCGACGGCGCGCAATTCAAGCGCCTCTTCGCGTTCGCGGCGTTTGGCCTGGCTGGTGAGAAAATCGGTCAACAGCAGCAGGCGTTCGATCAGCACGGGGTTGGAAATGCGCGACGCGAGCCAGTCGTTCTTTTCTGAAAGCTGGTTATCGGCGAGCCAGATGAAGGTGTGAGGCGTCTCGCGGTAATTCTGGAGCGCCTGTTCGATCATCTCCTGAATGAGCGATTCATGGCCCGCTTCGTTCAAGGCCCGGGCGATGTCGTCGCGCACCGATACGTTGGGCGCGAGCAGCAGATCGTAATAGGCGCGCGGCCATTCTTCGGGTTGGATTTCAGCGATGCGTTGGGCGAACCGCCACTGATGGGTTTTGAAGCGCAGGCGGCGGAGGATCGATTTGGCGCGTTCGAGATCGGCGATAATTTCATCCAGCACGGCGTAATCGGCCGATTCGATGCCGTCGGCGTAGCCCTTCAGGTCTTCATTGGCGAACCAGAGTTCGACGCGTTCGACGGCGCCCTTACGGCGCTGGATCATCGATTTGAGACGTTTGGAGAAATGCTGGACGATGGCGTCGTTGAGGTCGGTGCGCCGGGTGGTGCGCAGGTAGTCGTACATTCTGTCGACGCGGGCGTGAGGCGCCTTGGTGGCGTCGAACTTTTTGAGGACGTCGTCTTCTTCGCTGAGGGCTTCGCTGCGCAGGGTGTATTGTTTGTTGGCTCCGCTGCTGACGGCGATGTAGGGATCTTTGCGCAGCAGCGAGTTGACGTTGGACCACCAGGAGGTCCAGTGGCGATCGGCCATCACCGCCGGCACCATGTATTCTTTCATCTGTTTGCCGTTGAGCGAGCCGCCGAAACTTTTCAACACAATCTTGACGAGGCCCACGGGGTCGTCGTTTTTCATCGCTTCGAGTTTGTCTTTGCCCACTACCGCGAGGACGCGGAAATCATCCGGCTCAAGGCGTTCGAGCGCGGACTGAGCGAGATCAAGCCCCATGCGGTGACCGCGCTTTTTCTGAAAGTTGATGGTGAGGCGGCGGGTGATCATGTCGAGTTCCTTGACGCGGCCAACGCCCCAGTCGGGATGAAGGACGTAGCGGTCGGGCAGGAACATCACCAGGCTTTCGAGCTCGTTCAAGGCGTCGGGCAAGGGGCGTTTTTCATTGATGCCGGTATGTTGAATCACGCGCTCGAACAGCGGTGAATCGCCGTACATTTTCTGATAGGAATCAATAAATGCCTGACGCAGGGTTTCATCGTCAGGCGTGTATTCATAAATCTTCCGGTAAATATCAAGGCGGCCCTTCCAGTCCTGGCGGTCATCGCAGGAGGGGAGGAGCATCTGAAGCAGGGCGGAGGCTTTGGGGGAGTGTTTCTGTTCGTGGAGGAGGTCGGTCATCCGGATGAAGAAATCGATCTTTTCCGGCTCGAGTTCAAGCAGTTCCATCCAGAGATCGTCGAGGGCTTTATAATGGCGGTCTTCGATGGCGGCCTCGATGGAGAGCTCGTAATGCTTGATAGCTTCGTCCATCTGATCTTTTTCTTTATAAAACTCCGCCAGTTTTTGCGCGGTTTCCTGAGATCGGCTTTTGAGGTCGAGCAACCGGATCAGCGCGGCCTCGTATTCGTCTTCCTTGTCGCCGATTTTCTCGAGGGTTTGAATGACGCCCCGCAGGGCGACTTCAGAGTTGGGATTTTCAGTCAATACTTCGCGCGATTTAACGCCAAGTTCTTCCCACTGGCCGCGCTGGCGTAAATCATTAAGTTCTTCAACCGTGGTCATAGTTTTTTTCGCCCTATCGCTTCGATTTTTTCGGCCCGTTTGGAGTCAACAAGAGACCTTGCGCTCCCGAATACGCGAAAGCGCCTCACCTGGGCGGATCAATCGGAGTGGAATCGAAAGTTGCAAGAATATCGCCGCCAACGTTCCATTCGAATAAACCGTGGCGAAAATCAGGAAATACCTGATGTTTTCAGCCGGTCCGCCAAGGATCAATTCGAACGCAATGATGACGACCGCCCTAGATCATAGCAGCGGGCGCCGCCGGACGAAACCACCGGCGACAACGCTTTTTACGTCTCCCTCCGCCGCACGGCGGTTGATTCGGGCGTGAAGCGCCGTAGGATTGGCGTCATCGGAGACGAACATGGCCCCGGAACGGAACCACGATTTTTTTATGAGACTGGCCATCAACCAGGCGAAGATCGCCCTGGCGCAGGGCGACACGCCGATCGGCGCCATCGTGGTGAAAGACGGCGAAGTGATCGGCCGGGGACGGAATCAACGCGAGGAAATTCAAGACCCTACCGCACACGCGGAGATCATCGCGCTACGCGACGCGGCCGAACAGATCGGGCAATGGCGGCTGGAAGGCTGTTCGATGTACGTCACGCTGGAGCCCTGCGTGATGTGCGCGGGGGGCATCTGGCTGGCGCGGCTTGAACACGTTTATTACGGCGCGGCGGACCCCAAGGCGGGCGCGGTGGAGAGTATGTATCAGATTCTGGAAGACGCGCGGCTCAACCATCAGACCTGCGTTCATCAAGGAGTTTTGCGGGAAGAGTGCGAGCGGTTATTGAAAGATTTTTTCTCGCGGCTACGATAGTCAGGTTGCAAGCGAGGCCGAAACATGCTCATGTCGAGGCCGAGCCGGGGGAGCAATCATCGCAACCCCAGCGGATCAAGAAACATACATAGCAAGTGGATACCACAAGTGGAGGGGTGGCCGAGTGGTTGAAGGCGTCCGCCTCGAAAGCGGATATACGGGGAACCGTATCGAGGGTTCGAATCCCTCCTCCTCCGCTGTTTCACGGAAATTCGTTACAACACGCGGCATTTCGCCGACTTGCGCGGGAAGCGACCGCAATGGCGCGTAGCCTTCGCTCGACGAGCAAACTTCAAACCGGCGGCGCTGTCTGGCGAACCTGACCGGTTGCCCGATGCGTTCCCAACCACACTACCCTACGATCCCTCCCTAAACATCCTCATCTTGTTTTGTGTGCGATTTTGATTATATTGAAGACAAACCCGCCCAGGAGGTTTCGCCATGCCCCGCACTATGACGATGACGGTCCGCCTCAGCGGAGCACTCAGCGACTTCGTTGCCGACAATGTCAGCGAGACAGGTTCTTACGAGAATGTCAGCGAATACATCCGCGATCTGATTCGCCGCGACAAAGAGAGGACGGAGCAAGAGGCATTCGACCGGCTGAAGGCCGAACTTACGCATGCCTTCGCGATGCCTGAGTCGACCTACCATCCGCTCACGGCAGCCGAGGTCATCACGCGCAACAAGGCATAGCCGGGGATGGCAACCGTCCGGGTCCAAGAGGCGGCGTCTCACCGTCTCGACGAGATTTACCGTTATACGCGCGACCAATGGGGCGCCGAACAGGCCGAACGCTATATCACCGGCCTGTTCGCAGCCTTCGACAAGATCGAAACACATGCGGTGACGTCCTACCCGGTTCCCGCGGAGTTCGGAGTCGATGGCTACGTCTTCCGGTACGAAAGACACTTCGTCTATTGGCGGAAACTCAGCAATGGCGACATTGGTATCGTGACGATTCTGCATGAGCGGATGCATCAGATCGACCGATTCCGTGAGGATTGCGGATCGTGACGGATCAAGCGTAATCCCGTTTTGAGATCGTGCTTGTTAAACTCCTCCTCCGCGTTACTTTTCAAGCGTTTTTTTCCCTGCCCAGGCGATACTCACACAACAATCAACCAATTCCTATTACTTACCCTTCTGCTTTTTTCATCATCACGCCACCGTGTTCGTCCATATCCCAGTGCGGGTTGTGGACGACTTCCCACAGGTAGCCGTCCGGGTCGGCGAAGAAGCTGCTGTAGCCACCCCATGAGGCGTCGCACGCGGGTTTGACGATCGAAGCGCCCGCGCGTTCAGCCTGAAACAACACCTGGTCGACCTCCTCGCGTGAGGCGACGTTGTGAGACAGCGTCACGCCGGAGAAACCGGCGCCCGAAGCGGAGACGTTGGCTTCATCAGCCAGCGCGACGCGAGGATACAGGGCGAGAATGATTCCATTCAACTGAAAAAACGCGATCCCGGCGTCATCCGCCGCGCGGGTGGGCCAGCCGAGACGGTTTTTATAAAAATCGATGGCGCGGCGCATATCGGCCACGCCCAGCGTAATGACTGACAGAGTTGGTTTCATGATTCCGGCATCCGGCAACGCCCTCCGGATCAGAAGGCTGACCCCGATGAAGCGGAGCGTTGTATAGAGCAATCAAACGGCGGGTTAACCCTTCTTTTCTTCCGAACCTGACTCGGTTTCTTTTTTGGCGGTTTTTTTCGCGTCTTTCTTGTCATCATCGGGGTTGTACCCATACGCCTGGATTTCTCCGCCCTTCAAGACGAACTGCGCTTTGGAGGTTCGGGTTTTGACCGCGTATTTATGCCCCATAATCTCGATATTCACGCCCGGCCAGGCGACGTCGCGCGCGATCACGCCCTTTACCTGTTTGCGCTTGATCTCAAACTCCTCATCCATGCGCTTGATTCCGTCCTGAATTTTTTTGATTTGCCCCTGCAATTGCAGGCCGGTGCGAGTGATCTTCATGCGGAGGGCGTTCTGTTCTTCGGTGATTTTGCCGGCGTCGCGCAGTTTGTTGAGAGCGGCGGCGGCCTGGCGGATCTTGTTATAGTTCTGCATCAGCGATTGAAGTTTGCGTTCTTCTTCATGTTTCTGGGCGGAGGCGTTGCTGATGTTCGCGGCCAGAATCACATTGGTTTTGGCGCCGATGTCGGAACCGAAGACCTCAGCCACGACCATTTTTTCGGCTTCAAAAACCCCGCCGAGGGCTACGCCTTTCTGGCTTTCGAGTACGATCGAACCGCCCGCTTTCAAGTTCGATTGAGTCACCGCGCCTTCGATCACAATATGACCGCCCGCAACCAGGGTAGCGGCGTTTACGAATTTGGCGCGGATATCGCCGTCGGCGTGCAACTCGGCTTTTTCGCCTCCCTGAACGCCCGCCGTGCAATAGATGCTGCCTTTTGCGGTGAGTTTAGCGCTTTCGATGAGACCGGTGACGTGGATGTCCTGCCCCGCCTCCACGATGAAATCGGGCAGGATTCCCCCGGAGACGACGATGGTTTCATCGAACCGTACGTTTCCAGTGGAGTAATTCACGTCGCCCTGCACGTTGTAAACGGGGCTGACGGATACTTTTTCGCCTTCCTTGCAGATGACGCCTTTGATCTGGGAGCTCATCTCCCTGCCGTCTTCGCTGACGGCGACGTTTTTGCCCGCGGGGAGTTTCGCTTCCTTGCCGGGATTGGCGGGGATCTCCTTACCGTAGACGTCCATGCCCGGTTCGCCCTCGGTAGGGTCGACCAGCGCGGCGAGTACCTGCCCTTCGCTGACGTCGATGACGTGGTGGCGTTCTTTGTGATCGACGCGTCCGCCGCGCTCAACCAGGCGGGCGCCTTCGAGAATCGACAGATCGATGCGCCAGTCGATGCAGCCGTCTTTTCCATGCTGAGGCTGTCGCCCCTTGGCGACTTTTATGCGTTTATTAAAGTTTTTCTTTTCAAAGATGGCGTTCACTTCGTGTTCAAGCACGCCGAAGGTGATATTGTTCTCTTCGAGGTAGCGGAGCAGGTCGCCGGCGTTGTAATTGTCGGCGTAATCGAGAGAGAGCTCCATCGTCGCGGACATCTGTTCGGAAGACACTTCGAGGCTGAGCCCGTCGCCCCATACGAATTGAGGCGCGGCTTCTTCCTGGGCGTTTTCGGGATTTTCGGCCTTATTCTGATCGCCCGGCGCCCCTTCTTCGCTGGCTGGCGTCGTAGCGGCGTTAACCGGATCGGCCGGATTGGTTTGTTTTATCGGCTCATCCATTCAGACACCCTTCCCCCCTTGAAATGGATACAACGATTCATCCGGTCTGTTCTATTGATCGGCTCCCTGAACCCAATCATTGATAAAAAATTGCGAGATGCAGGTTTTTATAACACAAAACCACATTATTATATACGCAATAATTATATTTCGTGGCGCCGTAGAGGGTAGCCGGAAATTTGCGAAAGTTGGGGGATCAGTTATGAACCAGTCCGCCAGACCCGTATCCGCCGTCAGGCCCGAAGTTCGCCCGCTCGTCCGGCGTCTTACTCATCACGGTATCCGCTCGATTTCAATTCTCGTTCTCGCCGCGCTGTGCGCCGCGGCGGCGGGTTGCGGCAACCGCGAGGTGAAAGAGCTGCAATCGACGGTCGACAGCCTGCAATCGAAACTATCCCAGTATCAGCAGTCGACCTCTCAAGAGACGCAGGAGACCAATCAGACGCTGGGTTCGATGAACCAGACGCTGAACAACCGGTTTCAGGAGTTACAATTCACGCAGGGCAACCTGCAATCGACCTTGCAACAGATGGCGAACCAGATTTCAGCGCTGGAGCAGAACGTGGACAAGCTGCAACAGCGGGTGAGCCGGCTGGAATCGTTCTCCACCGAAACGGCCACTCTCACGCAGGACCTGAACCGCTCGACCGCGTCGATTCAGAACACGCTGAACGATCAGGTAAAGACGCTGCAATCGTCGATTCAGACATTGCGGGCGGATTTTGACGCCCTGCAGACCGAAAGCCGCCGGGGCGATCAGGATTCAGCGGGTAAAATTCAGGCGGCGCAGGCCCAACTCGATAAACGAATCACCACCATCGAATCGAACAACCGCGCCGTCTATGAGAAAATTTTGAAGGAACTGGGCGCCAGCGTACCCGACAGCGTTCAACCCAGTCAGCCCACGACGTCCGGCGGACAGGGCGGCGGAGGGACATACGTCGTCAAGGGAGGCGACACATTGTCGAAAATCGCCTCGCAGTTCGGGGTCAGCATGCAGGCGATTCAGGACGCGAACGGCATCGACGACCCGTCGAAAATCTATCCGAATCAGACGCTCAAGATACCTCAACCCTGACGATACGGGGGTCGAATCATTTCCCGGTCTCAAGGATACGGTTTCAGGCAAGCGCCGTTATAATGCCCTAAAGTTTCACGTGAAAGGAATCGCGATCCATGCCAGGCGCTTTTTTCGCGCGGTTGTCCATCGCGCAGATGGATGAAGCCCTGAATCAGGTGCTTCACAGTTCGCTTATGGGTTGGGGGATTTATCTATCCCTGCTGCTTTTTTCAGTTTACACATGGGGCATGATCATCAAGAAAGCGTTGCAGCTGCGGGTGGAGAAGCATAAGTCGTCCGCATTCCGCAAACGCTTCGCCGAGCTGGAAGGCAACATCGTCAAGCTGGCGGAAGAAGGGATCATGCCCGCCAGCAGCGCGGCGCGGCTGTTCGTCTCGGCGTATGAAGAGTTGAGACTGTGGGCGACGCTCGACCGCGACCGCAACTGCATCGTGGCGGAACGCCCGGTCATCAACGCGCTGGAGCGCACCCTCGACCGCGCCATCGAACTGGAAAAAGAGTTCTGGGAACGGGGCGCCACCACGCTGGCGACGATCTCGACCACGGCGCCGCTGCTCGGTCTGCTGGGGACGGTGTGGGGCCTGTTCTTTTCGTTTCAGGACATGAAAGACATGGCCAACGCCAGCATCGCCACCGTGGCGCCCGGCATCTCGGAGGCGCTGCTCACCACTGTGGCGGGGTTACTCGTGGCGATTCCAGCCGTTTTTGCTTATAACGGGATCACGCGGTCGGTGCGGGTGATCGAGACGCAGCTGGAGACCTTCGCCTACGAGATCATCAACCGGTTCGACCGGCAGATCGTGGTGATTCCCGGTCAGGCGCAGACCCGTTCGATTTCATCGGAAAAGCCGCTGGCGGCGAGGAGAAGCCGTGCCGCTACGTAAAGCCCGATACCGCCGCGAGCCGGTGACGGACGTGAACGTCACCAACCTAATCGACATTGTCATGGTGATGTTGATCGTGTTCATTCTGGTCTCGAATTTCGTGCAGACCGGGCTGGATATCGACGTGCCGAACGTTCGCTACGTGCAGACCTCGGGCAAGGAAAAGATTCTGATCGGGGTCAACACCACGGGCGAGATTTCGCTGAATGGGGAAACCGTAACGCAAGACGAACTGCCGGCCCGGCTGGAGGCGCTGAAGGCGCAGTATCCAGACGAGCAGGTTTTTATCAAAGCGGATGAAAAAGCGTTCGTGGGCGACTTCATGGGCGTTGCCTCCATCGCCAAGATGGTGGGTTTCGAGAAGATCAACGTCCCCGCGGAGTTGCTGAAAGCGCAAAAAAAATAGCCGCCGAGCGCCATGCATACCAGCAACAAACCGTACGTGATTTCATTCGGATTGCACATCGTCATCTTTTTGTGCATTCTGCTCGCGCCGGAGGCCAAATACCGGGCGCGGGAGGCGTACGTGCCCATGAGCGTCGAGGCGTTCACTCCCCCTCAACCCCAGCCGCAGCCTCCCAGGCAGCCGGAGCCCGAACCGGAGCCGCCGAAAAAAGAAGAACCCAAGCCGAAGGATAAAATCAAGGATCCGGACGCGATTCGGGAACTGCTAAAGAAGGAACTGGAGAAGACCCCGACTCCCAAGAAGGAGCCAACGAAGAAGCCGACTCCCACATCCAAGCCCAAGCCGACGCCGAAGCCGACTTCGAAACCCCAGCCGACGGCCACGCCCCCCGCGACGCCGCCGCCGACGCCCGCCGCGACGATGACTCCATTGCCGGAGCCAACGTTTCCGATGATTCCCATCAGCGAGGCGGTGAACAACCCGATGCAGATGGCGAACCCGACGGCGCTGCCCAACACAACGATGATTTACGGCGAGCCGGGCGCGGATTCATACGGCTTTGGGGATTACACATCCAAACTGAATTATTATCTGACCATTAACTGGAAGGAACCGTCGGTCCGGCGTCCGGAGCGCAAAGAATACGTCAGTTACGTTTCATTCACCGTCATGCGGGACGGCAGCATCACCGACGTCAAACTTGAAAAATCGTCCGGCTGGCCGGTGATGGATGAATCGGTGCTTGAATCGGTCAAGCGGACGGACGGCATGGCGAAGCTGCCGGAGGATTACAAGGGCAGCCGAATTCGGGTTTGGTTCCCGTTTGTTCTTCCGTTATAATAACGCCGTTCGTTTTACTTATTATGCAACCATCTTCAAAATCGGGTTGAGGTACACAATATGAAGTCGAGTCTCGTCCGCGGTAGTTGGGCCGTATTATTCTTCTGTCTTACATTCAGCGCGTTCGCTCAGGACGCCAACGCTCCCGCGCCAACGTCACCCACCAACTTGACGCCCGGCCAGCAAGTGATCGGCCCCGCCGTCGTTGCTCCCGGCCGCCCGGCGGTCATCATGTTGGGAAAACCCACCACGCAAACGCCGTTCACCAACCAGGACGCGATCTTACAGGAACTGTACGACCTGTTCGATTTCGACTTGAAGATGTCGAACGCGTTCGTGGTGTACACGGAATCGTACAGCCCGCAGGCGGCGTACCTGTTCAGGCAGGACGCGGAACGCGGGACCATCGATTATATCGGCTGGAAGCAGTTGAAAGTGGATGGACGCGAGCTGGACTATCTCGCGAAAGTCGAGCTGGTTCCGCGCGGCGAAGGGCAGTTCGCATTGAACCTGCTGGTATTCGATCTGGTGCAGGAGACGCGCGCCATCGGCCGCGCCTATGGCGGCGAGCCTCATCCGCCCTTCCCCCGCTCGGCGTTGCGGCGCGCGGGCCACAAAGCCACCAGCGACGTGATTTCGACGCTGACGAACGATCGCATCACGCCGATCACCGAAAGCCGCTTCGCCTTCGTCAACCAAGCGCCGGGCACGAAAACCAAGGAAATCTGCCTGATCGACTACGACGGCCATCCCAGCAGTTTTCAGCGGATCACCTACTATAACTCGTCGACCCTGTTCCCCGACTGGTCGCCCACCGGCGACGCGTTGGCGTACGTCTCATTGAAAGACGACTGGGCCGACAGTTTCATCCAATACCTGGGCAGCGGCGAAGTGAAGAAGCTGGCCGCGTTCAAGGGAACCAACACCACGCCGCGCTGGGCGCCCGACAACCAGAACCTGGCGATCTCGCTCTCGGCCGAGGGCAACGCCGAAATCTACCTGATGTCGAAAAACGGCGGCAAGCCGCTCAAGCGGCTGACCCATAACCCCGCCGCCGACATCTCGCCCGACTTCAGCCCGAGCGGCAACCAGATCGCCTTCACCTCAGACCGCAGCGGCGCGCCCAAAATTTATATCATGGACTCGGAAGGCGCGGCGACGCGGCTGCTCTCGTATATCGACCGCAAGTGCGACACTCCGTTCTGGTCGCCGGTTCCGCCTCCGGGCGAGAACGACCTGCGCGTCGCGTTCTGCGGGTTTTACGACAACCTGCAGGGCGACATTTATACCGTCCGGCCCGACGGTCAGGGCATGATTCCCATCAGCGACGGGCGATCGGACAACAAGAACCCGACCTGGTCGCCCAACGCGCATTACGTGGCGTTCGCCTCAAACCGGGGCGGCAAGTATGACATTTATATCGCCCGCAGCGACGGCAAACCGCTGGCGACGGGCGACCAGTATTACCGCGTCACCAAAGTTGCGGGCGACAATCTGCAACCCTCCTGGTCGCCGAATTGATCGGCGGGGACGAGTAGTAGCAACTATTTTCAAAATTTTCGACCGGCGGCGCTTGCGGAGGTTGCAGGGCATCGAGCCGCTGATAAAATTTTGTCGATTTATTTTTGATTTCAGACATCACGCCGACATCAATGGGCCGCCGATTGCGACGGGGTAAAACTCACCCGCCAACGCGGCCCATGAGTTTATCCGCGCATAATCCAGCGCGTAGCGGCGGCGAGATCACAAAAAAGAGAATCTTTCGTCTGGACCCACAGCGAAGAAAACGTCACAAGGCGAAAGGAGCGTGGTGATAAAAAGCGGTGCAAAATCGCAAAATTCCAAGATTCATCGTTAAATTGCTTGCATGAAACGTTGGATCGGTGTAGACTTAAAGCACTAAAAGCGTCCCAAAAGGCGCCTCAACTGTAAAAAAATCAATAAAAAATAAGACGTTAACGTTCCACCGGGAGGTTGTTCCAGAAATGACCGTAAAATCGAAATCCTTGTTATTGGTTCTGGTGTTGGTTTTGACTGCTGGCATGATGGTCGGTTGCGGATGCAGCCCCACGAGCAAAGGCGCTCACGCTTTCGCCCAAAAGGCGGGCGGTGAAGAACAGCCGCCGAAAGATGTATTTGACGATACCCGTCCAACGGGTGAGATTCCTCTCACGCAGTATCCGGGCGCGGAAGGTCTCTGCCAGCGCATCCACTTCGATTACGACAAGTCGAACATCAAGCCGGAGTGGACCGATTGTCTGGATCGCATCGCCGCTTTCATCGTTCAGCATCCTAACCTGATCCTGATCGTCGAAGGCCACTGCGACGAGCGCGGCTCCAACGAATACAACATGGCTCTTGGCGAACGCCGCGCCATGTCGACCAAAGATTATCTGGCCCAGCGCGGAGTGAAGGTTCAGATGATCAACACCCGCTCGAAGGGTGAAGAAATGCCGCTGGCCGACTGCCACAACGAAAGCTGCTGGTGGCAGAACCGCCGGGCTGAGTTCTACGTACTCGAAACCGCCCGGTAATTCAGCGACACTGAAAAGCAAAAGCCGCGGGGGCTGGCCTCCGCGGCTTTTTTGTTTGGGTAAAGCGCCGGGTTTTTGAAAGCGTGAACCCGGCCCGTCGGTTTGCGTTAATTGATGGAAAAGTCGTCTGTCATGAACAGGTCGCGAAACTTGCGGTACGCCGGGTCATCCAGCACGCTGGCCTTCTCAAGCACCTGTTGATATTCGCCGAACTGTTCGCTGAACATCTTGTTGACCTTGAGGCGCTTGCTGGAATACTGATCGGGCTGGTTGGGGAACACGATTCGGTGCGCGGGAAGCTCGTATTCTGAGAGGTGTTCATACGCGATGGCGTAGGAGCGCTTGCCTTCATCCTGATACACCGGCTTGCCGAACAGGCTCGACCACCACAGAATCATTTCGCCAATGGTTTCGTAATAGCGGATCATCTCACGCGGCGAATCAGGCTCGGCGCCGCAATGGGCGAGCGCCTGCTGTATTGTGGATTCTCCGGCGGCGGGCATGGGCAGAAAGCGGATCAGGACTTTGGTGAGGTAATCGAGCGCGAGCGGATCGGGAATCCAGTGATTGCGCAAAAAAGAGCGGCTCAATATGTCTCTGAACATGATGAGCAGTTCGGGGTAGGCGTCGCGGTAGCGGGCTTTGGCCGCCGCGTCCCACTGCTGATCCATCGGATGAAGCGTCACACGCATCAAATCACCTCAACCGGTTTGATATGGGTTTTCCGCGCCAACAAACGGTTGGTTCAGAACCGTTTTCCGGAGATGGAAGAGCGAAGCGCTTTTCAACGGCTCCGGTACTGGTTATTCTATCATAAACCTAACCAATTCAACCAACTTTTTTAGTCAGGATTCACCGGGCGCGCCGCCGGAATTCCCGCCCGGAAAACCCGTTCATGAGCGACCCCAGCCAGCAGTGGAAAAATTTTTACCGTAACGAATACGCCGATCACTGGCGCCAGTTCGCTTCCGAGCTCAGCCAGCAGGATTATCACGTGCGCTACCAGAGTCTGTGCCTGGCGCCGTTGAGCGGGTTGCATGGCCAGCGCGTGCTGGAAGTGGGCGCGGGGCGCGGCGACCTGATCGAGCGCTTCACACCCGCGGATAACTTCGTCACCGGCTGCGACCTGTCGTGGGGAAACCTGCTGGCCTGTCAGTCGCGATTCGCCGGGCGCGAGACGCCGGTCGAGCTGGTACACGCCGACGCGGAAACGTTGCCGTTTCGAGACGGGACGTTCGACGCGGTCTACAGCCTGAGCGTGTTGTTCTACTGCCCGAGCGTCAGCCGCGCGGTGGACGAGATGTTTCGGGTGACGCGCCCGGGCGGGCTGGTGGTTTTTGACATGCTGAACGCATTGCATGTCACCTCGCTGACGAATCACATCTGGCGGCGGCTGCGGCGCTGGATGGGCCGCGACCTGGGGCTGACCTCGCTGTCGTCTCCGGCGGAACTGCATCGCGCAATCTCACGCCACGCCGACGATTATCACCTGTACGGAAACTACCTCGTGCTGCCCGCCGGGCTGCCGGTGTTGAAGGAGGCGGGCAACCTGTGCCGGTATGTTCCATCGCTGGCATACGCGATGCGCGAGGGCGCGGGCGCGTGGCTGGGGCATAAGCTGCTGGCGCACGCGCGAAAGCGAGGCTAGAGTTGATTTTCACCCCTGTCTCCGGAATTTCATTCCGTACTCAAACCGGTTTTTAAGATGAATTCATTTTCACCCGCCCGCCCTGTCCCATTTTTTTGCCAGGTTTCCTCGGCCGACGGCCTCGTCAACCCGGCTTTAAATTATGAATATGAATTCAACCAAGCGCCTGAATTTAAACATTCTCATGGAAAATGATCTAACCGCTGGGATTCCCGTCATTCTGCTGACCACCGACTCGACCCTCTGCGGCACGGAGCGCATGGTGCTGGCGCTGGCGCGCTCGCTCAACCGCTCGAAGTACCAACCCGTCATCGTTTGCATGAAGGGAACGGGCGAGCTGATCGATGCGGCGCGCGCGGGGGGAATCGACGCGTATAACCTCGACATGCAGGACGGCGCGCTGAGCGGGCTGTTGCGCTGGCGCGCGCTCTTTCGCGACCGGCGGCCAAAGATCATTCACAGTTTTCTGTTTCATTCAAACCTGCTGGCGCGGATGACGAAGTTGCGCCACCCCGGCGTGCGCGTGATCGCGGGCATCCGTACGGTGTACACACGAGAAGCGTACGGTGCGTTTTACGCTCGCGCCGAACGCGCGACGCACTGGCTCGATTCGCTCTATGCGGCCAACTCGGAACAGGGCCGGCTCAGCGCGGAACGGAACATCGGCCTGGCGCCGAGCAAGCTGCGAGTGGTGGTGAACGGCGTTGAGCCCGCGCGGTTCGACGCGCCGCATGAAGAGATACGGCGAACGGCGCGGGCTGAGTTCGGCTTCAGCGATGACGACCTGGTGGCGGGCGTGGTGGCGCAACTGCGCCCCGCCAAGCGGCACGACCTGCTGCTCGACGCCGCCGCCCGGCTGAAAGACGAATTCGCCGGGCTCAAGTTGTTGATCGTCGGCAAGGATGAAGGCGATGGACGCGAACAGGCGTTGCGCGAGCAGGCGGAACGGCTGGGCCTGGGCGATCGCGTCACCTTCAGCGGATACCGCGCCGACGCGAGGCGGCTGTTGCGTGGCATGGACCTGTTCGTGCTGCCTTCCAGCGTTGAGGGGATTCCCGTCTCAGTGATGGAAGCGATGGAGGCGGGGCTTCCAGCGATCGCGACGCGGGTGGGAGGAGTTCCCGACGTGATCGAAGACGGGGTAAGCGGGGCGATCATCGAGCCGGAAAACATTGACGCGCTGACGGAGGCGATGCGGCGCCTGCTGGCTGACGCGGGGTTACGCGAACGGATGGGCGCCGCCGCGCGCGAACGGATCGCATCGCATTTTTCGGTGGATGCGATGGCGCGAAAATTCGAAGCGCTCTACGCGGAAGCGCTCGGAGCGAGATAAACGACCGAACAGCCCGAGCGAATCATGTTATTTCTTCTGTTTTTCCATTATACCTTCGCAACTCCATCCGCCATCCATCCGCACGATCACTCCTTCGACGGGGGAGCGGATCTGCGTGGAAACCATAGATCCGCCACCGTGCATTTCGACGCGGATTTCATCTTCCGGACGAGTTTTTCGAATCTCAACCCGGGAGACATGCGAATCGGTCAGTTCCCAAGGCAACACGCCGGATATCTTTTCGCGCCGGCCGTCGCGGATGTACTCTCCGATGAAAGGGACGCCTTCAGCGCCCGACAACTGAACCGTGACCTCATACTCGTTCACCACATGCGGGAAAAGCAGGTTATGCGCCAGCAAGCCGCCGAAAACAACCACTCCAAAGACAAACAGCAGGATCAATACGATTCGCCGGTTCATCGTATACGCCTCCCGAAAGGTCTTTCACTCTACTGGCCGCCAGAACATCGTTCATTCTGACACCCGCTATAGAATACGAAATTCATCAATCAAGCATTCATTGAGGACAACATAAATCGCATCTACGTCATCACGGGATGATATCATGACAGCCGTCATAGATGCACTTGACGTGCTGTTTTTCCGCATGAAAGAATTCATCATACAAGCCGCGATTATCGGATCGCGTGAAAGGAATCAAGCCTGAATGGGACGCTATTTTGCTCGTATGATTGCGCCACCGATCATCGTTCTTTTCGCCCTGTTGGGTTCAATCGCCGCCTTCGCACAGGACCAGCCCACCGCCACGCCCGCCTGGTTCAGCGGGTTTGAAAAAGGGTTTCCCGGCGAGTTTTTGAATTACGACAACGGGTCGTACACGAAAACCGGCGTCTCCAACGCGGGGAAGTATGAAGCATGGACGATTCAAAGCGATTTCGTTTTCAGCGGGAGCCACGCCTACAAAGGCTGGCTGTCCGGCGCCAACGACGCCTCCACGCTGCACCGCGCCTACCCGGTGCTGCATTCCGAGATTCCCTCGCCGCTGGTGAACTCGTTTATGGTGTATCTGGACGTGGACTACGCCAAACTGGGAGGAAATTGGATGCACCTCGCCACGTGGGGCAACAACCCCGACTGGGAAGTGCATACGCTGTCGGTGCGCAACCGCAAACTGGAGATGGCTCATCTGGACTGGAAGTACATCGGCCCCAGACCGCAACCCGATTTTCCCCTGCGGCAATGGGTGAGGATCACCGCGTACATCTGGTATCCGCCCGAGGGCGATGGAACGGTTTTTATCTGGCAGGACGGCGTCCCCATGTTGAGCGGGACCTATACGGCCCGGCAGGGGAAAAACCTGATGCGGTCGCACTGGGGGATGTACGCGCCGGCGGGAGTCGCCTCGGGAACGCACTATAACGACGACATTGAGATATGGACTCTCTCCGGACCGTGGGCGGATTTCAGCATGGAGCCGCCGTCGCCTTACGCCCGGGCGTCCGTGGAACACACAAAGGTTTTTGAAAAGCCACAGGGCAACTAGTACAAAATCCAGTCTCTCATATTCGACTGCGACGCCTCTATCTGGAACTGGCAGGTTCGGCCGACTCGCGCACCACGCCCCATGACGTGGAACAGGTAGGTTCCCGCGTTCAAATGGGTTTCGCGAACGCTGAACATTGGCAAGTTCGTTTCCGTGCCGAAGACGGCGTTGGCGGGGTCGGCGGCGGGCGAAACCTGATACTGCAGAGCATACCCGGCGGGTTCATACGACATGCGGATGGTGACGTCTCCATCCGGGACGGTAAACAGACACCAATCGCTATCGTCCGGCGTATTGTCGGGACGGATGTGACTGACGTGAATCGTATGGGTGGCGTTAAGCGTGATTGACGAAGCCGACGCGGCGTCATCGTTCGGTTCCCGGTCCACTTCGGAGTCAGGAGCGGGGAGGTGTTCGAGCATCAGGTCATAGGTTCGCCCCGTTCGCTGTCCCCTTCCATTTACCTGAAGAAAGTAGCCGCCCGGAGCCAGCCACGTTTCACGAACCGTCGAGGCGGGGAGGTTGGTTTCCGTGCCAAGAATGGCATAAGACAATTCATCCTCGCCGAAGAGGTTGTACTGAAACGCAAAACCTCCGGGGTCCTGCGACACATGGACGCGCAACTGGCCATCGCTCGGGACGGTGAAGGCGTACCAGTCAACATCATCCGGCGTGTTATCGGTTCGGACGTGGCTGATATGCCCCGTATGAGTGGCGTTGAGGGTAATCGCAGACGCCGTCTCGATCACGTCGTTGGGTTCCACGTCGAGATCGACGGGCGGCGCGGGAGTATGTTCAAAGAACAGGTTGTAGGTTCGCGCGCCGCGTACGCCGCGCCCGTTAATCTGAAAATAATAGACGCCCGCGGCCAGCCAAAGCTCGCGCGCGGACGAATCGGGCAGGTTGGTTTCGGTTCTCATAATGTTGTGGTTCAAATCATCCGAACCGAAAAGGCTGTACTGAAATGATGAACCAGCTGGAGCATATGCGAGCTGGATGCGCACCCGGCCGTCGGCGGGCAGGGTGAAGACATACCAGTCGAGATCATCGACGGTGTTATCAGCGGCGACCTGGCTGATGGTTCCGATAATCTCCGTATTGACCTCGACGGTATTGGCCGAGGCGAGATCATCGTTGGGTTCCGCGTCCGGTTGAGAGAGGGCGGGCAGGACAGTGAACAGGGCGAGCGCAATCGGGATCAGGGTTCGCATGTCACGGTAACCTTATCGTTGGATTTTTACATTCCCATCGATGCGGTCGTTCCTGAAGAAGTGAAATCTACACAAAGAATAGCACATTCGGGCGAGAAAATGCAATAAAAATTTTCACATAAGCTAAAATATTTAACGAGAGACGGCGGCGGGACAACCCCCTCCCTGACCTCCCCCAAACTTTGGGGGAGGAGTCAAACGCGGCTCGATTTCGACGTGAGGGCGGGTTTGAAACTCGCCCCCACACTCGTCCAATCGCAGGCGTTTTTGTTAGATCACGAAAATACATGAAGGGCACGAAGAACGGGATGTTTTGTTCGTTAACGATTGGTTGGTAAGATTTGGCAGGCTGCTGGGGCACGTTGCAATGGCGCCCCTACATGGGAGCGGTTACGCTGAGCGGGATGATGGACGCGCAGCGCGGCGCCGCAGAAAAGCTGGCGAATTTTTTTATGCGGTGGGTTAAAAATGACTAGGCCTGCACGGCTAACTGCCAATCAATCCTCCTCCGGGAATTGGAGCCAGGTTTCGACGAGGACGGGGCGTTCCTGAGCGTTGAGGACGTAGTCGCGGACATAGGGCTGGATCATGCTGTAACGGCGAGTGAAATAAATAAACAGCCAGGGCGCGTCGTCCCAGGCGATCTGTTCGGCCTGCTGATAGAGTTTCTCGCGGCGAGCGGGGTTCCCTTCCCGCCCCGCTTCTTCGAAGAGGCGGTCGTACTCAGGGTTGGCGTAGCGCGCGTAGTTGGTCCCCTTCGGAGTGAAATTCTTTCCCCACAGGCAGGCGAGAAAGTTTTCAGGATCGGGATAGTCGGCGATCCAGCCGAGACGGAAGAAGCTCGACTTGCCCTCGTCGACATTGTCGAGATGCTGCGCCCATTCAACAATGCGCAGGCGCAGCGTGACGCCGCTGTCGGCCAACTGGTCCTGAATGGCTTCGGCGATCACCTCGTTGGTGGTTCCACCGCTGTTGAGATCGAGGGTGAGTTCGCCAAGCCCCTCGCCGCCCGGGTAGCCCGCCTCGGCAAGCAGCGCCTTCGCCTTGTCGGGGTGGTAGCCGTAGCCCTCGGTGACGCTCTGGTAATGAGGCATGGTGCGCGGGACGATCGAGCGCGCGGGCGCGCCGGCGCCGAACAGCACGTAATCAATGATCGCCTGTCGGTCGATGGCGTAGTTGAACGCCTGACGCACGCGCTTGTCGTCATACGGCTTTTTGGTGACGTTGAAGCCGTAATACTGCGAGACCATCAGTTCTTTATTCAATATCTGATATTTCTGGTATTCGGGCCGGACGTTGCCGTCTTCGTCCATCACGTTGAGCCAGAGGTCTTCAGGGATGGAGTAAAGGCGGTCGAGGTTGCCTGAATCGAACTCGATGAACTCGATCTTGAAGTCGGGGATGAAGGTGAATCGGACTCCGTCGAGATAAGGCAGGCGGACGCCGTCGGCGTCGGTGCGCCAGTAATGGTCGTTGCGCACCATGAGAATCTCGCGGCCCGGCAGCCAGTGGACATAGCGGAAGGGGCCGGTTCCGACGGGATGCTGAAAGAAGTCTTCGCCGTAGTATTTGACCGCCTCGGGCGCGGTGATATAGCAGTAGGTCATCGCCAGACGCTGGATGAACGAGGTGAAGGGCGTGTGGAGGCGAATGCTGAAGGTGTAATCATCGGGAATCTCGAAGCCCTCGACGCGCTGCGCCTCTTTTTTGTGGAAGGCCTCGGCGCCGATGACGACGTCGAGAAAAACCCACGCGCCGGTCGACTGGGTGGTATCGTCAAGCAGACGGCTGAAAGAATAGTCGATATCGTGGGCGGTCAGTTCGCGGCCCTCGCCGCCGGGGAAGCAGGGGTCGTCGTGAAAGCGGACGCCCTTGCGGATGTGAAAGGTGTAGAGCAGGCCGTCATCAGAGATTTCATACGACTCGGCGAGACCGGGGACGATTTCGAGATTGGGGTCGAGATTGACGAGGGCGTCGTAGATCTGGGTGCAGACGGCGGTGGCGGACGATTCGCCGGTGCGGACCGGGTCGAGGCTGCGCGGCTGGGCGGATTCATTGACGCGCATGAGGCCGCCCAGCGTCTTGCCGGAGGGGGTGACCTGACCGGCGCGCGTGCTGGCGCCCTCGGGCAGCTCGGTAAACGGGACGTGCGCGCCCCCGGCGTTGGAACCGCATGAAACCGCCAGAAGAAGCGCGGCCGGCAGCGCGGCGAGGAAGCAATACGCGGCGAGGCGTGATCGAGCCATCATGTTTTCTTTCGCGAAGAATCGGTGAACACGTTGTCGTGCGAGGGTTCATACCCGCGCTCGCGGAACAGTTTGAACAGGCGGCGCGCTTCGCGTTCAGAGACGGCGAAACAGGCGCCGGATATGCGTTCCTCCAGGGCGCCGTTGGCGTCGGGGAGGTGGGTGATCTCTTCGGCGAGTTCTGGGCCGTCGCACTCGACCAGCACCACGCGGCGGAAGCGGATGCGCCCGTAGCGCGCGCCCCACTCTTCGAGACTGAAGCGCACCAGATCGGGCACGCGGCCGCCGCTGAGTTCATCGAGAAAGGCGAGGACGGCGTCGAGCGTCCAGCCGCGGCGCATCGATTTGAGCAGGGCTCCCTGCGAGAGGTGATATTCGGTCATGACGTCGCGGCGGCGGAATTCGGCGATCTGGTCGAGCCGCCAGAGCAGGTCGTAACTCGCGCCGGGCGGGGCCAGCAACTCGAAATTGGGCTGGATCATGGCGGGCGCGGCGGGCTCAGGCTCGATGAAGACGGTCTCTTCAAGCGACAGCCAGCGGCGGCCCCATCCGGTCAGCGCGGCCAGCGCGGGGCGTTCGCGGTCATCAAGCGAAATGACGCCGGCGGCGTCGAGCCAGCGCAGGCGCTCGATCAAGGCTTCACGCGGCACGGGGTCGCTTTCTTCCGGCCAGGCGTTGAGCTCCAACTCGGCGAGCAGATCGTCCACGGCGTAGAGTTCGCCGGAAGCGGGCGGGTTTTCGCCTTCCACCGAGGCGAACAGCGCGAGCAGGCGCTGCATCTCACGGCTTCGCGACACGCGCGACGACACAATGAAACGGATCAGCTCGCGGCGGTTTTCGTATTCTCCATGACCGAGCCAGCGGGCGGCTTCATCGGTCAGTTCCAGCTCGCTTTCTTCGACGCGGGCCAGCCCGGCGTGGACGACGAAATCGAGCGCGAACTGGAAGCGGCTCTCCGAGGCGAGGCCCTCGCCGATGCGCTGAGTCCACAGTTCGAAGATGCGTTTGTGAAGGGCGCCTTTCTGGGTCTGGCGGACGCGGACGTGCAACAGCACGCAGAGCAGATGAAAGACCGCTTCGAGCGCGATGTGGCGCTGCGGCGGCATCGGGCTGGCCGGGCCGGGACGCGGCGTCAGCGCTTTGAACTGGCCGCGAAACACGTCAAGTAATGACTTGCGCAGCTCATGCGGCAGAATCACGCGGCCATTACGGCGGAAGTCGTCGGGGAAAATGAGGCCCAGCGCGGCGATCTCTTCAACGGCGCCGGGCAGGTGTTCAGGCTCGACCCACGGCGCGGCCAGATCGGCGCCAAGCTCAATGGTTTCGTGTTCGGGCGGAGTGAAGAATACGAGCGCGCGCAACAGGCCGCGATGAGAATGAGGCAGCTCGGCGGTCAGTTCGGCGAGGAACTCCACGTCGCGATAACGCGCGCCGATGGATTGCAGCAGGTTGCGTTTGGAGGGCGAATAGACGCCCACGCCGAATGAATCGGCGATGCGCTGAAGGCGCTCGTGCGGGATATGAGTCAGCATCTGGTACAGGTTCATGGATGCGCTCGATCATCCCCCCGATGGAATGGTTAACGCGGCGGCGCCGTCGATGTTGCGAATGTTGTACTGATAGCCCTGTTCGGCGAGAAAGCGCTGGCGCTTCTGGGCGAACTCGCCCTCGGAGCTGTCGCGGGTGACGATGGTATAAAAGTGAGCGACGGCGTTTTCCGCCTTGGGGCGCAGGATGCGGCCCAGCCGTTGCGCTTCTTCCTGACGCGAGCCGAACGAGCCTGAAATCTGAATCGCGACGTTGGCCTCGGGCAGGTCGACGGCGAAGTTGGCGACCTTGGAAACCACCAGGTGCTTGATCTCGCCGTCACGGAAGCGTTTGAACAGATCGACGCGTTCGGCGTTGGGCGTCGAGCCGGTCAGCATGGGCAGATTGAACGCGCTGGCGACCACCCGCAGCTGGCGCAGGTACTGGCCGATGATGAGAACGCGGTCGTTTTGATGCGTTTTGAGCAGTTCATCGAGCACATCCATCTTCATCGGGTTTTCAGAGGCGATGCGATACTGGGCGCGCGGGGGCGACATGACGTACTCGCGGCGCTGTTCCATCGGCAGCGGGACGCGCAGTTCATGGCACTGGGCCGAGGCGATCCAGCCCTCTTTTTCAAGCACCTTCCAGGGAATATCGAAACACTTGGGGCCGATCAGGCTGAAGACGTCGCTTTCGAGGCCGTCTTCACGCACCAGGGTGGCGGTGAGGCCAAGACGGCGGCGCGCCTGAATGTCGGCGGTGATGCGAAAGATGGGCGCGGGCAGAAGATGGACCTCGTCATAGATGATCAGGCCCCAGTCCTGCGCCTCGAACAGCTTGAGATGGGGGTATTCATCGCTTTTCTTTTTTCGATAGGTCAGAATCTGATAGGTGGCGATGGTGACCGGCCCGATGTTTTTTTCTTCGCCGCTGTATTCACACACTTCGGCATCGGTCAGGGTGGTTTTTTCGAGAATTTCGCGGCGCCACTGGCGCAGAGCGACCACGTTCGTCACCAGAATGAGGGTGCGTTTTTTGAGCCGCGCCATGACGCCGAGACCGATGACGGTTTTGCCCGCTCCGCAGGGCAACACGATGGCGCCGCTGCCGCCCGCCGCGCTGCCGTCGCGGTGAAACGCGGAGACGGCCGCGCTCTGGTAATCGCGCAGGGCGAAGGATTTTCCATTAGCGAGCCGGCCGGAGAGATGTACGTCGAGCTCTTCGCCTTCGACGTATCCGGCGAGGTCGCGCACGGGAAAGCCGATTTTGATGAGTTCCTGCTTGAGATGACCGCGATAAGCGCCGCCGATCAGGATGGTGTTGGGATCGATGCGCTCTTCGACGAACGCCTGGGTTCGCTTGTGGCGGCTGATTTCTTCGATGAGATAGGCGTCCTGACCGCGCAACAGAAGGCGGCCGCCGTCGCGCTCGAGCGTCAGGCGCCCGTAGCGGTTCATGTATTCGGCGATATCGGTCTCGACGTTGCCGGGGATGGGATAGCGCGAGAAGCGGCGCAGGGTTTCAAGCACGGTCTCGGACTTCATGCCCGCGCTGGCCGCGTTCCACAAAGACAGCGGCGTGATCTGATAGGTATGGATGTGTTCGGGACACTTGATCAGTTCAGCGAACGCGCCGAGGGCGTCGCGCGCCTCTTCAAACGCGGGCGACTCTACTTCAACAAAGACGGTGCGGTCGCTCTGAACGATAATCGGTTTATCAGCGGACGTCATATTTTTCAGTACCAGAGTTTTTGTGTTAACGCATCAGGGCGGAAAACCCGCGTCGCCGTGTTTTCCACCGGGAAACCCGGATATCGGGCTACGATTCTCCCGCCGGATTTCTCGAACAAACCACCTCGCGCGAACCGGCGGAGGCGCGTAAAGGTGGAAACAAAGAGTATACATCCGATACGAGTTGAATGCGAGGCAAAGGCTGAAAATGGAAAGCCCCGCCCGGAGGTTCCGGACGGGGCCGAGAGTGACGAACCTTGTTCGCGCGTCTACTTGATCTGGTTGGTGATGGTAAAGATCGGCAGATAGAGCGCGACGACGACGGTACCGATGATGCCACCCAGCATGACGATGAGCAGCGGCTCGATCAGCTTGGCGAGGCCGTCGACGGCGTCGTCGACTTCGCGTTCATACGCTTCGGCGACCTTGATGAGCATCTTGTCGAGGGCGCCGGTTTCTTCACCGACCGCGATCATGTGAACCACCAGCGGCGGGAAGATGGAAAACGACTTCATCGGCTCGGAGACGGTGTCGCCATCGCGGATGGAGGCGTGAATATCGATCATGGCGCGCGAGATGACCTCGTTGCCGGAGGTGTCTTTAACGATCAGCAGCGTCTGCAGAATGGGGACGCCGGTGTCAAGCAGCGTTCCGAAGGTACGGGCGAAGCGGGCGATGGCCGACTTCTGTACGATGGTGCCGAAAATGGGCAGCCTGAGTTTGACGCGGTCGAGGATGTACCTGCCCGTGCTGAAACTGCCCATGAATTTGAAGAACATGATGGTCGCGATGATGAACATCAGCGGGTAGTACCAGTAAATGACAAGGCCGTCGCTGATATCGACCAGCAACTGGGTCAGGTAAGGCAACTCGCCGCCGAGACCTTCAAACATGGCCGCGAAGTTGGGGACGACCCAGATGAGGATGACCGCGACGACGATCAGCGCAATGCTGATAACGACGGCGGGATACCACATGGCGCCCTTCACCTTGGAGCGCACCGCCTGGCTTTTTTCCTGAAAGAGGGCGAGACGGTCGAGAACCTGTTCGAGCGCGCCGCCGATCTCACCCGCCTTGACCATGTTGACGTACAGGCGGTTGAAGATCTTGGGATATTTGGCCATCGCCTCGGAAAGCGAACTGCCGCCTTCGACCGATTCGGTGATGCCGATCAGGGCGTCTTTCAAGTTGCGGTCTTCGACCTGTTCGTGAAGAATCTGAAGACTGCGCAGCAACGGCAGACCCGCGCCGATCAGCGTGGCCAGCTGACGCGAGAAGGCGGACATGTGTTTGAGGCCGACCTTGCCGCGCGAAATGATCTTGCCCACGATGCGGACGATGGGCAGATCGCTCAGATCCATCTGGCCCACGCCCTGTTTGTGCTTGTTGATCTGGGTTACGTAATACCCCATGCTGCGCAAGCGTTCTACGACAGCGTCTTCACCCGTGGCTTCAATATTGCCGCGGATCTCTTTCCCATTTTTATCCAGCGCTTTATACGAAAATGACGGCATGCTCGATCTCCATCGGATACGGTCCGATGCATATGGAATGGATAGCCTGCAACGTATCAACCTATCATGGATGGAAGGGATCGGCAATCCGGACGCACGCCCGGCCCTAAGCCCATCTCTCCCTACCCGTAAGGATATCGAATCGCTTCCGCCCCGTCAACCGAATTCCCTGCCGGACAGTGTCCGGGGCCCAGCATTGGGGTGGTAAGAATTTAGCGCGCTCGTTGGCGCTGAGGCAAGCGGGATCAAGCAATGTTTCCTCCCCCAAGTTTTCCAAGGAGATAGAAAGGAGGTCTGCCAGCGTCAGGGCCCAGTATTCGGGTTGTATGAATTGAGCGCGCTCGTTGGCGCTGGACAGTGTCCGGCCCCGAGTATTGGGGTTGTACGAATTTAGCGCTCCCGTTGGTCGCTGAGGGGCACAAGATTGAGCAGCGGGATCGGCGTTGAGGGGAATGTACAGGCGGACGGAATGACGAATACAACGGCGGCACCGAGGCAACCCCCTCCCTCACCTCCCCCAGACTTGGGGGAGGAAATCCCGCTCGATATCCGCTTACATCAGGCCCAACGAATCCGATAAGTTCGCATAGCCCAAAGACTCGGCGGCGGGCACTGCCCCCCTCCCCCAGACTTGGGGGAGGAAATCCCGCTCGATATCCACTTACATCAGGCCCAACGAGGCCGATAAGTTCGCACAGCCCAAAGACTCGGCGGCGGGCACTGCCCCCCTCCCCCAGACTTGGGGGGCGGAAATCCCGCTCGATATCCACTTACATCAGGCCCAACGAATCCGAAAAGTTCGCACAGCCCAAAGACTCGGCGGCGGGCACTGCCCCCCCTCCTCCAGACTTGGGGGGGCGGAGTTAAAGGCGACTCGATTTCGACGGATTTGAGGGTTTGAAATTCGCCCCATACGGAACTAATTGAATGGCCGGATTAGTAAGAGCAACCGGTGAAACTGATGCGAATTCCAGGTTAGGCATCAACACAAATTATATATTTATTTCGATGCAATCTACTTTTACCTGAATGAACAATATTCGTTCGAATTGTCCGACCATCTTCTGAGACCCAACTTTTAGGGTTCATAGGCGATCCAGCCCAACCACTCCCAGGATTAAAGCGCAGATATTCACCTGGATAGTTTCTGATTTCTTCAATATAACGTCTCTTCTCGTCGACATTCTCGACTTTACCGGGAGTGTTAATGTAATTTAAGCACTCATCCACAACATCGTTTTTGAGATAGGTTTCTCCGGGAACAAAACTATACCAAGACATTCTCTTCCTCCTTATTTCATCAAATAAACATACATATTTAATGCATTATAATACATTTCAAAATCACGCCACAAGAATTACCATTTAATTAAAAGAGCGCGGGGTTAGCCGCGCTCTTCCGGTGTTCAGGATGGAAATGAGATGGAGTTTATTGAGGGCGTTTCGGTCGGGTGAGGCGCGTCAGAAGCCGAGTTCGAGGCGGGCGGCTTCGGACATCATGTCGGGGGTCCAGGAGGGCTCCCACACGACCTCGACGCGGGCGCCGGAGACGCCCGCCACGCAGCGCACTTTGTCTTCGACCTCGCCGGGCAGGGTTCCAGCCACCGGGCAGGCGGGCGAAGTGAGCGTCATGGTGACGTCGGCGAACGCCGTATCGGGATTGTAATCGATATCGTAAATCAGCCCCAGTTCGTAGATGTCGACGGGGATCTCGGGATCGTAGCAGGTCTTGAGAATCTGCACGATACGCTCGACCACGTTGTCGTCCGGAGCGGGGCCGGGCGTGGGGGCGGCGTTTTCGTTATTGAGGGCGCTTGCCGGGTTGTCGTTCATGGTTTACTCCGTAAAAATCCAGTCTGGGCCGAGTCATGAGTATATTCGTTTGAGATGAATCCATTTTCACCCACCCGCCCAGCCCACGTTCAAGGATGGCGTCGCCGGCCTTCGGCCTCCTCCGCCGATTTTTTATTCCAAAAATGGATTCATTCACTCCGCGCATTCAACATACATGCGTTTGCGTCTGTTTTCCCTTTTGAGGGCGCTTGCCGGGTTGTCGTTCATGGTTTACTCCGTGCTTTCTTCAATTGTTTCACTTACTCGGTGCTGACCGGCTCGGACTTGTCTTCAAGCGCCGCTTTCAGGGTATGCCACGCGAGGGTGGCGCATTTGACCCGCATGGGGAACTCGCGAACGCCCGCCAGCGCGGCGAGCTTCTCGAATTCCGGCTCGCCCGATTCAAGCAGGGGGTCGGCCTGGCCCGTCACCATATCGTGAAAGGCGTTAAACAGGCGATTGGCTTCATCCAGCGTCTTGCCCTTCACCGCTTCGGTCATCAGCGAGGCCGAGGCGGTGGAGATGGCGCAGCCAGACCCCTGAAACGAGACGTTTTTGACGCGGCCATTCTCAAGATGGAGGTACACCGTCACCCGGTCGCCGCAGAGCGGGTTATGCCCCGCCGCGCTGCCGGTGGCGTCGCCCATTTCGAAAAAGTTCCGGGGGGCGCGGGTGTGGTCGAGAATGACCTCCTGATACAGTTCGCTCAACTCATTCATCAGGCGAACATCCGAATCGTTTTCTGAATGGCCGAAGCCAGCCGGCCGATCTCGTCATGAGTATTGTAGAACGCCATCGAGGCCCGCGCAGTGGCGGGGACGTTGAAACGATCCATCAGCGGTTGCGTGCAATGATGCCCGGTTCGGACCGCGACGCCCTCGCGGTCGAGGATGGTGCCGATATCGTGCGGGTGGATTCCATCAATGACGAAGCTGACCACAGCGGCTTTTTCAGCCGCGGTTCCGACGATCTTCAGGCCGGGGATCGCCGAAAGCGTTTCGGTCGCGTAGCGCAGCAGGTCCTGCTCGCGGGCGGCGATGCGATCAAGGCCGATCGACTGGACGTAATCGAGCGCCGCGCCCAGGCCGATGGCGCCGAGGATGTCGGGGGTTCCGGCTTCGAACTTGTACGGGATGTCGTTGAACAGCGTTTTTTCAAACGACACCGAGAGAATCATGTCGCCGCCGCCCATATAGGGGGGCATGGCTTCGAGATGGTCTTTTTTTCCGTAGAGCACGCCGACGCAGGGCCCGAACACTTTGTGACCGGAGAAGACGTAAAAATCGCAATCGAGGTCCTGCACGTCGATGGCCATGTGGGGCGCGGCCTGCGCCCCGTCGAGCAGGACCGGGATCGCCTGAGCGTGGGCGAGCCCGATGATGCGCTTGACCGGGTTGATCGTGCCCAGCGCGTTGGAGACGTGGTTGACGGCGATCATGCGGGTGCGGCTGGTAATGCGATCGCCGAACGCCAGCATGTCGAGTTCGCCCTCATCGGTGACGGGCGCGACCACCAGCCTGGCGCCGGTTTTTTCACACAGCAACTGCCACGGAACGATGTTGGAGTGATGTTCCATGTGGGTGATGAGGATTTCATCGTCTTTATGGAGAACGTGCCCGCCGAAGGACGACGCGACGAGATTGATGCCTTCAGTGGCGTTGCGGACGAAGACGATTTCTTTGGCGCTGGCGGCGTTGAGAAAGGCGCGCGCCTTTTCGCGGGCGGCCTCGTGGGCGCTGGTGGAGAGTTCGCTGAGACGATGGACGCCGCGATGGATGTTGGCGTAACAGGTTGAAGCCGCCTCGGAGATCGCGTCGATCACCGCCTGGGGCTTCTGGGCGGAGGCGGCGTTATCAAGATAGGCCAGCGGCTTACCGTGAACCGTCTGTTTCAGGATCGGGAAATCATTACGAATCCGCTCGACGTCAAGGGTCAGGTCCGGCGCCGCAGCGGCCGATTCGGGTTGCTCGATACGGGTTGCGCTGTTCATATTCGCCTCGTTTCATGCGCCTCGACAAACAGAATCAAGGCAGCCGGCGGGCGCTTACGCCGGCAGCCGTTCAGAGATCAGGCCTTCAAGCTCATCACGCACTTCGGGCAGATCGATGGCTTCGACGATCTCGGCCGCGAAGGCGTAGGTCAGCATGGCGCGCGCGGCCTCGGGGCCGATGCCGCGCGCCCTCGCGTAAAAGAGGGCGTTTTCATCCAGCCGGCCGGTGGTGGCGCCGTGGGTGCATTTGACGTCGTCGGCGTAAATCTCCAGCTGGGGCATGGCGTTGATGGAGGCTTTATCCGACATCAGCAGGCTCTGGCTGGTCTGTTTGGCGTCGGTTTTCTGCGCGTCTTTCTGGACGAAGATTTTGCCTTTGAACACGCCGCTGGAATCATCGTCGAGAATCGACTTGTACATCTCCCAGCTGCGGCAGTGCGGTTTTTCATGCAGCAGGGTGGTGTGATTGTCGACGTGTTGATCGCGATGGCCCATGATGAGGCCGTTGAGCGTACAGTCGACGTCCTCGCCATTGAGCGACGCGGTGATATCGTTGCGCACCAGCGACCCGCCAAAGTTGAGGTTGTGATGAAGAAATGTGGCGCCGCGGGCGAGATCGATAGTGGTGTTTGAAATATGGCTGGCCGAAGCGGCTTCACGCTGAAACTTGATGAACTGGCCGCGCGCATACTCGCCGAGCGAAATTTCAGCGACCGCGTTGGTGAGATGGTTCTCACCGCGACCGGCGAAGGTTTCAACGATTTCGAATTTTGAATTGGCGCCGGCGGCGACCAGCGTACGCGGAAACACGGCGCGCGCCCGCGAACCCGCCGAGCCGAGGTAAACCAGATGAATGGGCTTGTTCAACTCAACGCCCTGGGGGATTGAAATCAACGCGCCGTCGCGCATGAACGCCGTATTGAGCGCGGCGAAGGGATTGTCTTCATAACTGCCCTTACGCGCGAGATAGGGTTCGACCAGCGCGCCGTCCGTCTCCAACGCCTGAGCCAGACTCTGGACGCGGACGCCCTCGGGCAGGCCCCGCAGCGAGGAAAGTTCGGCGGAGAAAACGCCGTCGACCAGCACAATGCGCCAGGCGTCCAACTGAGGCAGGCGCACGGCTTCAAACGCCTCGGCGGGGTATTCGCCCGCTTGCGCGGCCAACTCGTATTCGGTCTCGGCGATGGCGCGCACGTTGGTGAAGCGCCATTCTTCAAGCCGGGTATGAGGAAAGCCCAGCTCGTTAAAGCGCTCAATGGCGCCCCGGCGGATTTCGTGCAGCCAGGCGGGCTCGTTCACAAACGACTGTTTACTCAGGGAATCGAAAGACGAAAGATAAAACGCGCGGGCGTCTTGTGCGTTCGTCGTGGATTGAGAGTTCATACGTCACACCTTTTCAATTCGGTATTCGCTCGGATTCATCAGCATGGAGCGGGTCAAACAACGCATTCCAGCTTACGCGGCGCCCTGTTCGAGCCAGGCGTAGCCTTTTTCTTCGACCTCGTGAGCCAGTTCGCTGCCGCCGGTGCGGACGATGCGGCCATCGGCCAGAATGTGGACGATGTCAGGCTCCAGATAGTTGAGGATGCGCTGGTAGTGAGTGATGCAGACGATGGCGCGTTTTTCATCGCGCAGCTTGTTCACGCCGCCCGCCACAGTGCGCAGGGCGTCAACGTCGAGGCCGGAATCGGTCTCGTCGAGGATGGCGAGCCTGGGATCAAGCACGGCCATCTGGAAGATCTCGTTGCGCTTTTTTTCGCCGCCGGAAAAGCCCTCGTTGACGTTGCGTTTGAGCAGTTTGTCGTCGAGTTCGACCAGTTTGGCTTTTTCTTTCATGATCTTGATGAACTCGACGGCGTCGACTTCTTCAAGACCGCGATACTTGCGCACGGCATTGTAGGCGGTTTTGAGAAAGTAGGTGTTGCCCACGCCGGGAATCTCAACCGGGTATTGAAACGCCATGAAGATGCCTTCACAGGCGCGTTCATCGGGCGCCATCTCAAGCAGGTTTTTGCCTTCGAAAATGATTTCGCCGCTGGTGACCTCGTAGGCTTCGTTGCCAGCCAGCACCTGCGAGAGCGTGCTCTTGCCGGAGCCGTTCGGCCCCATGATGGCGTGGACTTCGCCGGGATTCACCGTCAGGTTGACGCCCTTCAGAATCTGTTTGCCTTCGATGGAGGCGCAGAGGTTTTTGATTTCAAGCAATGACATGATTCTATATCTCCAATTTATCGAGTCGTCTTCAAAATCCAGATCGAAGACAAAATTTCTAAGTCAAAAACATGATTCAGCATGAATTCATTTTCCCCCACCCGCTCTGTCCCAAATTACTGGTTGGGTTTCCTCGGCCTTCGGCCTCGTCAATCCGTTTTTTTTAAAATCGAAAATGAATTCATCAGAGTTTCTAAATTTGAACCGGTTTGTGGTAAACGCGCCGTTCAACTTGCGCCGGATCAGCCGACGCTGCCTTCGAGGCTGATGCTGAGCAGTTTCTGCGCCTCGACGGCGAACTCCATCGGCAACTCGCGAAAGACTTCCTTACAGAAGCCATTCACGATCAGGTTGACCGCGTCTTCTTCGGAGAGACCGCGCTGCTGGCAGTAGAAAATCTGGTCTTCGCCGATTTTCGAAGTGGTCGCCTCGTGTTCGACGTGAGCGGAGTTGTTGCGCACGTCGATGTACGGGAAGGTGTGCGCGCCGCACTTGTCGCCCATCAGCATGGAATCGCACTGGGTGTAGTTACGCGCGTTGCCGGCCTTTTTATTGATCTGGACCAGCCCGCGATAGACGTTTTGACCGACGCCCGCCGAGATGCCCTTGGAGACGATGGTGCTGCTGGTGTTCTTGCCGATGTGAACCATCTTGGTGCCGGTATCGGCCTTCTGGTGATTGTTGGTCACCGCGACCGAGTAAAACTCGCCGACTGAATTATCGCCCTGCAGGATGCAGCTGGGGTATTTCCAGGTGATGGCGGAGCCGGTTTCAACCTGAGTCCAGGAGATCTTGGCGTTTTCGAGGCACTTGCCGCGCTTGGTGACGAAGTTGTAGATGCCGCCGTTGCCGTCCTTGTCGCCGGGGTACCAGTTCTGGACGGTGGAATACTTGATGGTGGCGTCTTTGAGCGCGACCAGCTCAACCACCGCCGCGTGCAGCTGATTGCCGCTGCGCTTGGGAGCGGTGCAGCCCTCAAGATAACTGACGTAGGCGCCTTCATCGGCAACGATCAGAGTGCGCTCGAACTGCCCGGTGTCAGCCGCGTTGATGCGGAAATAGGTCGAGAGTTCCATCGGGCAGCGCACGCCTTTGGGGATATAGACGAACGAGCCGTCGCTGAACACGGCGGAGTTCAGCGTGGCGAAAAAGTTATCGGTATATGGAACCACCGTGCCGAGGTACTTCTGGACGAGCTCGGGGTGGTTTTCGACCGCCTCGGAGAACGAACAGAAGATGATGCCCAGTTCGGCCAGTTTGGCTTTGTAGGTCGTGCCGACGGAGACGCTGTCAAAGACGGCGTCGACCGCCACGCCCGCCAGAACTTCCTGTTCTTTCAGGGGGATGCCGAGTTTTTCGTAGGTGGCGAGAATCTCGGGATCGACCTCGTCGAGGCTCTTGGGCTTGGGCTTGTCGGATTTGGGCGCGGCATAGTAGTACTGATTCTGATAATCGATTGGGCCGTACTCAAAATAGGGCCACTGCGGCGCGTTCATCTTCAGCCAGTGACGATACGCGCGCAAACGCCATTCGAGCATGAATTCAGGCTCATTTTTTTTCGCTGAAATCATGCGAACGATATCTTCATTCAGGCCTTTGGGAGCATATTCCTGCTCGATTTCCGTGACCCAACCGTATTTATAGTCCTGTAATGCGCTCTGAATGGTTTCGTCGGAGGACGGCATGGATTACGACTCCTTATGATGTAACATTCTTTGAATTATCGGTTTACAATTTCATGGGATGATAAAAAACAGAATGCGGAAGCGTTGAAATGCGGATGAACATCCCACGAAGGTTGACTCTGTCAAGTATTTTCGCTCAAAAGTTGACTCTGTCAAGTATTTTGATCGGGAAATCAGCGGAGATCGTCCATCGTTTCAATCTGACCGTCGGGAGGCGGGTCCATGATGACGGCTTTCTGGCGGGGGAGGATGGAACTCGAATCGGCGTAGAACTCGCCGTAACTGGCGAGGCCGTTGGTGGGGTTGTAGGGCGTGAAGGTGGGGCGGGCGTTGTAATACCCCTGCGCGTCAACTTCAAGAAAGTAAGGCGAATCAAACAACTGGGTCTCGGTGGCGCCGACCACGACTTTCACCGCCGTGACGACCGGCAATTTCGTAAAGCGCCCCGGCGAATTAAAAACCTCTCTGGCTCCGGCGTATTCCGGATCGTTGAGTCCGTAACTGCGGGTGACAAGCATGCACCACGGGCTGACATCCCACTCGGGCGGCTCGATTTCGGGAAATGTTTGAAAAAAGAGTTCTTTGGCTGATTCGTTCACCGCGACGAAGTCTTCTTTGAAATAGACGCGCAGTTTGATCTTGCGGTCCGGGCCGAACATCGGGCCCTGAAAGCCGACTGTGCGGGCGCCACGAATTTTTTCGGCGTTGGCATTCTTTGGCTCGTCTCCGCTGAAACGCCCGATTACCGCCTCAGCGAAAGACTGCATCTCGATTCGGCGCGCGTTGTACTGGCTGTGCAGAAAATGGGGAATCATCAAGGCGAAGAGGCTCGCGAGAAGGGCGAGAGCGACCACGATTTTTACGGCGAACACAACTCGTCTGGATGACATGGGGTCACCATTTTGGTTGAGAGTGGATTTCGAACTTATTTACAAATACCACATAACGATGACGTGCGTCAACATAAAAACCCGCGCGTCGAATCCCGGACGGAGGAGGAGTGCTTCAGGGGATTGGATGGGCAGCGAGGTATTCCTCTAATGCCTGATTGATGACGGCTTCGATGTCGGCGTTGGCGGAATGTAATTTGAGGAAAGAGGCCTGTTTTACGTGGATTTCGAGACGCACTCCCTTGCGTCCGTCGACGATCCAGCTGGGGGCGTCTTCGGGCGCTGGTGCGGAATCGGGGTCTTCGGCGATGGCGCGGTCGATGTCTTCTTCGGTCATGGCGTCAACGCGGGCCCAGTCAGTGGCGGTTGGCTCACCCCGGCGAATTCGATCCAGCGCTTCATCCAGCGTCATGTGGACGATGTGTTCCTGACCGTTATTTTTATTCATTTTTCTTCGCCCTTCTCGCTGAAATAATTCGAACTTTTCCGCCGCGCTTCGTATAAATAACCGTTATCCGACGATCCAATACTGTTCCAGTGACCATATATCTTTCTTCAGGCAAATAAGGCGATTTTTTGATAACGTGACTTCCTTCAAACACGGCGATCGCCAAATCAAAGGATATTCCATGTTTTACAATATTCGCCTGGTTCTTTTGGTCATCCCATTCAAAGTCCATTATAGCCGCTCTTACATCATGGTGGTGGTATGATGAAATTTTCCATCGGAAGATGAAATTTAAAAAGCCCCTCGCGCTGAACGCGAGGGGCTTGAATGAGAGATGAGATCACCGAACGGCGCGTTGTACGGACGAGGGCGCCGGGGTCGGCGCGGTCGTGGGCGCCGCCGCGGACGGTGGAGCGCTCATGCCGCGCGGCGGACTGGTTTCATGAGAAAAGCGGGCGGCCTTGAGCACGCGCACCGTGGCGGGCGCACTGGTTTCAACCGCCTTCAACTTCGCCACCGGCCCCGTTTCGGGCGCCGTAACCATGCGCGGCACGGACTGCAGGGTGCGTAATTCAGGCGCGTTGACGATCACCGACAGGCCGGACGCGTCGCTGATCCCGCCGATCAAACCGTCCCACACCGAGAGAAAGCGATAGTCGTCATCAACGCAGACGGACGTATTGGCGACGCTCTGCAGCTGATCGAGCAGGATGATGGGGTCGGAAAGATACTGGTTATTTTTCGCATCGTAAAACAGAGTCTGGGTTTCGCCCGTGGCGGCGTCGAACCAGGTCACGATGAACTGATCGGGCGCCCAGACCGCCACCGAGGGCGCCGCCGCGCGGCCCGCCTCTTCGCCCAGATCGACGAAGAACGCGTTAACCAGAATCTCACCGCTTTTATTCAACAGCGCGCCCTGCACGTTTTTCTGACCGGTCGACGGATTTTCGTTGATCCAGACTATGAAATAGTAATTGTTGCTGACCGCGATAGCGGGATACCGGGCGTTATCAAGAACATCGTCGGAAGGCGAAACGCGGATCTCTTTCACCGAGTCGGGCAAGAGGAAATCAGATGTGGGCTGAGTGGTCTTGCTCCACACGCGGGCATAGACGTCATAGCGCTGCGTTCCATTCACCGCCACGCGGTTGTCGGACCAGACGGAAACGATGGTTCCATCCTCGCCGACGGCGACGGCGGGGCGTGAAGGCGCGGTGTTTTCAAACGTCTTATTGATGACGATATCTTTCGAATCGATCGGGGTGAACTGATTGTTCGCCCAAGTAAAGCGCCGCGCGAAGATGTTCGTATCGAAGAAGCGGTCGTCCTGCCAGGTCACCACCATATCGCCATGAGAATTCATATCGATCTGGGGATTGATGGCGTTGGTGTCCTGAAACGGCTCGTTGACCCAGATATCTTCGTTACGCAGTTTGATTCCGAACGAATCGGTCGCGTTGAGAAAGACGCCCATGCTCTTGTCGACGCGGCGATCGTCCTGCCAGGCGATGACGCGGTCGCCGCCCGCGTCGATCTCGACCGAAGGCTGATAGGTTCTGGTATCGTCGAACGTCTGATTCACAGTGACGGGATCGGAAATGGTTCCCTTGGGCGCATCGAACTCGCGCAGAAGGATATCCTGATAGCCCAGCGTATTGTCGGCGGCGACGATCGCGAACCGGCTGTTTTTGTCATGCTCCGCGTCGGGGTGAAACGCCTCGTACGCGTCGTCCTGCGGCGAGATATCAAGCAGCCACTCCAACTCGAAGTCGGGCGCGGACTGATCGGGCGTGGGCGTCGGCGCGGGAGGCTGAGTCGGGGTTCGGGTGGGCGTCATCGTCGGGACGGGGATGGTCGGCGTAGGCTCGACTCCAGCCGTGACTCCCAACAGAGAACGCAGACCAGGATCGGTCACGTTCGCCGAATTGAGCGGGAAGATTTCAAAGTCATCAAAATACCCCGTAACGGTTGTAACGTCCGCCCCGGGATTCACGGCGAACTGAAACAACGGAATCACCGCGCCGTCTTTGGGATCATAGATCGCCGTCAGCCGATGATATCCGTCGGTGAACGCGGCGCTGTCGTTATCGAACTTGAAGAACCCGGTGTTATCCGTGGTGAAGATGGAACCATCCGGCGCCACGTTAAAGACGCCCATCGCGATGATTCCACCCGGCGAGTCGGCCAGCACCGACAAACGAATCACGACCGGATCATCGCCAACGGGAATCACCGGGCCGAACAACAGGGTTCCCTGCCCCGGCGCCGCTGTGATCAACACGCCGCGCCCCGGTTTGGACGATGTATCGTACGGGTTCGACGGCGTCAGACCGATGCGCGCGTTCGCGCCCTGAAAGCCCGAACTCGCAATGCCCGTCCAGCCGATCGCCTGCAGCGAATCGCCGTTGAAATTTTCACGAAACAGAGCCTGCGGCTCCTGAGCCATCACACCGCAAACGCAAAACAGAACGATCGCGGATAAACTCCAGAATAAAAGAACTCGCTTCATCACAATAACCTCCTGCACGAATACGCGCATGACCTTATACCTTTACTTTATCGCGAAAACACCCCAACCAACTAACCGGCAGTGCCGGTTTCCCAGTATTTGGGTGATCTGTCTATAACGCCCTCGTTGGGGCTGACGCGATCGGATTGAGGAACCGATGCACGAATCTTGTAGCGTGAAAGCAGGCGGCTCCAGTTGCCCAGTATTTGGGTGATCTGTCTCTAACGCCCTCGTTGGGGCTGACCGGCAGTGCCGGTTTCCCAGTATTTGGGTGATCTGTCTATAACGCCCTCGTTGGGGCTGACGTGATCGGATTGAGGAACCGATGCACGAATCTTGTAGCGTGAAAGCAGGCGGCTCCAGTTGCCCAGTATTAGGTTTATCTGTCTCTAACGCCCTCGTTGGGGCTGACGCGATCGGATTGAGGAACCGATGCACGAATCTTGTGACGCAATAGCGGACAGTACCGGTTGCCCAATATTTAGGTTGTCTGTCTATAACGCCCTCGTTGGGGCTGACGCGATCGGATTGAGAAATCTATTCAAGAATTTATCAACCTGAAAGGAATAAGCCCCAAACGCGGATGCGGTTCATAAAGCAAGACGCTTATGACCGCGAAAAGGCTTCAATCTGATCATCGTTTTTCGATCATTTTCTTTTATCCCAATTGGAGAAAAACAAAACCGGCGGGCGGAAAATCGCCAGCCGGTTGAGTGGATTGCGCGTTAAAGCCGCGAAATAAAGATTGATTTCAGCCCTGAATATTGAGGCGTGGGCGGTCTTCGACCGGAGCGGCGGCGGGCCGGGCGCCCGAGCCATACGTCCCGGTTCGGGCGGGAGCAGGCATGGGCCTGACCGGCGCGGGCTTGGCCGGTTCGGGTGAATCGGTTTGCGCGGCGGGCTTCGGCGCATTCTGCGCGGGAGCGGAAGGCGTAGCGCCGATCCCGGTCGACAACGCCTGAAAACCACTCGCCGGTTTGGGAGACGCCGGCGCGGCGGACTGTTCGAGATTTTCTTTGTTGTACTTGTCGACCGCCTGCGTCCATCCATCACGCAGGTTATCCACAACGGGCAGGACTTCATCGATCAGCGAAGCGTCCTGTTTGATGTTGGCGCGCACCAGGTGGTGATAGACAAAGTCATAGATGCGCAGCAGATTCATGGCGAGATCGCCGCCTTTTTCCATATCGAGGGCGATCATCAGTTCGGAGAAGATTTTTTGAACTTTGGTCAGTTCGGTATGCGCCTTCTCGATATTCTTTTCGAGAATCGCTTTTTTGGATATATGGAGTTTCTTGACGGCGGCGTCAAAGATCATCACCAGAAGCTGGGGTTGGCTCGCCGTCTCGATCTGCGTCTTGAGATAGCGGAGTTGAGGGTTGCCGACCTGCGTCGCCACGGATAAAACCTCCTCTTTCAAACGAGCGTTCAATCAACTAATTGAGAGTTTTCAACGGGGGTTTCACACTATTTTAACTGAAACTCACCCGGTTTCGTATCTGTTTTTTTTCGGCTGACGCGTTGCGAATCTGAACTGAAAAATAATGGATCATCCACCGTTTCCACCAAGACGTTGAGACAGCAGCTGGCTCACCTGTTGAGACTGCGACATGGTGACTTCCAGCGCGGAGAAGCGTTTGCGCAGCGTCTGTTCCTGTATCGCGGCGCGGCTTTCGATATCGTCGATGCGCTGAATCTGGCGCTCGATGAAATCGGTCATGCCCTTGGTCGTCGTATCGAGGAGACCGGTGTTGATCGTGGTGAACGTTTTCAACATGGAACGGAACTTGGAGCCAAAACCAACGTTGCTGGCGGTGAGCACGTTTTCAACCAGATCGGGATTATCGCGAAGGGCGCTTTCAAGCTTGTTTTGATCAAACGAAAGGTGTCCGGTTGAATCGAGTTCGATGCCAAGCGAAGAAAGCGGCGTGCTGCCCGCGCCGGTCGCAATCACGCCGCCGGTCAGGCGGTTGCTGGCGACCTGGCGTTTCAGGCCGAGATCGGCGGCGGTGGTTCCATCGACTTCTTCAACTTTCAGTTGGGTGTACCCGCCGGAGGTATCGATCAGGTTGATGGAGTCGCCGGTTGAGTTGACTTCAGCCGTGACCTGGATGGTATCGTTATAATTGATTTCGTCGATCACATCCTGAACGGTCTGAGCGTCGTTCAAATCGATTTCGGCGGTATTACCAGCCCGATCGGTGATTTTGATTTTGCCCAGATCGACTCCCGCCCCATCGTTCAACTGTGATAATTTCAACGAGGGGAGATTAGGCACCACGGTTCCCACGGCATTGGCCAGCGCGCTCTGCAACTGGCGCACGACATCGTTGCCAAACAACACGCCGTTGCCGTTTTTGGGGTCGAATACGGTTTGTTCATCGATAAAGTCAGCCACCTGGTTGAACGCATCGACGAACGACTGAACCGAGGTTGAAACCGCGCTGTGATCGGCGTTGACGCCGACGTATACCGTACTCGCGCTTTCTTCTTTCAATGCGAGAGAGACGCCGTCAACCAGATCGTTCACCAGATTACTGCTTCGATTGACGGTTACGCCGTTGAAGGTGATCTGGGAGTTTTCGCCCTTCTGATCGTAATTCGCGAAGCCGGTGTCAACGATACCGAGCGTGGAAAGCACGTTATCGGCGTCGTTACTGAAGACGGGCGCTCCCGACGCGCTGGAGATTTCAATACGCGAAACGCCTCCCGCCGTAATCACCTGGGCGGATATGTCGGAGCCCGGCGGAGGCGGGGTGGCGGCCGCATTGATCTTGTCGACGATTTTCTGAAGCGAGTCCGTACCCAGATTCACCGTCACATCAATGAACGACGAGCCATCGCCATTGGTAATACGAAACGTGGAGTCGGACGCCGACCCCAGGTTGAGCATTTTTCCCACCGCGGTTACGGAAGAAGCAAAGTCTTCACTCTGAATGCCGCCCACGACGCCGAGATCGAACAGTGCGTTGTCCGGATCGTCAAACTGGTTGGGGATGCCCGTCGTGCTGGTGATGCGCAGACGTTGATCCGTACCGTCGTTCACAATGGAAGCGCTGATGTTGGAGCCCGCCGTGGTGGAAGCGTCGTTGATTTCCTGGGCGATCTGAGAGAGGGTGAGTACGCCGCTGAAGTTGACCGTCAGTGAATTCTGACCGCCGGCGTCTTCAACGGTGAAGCTTTTTCCAGTCATGTCGAACGTGTCGGTCGATGCGAATTTAGACCCCAGCGCGCCGACGTTATCGGCGTTGACGGTATAGTCATACGAGGTCGAACCGTCAATCAGCCCCAATGAATCAAGCAGGTTGGAGGCGCCTATTTTACGGAGTTCAAGCCGATTCGCTCCGGTGTCCTGAGCGGCGATGATCAGTTTGTTCTGATTGGGAGCGACCTGAACCACTTGAGCCTTAACCCCAGCGCCGGACGAGTTGATCTGGGTCGAAATGGTGCGGAGAGTATCCGTCGAGCCGACGTCGATGGCGCGGCCATTAATGACGAACTTGCCGGTGAAACCCAGTTCTTCATCCGCGCTGGTGAACAGGCTGGATGAGATCTGATCGTTTTTGGCGAGGTTATCGACACGCAGAGAAAAAGCGCCTTCCTGAGCGGCGCTGCTGGCGCTGGCGGAAACGATGGATTCGTTGGAAGACTGGGCTTTTTTGTTGGCGAAGAGAGAGCCCGTGCGGAAACTCTGCGACGAGATATCGAGACCGAGTACGCTGGCGTTGAGTTGCTGGAACGCGGCGAGTTTGGTCTGTTCGGTTTTAACGCGGGATTCGATCTTGGAGATCGGTCCGCGCACCTGGATATCCAGGATCGCGTTGATCAGGTCGGTGGTATTAAAACCGGATATCAATCCCTCAATAGCGGTGCTCATTGCTTTCTCTTCCTCTATCGCCCTATTCAGCCGAATCGCCTTGCGGCGCACACGAATTGCAAAACAATCATGCAATTCGAAGATAAAACTCTATCTTTTTTATCGGCAAACGGCTGAAAAGGTTGAGTTATTCTTGTGTTTTCCCGTTGAATTTTCCCAGATTCGCTCCTCTATGCAACAATCCGTAAATATGACTGGCGCACGGGTAGCGTGGCTTGCGGAAAAATTTTCCGCCCCTTTATATGTCCCTCAACCGGAGCGTGACATACCGCTCTAATCAATAAGATTCATATTGGCAGGTAGTTACAGCAAGATTTTCCCTCAGAAATCAGATAGTCCGTCAGATGAATGGCGCAATTCAGGGGCCAAAAAATGAATCGTGTGGGGGAGTTATCTGAAATGGGGTAAGAAATGAAATCGGTGGGAGAAGGATTTGAGCGATTATGTTACAAAAAAGTCAAATCAGGTGATGTAAACAGCAGCCCCCTCTCTTCGGCGGGAGATGGAAAAGAGGGGGAAAGAAAAGGCGTTTACGCCTCGGCATCAAACAGTTTGCCCATAATTTCCTTGATTCGCTCGGACGACTTTAACAGTTGATCTTGCGGGAATTCCTGAATCACTTCCTCGGTTTCGGGATCGACGATACTGATAACGGTGCGGCCCGATCCTTCATGTTTATGAAACGAGACCCGGCGGTCGTGGATGGAAGACGACTGGTTTTTATACTGATTGACGAGGTCTTCCAATGATCCATGCGAGTTTTTCGCATCACGGCTTGAATCGCCGGCTTTTACTTCAGCGACGCCGGCGAGTTCTCTGGACGACTTTTGCGCGGTTTCATGAACCGCTTCCGCCGTTTGCGCGGGGCGCACCGAGGTACTGGTTACATTGCCCACATAGTCGATGGTCATGATCGGCTCCTTTCCAAGCGTCGGCTCAATTCAACCGGTTCCGATTCAAGTGGAAGCGATTGAGGGGAACGGGACGAACGTCCCGTTCCCCATGAGCATTCGCTTTATCCAGCCGATTACCCGATGAGTCCGAGGAAGGACTGGCTCTGGAAGTTGGCCTGAGCCAGGACGGAGACGCCGGCCTGGAGCAGAACCTGATTCTTGGTGAAGTCCGAAGATTCCCGAGCGATATCGGCGTCGCGGATTCGCGATTCGGAGGCGGTGAGGTTTTCAGCGCCGACCGACAAGTTGGAGATGGTCGCTTCAAGGCGGTTGGTCGAAGCGCCGAGAATCGAGCGCGTCTTGTCAACCTGA
>WGLV01000055.1 GCA_016125385.1 bacterium
GCGCACCTTCGCCTGGATGAATCATGGCCGCCGGCTATCCAAAGATTATGAAATCCTGCCGGGACATTCAGAAAACTATATTCGCGTTCACGCAATCCGGCAGGTCCTCCGGGCACTCAATTCATGAAAACAGGTTCTAAAAGAATTTTTTCCGCCGCTTGAAGATCCCGTTCCAAATATTTTGCTTTTGCCCTTATAAGCAAAGCAGTTTCACTCGTTTGGTCGATTGACAACGCGGAATTAATCAGTTCATTCGCCTCTTCAAATTTATTTAAGGCAAGAAGCGATTCAGCCAACGCGCAATATAGCGAAGTATTCGGTGAACACAACTCCATCGCTTGCCGCAGAGTCGATTCTACATTTTCCCATTCCTCACACTCCCGATATATTGATGCAAGAAGCAACCAAAGCGTTACAGCTTTTTTGTTTTTTTCAAGACTATTCAAAAGTATAGTCACCGCTGAACTTTTCATTTTAATTTTTTGCAAAACAATGGCATAATCTCGTATTTTTTCAATATTTTCAGGATCAATGGCCAGGACATGTTGAAATAAAGGCAATGCTTCATTGAACATTTCCGTACGCAAATAAGATTTCGCCAGCCAATAAGCGGCAACATCATCATTCGGTTTTTTGCAGCAATAATCCGTCAGAAGGGATATCGCTTCAGAATATCGTCCGCACTCAAAAAGAAGCCGTCCATACTCTCTTTGATCGTCTATTTCAACTCCATCGGAGTTTATGATTATAGTATATTCGTCAAGAGCTTTTTCTTTTTCTCCACGTTCATACCATAATTTCGCAACACGTCTTCTTAGCGTGAGATTTTCCGGTGAGTTTTCCAGCGATCGTCTTAGCGACAAGAATCCCTTATCTTTCAATCCGAGTTCGAAGTACAGGTCAGACAGCAATTGATACGTGCGCGAATCTTCCGAATAAAATTGTAATGCATTCAATAAATGAGCGATCGCTCGTTCATGCTGATTTTTAGCGCGTAATTCACGGGCATGTTTTCGCGCCAGAGATTGGATTCGAGAGGCGACGGGTGGATAAGATTTCGCCAATTTTTCAATGATCGTATCATATAACGCAATCCGATCATCCATCGTTAAACTTTTCTTTTTTCTGGATACTACGGATATTATTTTCTTTTTCGTCGGCTCATCCAGAATTTTTAAGCAGTCATATAGCAAATATTCCGTATTTTTTTCCAAAGATATTTCAGATTTCAATCCAGATTCCAAGTTTTCAAAAAATTTAATTAAGTTTTTATGCAATTTACCAGATTCAAGATATAACCGCTCTCTGGCTTGCATCAATTTACCGTTGACAATCAGCTTTTTATCCTGTCCGCCAGCATCGGTAAGAATACGAGCGTTGATCGCGGAAATCGAGGCGTTAATCTTATCGCACAATGCTTGTTTTTGCATAAACAAACCACATGAATTAATGAACTCCTTATATATCGCGTTACTTTTTTGCGTAAGCTGTTTTTGTGATTGAAGTATTTTTATTTCATTCGTCACTCTTTTCGCCGCATGATTTATTTCTACAACAGTTCCCTCCTCCATCATTCTTTTAATCTCCGACCAGAACATCTCGCGGCTATCTTTTTCTCCTTCCTGAGAAGAAAAAGCACTCCGCAGTTCTTCGACGAGTTCATGCCTGCGAAGAGAAGTACGCAATCGTTCTTTTTCGGATGATCGTAAATCTTCCTGAAAATCTCTTATTGAGGCGTTTTCAACTACTACGTCCTCTTTGAGAGATTCAGCGATGGAATGCGAATTCCTCCTTTTCATCATTCTTCATCCCGCCACGGATATATCTGGATGCGATCTCCCTGTTTTAAAAGCATCGCCGGCCCCGTTGGCTTCAGAATTTTTAAAACCACTCCCTGGATTTCGATTTCGACGCCAGGCCAGATGTTTTTTTTCGCCTTAACAACACGCGTTTGTTTTAACGCTTCATCATACTGTATCTGCAGATCATCATACTCCGATTGCATTTCAATCGCGTTATGCCGTGCGTTTTCCAGCAGTGAACTCGCTTTTTGGATGGCTTCTTCAATTTCTTTTGAAGGTTCACGAAAGTTCGATTTCTGTGCGGTTAATGATTCAATCATGTTTTCGCATTGATCAGCCACCGCTTCCTGTTCGGCGACTTTTTTACGCGTCTGTTCAATCGCTTCCGCAATTTGCGCTATACGCCCTCCCAACCGCACGATCGTCGGTTCTCCGATTTCCGATCCGATGACATTCGCCTTCACCTCACCATCCGCTTCCAAGACGCCTCCTATTATACAGCCAGGCTTTCCGGACGCTTCAACACCACCGCCCGCCCATATTTTGCAATGAATAATTTCAGATTCAGCCATCACCTTTCCCAGCGTATCAATCACCGCTTGAGAAAAAAACTTCGCCGCAACGTCTCCATTGGCTTCGAGCCGGGCTTTGTCTTTACCCTGCACTCCCGACCCTATCGAAATTCCTCCTTTTGTTTCAAGTCTGGCGCCTTCAACAACACCTTTAACATGAATATCCATATTTGATTTAACCGAAAAATCAGTTAAAACATCACCATCAATTACGACTGCGACATCGGAATCAATGTTTCCCGTCGTATACGAGATGTTACTTGTTATATGAAGCATGGGTTGAACATTGAATTTTCCATTTTTTATCGTGACGCAACAATCTTGAACGACTTGCAAGCAGGTTCCATCCGCAGACGTTTTCGTAAACGCAATATCCGGAAGCTGAGCCTCGAGAGGTTTCGGAGGATTCAGCGTTTTGCCCGTCACTGTATATCCCAATTGGCCCGGAGTTGGAGGAATCAGTCTCATCAGGACCGCGTTCTCGGTGAGATATTCAAATAACCGGATATCCTTAAATGATACATTTCCATTTTCGAGCAATTTTGGGGCATGACTGATATCTTCAATCGAAATTTCATATTTCAAACGGCCATTGACCCCCGGGACGGGCTCTTTGCCATTCGCAACGCAAATTTCACGGTCACAACAAGGGGTGGTAAAAATTTTCTCAATCGAGCTCGGTTCAACGCCCTGAATCACTCCATTGCGCGCTAATTCAGTTTTGACGTCTTCAATCCGAAAGAAGTCCAGCTCTTCTGAACGAATCATCACCCAGGCGCGCATTTCATCATTGCTCACACGGACAGCGGGGCCAAACAAGCGAATGGCATCGACCAGAAAAAGGGGAAAGTTCAGCTTCGGATCGACCTCCATCCCGCTTATTTTAACGTTAAGGTGAGTGGGCAGTTTTCGAACGCACTTTACGATTGAATTGGCGGCGTTGACTCCCGCCTCCCGTACGCGGTCTTCCGGCATGGTTTCCGATATCAAGTTGAGCGTGTTCAGAAAACCATTAATATCTTCCAGTTCAACAAACGCGGCAGTCAACTTTACGCTGGGATCGCGCCGCAATTTATCGTTTAATTCAGATAATCCCTCGCTCAATCGATTCAAACCGGATTGGATCGCCTCAGCGCGGCTTTTAAACGCATTGTGTTGAGATTCTCTATTCACCATACCGCTGTTCCCGATTGAAATAGTCACTTCATGAATCGTTATTCATCCGATCCGATTGCTGCTGATATGCCATGCGTGACGTCTTCTTCTTTTTCACGCTGGACTCAGCCTTTTTAACGCTTTTTTCTTCATCCGTGGAATGCATGATCGATTTTCGAGCGCTTTGAAAAATTTCCACCAGCATCAAGCATTGATTGAATAACGGCGTTAAATACTGATCGTCGGCTTCACGGAAAAAATCTTTTTTCTCATCGAGTTCTTCAATCGCCAGTTCGGCGATCGTAAGGAACAGCGGCCGTGCCGCGGCAATTCGATCATCGATCTCGGCTGAGATCTCATTCAATCGCGGCGAATATTGCCTTTCGCGATCAAAGTACGCGATTTCATCAAAATTGCGCGTTATCAAACCAACTCCATCCGCAATCAGATTAAATTCAAAAAGGTACAATTGCTGTTTTGTTTGAAGGAACGCGTTACGGCACGCTTTCGCTTTTTTGATATAGGGTTCCAAACGCTTCTGCACGGCCAGATATTCTTCCATGTGGCGATCGCAGTACGATTGGCGAACATCCGCATCTTTAAGATCATTGCGATTCAACGCGTCAAGCATATCCCGTTTGGCGGATTCCATCTCGCGATAGATCGGATCTTCTTCCTTCTTTCGTTGAATCGCTTCTTCAAAAACTCTCAATTCACGCGCATGACTGACCGAACGATTATGGATACCTTCCAGATCTCTCATCCGGAGCGTCATATCAGGGCTGTCATCAGGGGAGACTTGTTTGATCGCCGCGCACAGAGTGCGGCAGGCCTCGATTCGGCGGGTAATTTCGCTGGAAATCGCATTATCGCCCCGAAGCGCGCGCTGGCGGTATTTTAAGCCTGAAACGCGCCGCTGCTTGGCGAGAATCGCGTTCATTTCACCGCGAGTGATCCAGACGATTCGTCCGCCTCTCACGGTTTTAACCATCTCTTTCGGATCGATTCCCTGTTTTTCCGCTTTCACGGAAGAAACGACCTGATCCATATCAATCAAGAGTTTCTGAATGTCTTCGAGGGAATACTGATCGCGCACATTAAATTTACGTTCCTGAAATTCCTCCAGGTTCTCATTTCCATCGCTGGTTGGATTATGACGATCGCTCATTTTTCCTCCCCCCAGTCCGGTCCCGCTTAAATTGTTTCAGTTATGTTGTCTATTTCCGCTTCATCATGACTCAACGCAGATTTGATTTTTACGGGATCGTTTTCATTCATAGATACCGATCGGCTCTGGCCCCTCATTTGCGCAACCACACAGAATCGATACAATTTCGACAAGCAAGACAAAAAGAGGTTTGCATAACAAATCCGGCATTAAGAAGATTATCTATTCATGATATATTATAAACGATTTGCAACAAAACTCATCCCGTAAATAGTCAAAATTCTGGACATTTTAAAAGAAAATCGCCAAGATTATTTAAATGCAAGCCTATAGAATGGTTATATAAAATTAGTTGATCATTTGCTCATGGAATCAGTCTTTCCCATCCTCCAGAATCTATTTTTCTCACTCCAACTGGCATCATTTTATGGGGGCAAATCAATGCCACGCCGTCGTCCGATGGTGAAGTCGTTGCAATCGGGCTATGGAATCAGTGAAAGACATGCGTGCAGGCTACTTGTCATTCGACGATCCACGTATCGATCTCAAGCGCATCTCCGGGATGACCGGGCGTTGCGTTTGCGGATCAAGGAATTATCGGAGACGTACGTTCGATATGGATACCGTCGGCTGCACATCCTTCTTCTGCGAGAAGGTTGGCGCATCAATCACAAGGTTGTCCATCGAATCTATAGAGAAGAGGGGCTTTCGCTTCGATTGAAGACGCGCAAGAAACGGGGCAATCAACCGAAACTTCCGTTGACGACGCCGAATCGCCCCAACGAGTGCTGGACGATGGACTTCATGTCGGATCGCTTGGAAGACGGCAGGCGATTTTGTTTGCCGCTATCTGGTGGTTGTGCGTAAGATTAAAATAAGTTCATCCGGCTATAATTCACGATCATCATCGGCTTGTTGATTTCAGCAATCCGCTTTCTCGTACCAACTCCATCGCCATGAATGGAGACAGGCTCATCCACCCCGGTATAGAATGATCCATCATGCGCATCCTTCTCATTGAAGATTCAGTCAAACTCCAACGCTCGATCTCCGCGGGTTTGCGGAATCGCGGCTTCCGCGTGGACGTGACGGGCGACGGGACGGACGGATTGTGGCGCGCTCAGACGCTCGACTACGACGCGATCATCCTCGATCTCATGCTGCCTGGACTGGATGGTCTGTCTCTGTTGAGGGAGTTGCGGCGGCAGAAAAAAGAGGTTCACGTTCTGATTCTGTCCGCACGAGATACGGTTGAAGACCGGGTTACCGGGCTCTCGGAAGGCGCGGACGACTACCTGATCAAACCCTTCGCGTTTGAAGAATTATTAGCGCGAGTGCAGGCGTTGATCCGCAGACGATACGGCATCAAACAGACGGTTATTCCAATTGGCCGGGCGGAACTGGATCTTGCGGGCAAGTCGCTCGTGTTGAACGGCGTCCGCGTCGAGCTGCCGCCTCGCGAATACGCGCTGTTTGAATTACTGGCCTTAAAGCGGGGAGCCGTGGTCTCACGCAAGGAAATCGAAGAGCACATCTACGATGATCTGGCGGAGCCGTCTAGCAACGTCGTAGACGCAGCCGTCTGTTCTCTCAGAAAATTGCTGGACATTCACGGGATCGGCGTCGCCATCACAACCCGCAGGGGGATGGGGTATCTCATTGATTGAGACGAATCGGAATCATTCGCGAGCAGGCCGAAGCCTCGTCCAGATCATTCTGTTTCGATTGCTCTGGGCCACGGTGGCGATATTCATCGTCACGGGCTTGGTTTTATCTCTCCACATCAAACAGGAATTAACCGAATCGCTCGACCGAGAATTACTCGCCCGGGCCGAATCGTTCATCGCGTCCGCGCACCTCGATGAAAACGGAGTTTTTGAGCTCGATTTATCCGATGCGGCGATCCCCGAATATGGACAGGGGAAACTCTCCGCGTTTTATCTCATCAGCCAGGATGACGGCGATGAAGTAAAACGGTCGGCATCCCTCGCTTCCATTCCGTTCAATCTCCCTGACCGGAAACAACCGTATCCAATCGACGAACCGGTTTACTGGCATCGATCCATTGGCGAACTTCACGTCCGGCTGGTTACGCTACGCAGCCGAATCGCCTCCGAGCCGGACAACACCGCTGAAATTCCGGCGTCAGCGGTTTATCTTTTCACGGTCGGGTTGGATACCGGTGAAACCAATGAAACGGTTTACGAGCTTCTCTTCTCGCTCATTCTGTCGATGGGCGCGGGATTATTTATTTTACTGGTTTCAGGCCGCTACGTGATTCAGGAATGCTTCAAGCCTCTGCATCGCATGGAACGGGAAGTGCGCGCTCTGAATCCGGATCGTCTCACTCCCATCGCCGTCCCGCCCATCGGCGAACTGGCGGAAGTCGCCCGAGCCTTCAATGACGCAATCATGGAGTTAAAGAACGCGTTTGAACGCGAACGCCGATTCACCGCCGACGTGGCGCATGAATTGAGAACGCCTATCAGCGAAATCCGCGCCGCGGCGGAGGTTTCGTTATCGCAACCCGGGGAGTTGGAACCGCTTCGGCTCGGCTTACTCAAAGATATTCTGGATTCCTCTAAAAGCATGCAACAAACCATCCAGGCATTGTTGACGCTGGCGCGATGCGACGCGGGGCGGTATCCGCTGCAAACCGAACCAATCGAGTTCGAGCCATTCCTCCATGACCAATGGACGCCGTTTGAAGCAGCCGCTCGACAGCGCGGGCTTGAGGTTACCTGCTCAGTCGCACCGGCGAAAATTCTGCATGGCGATCGTGATATTCTGGCCACGATTTTGAGCAACCTGTTTTCAAACGCGGTCGAGTACACGCCAGAGAGCGGGACGCTTGAATGGGAAGCGGATGTGACGGACGGACGGCTCGACTTTCGAATCTCAAATACAGCGGGCGATTTAACCACCGACGACCTGCCTCGCATGAGTGAACGATTCTGGCGCAAGGACGCCGCTCGCTCGTCAAACGAGGCTCATAGCGGACTGGGGCTGCCCTTAGCCGCCGCTCTGGCGGACGTAGCCGGGCTGACTCTCGGACTCAAACTCAATGGCGGCCGGTTAAGCGTTTCAATCCACCCCGCTAACTAATCACATTTTTTTTCCACCATCATCTTCTCATCATCTTCAACGAGTTACCGTTCCATCAAGTATTCCACGAATCCTGTTGAAACACATTCTGAAGGAGGACATGATGAAGACAATTACATCAACCGGATTAAGAATCGGGACGGGCCTGCTCGTTCTATGCATCGCCTCTGTCGCCACGTTTACCGCATTCAGCGGCTTTGCGGGGGAAACGGAAGTTCAATTATCGGATGTACCCGCCGCCGTCAAAACTGCGATTGAAGCGCACGCCGCCGGACTGGAGATCCAGACGATCGAGTTCGACGACGAAGAGGGCGAGGGCGTGTATGACGTCGAAGTCATCAAAGACGGCGAGGTGCGGGAATTCAGCGTCGATAAAAGCGGAAAATTTCTGGGATTTGAAGAAGACGAGCATCAAGCCGACGATGATCACGCCAACATCAAGGAAGACGATGACGACGAAGAAGATGACGACGGTCCCAGCGCGAAAATGGAAGAAGACGCCGATGAGGAAGATGAAGAAGAATTCACAATGGAATTCGGCGTCGATAAAAACGAACTGACATCAACCGGCGTGAATCCCTATTTCAACCTGACGCCCGGTTATCAACTGGTGCTGGAAGATGAGGACGGACGCCTTCAAATCACCGTTCTGAATGAAACGAAAACAGTTGACGGAGTCGAGACGCGCGTGGTCGAAGAACGTGAATGGGAAGACGGCAATTTGGCCGAAGTGTCGAAGAATTTCTTCGCTATCAGCAAGCGTACCAACAGTGTGTTTTATTTCGGCGAAGAAGTTGATATCTATGAAAACGGCAAAGTGACCAAACACGAAGGCGGCTGGCTGGCGGGCCAGAATGGCGCCCGGTTCGGCCTGATAATGCCGGGGCAGGTCTTGCTCGACGCCAAATATTACCAGGAGCTCGCCCCCGGCAAGGCAATGGACCGCGCCGAAATCGAAGATATCGACGAAACCGTCGAAACCCCGATGGGCGTTTATAAAAACTGCCTCGTTACGGAAGAGACCACGCCGCTGGAACCGAACGAAAAAGAGAAAAAATATTACGCCGCCGGCGTCGGTCTGATTCAGGAAGAAGGTATGAAACTGGTTAAAGCATCCACAGCGGAATGAAATCCGATCCCCGATCGATGGAACATCCCTCCGCCCGGCGCGGGGGGATGTTCACTTGTTTCGTTGATTCAACATCATCCAATATAAAAGAAAGGCTATCGTCCCCCCCTCCTGATGTGTTTCAATACAGGAAGGCTTTGCGCCGAATGGGAATTTGCTGAAAGCAGGCGTTTATATAATGCAAAGATCAAATCAATTTAACTCCTCGATTCAAATCCTATTTTCGATTTTCTTGATTTTATCCTTACTGAATTCATCACAATCCGGACTATGTGAAGATGACGAGAGCGAAAGCGCGCCGCTGGAAGAAATGCAGGCGCACGTTTCAGTCATGCCTCTGCATGAAGGCGAGATGACCGTTTCGTTTAAGACCATGGGCTTTTTCGCTCCACGTCAACAATCGCCGGTGTCGGTCATCGCCCGCTATCCCGGAATCATCCAATCGGTCAACGTTCAAGAAGGAGAAAGCGTTGATTCGGGTCAAACCATCATTCAGCTGGACGGCCGGATCGCAACAAGCAACGCCGCCAGGGCGCAAGCGAGCCTGCAACAGGCGGAAGCCGAGCTGAAGTCCGCGCAAGAGGGTGGGCTCGACATGACTCAGACCGAGCTCGACCTCGCCGCCAAACAGGCCGCCGTCGCCGCCGAACAGGCCCGGCTGGAATCGCAACGCGAGCAGGAACTGCTCGCCGATCAACTCACATCCGCCAAAGCCGCCCGCGACGCGGAACTGGCCATGCAGGAAGCGGAACGCCAGGCGAAGGCGCTCGCCGAAAAGGCAAAACTGTTCCGCACATCGGGGCGCGATGCCGAGCTCAAACGATTGCGTTCAGCGCTCGACCAGGCGAAAGCGGACGTTCAGATGGCCCAACTCGAGCTCGAATCGACGACGATTGTAGCGCCAGCGCCCGGCCGCGTTTCCGGGCTGAACGCAATGGTGGGGGCTTCCATCGACGACAAAACCCCACTCGCCCAGGTGATTGGAGGCAAGACCACGGTTTTCAGAATGTGGATGTCTCCCTCCATCGCCGACCGGCTTGAACCGGGTCTCGCCGCCGCCATCGACATTCCGCCGTCAACCGCGCCACTACAGGCGAAAATCATTTCAATCGGCGGCGAACTGGATCCGGAAACCGGACTGGTCGCCGTCGAAGCCCAGCCTGATTCTCCTCTCGAAAATCGCCCTCGCATTGGAGAAATATTTTACGCCAGCGTGACATCGGGCGATCAGGCGAAGGGGTATGCGATTCACGATTCGGCGATTGTGCTGGAAGATGACAAGGCCAGTGTGTATTACGTTGATGAAGAACACGTGGCTCATGCCGCGCCCGTAACCGTTCTGGCGCGTGACGGCGACGTCGCCATCATTGAAGGAGAGGCTCTGAAAGAAGGCCTGGAAATCATCATTGATGGAAATTACAACTTGCCGGACGGCGCGCACGTGGTTGAGGAAGCGGCTGAATGAACACCTCGAACGGACTGTCAGGCGTCGCCGCCTTTGCGCTCGAACATCGAAAAGCGATTCTTCTTTTAACGCTGGGGCTTTGCGTCTGGGGAATCGCGGCGATCTTTATTCTTCCTTCCGGCATCTATCCGGACGTGGCCTTTCCGCGAATCGTCGTAATCGCCGAACGCGGCGAAGACTCCGTCGAAAACATGCTGGTGGGCGTCACCCGGCCGATAGAAGAAACCGTCAACGCCGTTCCGGGGCTTCAGCGCGTGCGATCGAAAACGGTACGCGGCGGCAGCGAACTATCGCTGGACTTTTCACCCCGAACCGACATGCGCGAGGCGCTTTCACAAACTCGTGCGCGGGTCGCGTCGCTGTTACCCGAATTACCGCCCGGCCTCACCACGACGATCGAACAGCAGACGCCATCGGTTTTTCCAGTCATATCGTTCAATGTCTCGCTTAATCCGGATGAGGCGCACGGGCTTGTACGGAACGGAGCCGACCTCGCGCTGTGGGCGGAGAATGAACTCAAGCCGCGCCTGTCGCGCCTGCCCGACGTGTTTCTGGTCAACGTACAAGGGTCCGACCAATCGCAGATCGTCATCGAACCCGACCCGCGGCGCCTGGCGGAAACGCACCTCACTCTCGATGATCTGACGCAGATCGTTCAGGCGTCCAATTCCATCGAAGCGGTCGGCATTCTCGAAAAAGACTACCGCCAGTATCAGTTGCTCGCTTCGCATGAACTCCAAACGATCGATCAGATCGAAGCGATCCCGGTTGTGACTCGCTCCGGCAAGACGATTCATATCCGCGACGTAGCGAAGGTCTATCGAGGGCTTGCGGACCGGACGTCGGTGGTTACGGGCAGCCTCCAGGATTCAGTTGTGGTGTCGCTTTTCATGCGTTTTAACGGAAAAGTCACCGAACTGTCCGATAACGTAAAAAAAACGATTGAAGAGATCAGCCCCAAACTGCCGCCCGGCGTCATGATTACGCCTGTGTACGATCAGGCCGATCTGGTGCGCGATTCGCTGGGCGGCGTACGCGACGCGATTCTGGTAGGGATGGCGCTGGCGATTCTCGTGCTATGGATCTTTCTCGGGTCATGGCGATTTACGCTGATCGCCGGCGTCACGATTCCGATTTCGGTGTTGATCACCTTCGCCATACTCTGGACACTGGGCCAGTCGCTCAACCTGATGTCGCTGGGCGGCATCGCGGTAGCCATCGGACTCATTATCGACGACGCCATCGTGGTGGTTGAAAACATCGCGCGGCGTCTCATGACGCATGAAAATCGGACGCACGCCGTCATCGCCGGAACGCGGGAAATCTTCGGCGCGGTGGTTGGCTCGTCTTTGACCACGGTTGTGGTGTTTATCCCGCTGGTACTGCTTGAAGGCATCGTGGGCCAGTTTTTCCGGGCGATGGCCATCGCGCTCGCTGTGGGGATTCTCGTTTCCATGTTCGTCGCGCTGACGCTGACGCCTATCGTTTCGGCGGGCAAGCTGGGACCGCGTAAAGGTGAAAAAACATCGCGCCGCTGGATGGATTCCGTATCGTCGTTTTATGAAAGAAACATTCGAGTCATGTTGCGTCATCCCTGGCTGACGGCGTCAATCATTCTGGCTATCGCGGTGATTGGTTCCCTGCTCGCCGCGCATCAATCGACAGGTTTTTTACCGTCGATGGATGAAGGCGGCTTTGTGCTCGATTACTGGATGCCCGTTGGAACATCGCTGACCGAAACCGACAAAAATTGCAGAAAAATCGAAAAAATTCTGATGGAAACACCTGAAGTCTCCGCCTATTCACGCCGGACGGGGCTCGAGCTCGGTTTTTTTGTGACCGAACAGTACACCGGCGACTTTCTGGTCACGTTAAAATCGCGTGACGAACGAGATCGATCGACGGAAGAGGTCGTTGAAGAGTTACGAAGCCGGGTGGCCCGTGAAATACCTCAATTGCCGGTCAGTTTCATTCAGATCATGCAGGACACCATCAACGATCTCGCCGGGAATCCCGCCCCGCTGGATGTAAAAGTATTCGGCAACGACTACCGCGTCATTCAGGATTTTTCAGACCGAGTCGTCACGGTGATGGAAAAAACGCCCGGCGTGGTTGATATCAGCCCGGGAGTCTCGTTCGGCAGCCCTGAAATTTCATACCAACTCGACGCCGACGCCGTCAGCCGGGCGGGTTTAACCGTTCAGGACGCCGGACGCCAGTTGCGCACCGCCTTGTGGGGCGAGGAGGCCACGCGCTTGCGCCGGTCCAATTACCTCCTGCCCGTCATCGTTCGCTATGCGGATGAGATTCGTAAGAACCGCGAATGGCTTGAGCAGGTCCCCATCGCCGATGTGAACGGAAACATGCTTCCCGTCAGCGCTATCGCCCGACTCGATACGCAAATCAACGTCAACGAACTGGCCCGAGAAAACCAGCAGCCTATCGTGTCGATCGAGGCGAACATCAGCGGGCGCGACTTGGGCGGAACCGCACGCGACCTGCGCTCGCGTCTGGCCAATATGACGGTTCCACCCGGCGTTCGGATCGAACTGGGCGGACAAGTCGAGAGTCAGGAAAAAGCCTTCTCCAATCTCATCCTCGTCCTGACGCTGGCTATCGGACTGGTGTTCCTTCTGCTGGTCATCCAGTTCAAGTCGTACCGTCTGCCGCTGGTGATTTTCATGACGCTGCCGTTCTCCCAGATCGGCGGATTGCTGGCGCTGCAATGGACGGGGACGGAGTTAAACATCGCGGCGTTCATGGGGCTGATCATGCTGGTGGGGCTGGTGGTCAAAAACGGAATCATCCTGATTGAATACACCGCCCAATTGCGTGAAGAAGGCGCGCCCACGCTAGGCGACGCGCTGGCCATCGCCGGCCGCGTCCGGTTGCGTCCAGTATTGATGACGTCACTGACGGCGATCATGGCGTTGTTGCCGCTGGCGCTGAACATCGGCTCCGGCGCCGAGTTGCAGAAGCCGCTTGCGATCTCGGTTATCGGCGGATTATCGGTCTCGACTCTTTTCACTCTGATCGTCATTCCCGTCGCGCACAAGCTGCTTGGCGAGCCGGCCCACCACGTCACCATCGATAACGCAGGGAGCGCGCATGATGTATAAATATTCTTCTTATCAGTTAATCGGCCTGACCATCATCGCGTTCTGGTTATCTGGATGCGCCACGACGACGCCCCCACCGCCAAAATGGACTCCACTCAACGCCAGCGAGTTTGAACAGCCCCTAACGCTCGATCGCTGCATTGAACTCGCGTTAAAAAACGACGTACAGGCCGCGCAATGGAAGGCGCGTCTCGACGCGGCTCATTCCGATATTCAACAGGCGAAAATACCGCCGAACCCAACCTTCAGCCCCTCGTGGGATGACATCGGACTTAAGGACGACGTGGGGACCAACCTGGGCAACCTGACCTACGGGATATCGTTTCCCATTCTTTTCTGGTGGCCGAGACCAAAGAAGATTGAAGCAGCCGAAGCGAACCGCATGGTGGAAGAAGCGGCGATTCTCGCCGAACGGCGTCAGTTGAAGATCGGCATCGCCACGGCGTATTTCAATCTCACCGCAGAACAACGCGTGGTGCGGTTGAACGAAGAGCTGCTGGCGATCGCCGACGAATCGGTCCGGCTGGTCAGCAAACAGGTCGAGCTGGACCTCGCCTCGAATCTCGAACTTCAACGGGCGATCTCTGAACGTCTTCAGGCTCAAAGCGATCTGGCCGACGCCAGAAGCCAGTTACGGATTGACAGCCTGGCGTTCGCATTCGCACTCGGCGCCGATCAACCTTACTATCCGATTCTCGCCGATCCGGATAACCAATTCACGGAATTGACGGCGGATGATGGATCGCCGATCACGATGAATGATCACATTCTGAACGCGGCACTGGAGCATGATCCCGACCTGATGGAAAAACGCGCGGCGACCCGCTACGCCCTCGCTCAGCTCGATCTCGAACACCGAAACGCCATCCCCTTCGCGGACGTGGGCGGAAGCGCGGGCCCCAAAGACGCCCCCGAAGGAACCGGCAGCGCGTTTTCGCTGGACATCCCCATTCCGCTCTTTGACCAGAACCAGGCGGGAATCAGCAAAGCAGAAGCCGATCTATTGGCCGCGCGGGCGGAAGAAGAGAAGACACGCCGGACCGCCGTCGCCAACCTCACCCAGGCTTGGGAGACCTATCAGGCTCAGCGCGAAAAGTGGACTCTGTACACGCAGGCATTAGGCGAAAAAGCCACAGAAAACGCGGCGGGCGCCAGAAAGTTGTTTGAACTCGGACGCATTCAATACAGCGATCTCTTGTTGGCTCAACGTGACGCCAACCAGACACGTATGAACGCCGTAAATGACTGGCGCGATCTCTGTATCTCATGCTGGCTCGCCGGAGAATTGTTTCAATACGACCCCACGGAATAATCTGGACTGGAGCACAGGTCGTTTTCCTCTATCCTTTTGGTCACCGGGAACTTTGTATTTTGCATGGCTTTTATCCTGACGCTATAAATTCGATTGAGGAGAACCACATGCGTTTTGCCCGATTTATCTATCTGGCAGTAATTTTCGTAGCGCCCTTCATGGTCTCAGATGTTCTATCGCAGCCGTTTATCGAGCAACAGGTTTCACCGCTGGTGAAGACGGGTATCACACCTACCGGATTCCAGCACTGGCGCGCACAAAAGACGGCGTGGTTCTGGCGTTCTGTGAAGGAAGGCGTGATGGGCGGGGCGATTCGGGCGACATCGATCTGGTCATGAAGCGCAGCCTCGACGGCGGGAAAACCTGGAGCTCATTGCAGCTGTTAGTCAACGACGCAGGCAATACATGCGGCAATCCCGCGCCCGTGGTCGACCGCGACACGGGAATCGTCTGGCTGCTATTTACGAAAAACCGGGGCGACATCGCTGAACCGGACATCATGCGCGGACATGGAACCCGCGATGTATGGGTCATGAGCAGCGCGGACAGCGGCGTCAGCTGGAGCGCCCCCGTAGAGATCAGCGATTCCGTCCGTAAAGAGGGATGGCGGTGGTACGCGACCGGCCCCTGTCACGGGATGCAGAGCAGCGATGGCTGGTTGGTCATTCCATGCGATCATTCCACCTCGCCTGAACAAGCGGATTATTTCTCCCATATCATCGCCAGCCGCGATCATGGAAAAACCTGGGAAGCGCTCGGCGTCATCCCCGGCGGCTTCACTAATGAATGCAGTATCGTGGAATTAAGCGATGGGCGATGGATGCTATCAATGCGAAACTATTTCGGCGTTCATCGCAGAGCCATTTCTTACAGCAGCGATAATGGAAAAACGTGGAGCAAACCACGAATAGAAGATAACCTTCCCGACCCCGTCTGTCAGGCTTCCGTTCTGGAATACAAACCCGGCGGCGACGCGCAAGGTGGCATTCTGTTTTCCAACCCAGCCAGCGATAAGCGCGAACGGATGACCCTGCGCCTCAGCCGGGACGATGCGGACAGCTGGTCCGCTTCGCGCGTTTTGCACTCGGGGCCATCGGCGTATTCGGACCTTGTCAACCTTCCGGACGGGCTGATCGGCTGTCTATATGAACGCGGCGAAGAAAATCCATATGAAACGATCACATTCGCCCGGGTAAATCTTGCCTGGCTGAATCAAGGGAACCAATAGGTCTTTTTTCCCGACGGAATATTGAATCGGTCGAGAATCGATCTATTCAAGGCCAAATCGTTGTGATAGGTTTGGCCCATTGTTCGCCGTTCCGATTCAAATTCAATCAAGGGAGAGAAGGTATGAAGAAACAATCCGTCTTTGTGAACGCAGTTCATGCCGTTATGGGAATCATGATTTTGTGCGCGTTCGCCGCCAGCGTGCAAGCCGCCGATCCATTCACAGTAGGGGAAAGCTGGACGTATCAGCATGAAGGCGCCGTACCCATGCGTCCGCCCGATTTCACCATCAACGGCAACCGTACACGCGAAGTTCTCGCCGTTCGGGGCGATGGCGACGACAAGCGCTGGGTGATCCAGGAACTCTGGGGCGACGACGATCAGTGGGGTGGAAAGCAAATCGTCAACAGCAACCGCATGTATGACAAGATTGAAGTGGGCGATGACCGAACGATGGACGTCACACCCGGTTATCCCTACGATTCAATGTTGCTGAAACCCGGCGAAGAAAAAACGGTTGAAGCGGAATTTCATTTCGGCGAGGACCGTTCGTTCCCCATGAAGCTTGTCGCCAAGCGGCTTGATGACGAAACCATCAAGACGCCCGCCGGCGAATACAAGGACTGCATTCATGTCAAATATGATGAATCCTTCTCTTTCACCGGCCAGAATGGTGACAAGATCGAAATCAAAACGTCTCGCGAACACTGGTACCATCCATCCGTTAACGGGTTGGTAAAGGAAGTGTATACCAGCACTGGCCCTGACGGTCAGACTCGAACGGGAACCAGCGAGTTGATCACGTACAGCAAAGAGAAGAAATAAATCTGAACAACTCATCGCGGTTCATGAAACAAAAAGGGGCGGAAATTTCTCCGCCCCTTTCGTTTTTTCAACGCTTGTTGTACCCCGATTTCAATAAATCGCCCACCCACCGACCGGGCTGTCATTCGGCAGCAATTGAATCAAAGCCCAGGCGCTTTCATCCTGATGGGCTTCAATGATGGTTCCATCATCTTTCGTCGAATAGAATCCCCATTTGCCGGTGCGTTGCCCCGCACCAAGTTCAGCATCATTCATGAGGATTTCAAACCCGGCGATATCACGATCAACCGGCGACAACATCAACGCTTTGATCAGCTGGTATTCAACCACGTAGCCCGAGCCATCGGCTTTTACGCGCGCGCCGAAATTCCATACCGATCCATTATCCGAGTACATATATCCGGTTCCAGTTTTGATCGCGGGGACATTGTTCCCGCCGATGAGGTGACCGTCGCCAACTACAGTACACTGGATTCCGAGCGGGCCATCTTCACGATCAGTAGTACGAGACAGGTTTCCATCAAGAAAGACTTCGACGCTGTCGTCGTTCCACGCCTGCGTAGCATTCTCGTTGAAAGCCAGGTTGGAATCGGTGATATCACAAGCGACATAGATCGCTTCCTCATCATGGAAAACATGGAAAGTCACGCTCTGCTGGCTGGCGGGATATTCGTTACCGAAAATATGGACTCCCGGCGCCTGGTTTCCATCGGTTGTGTCATGATTAAACGAATACGTTTTAGCATTGGCGTATTCGGCCTGATCGATCAAGCCATCCAGTTTTACAGTGTTCCGGGCGAAGGGGCATTCCACACGCAGTTCCCAGAGTTTGGGATAGACATAGAAAATAGAATCCATCCCACGTGTGGCGATTCCACCCACCGTTCCGGAAAAGTCAACTGTGCTGTTCGCGTTCTGTGGCGCGGTAATCTTGTATGATACGGTTTTCGTTCCGCTGCCGAGGTTAATGTTCCACTCGATCGCGCCATTAGAAAAGACGCCGCCGTCGCTAATCTGGCTGACGGTCCAGCCAGCGGGCGTGTTTTCAATGATTTGATAATTTTGCGCGTCTCCTTCCGCCGAAACATCCAGTTGAACGTCAAATGTTTCGCCTCCCTGATAGGCCGTCCCGGAAATTCTGCGTTCTCCCAACACATAGGTTGTCGCAATACCGACCCGCAGATTATCGATATAAACGCTTCCCGTGACGCCATCAGCGGCCTGTGTTATGAAACTTAATTTAAACCAGCCCGCCGGATCGGAAAACGAACCCAGGTGAGGAGCCATATCGACGTCCCACGCCACCGTTCTCCATGAATCCTTGATATTGCCATTGCGAATCGAATATTGCCGATAGCCGCCGGAACTCGATTCGAGAACCAGCTGGAAGTTGTGCCAGGTACCTGAAAAATCCGCGCTCATGCGCAGGTCCACGGCGATATCGATGACTTTATCCCATTGGTCGAAGTCGTTTTTCGCCGCGATGGTTTCAATCGGGCGCTTCCATCCACCAGGCATAACCGATTCGAGATAATCGGCGCCTTCAGAAGGCGCGACAATGGCGTCGCCCATCATCAAATCGACCGCATCCGCGGCGCGAATCGTCCAGCCCTGCGGATAGCCGGTTTGAGAATCGGGCTTGTTAAATCCATAGATCAGCGTTTCTTTGACGCCCGGAGTATTGCCGGGGCGTAATCCGTAGATTTCATCGATGTAAAACTTGCCCGTCGCCGCATTATTCGCTCCCACCATCCAGATAATGTTCAGGCGGTTGAACGCGCTCAATTCTTCCGAGTTTACGCGATCGATTGGCAACACGACATGATGCCATTCACCAGCGGTCGTCAGATGAGGTTCGCCGAGTTCATTCCCATTCTGGGTCAGTACGCGCATTCGGTAATCACCGGACTGGTGCATAACGGATCCTTTAAGAAAATAGATCCAGAAATGCAGCTCACGCATTCCCCGAAGATCCACAGCCGCCGGGAACGTAATGCTCGTCTGGGTATACGCTCCGGAGCTTACGTCATATTCTCCATACAACGCATATTCCCCTTCATGACGTGGAACGTCATCAATCTGAGGATCGTCAACCAATGAATAGAGAATGGTGGCGCCGGTAACGGTAATATCAAAATCAGAGTCTGATTCGAAATTATTAATATCGACTCGTTTATCGACCGCCGCGACGGATACCCCCGCCGCCAAAGCAAAAGCCAGGCAACTCCAGAACAAACTTTTCATTTTCCCCTCCACGATGCGTATGTCGTTGTGTTGTGGCTCCTGTCAGGAGTGAGAACAAATTATCAGAATTAATACGGAAGATATAGCATTCCACCTCAGATTGGCGCGATAAATCGAATCAAAAATATACATAAAACTCATAAATTTTGTCATAATTATGCAGTTTCCATCCAACTCCAAGGCTCGACAACAGGATTCACCACTCTGCGATGCGAGGATCACAGGGTCTGTATTCATCACAATATTCAATTATTTTTTTGCAGGGATTTTAACGGAGATGCGAGCAGAGAAAGCCGCAAGCATCGATAGATTGCATCGATTATGTTATTGTTCATCTAACATGATGCGCTCGCCTGATTGAAATCATGGCGTTGCATTTCCAACGATCAATTTTCGTGTAGGGATTTTTTGAATGAAACGTGTTCCTGATTTCTTTCTCATGATATTTCTCATCGTCATCGCCTGTTTCATGTTCTGCAACCCGGGTTGGGGTGAAGTCGTCATCAATGAGATTCACTACGATCCCGCCGACTGGGATGACAATGGCGGCGCCTTGCGCGAATTCATCGAATTATACAATTCGGGCGACGCGTCAGTCGATTTGAGCGGATACGAGTTCACCGACGGCATTGATTACCGGTTTCCGCAGGGGACGACTCTCTCCGCTCACGGGTACCTTGTAGTCGCCCGATACCCATCTCACAGTTCATGGCGGAATCGTCCGTTCAGCATTCTAGGGCCTTATGACGGAAAACTCTCGAATGATGGCGAACGGATCACGCTCTCCAGTCCGGGTGGAATCACGGTCGATTCGGTCGCCTATCTGGGCGTAGCGCCCTGGCCAAAAGGACCGAACGGGTACGGATCATCGCTGGAGCGCATATCGCCCTTCATTCCGTCGGATGATTACCACTCATGGCGCGCTTCTCTCAACAATGACGGGACTCCCGGCGCTCAAAACACCGTGGTGAATATTCCACCCAGACCGACGGCCTATTCCGTCGACGTCATCCCGGCTCATCCCACTTCAAGCGACGATGTCAAAATACGCATGTTTTTCGATGGTCCCGAGCTGATCGACTCAGCTACGTTGCGATGGGAAGCGGGAGGATCGTCAGAGCCGGCGGAGAACAGTCTGATCTCTTATTCTGATCGCTGGTTGTACTGGAAGGGGACTTCATCGCCCTCTAACGGGCTGGAATGGACGCAGCCCGAATACAGCACGTCTCAGTGGTCGATCGGATACGGCGGCTTCGGATACGGCGACACCGATCTGGTTGAGACCTTGCTGGATGACATGCGAGGGAATTATTCGACGGTTTACCTGCGCAAAACGTTTCAGGTGCAAAGCGTAAACGAGATCGGCTCGCTCGTGTTCAGCATCGATTACGATGACGGGTTCATCGCTTATCTGAACGGCAAGGAAATCGCGCGGGTGAACGCTCCCGCGGATTATACCCATGAGTCCATCGCCAGCGGGAGCCATGAATCCGGGCAGATTGAATCGTTCGAAGTGGGCGACGCATCCCAGTTTCTGAAATCAGGGGACAACGTCTTGGCGGTTGTCGGTTTTAATTTGTCACTCGGAAACAGCAGCGATTTCGTCCTGGCGCCGTCGCTCAAGGCATCCAATTCGGGAGATGGCGGGACGCAACGGGTTATGACGCTGGCCGCACAATCGGCTGAGATGGCTGTCTATGAGGCGACGGTCCCCGCCATGTCGAACCAGACATTGGTTCGGTATAACGTCAGATTAAGATTAAAAGATGGAAACGATCTGTATCTGCCTCATTACAGAGAACCGCATCCGTTTTACTCATATTTCGTCTACGACCACGACGTTGAATCACTGTTGCCGATCGTCTGGATGATGCCCGACGTAACATCCCGCCTGCCTGAACAGGCGGGATCATATTCGGCTGTGGCGATCAAGCCGCAAGGCTCCAACGACGTCACCGTATATGACGGAGTGGGTATCACCATCGCTCGAAGCGGCACCAAATTGAAATTCATCAAAGGCGAGGAATTCGAACAGAACCGGACGCTGAATTTCAGCCTTGAGTCTCCCCCTGAAGGGACTACCGCGGGAGGGCAGTCTCCGCATGTCGAGCATATTTCTTACCGTTTGTTCCGCGATTTCGGCGTCCTGACCGAGGAGTGCAAGTGGTATCGCGTGATAACCAGAGGAAAACACGAGCAGCGAATCGCGGTACAGCAACCGAACGAACAATTTCTGAAAATCAACGGCCGCGATCCGGATGGAAACATCTACAAAATCGCTTACAACGAACCCGGCGGGTACAGCAAAAAGACCAATCTGGATGAAGACGACTCGGATTATCGCGAACTGTTCAATAAAGTCAGCATCCGCAATCGAACGGACTTGGAAGCCTCGATTCACAAATACCTCGACTATGACGAAGTCATGGGTTATCAGGTCGCAACGTTTTTATTAAGCCATTGGGACGGGATCAAAAACAATATTTTCCTGTACCACGACCCGGATGAGGGCGGTAAATGGGAAATCATTCCATGGGACGTTGACAAGACCTTCGGTTATACCGATTCTGATCCGATGTACTGGCGGATGCCGATTGACTTTTTCATCACGCTGCAGGCGCCGGGATCTCCCGAACTCACCAACCGGAACCTCGACGGTCCCATCTCACGGCCTTTTCACTCCATCCCGGCGATTCAGCAGGAATTCGTCACTCGCGTGGCTTCCGCGTTAAATGGCTTGTTTTCACAAGAACGGGTCGAGGGAATGATTGATGACGCACAGGCCATGCTGCTTGAAGATCTGGATTTGATTGAATCCTACACGGGCCGCCCCACGAATTCGCGGCGCAATCAGATTTTGAACTCCTATGAAACGATGCGGTACTTTTTATCGAACCGCCATGCGTTTCTACGCACTCAACTACCAGCCGATTTTCTTCTTTCCCGCAAAACACCCGCGAGCGAATACTCTGAAGGCGATACCATCTCGCCCATCACGCTGGAAATTGTGCCGAACGCTGGCGTTTCAGTTTCAGGCGTCTGGACCGAAACCATCCCCGCCGGATTTTCTGTTTCGAACGTGAAAGTCAATGCGGGCGAGACCTCGCTTTCAAACGGCGTTTTGGTCTGGACGCTGAATAACGTCACCCAAAACGCGCAACTAAACTACGATCTGACCGCACCGGAAGAGAATACGCCATCCAGCATCACGCTGCACGGCGATTTCGTCTCCGCCGGCCAGAATTACGCGGTCGCCGACGCGACGCTCAAATACCGGCCCGGCAACCTGCATCCCCTCGGGCCGGACTGGGTCACCGGATCGGGTGGTTCGTGGTATATCGCGAACAATGTAATGGTTTGTTTTTCTGAAGACGGTTATGACCCAAAGCACGTCTGGGTCAACAAGGAATTTGGGACAGGCGATTACACGGTTAAAGCCGACGTCAGGATGGTCGACTGGCAGGATCAGGACCTCGCGCGAGCCGGCGTCGCGGTTCGAGTAAACCCATCCGACGGGGAGCGCGCGCTGAACCTGCTGTTTCATGATGATACCAACAGCATTGATATGCTGAACGATCTGGTCGCGTGGGGCGCATTCGGCGATTTCAGCTGGGAGCCGTCTCAATGGTATACCATGACGCTTTCGGCTCATGGCTCGGTTTTGGACGGTGAGATTCACCCAAGAGGAAACCCATCAAACTCTCTGACGATTCAGTGGGATTCTCCGATGCTGGAAGCGCGTTCACCGGGTTACCCCGGCTTGACGGGAAGTTCGCTTGCGGGACTGACGGCTGAATTTGACAATTTCAGCGTTAGTGTGAATGGCGAAATCGTATTTGAAGATGATTTTGATATCGAAGTTTCCGTCAGCGATTGGGGATTGTATTAATCGAGCCGGAAAAACACGGTATTTGCTCATAAAAGATAGCCGTTTGAGTCGCTCTCCGATTCGAATGGCTATTTTTTTATTTATTTTTATTCATATAGTCATTTTCCTGGCTCCTGATCATAACTCTTCAAAATTCAGCATGAGACCACCAAGTTATATAAAGTTTATCAAAATTATAAACTATTGATTTTATTTGGTTTTTAGTAGACAAAAACAAGTTGTTTACTATATTTAATTCTATTACCAATTTCAGTAAGGAGGTTTATAGGAGAGGACATAAAAATATTTCACTGTTCGATCAATTGTCATCCATTCATCAGCCGAAACAAGAAAGCGAGTGTGAGTATGAGCAAGCATCTCAATCGGAATCGCCTTTGTCCTTCGAATGTAATCTTCGCATCCATGATAGCCGTTTCGTTCTTTTTCACACCAGTCACTGAAGCGAAATCGTCTTATCCATCCACCGTACCGAATGGAACCGTTTTTTCATGCAACACATGCCATACATCCAGTTTCGGTTTTAATAAATTCGGTTCGGATTATCGAAGCAACGGGAAAAAATGGAGCGCGGCGCTCGCGCAAAAAGATTCAGATGGAGACGGGGTAAGCAATGGTGAAGAGTTACTTGATCCCAACGGAAGTTGGGTGAAAGGTCAGGCTAATCCTGGCAACGCTTCACAAGTCACCAACCCTGGCGACGCTTCAAGCAAGCCGGTGCAAGTTCAGCCAACCGACACGCCAACGCCGCCCCCCGCCCAACCGACGCCAACTTTGACTCCAATCGAAACGCCGATCTCAGTCGCGACTCCGACCCCCGAATCGACTGTACCCACTCCTGTTCCGGCTGAAACGGCGACCCCCGCACCAGTCAATCAAAGCGGAGTGGATGGATCGTGGAGCGGGAGCATGAGTGGCGGCGAAGAGTCCAGCACGCAATGGAACCTGACGTTAAGCGCGGGAAGCGTATCAGGCGTTCTTATCCGATACCACGCGGATGAGGAGGAGGAAGAAGACGACGATGAGCATGAAGATGAAATCGAAAGCAGCCAGTACGCGGTAAGCGGGAGTTATACCCTGCAAAGCGTTAACGGCGCGCTTTTCATCGATATGGAACTTCAAATCACGCACGAAGAAGACTCCGAACAGGCGACCTTATCGGGCCAGGTTAACGCAAATCTGAATGACATGCAGCTGACAGGTATGCTTGGGCATGACGAACTCTCCGTGACGCTTTCACGAATCAGTTCTGAAAATCCAACCCCGACGCCCCAAAACCAGCAACCAACCGCAACACCCGTTCATCATGAAGAACCTACCCCCGAGCCGGAACACCTGCAGCCGTATCTGGTTAAGCGGTTTGACTTCGACTCAATCGAACACGCCACCAACGTGCCGGGCGGCTTCGGTTCCGCCGCTCCCGCAAGAGTGGAACAAGGATCGCTTGCTGATTCACCAGGCGATGGTCAGGGAATCATTATTACCGCCGCTTATCAGGAAGTCGGGTTGATTCAGATCGAGCCGGTAACCGTCGACGATTCACTCGTCCTGGTTCGCGCGGTCGTGATGACGAGCGGCGCTGGCGGTTCGGTGTCTCTGGGCGCGCTGGATGGAACGCTGGATGGTTCAATGTCATTGAATATGGACATGGAAAGCGGCAATTACATGGATCGCTACCACGAGATGACGATCATCTACGATCCCCATGCAAACCAGATTGTTCCAATCATCCAGCTGGCGAACAACCAGAATCAGAATGAATCCATACAGTTGTTCGTTGATAAGTTGGAAATTTATTCCATCCCCAAACAAGGTTTCGCTTCTAACGAATTTTTGAACGGCGACTGACCTCATTCTAAATCACTCAAGGGCCTGAAAGACGCGCGTATTCAGTTCGTCTTTCAGGCCCGGAGTTTAATCATTCCAATCCAATACGGATGATTTCGATGTTATTCGAGGATATGTGATGGACGCGAAGCACGCCGCGCGCCTCGCCCGGCAGATTGAGCGTAAAGCCTTCTTTTTCATGCAATTCATCACGCGAATTCAGGCGTGACAATTCTTTTCCACCTGACAATATCGATTTGACTTCAAACGCCACGCGCAATGTTTCGATCGCGTTGGGCGACCAGGTTTCGTACCGAATGGAATCCGCCGAATAAATTACATTGCGGATCGTGGATGTTCCTCCCAGAATATGGTTTTGACCGCCGGGCGCGAGTTCGGGCGCGGCAGCCATCGCGCGCAGGTAATGGCGCACGTAATCGCCATAGCCATCCGTCAGCCATACGTCGTCGTGGAAATAACGGTTTTTGCCGTCGTAATCGACCATGTAGGTCGCCCAACTGAGTTGACGAACGGCGCCCATTTTGTTGGCGTCGTCTCCTGTTTTGTCGGCGTAGATCAGCTCAACCGATGCGTGTCGTGAAGTGTGGCTGTTGCCGGGCACCATGTACGCGGTCTGTTCATTGATGGGATATACTCCATATTGAGACCAGTTGGGGTTGCCGAACTGCTTTTGAGACCAGTCCAGTATTCCACGAGCGATGTTCTTCCATTCTGGATCAAAATCAGGATGTTCGAGAATAAACCAGCAAAGCGTATCGGCGTTAATTTCGGTATTCGAATAATCCTTGATATCTTCAAAGAAGGGCCCCCAGTTAAACGATTTGAGCGGGTAATCTTTCAGCCAGGATACAGTCATGCCATACGCTTTCCGATATCGATCGACCGAGCCGCGATTCATGTTGATCAGGCCTTCAAATAAGCGAAGGGCGCCTGTCCAGTTGGAGGTATATGGGGCATAGGCCTGATCGGCGAGGCCGCCTTTTTCGGCATGGACGCGATAAGGCCAGGGAGATTGGCTGGCGTCTCCCGGCTGGATTTTATCGGCGAGCGCATCGGCGATTTTAATCGCGGCGTCGAGATAGCGATCTTCGAGCGTAATCTGGTATAGAGTCACCAGTTCCGCGCCAAAGGCTCCTGCTTTATCTGGCTGGAGATATCCCTTGCCCGCGCGCATGTCGCCGTCCAGCCGTCCGGAGTGAAGTTCGGTATTGTAAGGATATAGCAGATTGGGCCACAGCGCGTCCGGCGAAGACGTCCCGCGCCGCAGGGCGAAATCGGCCATGTACTTCATATTCTCGACGACCTGGTCATCGCCCAGATAAGGATAGAGGAGGCTCCATGACGATAGAGCCATGGCGAGCTGGTCGCCGCCAAGCCCGCGCGGATCGTGTTCAGGTTTCCAAACCTGATGCTGGAGATAGTAACGCACTCCGTTGGGGCAATATTCCATCCGGTTCCAGAAGTTCCACACGCTTCGAATACAGAAATCATACGAAAGACCCAAGTCTGGAGAATACCAGGGGATGATATGACCTGCATCGTCCACTTGAATTTCATGATATTGCAGGCGCTCCGCGGCGGTAGCGGATATTCCGATACAGACGAGTATGAAAGCGATCAGGGTAGTTCTCATCATTTCCCCTCCCGGAACGGATCGATTCAGCGGGACCATGTTCCCATAACGGCTCCGGGCATGCAATCCAGCGATAAGACGCAATGAACATTCTCAAGCAGCCGCTCGAGGTTTATCATCGTTCCAATCTCCGGCGACGAAGAAAGGATTCGATTATGTACGTGGTATGCGTGACCGTATACGTCACTCCCGGAAAAGCGGAGGATTTTATCGAGGCGACCATCAAGAATGCGATGGGCGCGAGAAAAGAGCCCGGCAACGTCTGCTTTGACGTCTCACAGGCCGTTGACGACGCAAACCGTTTTTTCCTTTACGAGGTTTATCATTCTGAAGAGGACTTCAAAGCCCACCAGCAGACCCCGCACTATCTGGAATGGCGCGACGCCGTACAGGACTGGATGGCGCAAAAGCGGCAAGGCGTGAAACACATCCGAGTTTTCCCAGGCAAATAGCCAGCATTAATACAGAGAAATTAGAAAGCCCCTCTCCATAAAATCAATCATTTTGATGGAGAGGGGCTTTTCGCAGTCTCAGATCACCCAGGGTTTACGTTTCGTCAACGACAGCAGAGCGGTCGCTTCCGGGTCATTGTCGAACTGTTCTTTGACCGGGTCCCACTTCAGGGTGCGATTCAGGCGGGTAGCGACGCCGCCCAGCAGCATGACGCTGGCGGCGCGATGCGCGGTCTCGACGTCGCAGATCGTCGGTTTGCGGCTACGGACGCATTCGAGAAAGTTGCCCGAATGGCTATCGCAATGGTAGACGCGATTGGGACCTGGATCATCGGCTTTTTCGAGGATCGCGGGCGGATCGGCGACCAGATGTTCGCGGTCGACGCCAATGCGGCCTTCGCTGCCGATAAACCATACGCCGCCGGTTTCGCCCACGGTTTCTCCCGGACAGGGACGGCCATACACCACCACGTCGTTGGCGTAGCGATAAGCGGCGTGCCCCTCATCCATGAAAATTTCAACGGGCCCGGTGCGGTCGGCGTCAAGCCCCCACTGGACGATATCGTAATGATGTTGCCCCCAGTTGACATTGCCAAAACCGAACAGGTGCGCGTCATAGCGTCCCTGATAAGGCATCATGGGGGCGGGCCCCAGCCAGAGGTCCCAATCAAGCGTGTCGGGAATGGGTTGTTCGGGGCCGTACTCGGTGGGCCAGACCACGCCCCCGCCGTCCCTCCATGCGTATACTTTCTGCAAATCGCCGATGTGGCCATTACGGACAAGTTCGACGGCTTTTCGGAACCGGCCTTCATATTCAGAGCGTTGCTGGGTTCCACCCTGATACACACGGCCGGTTTCTTTAATGGTTTTAACAAGAGTTTGACTTTCTTCGATACAAACCGCCGTGGGCTTTTCGCTGTAGACGTCCTTGCCAGCGCGAGCCGCCATGACCGCCATCGTCGTGTGCCAATGGATGGGTGAGGCAATCAATACGGCGTCGATGTCTTCACGCGCCAGGACCTCGCGAAAATCATTGTAAGCGCCGCAGGCTTTGTACGAGGTTTTACGGTAAAGCGTCGCGTAATACTGATTGATGCGGTCGAGCACCTCTTCGCGGCGGTCGCGCCGCACGTCGCAAATCGCGCTGACGTTTACATCTTCATGGGATATGTAACCGCCCGGCAGATAGGTCCAGCTTTCTCCCCAGATATGGCCGTTTCCCTGCCCTCCCACTCCGATGAACGCCATCTGAATCTTGTCATTCGGCGGCGTAACGCCTTCAGCGCCCAACACGCGAGACGGCACAAACGCGGGCGCGGCCAGCGCGGCGGACAAGCGGCGCACGAACGTACGGCGAGTCGTTTTATTCATATCAGTTCCCTTTTATTGAATTCAATTCCCCTGATGATTAAAGCGAAAACGTTGATATAGCGATTGTATCAAACGATTTCAGCCGAATGGAAGTGGTTATGTCAGCCTCTCTCCGGCTTTGCCGTTCCCTTCAATTTTGTAAGTTGAAAACACAAAAAAAATTTTGTCATGCCATTCAAAAGCGACTAAGATTCATCATCTTCATCCCGCCGATTTCATCCTGTCACCCCTTTTCTTCGGAGTCATGACTATGAAGCCCACCTCCAAACGTAAAATCATGATCCTGACCAGCGGCGGCGACGCGCCCGGACTGAACGCGGTCATCCGCGCGGCGACGCGGCACGCCATCGGCAGTTATGGCTGGGAAGTCGTCGGCAGCATCGAAGCGTATAACGGCGTGCTGTCGGACCCGATGAAGGTCATGCCGCTCGATATGAAAGCGGTCAGCGGATTGCTGATCAAAGGCGGGACCATCATCGGAACCTCGAACAAAGGCGGCCCCTTTGAGTTTCCCTACAAAAACGAGCATGGAGAAACCGTCACCGCCGACCGGTCCGATGAGTTGCTGAAGCGATTGCAGTATCTCGGCGTGGACGCGGTGATCTGTATCGGCGGCGATGGGTCGCAACGCATCTCGCAGCAGTTATATGAAAAAGGACTGAAAATCGTCGGCGTGCCCAAGACGATCGACAACGACCTCGACACGACGGAGATGACCTTCGGTTTTCAAACCGCCGTCGCCTGCGCGACCGACGCGCTCGACCGGTTGCATACCACCGCCGAGAGCCATGAACGATACATGATTCTCGAAGTGATGGGCCGCGACGCGGGTTGGATCGCGCTGGCCTCGGGCATCGCGGGCGGCGCCGACGCCATTCTGATTCCCGAGATTCCATTCGATCTTGACAAGGTCTGCACCAAACTGATGGAACGGCATAACCGGGGATTGGGTTTTTCGCTGATCGTGGTCGCGGAAGGCGCGTTTCCCCTGGGCGGCGTACCTCAAGTCGCGGAAGAACGTAAACCCGGGCAGCCGAATCCTTTACTTGGCGGAGTCGGTCACTGGTTGGCGAAGCAGATTCGAGAAAAGACGGGGCGCGACGTGCGCGAAACCATTCTCGGGCACCTGCAACGCGGCGGCATTCCGACTCCGATGGATCGCCTGCTGGCGACGCGCTTCGGCGTAGGCGCGGTTGAGTTGATCGCTCAGGAAAAATACGGTCACATGGTCGCGCTGAGAAGCGACGATATCGTCGCGGTGCCGATCGTCGACGCCATTCAGAAGTACCGGTTGATCGACCTCGACCATAACCTGATCAAGACCGCGCGCGCGTTAGGCATCTCGATGGGCGATTGAGCACGGCGTTCTCTCGCCACTCGTATCAACCATTCATTTCAGGACGACGTCCGCGCGAGGCGGCTCAGTCATTCCATCGCCAAGGTAAAAACTGGTGTGCGCGGGTTGATTATAGGCAACGTTCTGCCACGCGACGCTGAGACGATACTCCGGATCCTGCATCAGCGTAACGAAACGATGATCCGTCGGGATCGCCGTGGAGAAGATTCTGAGTTCTTTTCCGTCACGGGTGCGGGCGATCAATTCTTCACGCCAGTCACCGAGGATGTCGGCGCAAAGGCAGGGATTCGCTTTGGTCCCGTTGTTTGATGCGCAATCGTAATTTCCGCCGTCGAGCAGAACCGTTTCGCTGGCGTCCTGATAATTCCATTTCGAGATTGTCACGCCGTTAAGCAATTCACGAAGCAGGTCTCCGTCCCACCATGAGCCCATGTTGCAGGAACGGGGTTTCTGTTCAGATATCGTTTCTCCCTTACAGTCATATAAACCATTCAAACCCGCACCGGATGCCCAGCATTCAAAACCGGGATGACGCGGGTCAATATCAAGCGCCAGACCGCGCCCCACGTCGGGCGAAGGTTTGCTCCAGAGGATCTCTCCCGTGCGGGCGTCGCGGAATTCGATACCGTGAGGATGTTTTGGTTTTTCGTGGATGTCGAATATTTCCAGACCGGGGCGTTCGGGATCAAGGTCGGTAAGGTGCATAGCGTCGCCGTGTCCCAACTCTGTTGAATACAACCCCGAGCCGTCGTCATCGACCGCCATGGCTCCATAGATGATTTCGTCACGTCCATCGGCGTCGACGTCGGCCACGCTGAGTCCGTGGTTGCCTTGCCCCGCGTATTCATCGCCCTCATTGTCGCTGTCAAAAACCCAGACGGATTTCAGCTGGCGATCTCGCCAGTTCCACGCGGCAAGCACGGTACGGGTGTAATAGCCCCGGCACATCACCAGGCTGGGGCGCTCGCCATCAAGATAGGCGACGCAGGCGAGAAAACGATCGACGCGATTGCCATAATCATCCCCCCACGCTTTTACGTCACCGCGTGGCGGGATGTAATCGGCGGTGGCCAGCGCAGCGCCGGTCTCGCCATCGAAGATCGTGAGAAATTCGGGGCCATCGAGCACATAGCCGCGTTCGTTTCGATAATCAGCCTTGGCGTCTCCAATTACCTTGCCCACGCCATCGGTGGTTCCATCCGCGGTTTTACAGGCGACTTCGGCTTTGCCGTCGCCATCCAGGTCATAAACCATGAACTGGGTATAATGAGCGCCTTCACGAATGTTCCGCCCCAGGTTAATGCGCCACAGCATTTTACCGCTGAGTTTGTATGCTTCGAGAACGGGCGCGGTGGTGATACCCGCCTGTGAATTGTCGCGCCCCCTTCCTACCTGATGCAGGACGATCTCATACTCTCCATCTCCGTCGAGATCGCCAACCGAAGCGTCGTTGGGCGTGTAGCCTTCCGGCGTTTGCAATGGGATCGAAATATATGGGACGTTGGGTGCGTCCGCTTCGCGGGTGAAACGCTTACTGGCGTCCGTTTCATTGCCTTCGATCACGGGCTTGACGAACCACTCGTTTTTCACGGACGCATCGGCTTCGCGATCCACAAAACAGGTCGATTCAGCGATGGGTTCTTTGTTCAGTTTGACAGGATCGCCTCCCGCCGAACTCCGGTATACGTTGAAAGAAATCGAATCCGGATCGGAGGCGAGAAGCCGCCAACTGACGAAGACGCGTTCATCCCCATTCGGGATGGCGACGACGCCTCGATCGAGACGTTCCATCCAACGTTGCGCCGAGGCGGGAGTTTGTGAGATAATCAGTAAAAACAGGGGCCAAAACGTGCAAATATTGCGCACTCTGAATTGCATTTTTTTTCTCCCAAATTGAATTGTCTGGAAAGAGCTGAGAAGCAAGGGCGCCAAGGGCGTCAACTCATCGAAAAACACGAAAATACCAATAAAAACAATCTTTTTATAGGGTGCATCCGCGTCGTCATGAAGTGAGCGCAGGTTGAAAATTGAGGCGGCGACTTTCTTTTGGACTGACAAAAACCGCCAAAAGTTCCGTGCGGAAAAAAAATCCAGAACTTTTTCTCTTTGCGAAAAGACAAATTTGGATAACCAACTAGCTGTACCAAACCAATCGTAAGGAGAATGGGTGATGAAAAGATTTACACAAATCGGTATTGGCGTGCTTTTGTCGGCTTGCATCTGCGCCGGTTCGATGACGGGCTGGGCTCAGCAGGGCGGTCAGCGGGGCGGAGGTTTCCGGGGTCAGTCGGCGCAACTGCTGTGCGACGCGTTGCTGTTGAGCCCCGCGGCTTCCGAAAAAGTTGAAGCCGCGTATGACGCCGCTCGTGAAAAAGCGATGGCGAATCGCGGCGATATGTCAAATATGAGCCGTGAAGAACGAATGGAAGCGTTCCAGAAGTCACAAGAGGAAATCGCCGCCTCGTTGAAGACCGATCTGAAGGATGTGTTGCCGGAATCGGATCTGGGCGAAATCGAAGGCGTGCTCGCGGTTCGTACCTTCATGCCTGTGGTCGAGGTTCGCGGATTGCGCATGGTCGAGTTGACCAAGGAACAGCATGACGCTCTGCAACCGTTGTCGCTGGCGGCGGTGAAAGCAATTCCGCCGATGCGCTTCGGTCAGGATCCGGACGCGGACGCCGCAGCGAAGTTCGACGAAGCGAAAGGCAAACTGGTCGCCAAAGCGAACGAAATGCTGACCGCCGATCAGAAGAAAAGCTGGGAAGAAAAGCAGGCTGAAGTTCAGAAAGAGATCGACGACATGCGCGCCCGCATGCAGCAGCGCCGCAACGGCGGTCAGTAAATCCGAATCCATACATGGAAGTAAGTTAACCCTTCATCGCTCGATGAAATTCAACTGAGGAGAAAGAATGTCGTGCATCCATTCCGGAATCCACTAATCGCCGCCGCGGCCGTAACCCTGCTTCTGACGGGTTGCGCTTCCGCGGGAAAGCATCGGGAAGAGATTGACCAGACCGCATTGAAAATCATCGAGCAGAAACAGATGGAAGCGCTGGGGCGGATCGAGCCATTTTCGGTTGAACCGCCGGAAGATACGCTGCGCCGGCGCCTGATGATCGACCAGAACATCCCCCATTCGAGTCCCGCGTCATTGAACACCAAGGAGCTCGAACCCATCGAACACTGGCCCAAGGACGACTACTTGGATGGGGGAAATCCGGTCGAGAGCGCGACTGCGGATATTCAATCCATCACGTCGCTGAAGCTCACCCTTCTGGACGCGCTGGAAATCGCGGCCAAAAACAATCGTCAATACCAGACCAGCAAGGAAAACGTATTCCGCTCGGCGCTGGACCTCGATCTGGCGCGCGACCAGTTCCGGAACACGTTCGCGGGTTCGGTGGAGAGTACGTTGAGCGCCGATCTCAATGGAAACTCAGCGACCACCGGCCTGGATAATTCGGCCTTAACCAGCGTCTCACGCCGATTTATGAACGGCGTCAGCCTGAGCGCGCGAATTGGATTCGACCTTGTGAAGATGCTCAATCCGTTCGATGCGGCGTCCCACAGCCTGTTCGGCGATGCATCGATCTCGATCCCCCTGTTGCGCGGCTCGGGCAAGTACATCGTCGCCGAACCGCTCACTCAGGCCGAACGAAACGCGCTTTACGCGATTTATGACTTTGAGCAATACAAACGCTCGTTCGTGGTCGATATCGCCTCCAATTACCTGGCGACGCTTCAGGTGCTCGACCAGATCGACAACGCTGAAAACAACTATCGGGGACTGATTACATCGACGCGCCTGGTCCGGCGCCTGGCGGATGCCGGGAAACGGACGCCCATCGAAGTCGACCAGTCGGTTCAGCAGGAACTGTCGGCGCGGAATGGATGGATCAGCGCTCAGATCCGCTATCAAAGCCGACTCGATTCGCTCAAACTTCAACTGGGCCTGCCGCCCGATGTGAAAATCGAACTGAATCGCGATGAACTGCAAACATTGACCGAATCGTCATCCAAAATCATCCGCGATCAAACCGAAGTTCTTGAAACCGAAGTTCCTCCGGCTGATGCGCCGGTTACTCTTGAACCGCTTACCTTTGATAACGCGGGGCCGATGGAAATCGATGAATCCCTTGCGATTCAGATCGCGCTGGACAATCACCCCGACCTGCGCATTGCGCTTGGGCAGTTGTACGACGCCCAGCGCAAAGTCACTGTGGCGGCGGACGCGTTACGCGCCGAGTTCACCCTGTTGGGCAGCGCGGCCGTTGGCGAAAGCCGCAGCCTGGGCTCGGCAAGCCGGGCGAACAATGAAGATCTCGCCTTTGAAAAAGGCCGCTACAATGCCCTGCTCTCGCTCGATCTGCCGATCGAGCGGACGCGCGAGATCATCTCATACCGCGAAAGCATTCTGACCCTGGAGCGTGCGGTGCGCACCGTTCAGGAGACGGAAGACTCGATCAAACTGAACGTGCGCAACCGGTTGCGCGACCTGCAGGAAGCGCGTGAGGGCCTGCAGATTCAGGCCAAAGCGGCCGAACTCGCCAATCGCCGCGTACGCAGCACCACGCTGTCGCTCCAGGCGGGCCGCAGCATCATCCGCGATGTGCTTGAATCGCAGAGCGCCCTGCTTTCATCTGAAAACTCGCTGACTTCGGCGATGGTCAACTACCGAATCGCCGAACTGGAATTGCAGCGGGACCTTGGCGTGTTACAGGTCAATGAAAACGGAATCTGGACCGAATTTTCTCCCGAGGAGTATGAACATGAACGCCCGAACGAATAACCGAGGACTCTTTCAACGACGCTCGCTGTGGCTGGCGCTGATCTGCCTGGCCGTCATCGCGGGCATCAGCTACGCCACCATCGGCGGGCGCTTGCAGGACGATCCCGTGCAGGATCAACCGACGTATGAAGTGCAACAGGGCCCCCTGACCGTCAGCATCGCTGTATCGGGAACGATCCAGGCGCGCGAGAAGGTCGTCATCAAAAATGAATTGGAAGGATCCAGTACGATTCTGTTCCTTGTTCCCGAAGGGAGCCGGGTTAAGAAAGGCGACCTGCTGGTTGAACTCGACGCCAGCGCGCTGGTCGATCAACGCGTCGATCAGCAGATCAAGGTACAAAACGCCGAAGCCGCATATATCAACGCCCGCGAGAATATGGCGATTATCGAAAACCAGGCGAAAAGCGACATCGATCAAGCCCAGCTGACATATGATTTCGCCAAGCAGGATTTAAAGAAATACAATGAAGGCGAGTTCCCCAAATTACAGAAAGAAGCGGAGACGCAGATCACGCTGAAAAAAGAGGAACTCAACCTCGCCGAAGAAAAAGTGAAGTGGTCGCAGATTCTGTTCGATGAAAAATATCTGTCTCAATCAGAACTGCAGAACGATGAACTGGCCGCGAACCGGACTCAGTTGCAGCTCGATCTGGCGAAATCCGATCTGGACCTGCTGAACACCTATACCTATCAGCGTCAGATCGCTCAGTTGGAGAGCGACGTCAGCCAGGCGCAGATGGCGCTGGAGCGCACCCAACGTCAGGCAAACGCAAACATCGTCCAGGCCTCCGCTGAACTTCAGGCGAAACTCTCAGAATTCGAACAGCAGCAAAGCAAACTGACGAAACTCGACGAACAGATATCCAAGGCGAAAATCTATGCGCCCATGGACGGCCTCGCGGTATACGCCACCAGCGTGCAAATGAGCTTTCGCGGAAATAACGAACCCCTCGAAGAAGGTCAAACCGTACGCGAACGGCAAGAGCTGATCCATCTGCCAACCACATCGTCCTACATCGTCGAGGCAAAGGTGCCGGAATCGAGTCTGGAGAAAATCCATACCGGCCTGCCCGTGCGAATCACCGTCGACGCGCTGCCGGGCAAGACATATACCGGTAAAGTGTCGACGATCGCTCCCCTGCCCAACGCGCAGAGCATCTTCATGAACCCCGATCTGAAGGTGTACGACACGCAAATTCTGATCGATGGCGCAGGAGAAGACTTACGCAGCGGGATGGGTTGTCAGGCGGAAATCATCGTCGATTACTTTAACGAAGCGGTATACATCCCCGTTCAGGCGATCATTCGCATCGGGAATCAACCAACGGTCTATGTTGCGAATGGCCGGGAGTTCGAACCGAGATCAATCGAGTTGGGCCCCGATAACAATCGCCTCGCACAGATCAAGAGCGGTTTAAAGAAAGGCGAAATCGTCTTGTTGACGCCTCCCTTGTCAAAAGCGGAAGTCACCGCGAAGGAAGGATTCGGCGAAGACACCGATATTAAAAAGATCGTCGATGAGGCGAAAGAAAATAACGCGAAAAACGCACAAACTCAGCCTCCCGCCAGTGCTCCGGGCGCCGATGCGCCCGGCGGCGGCCGTCAAAGAGGCGGCGGTCAGGGAGCGCCTGACGGCGCCTCCGGCGGGGGCTTTGGCGGTCGGAACGGCGGTCAGGGTGGTCCCGGCGGCGGTGGTTTTGGAAATCGCGGCGGCGGACAAGGCGGACCGGAAAGCGGCTTTGGCGGCGGTCAGGGCGGACCTGGCGGCGGCGGATTCGGCGGACGAGGCGGCGGGCGCCCCAACATGACGCCCGAGCAACAGGAAGAAATGCGTAAACGCTTTGAAAGCATGACGCCAGAAGAACGCGACGCCATGCGCCAGCGCTTCCAACGAAACCGTGATGGCGGCGGCGCGGGCGGCCCCGGCGGTGGTCAGGGCGGCGGCGCGCCACAGACTCCGCTTGAGAATCCGGGGAATTGACCGATATGATTTCATCGAATTCCAACGGCATCGCGGCGCAACTGATTGACGTTCACAAGGTTTACCGGATGGGGACGCAGGAAGTTAAGGCGCTGGCCGGCGTCTCCATCGAATTTGAAGCGGGCAGTTTCTGGGCGATTCTGGGGCCCAGCGGTTCGGGCAAAAGCACGATTCTGAATCTGTTGGGCTGTCTCGACCGCCCGACCAAGGGACGCTATCTGCTGACCGGGCAGGACGTCAGCACGCTCGACGACGATCAGCTCAGTGACATGCGGCTCGGTTATCTGGGTTTTATTTTTCAGAGTTTCAACCTGATTCTGCAATCGACCGTATCGGAAAACATCCAGCTGCCGCTGTACTACATGGGCTGGGATCCACTAAAAAGTGAAGACCGGGCGATGGAACTGGCGAAGCGGGTCGGGCTAGAAGAACGGATGAACCACCGCCCAATGGAGCTTTCGGGCGGTCAGCAGCAGCGCGTGGCCATCGCTCGCGCGCTTGCCAACGATCCGGCGATTCTGCTGGCGGACGAACCCACCGGAAACCTCGATTCGGCGACCGGCAACGAAATCATGAACCTGTTGCTCGAACTGAACCGGCAGGGGAAAACCATCATTATGGTGACCCACGAACCCGAACTGGCGGAATTCGCCTCTCATCGGCTGTTTATGAGAGACGGGCTGATCGAACGCATTGAAAGCTGAGTGAACCATGCTTGGAAAATACCGACGGGAAGTCAAACTGGGCGTCAAAAATCTGCTTCTGCACAAGCTGCGTTCGTTCCTAACCATGCTGGGTGTGGTGTTTGGCGTGGGCAGCGTAATCGCCATGCTCGCCGTGGGCGAGGGGGCCAGCAAGGAGGCGCTCGACCGCATCCGTAAGCTGGGCAGCCAGAATATCCTGATTACTTCGGCGAAATCGATTGAGGAGGAAACCACTACGAACTCGCGCATCTTCATGAGCGTGTACGGCCTGCTATATGAAGACGAAAAGCGCATCGCGGAGAGTTTTCCCGATATCAAAACCACCGTGCCGGTCAAGGAAGTCCGCAAACAGGCGAGGCTGGGCGAACGAACAATGGAACTGCGCGTGGTCGGAACGACTCCGCAATGGTTCGATCTGGTGCAGCGGCCGCTGGTCAGTGGACGCATCCTGTTGCAACGCGACTTCGATGATTTCGCGAACGTTGTCGTGTTAACCGAGCATGGCGTTCGGAAACTGCTCGCGACCAAGAACACCATCGGTCAGACGTTGCGCATCGGAACGGAATATTTTGAAGTGATCGGCATCGTACAAAACGCGGGAGTGATCGGAGGCGACATCCAGACGCCGGACCAGGAGATCGACGCCTACATCCCGATCAGCGTCGCGCAGGAACGCTTCGGCGACGTGCAGACGCGCACCGTGGCGGGTTCGCAAACGCGTGAGAAGATCGAGCTCAATCAGATCATCGTACAGGTGGGTTCGATCGATCAGGTTGAAGCGGCGGCGGCGGGCATCGAAGCCATGCTGAAGCGGTTTCACAAAAAAGTCGATTACCGAATCAGCGTGCCGCTGGCGCTATTGCGTCAGGCGGAAGCCACCAAGCGGACGTTCAACATCGTGCTTGGTTCCATCGCGGGAATCAGTCTGCTGGTCGGTGGAATTGGAATCATGAACATCATGCTGGCGTCGGTAACCGAGCGGACGCGCGAAATCGGCATCCGGCGCGCGATCGGGGCGAAGAAGAAACAGATCATTCTACAATTCCTGATCGAAACCGTGGTGCTCTCCACCACCGGCGGCATGATCGGGATGGGCATCGGCATCCTGATTCCCTGGATTATCACGCAACTCGCGGGCATGCCCACCGTTGTCAGTCCATTCAGTCTGGTTTTATCATTAGGGATCAGCATGGGCGTCGGTATCGTATTCGGCATCTATCCCGCGATCCGCGCGGCGAACCTCGATCCGATCGTCGCGCTGCGGCATGAATGACCGGCGTTCCCGTTACGGCATCCAAACCAACTCAGGGGGAGGATTATGAAAACGTCATTCATACTCACGCATCGAGGGCTCGCATCCCTGTTCGCACTCACGGCTTTTTGCCTGATTTCCATATCGGCATGGCCGGCTGAAACCATTAAAACCGATCAAGGCGATCTGGTTATTCATCCCATCCAGCACGCCTCGTTCGTCATGACATGGGACGGGAAGACGATATATAACGATCCGGTCGGCGGTGAGGAAGCCTATGCTTCATTCGCGAAGCCGGACCTCATTCTTCTAAGCGATATTCACGGCGATCATCTGAATCCGGATACGCTGAACGCACTGGTCAGCGATAATACGGTGATCGTTGCGCCGCAGGCGGTCTATGACAAACTGGATTCGAACTTGCAGGCGAAAACCACCATCGTCGCTAACGGGGCAACGACGGAATGGAACGGTGTAAAAATTGAAGCGCTTCCGATGTATAACCTTACGCCGGACCGGTTGAAATATCACACAAAAGGGCGCGGAAACGGATACGTTTTGAATATCGGAGGAAAGCGGATTTACATATCAGGCGACACCGAAGATATTCCAGAAATGCGTTCGCTGAAAAATATCGACGTCGCGTTCCTCTGTATGAACCTGCCTTATACGATGACGATCGATCAGGCGGAGGACGCGGTGCTGGCCTTCAAGCCCGCGATCTGCATCCCCTATCATTACCGGGGCAGCGACGTTGAAGCATTTAAGAAGTCAGTCGAGTCAAAGTCGGATGTTCATGTTATATTATTAAAATGGTATCCATGATGGATTTAATGCTTGATTCAATTTTATTTTTCAGGGGAGACATGCCGTGCGTTATTACGCGCCTTCTATTGTATTGTTCGCCATCTTCGCCTCAACGTTCAGCTGGGGGCAACCCGTCATCAACGAAATCATGTACAACTCGTCCGTCGATGGGCTGGAGTATATCGAGTTGTACAACCCCGGCCCTGACGCCGCCGATTTGACCGGCTGGACGCTGAAAGATAACGTCAATCAGCATGAGTTCAAATTCACGTCCGGCGCCAGGATTAACGCGGACGCGTATTACGTCGTGACGGATCACGCCAGTCTCTTTCAACAGACGTATGGCGTCAAAGCCGATCAGGACGGCGTTTCTTTTAACTTTTCCAATTCAGGGGACGCGGTACGCCTGTACAACGCAAGCAAGACGCTCATCGAGTCAGTTGAATACGACGACAACCCGCCGTGGCCCGAAGAAGCGGATGGAGTGGGGCCTTCTCTTGAACGACGGAACCCCAGAGCGCCCGCCAATCTCCCTCAGTCATGGGCCGCATCAACGGGCCAGGGTACGCCCGGCAAGCGTAATTCCACGTATACCGCTCAACTCGAACCACTGATCTCCGAGATCGACCACTATCCCAGGCTTCCAGCGCCCGGCGAGGACGTCACGGTCACCGCGCGCGTCACCGATATCGAAAACCAGGTATCGTCGGTTCGCCTGTATTACGGGATGAACCGGGGGACGACCTACACAGCCGCGGCGATGTACGATGACGGACAGCATGGCGACGGTGAAGCGAACGACGGCGTCTATGGAGCCACGATTTCAGGCGGAAGCACGGGAGACATCCTGCGATTTTACGTTCAGGCGCGAAACACGGATAACCTGACAGCGTTATCGCCCGCCGATGGGCCGGACCTGCCCTGCATGACCGTCTTCGCTCGCCCCGTCACGGGTGAAAGCGTTTCATTTCTTCAGGTCGTCATGCGGCCCGAAGTCAATCAGGATTTTCTGGCGCGATACCAAACCGACGAATATTTTCCCGCGACATTTTATGATGGCGACAACGTGTATTATCAGGTTCAGATTCGCCATCGCGGGCGTTCTAGAATTCAGAACGGGCGCTTTAAAATCAAATTTCCCCAAAGTCAGTTGTACCGTGGAAAGATCAGACGGCTGAATTTCAACGGAACCGACACGGCGACGATCATTCGTGAATATCTCAGTTTTCAGTTGTACCAGGACGCCGGGTTACCCAACATGGAAACCGAACTGGTCCGGCTGCATATCAACGGAGAATCAACACGCGGAACGCCCTACCGAGTGTGCATCGAAAATCCGGATTCGGCGTTTCTTCAACGGCGTGATTATTTTCTGCGCGATGATGGAAATCTATACAAAACCACACTGGACGGGACGCCGCAAAACAAGGCGACGTGGCGATACATCGGCGACGACCCCGCGCTGTATAGCGGGTGTTACATTAAACAGACGAATGAAGAAGAAGCCGATTACAGCGATGTGATTCGCTTCTGCAAAACGCTGGAAGAGTCGGAGCCGTGGGAGCCCGATTTTCAATCCAAGGTGTATTCTGTCTTGAATACCGACGATTTCATCCGCTGGATGGCGGTTTCAGCCTGCGTGGCGCATTGGGATTCCCCCTTCACGGATCACGGCCAGAATTACATATTGTACAACAACCCCGCTACAGGTCAGTTTCACGTGCTTGCCTGGGACCTCAACGGAACGTTCAATTACACATCCAATCAAAACGATCTGAACTACCGCAAACTGTATACCCACATTCGTTCGACCAAGTTGCCCGCCATCAATAAAATACTCAGCCATCCGGTTTTCGGCGCACAGTATTACCGCGAAATCGATCAGCTGATGAACTCTCTGTTCTCGCAGAGTTCGATGGACGCGCGCATCGACCGCGCGCGGGATCAATTGAAATTATCAAACAGTTCCGTCAGTTTTTTAAAGACCTACGTGCGGCAGCGCAACATCGACATGGCGAACTGGATCAATCACGATCAGGGCGTGGCTTTTATTACGGAACCCGCCTATCAGGCGAACATCAAGGACGTGTATCGCTATCGCGCCACAGCGGTCGACTATCGCGCCAATCAACCAGTGACGTACTCTTTAAGCCAAAGCCCCGGCTGGTTAAGCGTGGATGAAAAAAGCGGCGAGTTATTCGGCGTCCCCACGGAGGGAGGCGAGTTCCCGGTGAGGCTCGACGCGAAGACCAAAGGCGGAGTCACCATCTCTCAAACTTTCACGATCGCCGTGGAGGATTCTCTGCCCCGGTTGCTGGTCAATTTCAACGAACCGGGAAGCGCCATTCAGGACCATAGCACGTTTCAAAATAACGGAACCCTGCGAGGAAGCGCGAGCAAGACGACCGGCCGTCTGGGCAACGGCGTCATTCTCTCCTCCAACGCATATGCAACGATTCCACAAGATGATTCACTGAACCTGACCGGGGCGATCACGGTTGAAGCCTGGATCCGGCCTAATTCGATCTCCAACGGAAACCCGACCATCATCACCAAGGGCAATACCGACGAATTCAATTATACGCTCATGCTTGGATACGGCCCCTGGAACTGGGACGCGATGGAACCCTGTTTCATGCCTCATCGTTTTGATATTGAAAATCGCGTGTACTACGGCCGCAAAGAAATCGAAGCGCGTCTGCAAAACAGGCAGTGGGTGCATATCGCGGGGACGTACGATTCGAGTCAGGAACTCGTTGGAGTGTACGCCAACAACTACCGGATCGTCAAAAGCGCCGCGCGTTGCGAAATGGTGGTCAACACTTCTCAACTCTCCATCGGCGTGAGCGGAAGTCTTGGTTTTCAAGGCGTTGTTGACGACATCAAGATTCTCCCGTTCGCCAAATCGGCGTTCGCGGCGGGGTTATGCCTGTCGAGCGTGGACGCCGCGGCCGTTTCATCCGCGCAACAACGGATTTCACTTTCACTTTCTGAATACCGCGACGACGCCGTCGATACCGGCGGTTTCTGCCTGTACGCCGAGCCAAACGGTGAATGGTTAAAACTACCCAGCCAGCCGCTTAGACCGGGACAAACCGTTTCGTTCTGGCTCGACGATCTCGGGCTCGAAACACCGTTAGGCGACAGCGGATCGATCAGTCTCTACCCCATAAATTCATTCGGAGACTCCGCCAAAGAAACCATCCTCGATTACGCGGCGTGGGGCGCTCCCGCCGCCATGAACGAACCGGCGGTCAGTGCGGGCGTCTGGCTTCCCGGCCGGGCGATTGCATTGAATGGCGGCGCTCCCAAAACGCTTTCGCTCAAACAATTCGCCGATAACGATGACATGGATGAAGACTGGCAGGCGCTTCCACAGCAACTGGAGGGTCCTGTATTGAGTGCGTTCCAGGTCGAAAACGGCGCGGCGGCCATCAGCCATCCCAACGTCACGCTCAACCTGACCGCAGGACAATCAAATGCGCCGAAAACCATGCGGATTTCCAATTCGCCAGTCTTCACCGACGAGTGGAAGACGTATTCAAAAACCGCAAACTGGACGCTCTCGCCAGGAGACGGGATAAAAACCGTCTACATCCAGGTCGCGGATGGTAATGGCGAGAGGTCGCCAGTCTATACTGATACCATTGAATTACGCGCCGACACCATGATTCAACAATGGCGGCGTATACAATAAGCGAACTGGACGGTTAATTTGAAATGAGCATGATTCATCGTCGACGATTCATCCAACACGCCTCAATGGGCGCGTTGTCCGCCTGCGCACTGTTTTCACGAAAAGGATTCGCCATGAGCGGTAATGAGTATCTGACGTTTATCGGAACGTACAGCACTCGCGGCAGCGAAGGCATCTATTCCTGCGTTTTCAACGCGGGAACGGGCGAATTGACCCGTCTCGCCGCGACCGGCGGCGTCGACAATCCGTCATTCGTCTCTATTGATCCAACCAGGCGGTATCTGTACGCGGTAAACGAGACGTCATCCTATCAAGGCAAACCGGGCGGATCGGTCAGCGCGTTTTCCATCAACTCTGAATCGGGCGCGCTGACTCCGATCAATCGGAAAGCAACGCATGGCGCGGCTCCGTGTTATGTCACCGTCGATGCGAAAGCGAAATTCGTGTTGGTCGCCAATTATACGGGCGGAAACGTCGCGGTATTGCCAATTGAAGAAAGCGGCGCGTTGGGCGAAGCGTGTTGCGTCATACAACACAAAGGCTCCAGCGTGAATCCCAGCCGTCAGAAGGAACCGCACGCGCATTCCATCGTCTTGTCTAAAGACAATCGCTATACGTTCTCGCCGGACCTGGGCATCGACAAAATCATGATCGACCGGCTCAATCCTGAAACGGGTGAGTTGACGCCGAACGATCCCCCCTTCGCGGCGGTCGCACCCGGCGCCGGTCCGCGCCATTTCACCTTTCATCCCAATGATCGTTTCGCCTACGTGATATGTGAACTGAATTCGACGATCACCGCGTTCGCGTACGATGAAGATTCTGGCGCGCTGGAAACGCTGCAAACGGTTTCAACTCTGCCGGATGGATTCAGCGGTTCCAGCCATTGCGCCGATATTCACGTTTCAGCAAACGGAAAATGGCTGTACGGCTCGAATCGCGGGCACGATTCCATCGCGATCTATCAGATCGGCGGCGATGGCCGGCTCACATTGTCCGGAATCGTATCCACTCACGGCAAGACGCCGCGTAATTTCAATATCGACCCAAGCGGGGGCTGGGTTCTCGCCGCGAATCAGGATTCGGATTCGATCACTATTTTCAGCATCGATCACGAAAACGGTTTGCTGACCGAAACAGGACAGATCAGTATTCCCGCGCCGGTATGCATTCAATTCATGGGAGAGATGGGAACGTCGGCGGTAAAAGACGCTTCCGCCTCCCCGCAATAAAACCATGCCTCATTACAAAGCGACAAAAAAGCCCCATCCTGAATACCATCGGATGGGGCTTTCACATTCATGGTCTCAAAAAAGTTACTCCAGCGTAAACCGCGCTTTCTTGCAATCGCTGGAGCTGGTTCCAACAAAGACTTCAAACTCGCCGGGTTCGGGTTGAAATTTCATGTCCTCCGTCCAGAAGGCGAGATCGCCGCTGTCGAGCGTGAATTCGACGGTTTTCGATTCGCCGGGATTCAGATGAATCTTGTCGAAACCCCGCAGTTCCTTCACCGGCTGGGCAACGCTGCCCACCAGATCGCGAATGTAGAGCTGAACGACTTCGTCTCCCATCACGGAGCCTGTATTTTTCACATCGACTGATACGGTCAGCGTATGGTTGATGTTGATCGTTTCCGCATTGAGACGCGGAGCTGAATATTCATACGTTGTGTAGCTTAAACCATAGCCGAACGGATAAAGCGGTTCGTTGGGGCAATCAATGTATTTGGATACGTATGGGACGTCTTGAGGCGGGCGTGGCCGGCCCGTATTGAGATGATTGTAGTAAACGGGAATCTGTCCCACGGCGGCGGGAAATGAGATCGGCAGCTTTCCGCTGGGGTTGTAATCGCCGAATAGTACATCGGCGATGGCGTGACCGCCCATCGTGCCGAGCTGCCACGCGTTGACGATGGCGGGCACGTGTTCGGCGCACCAGTCAAGCACCAGCGGACGCCCGGTCATGAGCACCATCACCACCGGTTTGCCAGCTTTTACCACCGCTTTGACCAGATCAAGTTGATCGCCGGGCAAGCCGATATGAGCTCGGCTTTTGGATTCGCCCGACATGTCGCCGTTCTCACCCACAACCAGAATCACGCAATCGGCTTCAGCCGCGGCTAAAGCCGCGCGGTCGATCAACTCAGGAGGGCAGACTCCATGATCCCTGCAACCGGGTTCATAGGTCACCACGGTTTGAGTTGAAACTTTCGCCTTTACGCCTTCAAGGGGAGTGACGACTTCTTCATTTTTGCCCTGCGCGGGCCATGACCCCATCATGTCTTCAAATTTTTTGCTGTCGGCCAATTGGCCAATGACGGCGATCTTTTCGATGTTTTTCTTTAATGGAAGAAGGCCGCCTTCGTTTTTCAACAGAACGATGGATTCACGCGCCACTTCACGCGCCGCCTGAAGATGCTCGTCCGACAAGGTGACTTTTTCCTTGCGGGCCGGGTCGATGTATTTGTATGGATCATCGAACATACCCAGTTCATACTTCACTCGCAGGACGCGGCGCACGGCGTCATCCACCCACTCTTCAGGAATCTCACCCTTGCTGACCAGTTCGCCGAGATAATCGAAATAGGCTTTGGATTCCATATCCATGTCAGAGCCTGCAGCGATGGCGAGCTTTGCGGCCTCACGATTATCTTCGGCGACTCCGTGGATCACCATTTCACCGAATGAGTTCCAGTCAGAGACTACGAAGCCCTGGAAATTCCATTCGCCTTTGAGCACCTGCTTGACGAGAAACTTGTTTCCACTGGCGGGCATACGATCGAGAACATTGAAGGCGTTCATCAGGGTGGCGACCCCCGCGTTCACCGCCGCGTGAAACGGCGGAAGGTAGACCTCGCGCATCACGCGTTCGGAGACATCGACGGTATTGTAGTCACGTCCCCCTTCCGCCGCGCCGTACCCAGCGAAGTGTTTGGCGCAGGCGATGATGGTGTCGGAACGGCTGAGGTCATCGCCCTGGAATCCATGAACGCGCGCCTCAGCGATGCGTGAGCCCAGGTACGTGTCTTCTCCCGCGCCTTCCATCACCCGGCCCCAACGGGGATCGCGGGCGATATCGACCATCGGAGCAAAAGTCCAATGCAATCCCGACGCGGAGGCCTCAATCGCCGCAATGCGCGCCGAACGTTCGATCGCCTCCAAATCCCAGCTGGCGGCTTCCGCGAGCGGGATGGGGAAAATGGTACGGTAGCCGTGAATTACATCATGCGCGTACAACAAGGGGATGCCGAGACGCGATTCTTCAACAGCGATTTTTTGCAGCGACTTCTGGTAATCCAGATCGACGATGTTCAGAAACGATCCGATTATCCCCGAACGAACTGATTCCTCCAGATCGATGCGCCGGCCGTCCTGAGTCCCCGTTGCGTAGCCGCCGTTCAACTGATTGAGTTGCCCCACTTTTTCGGCGAGGTTCATTCTGGCCAGCAGATCGTCGACTTTCGCTTCGATACGTGGATCGTGCGCGAAAGCGGCGGCCGCGAACAATGGAGTCAGCAGGAGAGTGAGTAGCATTCGTTTCATGTTGGTTTCTCCATTTCGATGCAGTGCGGCGATGAGCAATCATCAGCCAGCGGGATTCAGTTGACCGTCCAGCGTAATGATTTGCCCTGCATCCATGGCGATCTCTTTTTGCAGATCGCCGTAACGCAGATGCGCCGTTCCGCCCGCGAGAGATTTTACGCTCGCCTTTACCAGTTTTCCGTCTTTCCACTCCAGCCCGATTTCAAAGGCGCCGCGCGCGCGCAGACCCGAAATGGAGCCGCTTTTAAGCCCGCCGGGTAACGCGGGCAGCAGGTTGATTTCGCCGGTATGGCTCTGCAACAGCATTTCGGTGATGCCCGAGGTTCCGCCAAAGTTGCCATCGATCTGGAAGGGCGGATGCGTATCGAACATATTGGGCAGCGTTCCGGTCGAGATAAGCTCGGTCAGCATCAGGTATGAATGATCGCCGTCGAGCAGCCGCGCCCAGAAATTGACCTTCCACGCCTTGCTCCAACCGGTTCCGCCGTCGCCGCGATGTTCGAGCGATACCCGGGCGGCTTTGGCGAGGTCCGGCGTATTTAATGGAGTGATCTCATTACCGGGATGAAGCCCCCACAAGTGTGAAACATGGCGGTGTTGATTGTTGGGATCGTCTTTATCTTCAAGCCATTCCTGTAATTGCCCGAATCGGCCGATCTGATTCGGCGCGATGCGCGCTTTCATGTCAACAAGTTGGGCGCGCAGGTCCTCATCCACGCCGAGTATCTCGCTGGCCTGAATCACATTGGAAAACAGGTTTCGTATGATCTGGTGGTCCATGGTGGGACCAGCGACCAGCCCGCCGTTTTCAGGCGAGTTGGAGGGCGTACTGATCAGCCAGCCGGTTTTGGGATCTTCAACCAGAAAATCAACGAAGAACAGCGCCGCGCCCTTCATGACGGGATAAGCGCGATTTTCGAGGAATGCGCGGTCATGAGTAAACGCGTAATGCAGCCACAGGTTCTGACAGAGCCAGGCGCCGCCGGTCATCCAGATGCCGTGATTGGTATGGTTGATCGGCGCCGCGCCGCGCCAAATATCGGTATTATGATGAAGAACCCATCCACGGCAGCCGTAATGAACGCGGGCGACTTTTCCACCGGTGATCACGAGGTCGTCGAGCATGTCGAACAGCGGATCGGCGCATTCAGACAGGTTACACATCTCGGCCGGCCAGTAATTCATTTCGGTATTGATATTCACCGTCCATTTGCTATCCCACGGCGGCTGCAGTTCCTGATTCCAGATGCCTTGCAGGTTGGCCGGCTGGCTGCCCGGGCGTGAACTGGAGATCAGCAGATAGCGTCCGTACTGGTAATACAGGACTACAAGTTGCGGATCGAACTCTTCCGCGAATTTTTTGATGCGGACATTGGTGGGTTGATCGGCGGCGGGTGTGGAACCAAGGTCGAAATGAACCCGATCGAATAACGTTTGATAATCGGCGACATGCTCAGCTTTGAGTTGCTCGAACGATTTTCCTTCATTCAATTTCATATCCGCGAGGCAATGTTCCGCCGGAACTTCGCCGATATCGCGGAAATTTTTATAACTGGTGGCGGCGGACAGGCGAAGCGTAACCGCGTCAGCGTTGTAGACCGTTGCGCCGTCATCCGTTACTCCCACTTCCCCGCCCTCTGGCGTAACGCTCAGCCATGATTCGAATCGCATGATATTTAGATTTTCGGGTGAAAATTTTGAATCGTCGCCGGAATCAAGACGTCCGTGGAACTTCAGCAACGCCCCATGTTCCGTCGCCGCGTTCTCGAATTTGACCGCCTTGTGAGGAGAGGTCAGCGAGACGCCCATCGTGATGGCGCCAGGTTTATCGGCGGAGATTCGCATCACGATGATGTTGGCCGGGTAACTGGAGAAAATTTCACGCCGATAGGTAACACCGTTACACTCGTATTGAACCGTCGCAAGAGCGTTATCGAGATCAAGAGTCCGGACGTAATTTTGTACGTTTTTGTGGTCGGGGAACGAAAGCAGCACGTCTCCGAAAGGCTGATACGATTCCTGATGAACCGGGCGGCTCATCATGTCCCATGCGGCGTCTTCCGCTTCTTTTTGTTTACCCTCAAAGAGAAGCTGGCGTACGCGGGGAAGCGCTTCAAGCGCTTTGGGATTGATATAATCGCGCGGGACGCCGGTCCAGAGCGTATCTTCGTTGAACTGAATGCGTTCCGATTCAACGCCGCCGAACACCATCGCGCCAAGGCGGCCGTTTCCGATTGGCAGCGCTTCGACCCATACCTTCGCGGGTTCGGTGTACCAAAGTTGCATCGCATCGTTCGCCGGAAACGCGGCTGGAGCCAGCAAACCTGTCATGACGAGTAATAAACTTAAGAATCGTTTCATAATTTGCAGAATCCCTTCCTCTCGATTTCAGATTGATTTCTCATCCCGGACGCGCGAATAATCCGGCGCGAATCGACAACTACTTTATCAAATCATCCAATCTATTTCTAACGCTGGACAAGAAGAAGGCATGGCCGAAGAAACCCGGCCATGCCTGAATCGTCAAGAACTCTTTCAAGACATCCGCGAAATACTACATAGCGGCTTTCGCGGCGCGTTCGACCTGTTTGAATTCGCTGGCTGAGGCCAGTTTCGCATAAATCGCTTTCGCTTGTTTTGAATCTCCCGAAGCGGCGAAGCCTTCCGCACAACGGAAGAGACCTTCGCTGACGGCGAGCTGGTTCTGGCCGGACGTTTCGCCCAATGCGCTCAACAATGCTTTGGAAGCGCCCGAACCGCCGATGCTTCCCAGCGCGCGCGCCGCGGCCTGAACGGTCACGGGATAGGAATCGCTCAGCAATCCGGCAAGCGCTTTCACAGCTTTTCCGTCCTTCCGGACGCCCAGGCTGCCAATGACGCCAATGCGCTGCAACCCCTTCAGCTCGCTTAACGCAGAACGCAGAGCCGAATCGACGGAGCTATCGGCGATGGTCTCCAGACCATAGCGAGCCATGTGAGAGTGTTCGGCGCTGCCGAGCAACGCCGCCAATGGTTTGACGGATTTTTTTGTTCCAACGCGAGCCAGTTCGCGGCAGGCGTCGGCGATTTCTTTTCTGGAAGAGTCTTTCGACTCGATTACGGCGATCAGAGCCGCTTCGCCTTCAGCGGCTGAAACCGCGGTCAACGCCGCGATGCGTGTTGCGGATAAACTCATGATCCATTCTCCTTTCGGCCGAGCCGATGTAAACAACCCGATTAGATAATCCAGGGTTCGCGCATGGCGCGCGAGCAAAGCCGATTCGCTTCGGGATCGTTGATGAACTCTTCTTTTTTCGGATCGTACTTCATGTCGCGCTTGAGCCACATACAGATATTGGCCGCGTGAACGGTGGCCATCGAGTAGTGCATGACCTTTTCATCCGCGACGCAATGTTTGCGGTTCTTGATGCAGTCAACGTAATTGCGCCAGTGATTCATGGGCCGGCCGGTACGTTCCATGTATTCATTGACAACCTTGTCGAAATTTTCCAGCAATGCAGGTGAAGAGACTTCTGGTTTTTCATATCCATCGCCGACGGTCACCCAGCCTTCATCGCCTTCATAGCGAACGGCGCAGGAGCCTTTCAGCATCTTCTTTTCCATGTCGCGGGTGAGAATCATCTTCACGCCGTTTTCAAACACGGTCACCATGCCTTCCCCATACGGATTGTTGACATAGCCGTATTCAAGCGCGGCGGTATTCTGCATTCCCATTGCAACCTGACATTGCGCGAAAGTGTGGGTTCCCCATTCACCGATGCAACTGGTATGAAAATCGTAAAATCCGCGCCAGCCGCCTTTGACGTATTCACTATTATATGGACGCCAGGGGCAGGGCCCGAGCCAGTGATCCCAATCGCATTCCTCTTTGGGCGGCAGGGGTTCTTCCGGACGCCAGTCATAGGACATCTCGGCGGCGTCCCACGGGGCGATGTGAGCATAGACGGTGTGGACTTTACCGAGTTTGCCGGTGCGCAGCAACTCATTGGCGAAGGTGAAGTTCGCTTCGCTGAGGCGCTGGGTTCCGGTCTGGTAGATGCGCCCATAGCGCTCGGCGGTTTCAACCACGGCGCGGCCTTCTTTGATGGTCATGCAGGATGGTTTTTCGGAATAAACGTCTTTTCCAGCGCGCATCGCCATAATGGCGGCGAGAGCGTGCCAGCGGTCGCCGGTGGTGGAGAGCACCGCATCGATGTCGTTGCGCTCAGCGAGAAAGACGCGGATATCGTGGTAAAGCTGGCAATCATGATTGTCGTAACGCGCGTCAACGAGTTTTTTCGCGGCTTCGACGCGGCCTTTTTGCGGATCGCACAGCGCGACGAATTGCACTTCGGGTTCGCGCAGCAGCATGCGCAGGTCAAACGAGCCGCGATTGCCAATGCCGATGCCGCCGAAGACGATGCGTTCGCTCGGCGCCACCGCTCCATCCTGCCCCAGCGCCGAGGCGGGGATCAGGGTGGGCGCCATCAACGCCGCGCCGCCCGCGGCGGATGTTTTCAGAAACCGGCGCCGGGTATGCGGAGTGGACATGGATTGCTTCAAGAGACGTTTTGAATCGGACATTTGAATGCCTCCAGTGAAGTGGCCTTCGGGAGGATGTTGATTATCATACGAATACCAGTTCATTCTCTCCCCGAATGTGTCTGGCGATGATATCAAATTCACAAGAGGATTTAAATCCTGACGAGTCATAAATTATTCATGCCATTTTGACAACAGCGCAGTGCATGTACCGCATGGAAATCGCTTTGATTTGCTGTAAAATATGCGAATTATATCGAATAAAGCGATGCGGGAGTTATGAGCAATCAATCAATCGCCATCCTGTTCTTTACCGCCATTGTGGTTTCATCCGGGGCGTTCGGCCAAACCGACTTTACCCTGGACCTGTTTAACCAGTCGATCCAATCGAACTGCGCCTATTGCCACGGAGGGGACGAACCGGCGGGTAATCTGGTTTTGGAGCCGTTGGATTCCATAGAGACGATCTCCGATCAGGTCGACCAATGGCTGAAAGTATTGCATCGCGTCGAGGCGCGCGAGATGCCTCCGAAGTTCGTCCCCGCCCTGGATGATGAACACCGCTCCGAATTAACCCACTGGCTTAAACAGGCGATCGACGAGATGGTGTGCGGCGATGCCCAGGTTCCCGGCCCGGCGCCGGTGCGTCGATTGAACCGGAACGAGTACGCCGCGACCATTCGCGATTTGCTGGGCATCCATTTCAATGCGGGACACGATCTGCCGGAGGACGGCGCCGGAGGCGCGGGATTCGACAACGCCGCTGAAACGCTGTTTATCTCGCCCGTTCATCTGGAACGTTATTTCGAAGCAGCCCGGGAGGCGCTTGATTACGCCGTTGCGGACGCGGGCGCTCGCCGGTTGCTTTTCATCGCGCAACCGGGAGATTCGCTGAGTGAAACGGACGCGGCGCGGACGATTCTGGAGCGGTTCGCCTCGCGCGCGTTTCGCCGTCCCGTCAAAGAGGATGAGCTGCAGCCCCTGCTCGCGCTGTTTCAGGCCGCGTTCAAACGGGACGGTTCCTTTGAAGAAGCGGTGTTGTACGCCATGCGCGCGGTGTTAATCTCGCCGAATTTTCTATTTCTTATTGAAACGCCGAACACCACCAGTATGGTCAGGCCGGTTAACGACTATGAACTCGCCTGTCGCCTTTCGTATTTTTTATGGTCGAGCATGCCCGACGATGAGCTATTCGCTCTTGCGAAAAATCAGGAGTTGCATCGGGCGGGCGTTTTGGAAGAACAGATCGATCGCATGCTGTCCGAACCCAGCATCGGACGCCGTTCGCGCTCTCTCGAAGACCTGAAGTCGCAGGAATTCGCGCAGAATTTCGTCAGCCAATGGCTGGGTACGCGCGAACTGGGCCGTAATCTCAAACCCGATCAACGGCTGTTCAAGCAGTACAATCAGGACCTTGAAGCCTCAATGCGGTATGAACCCGTCTATTTTTTCCACCGCATCGTCGACGAGAATCTGTCTCTGTTGAATCTGATCGATTCGGATTTCACCTACGTCAGCGAGCGGTTGGCGAGATTGTACGGTATCGACAAACAGGTTGAAGTGAATAATCAGCAGATGAATTTCATCCATTTACCCGCCGGCAGTCATCGCGGCGGCGTAATGACGATGGCGGGCGTTCTGGCAGTGAGTTCGTACCCTCATCGCACCAGTCCGGTATTACGCGGCAAATGGGTTCTTGATTCATTACTCGGGACGCCGCCTCCCCCACCACCACCCAACGTGCCTCCGTTGCCCGAAGTCGACGATCAACCCACGCCGACCACCGTGCGCGAACGCCTGACGCAGCATCGTCAGAATCCGGTATGCGCTTCCTGTCACGACCGCATCGATCCTATTGGATTCGGGCTGGAAAATTTCGACGCGATCGGACGATGGCGAACGGAAGATCACGGGAAACGGATCGACGCGTCAGGAACCCTGCCGGACGGGCGAACATTCGACGGGCCGGAAGAACTGAGAAAAGTTCTGATGGATAACAAAGACCTGTTCATCCGCAATCTGACCGTCAAAATGATGAGCTACGCTCTCGGACGAGGGCTGACGCTGGAAGACCAGTGTACGGTCGACATGATTGTTGAAACTCTGCAATCGAATGATTACAAAGCGAGAACCCTGATCGCCGAAATCGTAAAAAGCATCCCGTTCCGTTACCGGCGCGCTCATGAGGCTCCGGTCGGTTATGGCGATGACGTTGTTGTTTTATCAGACTGACCGGTCAAAATCGTGGTAAAGTATACGGAACCAATCATCAGCGCCGCCGTCACAACTCCATGCGATGAACTCTGGCTGGAGGCGAATTCATGAGTATCAAATCGCGCCCGATCTCGCGCAGAACACTGTTGAAAGGCGCGGGCGCCGCATTAGCCCTGCCCTGGCTCGAAGCCATGTCGCCGGCACGCGCGCACGGCGCTGAATTCACTCCCAAACGCATGGCCGCGATGTTCATGCCCAATGGCGTACATCCCGGCATGTGGACGCCCGAGAGTGAAGGCCGGGATTTCAAAATATCGCCCACGCTGGAACCGATGGCCGATCTGAAAGACGATCTGCTGGTGCTGACCAACCTGTGGAACCAGGGAAGCAACACCGGCGACGGCCACTACGTCAAAGCTGCGGGTTACCTGACCTGCACGACGATCAACAAAACCGTCGGCGTCGATCTGAACAGCAACGGGATCTCAATGGATCAGGCAGCGGCGCAACGGATCGGCTCGCAAACGCCTTTGCCGTCGCTCGAGCTCGGTACCGAGCCGGTGCAGACCGGCGTTGACTCCAACGTGGGCTATACGCGAGTATACGGCGCCCATATCGCATGGCGGACTCCCACGAGCCCATTGGCGAAAGAGATCAACCCCCGGCTGGTGTACGAGCGTCTGTTCCGTGCGAGCCGGCAGGACCCCGACGACGCCCGGCAGGACAAACCGCTGCTCGACCTTGTATTGGCGGACGCCAACCGGCTGCGCGGCAAACTGGGTTCAGCCGATCAACAACGCATGGATGAATACCTGCATTCGGTACGCGCATTGGAAACCCGCATTGAGCGCGCCAGCCGTCAGGATGAACATCAATGGACGCCGCGCGCCGACGTCGAAAAGGCAGCCCCCCGCCCCGCTGGAATTCCGCCCGAACACGCTGAACACGTGCGGCTGATGATGGACATGATGATTCTCGCGTTTCAAACCGACACGACGCGCATCTGCACCTTCATGTTTGGCAACTCGGTCAGCAATATCAATTTTTCGTTTCTCGACGGGGTTGATGGCGCCCATCATTCCACTTCACACCATCAGAAAAACGAAGACATGCTGAGGCAATACCAACTCATCAACCGCTGGCACGTCGAACAATACGCCTATATGGTCAGGCGCCTGAAAGAAATTCGTGAAGGCGAGCAATCACTGCTCGACAATTCAATGGTTCTGTTCGGCTCGGGGCTGCGCGACGGCGACAGCCACAATCCACACAATCTGCCCATGCTGCTGGCGGGCCGAGCGGGCGGACGCATCGCGACGGGCCAGCATTTGAAATACCATGAAGACACGCCGCTGGCGAATCTGTACGTTTCCATGCTCGACGCCTTCGATACTCCAGTGGAGCGCTTCGCCGACAGTACAGGCCCCCTGCCTGGCGTATTAGCGACGGTGTGAAAGTTCAATACGCTGTGAGAGTTCCATTCGGATTCATCAATGTGAAAATCACGTTTTTCATGTAATTTTCACGGGTTGTACCAAAACCAATCTTTGACAATCTCGATAGATAACACGAGGCGCCCGATGAAAATAAAGATGGTCGTTCATGAAGCGGAAGATGGCGGATTTTGGGCTGAAGTTCCTTCGATTCATGGTTGCGTCACGCAAGGCGATACGCTTGATGAACTCATGCACAACATTCAGGAAGCGGTTGAATTGTGTTTATCTATTGACGTTCGTGACTTTGAAATTACAGAACGGGACCGGATCGTGGGGATCGCCGTGTGAAATCGATTTCTGGAAAAGAATTCGCTCGGATTCTTGAAAAACATGGCTGGGAACTACGGAGGAGTAAAGGAAGCCATCACGTCTACATGAAATAAGGTCTGACTATTCTCCTGACCGTTCCGATTCATGAAAACAAACCGTTGAAAACAGGTTTGCAAAACCACCTCATGAAACTCGCAGACATTAAAGAAACTGATCTGTAAAACCATCCACTGTATTCATGCAACGAAAAAACGCCTCCGCTGCCGGAGGCGTTTTTCGTTTCGTTACATTGAAACGGTTACACGGTCGCGGTGGTCGCCGCTTCGTCGAGATGGGCTCGCTTGCCGTTTTTGTACGCCACGTTGGCGAGATGGGGTCCACAGACCGCGCTATGGCCCACTTCAACCGGCGCGTTGGGTTCCTTACGCGATTTGACGCACTCGATGAAGTTGTCAACGTGCGGCTGGCTGGGCAGATCGCCCTTGAAGTCGATGTGCGGTTTACCCGGAAAATCGCTGTCCTTGGGTTTGTCTTTATCAAGATAGACCTGAAAGCCGTTGCGGTGCAGGTGCATGGTTCCATCGACGCCCTGGAACATCACGTGCCACCAGTCGTAGTAATTGCTGGTGTAGTTGATCGTCCATGTGGCGATGAAGTTTTTGTATTGCAGCGTGGTGGTGAACACGTCGGGCGTATCGGCGCCTTCCATCATCTTGATATAGCCGAAGCCGTCGCCAGCCAGCGGGGTTCCCTGATTGGCGTACCACTGAACCACGTCCATAATGTGCGTTCCCTGATCGTTCGAGATGCCCCCAGAGAAGGGCCAGAACACCCGCCAGTTACGAACATATTTCGGCTGGAATTCAATATCCGTATGCGGCCACTGGAAGCGATCCCAGTCGATTTCATATCCGAGCGGCTTGTTATTCTGAGGACCTGACGAATTCCAGTTCCACTGCGCTTTCACGAAGGTAATGTCGCCCAGAACGCCGGAACGAACCACTTTCAGGCCTTCATGAATCAGGGGCGCGCTGCGGCGTTGCATGCCGATCTGGACGATGCGGTCTGTCTTGCGCACTTCCTTGACCGCCCAGGCGCCTTCTTCGATCGAGTGAGACATCGGCTTTTCGCAATACACGTCCTTGCCCGCCTGCACGGCCGCCACCATCATGCGGCAATGCTGATGTTCGGGGGTTCCGATGACCACGGCGTCGATATCCTTGCGGTCGAGTAATTCATTGAAGTCGCGGTATACGTCGATCTTGCCATCGTTATTCCGCTGGGCGTCTTTGACGCCCTGAGCGATACGGGGCTCGGAAACGTCGCAAATGGCGGCGAATTTGACGCCCTGATGCTGATGCATGTTCATCACGGCGCGGCCACGGCCTCCGGAACCGATCAGCCCCATCACCAGATTATCATTCGCACCGAAGACGCGGTTGGATACGATCATGGGCGCGGACATCGCGGCGCCCGCCGCCAGCGAGGCTTTGATCGCCCCTCGTCTTGTAAGCTGGTCATTCATCATCATTGCCTCCAGGGTTTTGAATATTGAACCGCAAGCGAAACTGGGCACGCTCGCTTATTTCAAGACTTTGATGCGGATGTTTTTCCACCGGATCTGTTTACCGACTTTCTTTTCATCGTTGCCCACGCTGTGAACCTGTAGCGCAATGAAACCTGTATGCGTCATGTCGTCGGTCAGGTCGGCGGCGGGGACGCCATTGATCCAGGTTTTGATGGAATCGCCCTTCGCTTCGATGCGGTAGTGGTTCCAGTCGTTATGCTTGAAGGCGGCGCGCGCTTCTTTGTACTTGTCGCCTTCGAGATTGTTGAGCCAACCCCGACGGCCTTCATCATAGATGCCCGCCGACCAGGCGCGATCCGATGGATCGATTTCGACCTGATAGCCATGAACGCGGTCCGCGGCGACTTTGATTTCCTTGATCTTTCCATCATCGCCGACGGTTACGTAGGTTTTGGGCGTTCCATAAACATTGCTGCGGATCTGGATTCCCGAGTTCAACAGGTCGTCCACACGATAATCCACTTCGAGAATAAAATTGGTGTAGAGCTTATTGGTGCAGAGAAAACTGTTGCTGGTATTAGGGACTGACGTACCGACAATGACGCCGTCTTCCACCGTGTATTCGGCTTTTCCTCCGTGCTGTTCCCAGCCTTCCAGATTCTTGCCGTTAAACAGATCGACGAAGCCGTCGTCATCGGCGGCCATCGCCGGCGCGGCCGCGATCAGCAGGGCGGCGCAAAACAAAAACAGGCGACTCAAATCACGTTTCATCATGTCCTCCAAAATAGATGGATTGATTGTGCAATACGCGAGGGATGCATCATTTTCATGTAATGTTTGTAACATAATACCTCGCCAATGTTAAGCGATCACCGCGATAAGCGTAGCACACTCCATTCAACGATTCATTTCGCCGACGATTACGCGCATCAGGGCTTTTCAACCTTCACCCCAGCACATGCGGCGTGAAATAATGTTCGCGTTCAAAACCATCCAGGAAGGAAACCGATATGAACATTCGTCTGACATCTTTGGCGTTTCTCATGCTCATCCTGACGACGCCGGCAGGCTATACCGGCGATTCGCTGAACGCGAAGGAACTCGGCGTCAGCGGCGACGGCAAAACCGACGACGGACCGGTGTTGCAAAAGATTTTGCAACAGGCGGCGGATCAGGGAGGCGGTGAAGTCTATCTACCCGCTGGACAGTATCGCATTGAGGATAGCATCCAGATTCCATCCGGCGTCACATTGCGGGGCGTATGGGAAGCTCCGCATCACGCCGATCAGGTATGGGGCAGCGTTTTGCTGGCGGTGGGGCATGAAGGTGAAGAAGACGGGCCCGCATTGATACAACTATCCGCCAACTCATCGGTGCAGGGGCTGACAATATTTTATCCCAATCAGACCATGGAAGACATCAAAGTGTATCCGTGGGCGATTGAAGGCGAGGGCATGCACGGCAGCGTTATTGACGTTACGCTGACCAACGCGTATCAGGGCGTCTCATTCGGACGCAAGCGGAATGAATTGCACCTTATTCGCAACGTCTATGGATGCTGCCTGCGGCGCGGCGTGTTCATCGATCAATGCACTGACATCGGCCGCATTGAAAACGTGCATTTCAACCCGCATTACTGGGCGCGCGCGAAAATGAACGAGATCGAAGGCGCCAAGCCTCCCCGTGGGATGCGCGATCTGATCTCTTACCTGAACGCGAATTGCGAAGCGTTTATTTTCGGGCGAACCGACTGGGAATACGTGCTTAATACTTTCGCGTATGGATTCGATAAATGCTACAAGTTTATCGAAACCGAACACGGCGCCTGCAATGGCAACTTTCTCGGTATCGGCGCCGACGGCGGCAACCACGCGGTTTGGATGGAAGCCACACAACCGCCCGGCCTGCTCATCACCAATGGAGAATTCGTCACAATGGCGGGCAAGGAATCGATTCAGATCGTCGCGACGGAATCGTACAAAGGCGTGGCTCAGTTCAACAACTGCTCGTTCTGGGGCCCGACCGACATGTGCGCCTCCATCAAAGGAACGGGATTCGTTTCGTTCCAGCAGTGCAATTTCGTACAATGGGGTCTTCAAGGCAAAAAGAGTCCCGCTTTAAATTTTGAAAGCGGGAATGCGGCGGTGCATTCGTCATTCTTCCAGGACGCCAAACCGCATATTCTTCTGGGCCCCAAGGTGAGCAGCGCTGTGATTTCAGGAAACCAGTTCAAGGGTGATATTCAGATTGATAACCAGAGTCAGGGTGACGTACAGATCATGGGGAACGCCTCAATTCATTAACGCCGTCCAATAATTGAGCCAATATTCAGAAACGCGCCAATCGCTTATACGCAATTTGGCGCGTTTTTTTGCGCAAATTGGCGTACAAATCGACAAAAAATACCTTACACTACTCTCCAGTTGATCAAAATTTGCTGATTCTTTTCTAATGGATTGCTGTGGAGGAAATACCAGAATGCGTTTTTCATTCACAACCCTGCTGATCGGGTGCCTCACTCTCGTTGTCCAAACCACTCAGCCCACCCTCTCCGCTGAAAGCGCAAAAGTGGACTTACGCGTAAATGATACGCGCGAACCGATTTCTCCGTATATATACGGTCAGTTCATCGAACATCTGGGCCGTTGTATCTACGGCGGCATTTGGGCCGAGATGCTTGAGGACCGCAAGTTTTATTTCCCCGTTAAAGATGAGTTCAAACCGTGGAAAACCTTCACGGATGACAGTTATTGGAAAGGCGGAGATTTTGAGGTTCTTACCGGATCGCCCTGGCGGGTCATCGGCGGTAAGAACATCGTCCGCATGGATGAAACAAACCCTTATGCGGGCAAACACTCGCCTGTCATCACTCTGCCGGGCGGCGAACCGGTGGGAATCGAACAGGGCCGGTTGGCCGTACGATCCGGGAAAACCTATACCGGGCGCGCCATGCTGGCGGGTGATCCGTCCGCCGGTCCGGTAACGATTGAACTCGCCTGGGGCGAGGGCGACGACCAACGCACCGCCGCCGTCTTGCCCCGACTGGATCGTGAATACCGAACGTTTCCCTTTTCTCTGAAGGCATCGGGCGACAGCGATCATGCCGTTCTGCGCATCACAAGCACTGGAAAAGGCGAGTTGCGCGTTGGCGCGGTTTCATTGATGCCTTCGGATAACGTGGAGGGATTTCGCCCGGATGTATTGCAACTACTGCGCGAACTGAACTCCCCCGTGTACCGCTGGCCGGGCGGGAACTTCGTCAGCGGTTACGACTGGACCGACGGTCTCGGCGAACGCGACCGGCGCCCGCCGCGAAAAAATCCCGCATGGACCGGCGTTGAAGCGAACGATGTCGGCATCCACGAGTTCATGCGGTTGTGCGAGTTGCTCGATACCGAGCCCTACATCGCGGTTAACACCGGGCTGGGTTCAATCAAACACGCCGCCGATGAAATCGAATACTGCAACGGTTCACCCGATACGCCGATGGGCGCATGGCGCGCGGCGAACGGTCATCCCGAGCCCTACGCGGTGAAATGGTGGGGTGTTGGGAATGAAATGTTCGGCAATTGGCAGCTGGGTCACATGCCGCTCAGCGAATACGTGAAAAAGCATAATGCCTGCGTGGATGCGATGCGCGCCGTCGACCCCGACGCGGTTCTGGTAGCGGTGGGTGAAGCGGGCGACTGGAGCCGCACCATGATGAGCCAGTGCGCCGATCATATGGACCTGATCAGTGAACACCGCTACTGGAGAGATAAACCCGATCTCGTCGAACACGTCGAACAACCGATGAAAGGCATTCAGGATATCGTCGACGCGCACCGCCAGTACCGCAAAGAAATCGACGGACTGGCGGAAAAAGACATCCGCATCGCGCTGGATGAGTGGAATTACTGGTACGGACGATACGTCTACGGCGAACTGGGCGTTCAATATCACCTGCAGGATGCGCTGGGAATCGCGGAAGGCCTGCACGCCATGTACCGCAACAGCGACATGATCTATATGGCGAACTACGCTCAGACGGTCAACGTGATCGGCGCCATCAAAACCAGCCGAACCGAGGCGTGTTTCGACACGACCGGGCTCGCGCTGAAGATGTATCGCGAGCATTTCGGAGAGATTCCCTTCGAGGTCGGCGGAGTTCCCGCCCCGCTCGACGCGGCCGCCGCCTGGACGAAAGACCGGAGCGCAATCACATTATCCTTGGTCAATCCATCAACAGATACTGTCACCTTGGAGTTGAATTCAGGAGTAAAACTCGAACCGCAAGGTAAGGCATGGACCATCGCGGGAGACGACAAAATGGCCTACAACCAGCCCGGTGAAAAACCTGGCGTGGTTATCAGAGAAGCAACGATTACGTTGGATCAGAACAAAATCATCATCCATCCGATGAGCGCTACCATTTTTCATTTCAATGTATTACATTGATGAATATCCGCTGGCGGTATGAGCGGAAACTTTTGCGCTAAAGGATGGGTGAGGAATGGTATTTCAAATCGCCGGACCCCGTTGCGGGGATCGAATTACGCGTCATGGCAGGCGTTCGGGTTTTACTTTGATAGAGTTGTTGATCGTCGTCGCGATTATCGGAATTCTGGCGGCGATCGCGGTTCCGAACTTTCTGAATGCTCAAACACGGGCCCGCGTGGCGAGAACGAACAGCGATCTGCGAACCATCGCGCTCGCCATTCAGACGTACCAGGTGGATCGGAATGCTTTTCCGCCGAATCAAAGCCACCTGGTGGTGGATTTGAAAGTGTTAACCACGCCTGTGGCGTATCTGTCGAACATCGGTCTGGTTGACATTTTTAAACCCGAACAGGGAAACACCGGAAACGCCGTGCAGAGTTATCTGTACTACCTGTACAAAGCCGATCCGGTCAATAAATACACTTGGATCGACGCGGTCAGTTATCAGCAGTTCTCCACCGACGGGTTTTGCCTGTCGAGTTGGGGGCCGGACCGAGTTCAGGGCTCACGCGTTAATAATGACCCGAATGGGGCCTCGCTGGGTCCGCCGATTGAGTGGGTTTACATACAGACGCGCCTTGGCAACCCCAACGCGTTGGGCGGAGTCTACGCGCCCAGCAATGGATTAACCAGCGGTGGAGACATCGGAAGATGGGGTGGCAGCGTACCCGGAGTACCAGTGATTCTGGGTGGATGATAAGACTCTATTTTCGCCGGACGAACGAAGGTGCGTCACAAGCGGAAATTGAACGAATTCGATAAAAAAAGCCCGCGACTTCCCAGTGCGCGAGCAAAAGCCAGAGATGAAACCCATATATCCGTAGGGTTGTAATGTGGTTCCCGATTGTGCGCAAACGGGAACTTTTTTTTATCCAATCGTATTTGCATTAAAGTTTGATTAGTATTAGCAAAACTGCAACACGTTATTATTGAAAACGGATTGGACTCAAAAATCAATGCGAACCGTCGTCTTGCCGATTGAAAGCTCCCGCTCATCCGGACGGCAACTGCTGCGCGGCGTCGCGCGTTATTCGCGTTTGCATGGTCCGTGGCGCTTTTATTGGGAACCAGGCGGATTGGATGAAATCGTCCCGAGACTGAAAGAACTCAAGGCGGACGGAATCATCACACGAGACTCAAGCCGGTTACCCAACCTGCTGCAATTCGGCATCCCGACAGTCATCATCGAACATCATTTTGAACGAAACCCCGAACAGACCGTCATTTACACTGATTCAACCACCATCGGCGAAATGGCCGCCGATCACCTGGCGTCATGCGGATTCAGACACTTCGCCTTTTGCGGGTATTCGGATAAACCGTGGTCTATCGCCCGGCGTCACAGTTTTGTAGCCAGGCTCAACCAGCAGGCGCTATTCACCAATGTGTTTGAATCTCCAACCGCGATCGATCATTTTTCATCGGCTGGTGAACAACAGCGACTCGCCTCCTGGCTGAAAACGCTCCCCAAACCCGTCGGCGTCATGGCGTGTAATGACGACCGGGGACAGCAAGTCTTGAGCGCGGTTCAACTCGCCGGATTAAAAACACCCGACGACGTGGCGCTCATCGGCGTCGATAATGACGAGTTGATCTGCGAATTCTCCGACCCGCCCATGAGCAGCGTCGCGTTGAACTTCGAACGAGGCGGCTTTGAAGGCGCCGCTCTGCTCGATCGGCTGATGAATGGCGAATCGCCTGACGTCACTGAAGTCATCGTTCAACCAACGCATCCCGTGGTGAGGCAATCGACCGATATTATGGTGCTGGAGGACGCCGCTGTGGTCGATTCACTGCGTTTCATCCGTATGAACGCCGTACAAAACATCTGCGTGTCCGACGTGGTCGAGGCCGGCTCGCTCTCGCGCCGAGCGTTGGAAAAACGCTTCCGCGACCAGTTAAACCGATCGATTCTCGAAGAGATCCGCCGCGCCCGCACCAAACAGATTTCCAGCCTGTTAATCGAAACCGATATGTCAATCACCCAGATCGCCATCGAATTGCGCTTTCAGAGCGAAGAGCATATCTCGCGGTATTTCAAACGAGAGATGAAAATGACGCCCCGTGAGTTCCGCAAAACCTATGGTCGCAAGGCCTCAAAATAAGCGGGCGTTCTCATCAGAGGTTATTTCTTCGACTGCTCGATCGCGCGCTGCACCAGATTGGGATGATCGGTCTGGATCAGGTCGATTCCATACGAAATCGCTTTTTTGTAATCCCCCAGGCTTTCATGATCGCCGAGCGCATCCGAAAAAACCTTAACGCCCTTCGCGTGACAGGCCCTAATCAGTTCGGGGCTCAGCGAGTCCCAACTCGTGTCAACCGCATAGGGTTTGAAGTGGGTCATGATGGCGGCGAGATCTTCAATGCGTCCGAGTGGCGGCATGGTCTTGATGGACGGTTCAATCTTGACCAGCGCCTCCAGTTCATCCACGCTCCCGTATACGGCAACGTCATCAATCATGCCATGCTCGCGCAGCGCGGCGATCAGTTTGACAGGATCGGCGTCCTTATCATCCAGATAAAAGCGGCCGCAGCCCTTCATGGCGTCGAGCGCTTCATCCAATGTTGGAACTTTTTCATCGTGATATGGCTTTCCGAACCACGCCCCCGCACTGACAGAGCGAAGGCGATCCAGCGTCAACTCACGCACCAGTGAATCGAGCGGCGTGGTGCGGCCCGCGCCTGAATCATGCATCAGCGCGAACTGGCCGTCGCTGGTGGTACGCACGTCGAGCTCAATATAATCGCACCCCAGTGAAATGGCTCCATGAATCGAAGCCAGCGTGTTTTCCGGCGCGAGCGACGATGCGCCGCGATGCGCTGAAATCATGCAATGAGGTTTGTCTCCCACCGCATGACGGAACCACGCCGCTTGGATTTCATCCGGGCGATCCGTCTGCAGATAATCAACTCCCATGCCGATGGAGGCGTTCCACACAGCGGGATTGTCGTCATCATCCAGTGACTTGACCTGAACGGCAACGCCCTTCGCGTGCGCGGCTTTGACCAGCGCGGGCGTCAGATCTTTGTAATTAACCTCAATGATGGCGACTGAAAAATCGCTTACCAGCTCGGCCAGTTCTTCCTCATCGTGGCATTTCGCCATGTAATTCAGGTCTTTCACGCCAAGCGTTTTAAATTCATTCAACAATTTATGTCCACCGTATATCACGGTCTGATTCTCCATGCCGGCGTCGCGGATTTCGCGGACCAGCAACGCAGGATGCACGTCTTTGCAATCGATATAGATGTTGATTTTGTTCCTGGCGAAATCCAGCGCCTGCCTGAACGAAATAAGCCGCTCATCTTTGAATCGAGGCGCAAACCACGATCCAGCGTCGAGAGCCTGAATCTCTTTCAAGGTGTGTTCTTTTATCTTTCCCTGTCCGTTCGTTTTCTCATCCAGCGAGGAATCATGATAAACAACATGTTGGCCATCACTGGTAAGCCTGACGTCGATCTCGATCCATTCAAATCCCTCCTCGGCCGCAATTCGGTACGCGGGCCGGGTATTTTCAGGAGCGGCCATCGCGGCGCCTCGATGGACCATAACTTGCAGAGGCCTTGGCGGGTTATACGCCTGGAAAAAATCAGCGGTGAAACCAAGCGGTGAGCACAGCGCCACGAGCAGACTCACTAAGAACAAGTACGGTTTACAGCGGCTCATATTCGATTTCCCTTCAAGAAAAAAGACGATTTTTTAAAAATCGTCTTTTTATCCTGCTTCTTTCGGATTCAGATTCTGTTTGAGATGCATTAAATCCTGATTCGAGTTAGATCAGTTTTTCCTTCACGGGATCCCATTCAACGCGTTTCCCTTCCCGGTACGACATGTTGGAAAGGTGCGCGCCGATAATGACTTTGTGTCCCATCGCGGCGGGTGAATTAGGCTGTTCACGGCTGCGGATGCAATCGAGGAAATTCTGCATGTGCGCGGTACCTTCATCGCCGCGCTCCCACTCATCCACTTTCTTGTTATCGAGGTCATAAACCCGGAACCACCCGTCGCGCTCCTGAATCAAACTGCCTTCGGTTCCGTAAAACGCGGCTCCGTCGCCTTCGTATCCGTTCATGAACTGCACGTCGAAGACGATGGCGAAGGTGGAACAATCAAGAATAGAGTGAACGTTGTCGGGCGTCTCCCAGCGGGGGTAGTGATAGTTACCGCCGTTGCAGGCAACACGGACAGGGCCAACGCTTTCAGTCACCCACATAACCACATCGAGCATGTGCGGGCCGATATCGGTCATCAAACCGCCGGCGTAATCCCAGAACCATCGCCACGCCGAACAGCGTTCCGCGTCGAAGGGACGATCCGGCGCGCTCCCGAGAAAACGCTTCCAGTCAATCCGATCGGGATTATACAACACCGGGTCTTTGGCGCGTTCCTGATAGGGATCGACCAGGCGATAGCGGCAGTCCCAGGTTCGAACCCACTTGATTTCACCTATAGCCCCCGCCGCCACGACGTCGTGGGCGTGTTTCCAGTGTCCGCCGCTGCGTCGCTGGTTACCGACCTGAACGATCTGGTTGGACGCTTCCACAGCTTTGACCATTTCACGGCCCTGTTCGATCGTGCGTGAAAACGGTTTTTCGGTGTATGCGTCTTTTTTCGCCGCCAGCGAATCCATCAGAAGATCGTGATGCCAGTGGTCGGGGCCCGCGAGGATGACGGCGTCGATATCGTCACGAGCGAGCAAGTCTTGATAATCGCGGTATCGGTCTGTTTTTTTCTGAAGGCGTTCTTCACAGCGGTCGATCATGGCGTCATTGACATCGGCCAGGGCGACGATGTCGGCGCCCAGACGCATCGCCGTACGAAGCCGGTCCGATCCGCGATCGCCTACGCCAATGCCGCCGATACGGATTTTATCGTTGGCCCCAAGCGCGGATGGCGGAGCGAGCCGGGTGACCGCGGCGGCGCTGACGCCCAGCGATACCGCGCTTTTCATGAAACGTCTGCGAGTCGATTGATTGGTCATATTTGCTCTCCGTAATGAAGTGGATCACGATAACAGTCATGAAAAAATCGTCACGGATGGAGACCAGGATGGGTTTTATCGCCATTACATCGTTTTGCGTGAGCATCGCTCACGCAAAATCGGATTCAGGCGATCACTGCAGAAAGTAAGGTATCAAAAAAAAAGACGAAGAGAAAGCGGCGGATCAAGCGATCAGGGAGTCGCCGAATCCACGGACGCGGTCGAAGACTGGATCAGATCGGTCGCGTTTTGAATCGTATCGGCGCGCGGGCGTTTACGCAGACGAGGGTCTTTGATTTCCATGTCGGGGGTAATGCCGTTAACGTCGAGATAGGTGGAGCTGGTGAAGGTGAAGAGATATTGTTTTCCGTCTTTTTTAATAACCGCGATGTTCTGGTGATAGGGATCAACTTCTTCAGAAACATTGCAGAGGATGTACACGTTTTCGGGTTTACGGTACCCCGCGAAAGTAAAATCGATCACCAGAAAACTCTGATCGTCTTCTTCCGCAAAGCGAGCGTCGTTCATCACCAGTTGCAGCTGGCGGCCTTCGGATAATGCCTTGATCTTATTTGCGAAATAATAATACATCACCTGCTGAGCCGCTTCGATTTCCTCTTTAGAGAGAACCTGATCCATGTTTTTGTCAGCGGCGAACAGTTCAATTGTGTTGATATAAGGAAAACGTAATTCAAAACCGATTTCTTCGTCCTTAATCGTCACCGTTGAAAAAGAATAGCTGTTGAGATGAGCGTAAACCAACGACGGCGCCGCCAGCACCAGTATGAACGGAAACACATATCGTTTCATAAAACGCCTCTCCAACAAACAAACGGCGCGGGAATTCCGCGCCTGAGCGATCATGGTTAGGTCTTGATAACGAATACCGCCGCGCTGATTACTCGGTCACGCGCGGAACGCGGAAAAAACGGTCTTCACGGTCCGGCGCGTTTTTAAGCGCTTCATCGATCTCAAGGCCCGGTCCGACGACGTCATCCCGCATCACGTTTTCCATAGGGACGGCATGCGAAGTCGGTTCAACGCCCTCGATATCAAGTTCTTTCAGTTTTTCGACGTATTCTAGAATTTCGCCGATATGGCGCGTATACAGCTCGGCCTCGTCGTCCGATAGCTCAAGCCGTGACAACAAAGCAATATGTTTCAGTTCATCCCGTGAAATACTCATACGTTTTCCTCATGCCGGCGATCGCCAGGTCAGCTAGAGTCCGCCGTGGACCGGTTTCCCGACTCCATGCCATGATCCGTCTCATCATCCTCGTCTTTTCCGGCGGGAGGCGGAACCAGCAGAATCGGCTCGTTCGCGTTTTCTTTTGGCAGAATCTTATGGATCAGGATATTAACTTCACGCAGATTTGACAGGCCCAGAGTCTCTTTCAATTCACGATTGAGTTTCTGTTGAAACTCCCGCATGAAATCTGGGATGTTACGATGGAGTTCGAGCACCATTTTCAGATCGATATCGAGCATCCCATCGATCACTTCCGCATGGACCTGCAATTCACGTACGCCGGGTTCATTGCGGCCTTTGCGCTTGATAAAATCCTCCACCGCGTCGAGGGAGATTCCAATGGGGCCGTCTTCTTTGGAAAGAATCAGATGTTGACGCAGACGCGGTTCAAAACCCAGCGCGTAAAGCAATAGATACATCGCCAGCGCGAGAAAGCCGAATCCCGCCGTGAACATGAGCGCGATTCCCCAGCCAAAATCAAGCATGCGCTCAATCAGCAGGGCGATGTAAATCACGAATTCGGAATCCCACAAAACGAGGAATAAGCAAAACGCCGAGAGAAAAAAGAAGGCGATGGAAGAAAGTATGTTAACCAGCGTTTTCATAAAGGACTCGATGCCGCTTCAGTTGACCACAACCGCTTCGTCGGATTCATGCTCGATGAGCAGAGGTTCTTCCATTTTGGGGTGTTCAAAGACGGATTCAACATTGACGGCGACATGGCGAACGTTGATGCCCGCGCCGAGTTGGATGGATCGTGCGATTTTGCCTTGTAGTTCGCGCGCTTCCTTAATGATGCGCGCACCGAATTCAACGCTCAGAGTCAGAGTGATTTCAACATTGCCTTCGACGAAGTTGATTCGGATAAACTTTTCAGATGTTTTACGGCTGACGTCTTCACCCGGTTTGACGCCGGGGAAGCGGAAATTGTGTGTTTTGGCCACTTCGCGGATGATGAAGCGGCGCACGATGGCGGGAGATATCTGAACCCGGCCCAATTCGGTATCAAAAAAACCGATCATTCCATCCTTCTCCAACACGAAGCGTTTCGTCTCAAATTATAATGGTTTTCAGATTCCATGACAGGTGAAGTAATGTTCGCCATCATGTCAGGCGTCATTTTCATTATGTTGAAGTGAAAACGGATTCACAATCAAAAATAGCGTTAACATCAGCAATCCCGCCAGTTTTTCATTGAGCAGCAGGGTCATCCACCCCGTGGTAAAGGCTCCGCTCCAGTAATTAAAAGGCGTCATCATCAATATCAGCCCCAAGCCGTATACCCACACAAACCGGGCGCGGCCGCTGAACACAACGCGCAGCCCCAACGCCATCGCAAAAAACGCCTGCACGAGATAATGATCCCACATCAGGCTGGGCAAAAGCAGCATGGCTATGGTCCATAGCGAGAATTCCCAGGGAAGGAGTTCATCAGACCGGCGGCGCGTCATCCCCAGCAGCGAGGCGGCGATCAACGCGGCGGTCAGGTATGACGCGGCTTTCGCCATCGCGGGAGAATCAATCACGCCCGTAGTGGATGGATTATGAGTCAACAGGCGATACCAGACCGCCGACGGGGCCTGGTTGTGGGGTTCGACATGAAAATGCGCACCATACGCCGCCCAGGTTGATGATCCGTAACCCATCGCTCGGGCTTCATGTAAAAACTCCAGGTGAGGGGTGACTCCCAGCACGGCGATCGAAATCGCCCCCGTCGCCGCCAGAGTCAGCATCCCCATGAAGAAGCCTTTCCATTTGCCTTTCCAGAGCAGATACAGCAAGAGAAACGCGGGGCTGACTTTCACCGCCGCGCCCAGTCCCAGCCAGACGCCCGCGCCGGTTTCCCTGCCCTGAATCAACGCTCGAAGCGCCAACATCAAAACAAGTAACAGGAAGGGATTCATCTGCCCCGCCCAGTAGCTGCGCTGAAGCGGGAAAAAGACGGCTGAAAACAAAAGCAGTGCGCCCCACCAGAACGATTGCGGTTCGTTTTCATCGCGCAAGCAGTGGATCACGATCGCCAGCGAGAGGAGGAACGCGGCGTGCGCGGCCAGATTAAAGACCAACCAGGCGGCGTGATACGGCAACCACGCCAGCGGAATCAGCAACAAGGCGAAAAAAGGGGGGTAAACGAATGGATTGATGGGTACCGGTTGACCCGATCCGTCGCTAAGCAACTGGTTGGCGGAGAGAAACATCAGTTCAGGATTATAAAAATCGCCGCCGCGCCCGGCCAGATATCCCGCCAGGTAGAGGTGTTTGAAATCGTTACGCGAGGTGACGAAGATCGTATCGATTCCCTGATGCTGGGTGTAGAAGAACACACCCATTACGCACAGAACCAATCCGAACGCCTTCAGACCAAACCGATTCATGCTTTTGATTGCGACCCTGTACGCGGCGTTTATTTTACCGGACCGCCGCGAATTGATATCCCGTATTTAACCGCCGAGAGCCGTCATTCGATAGGGTTTGATGAGGCGATTCTGAACATGCGGGAAACCACGGCGCATTTACAAGACGGCGGCTCGCCGATACGATTTAAAGGACCGGCAAAGCATGGGTATTGAATGGAAAGACGAACCGTGACGCTCGCCCCGGTTCGAGGATGTTTCATGAATTCTTATGACAGGCAATTACTGGACATGTTGCAAAATCAGGTGACCGCGCGCGGGATCAACGATGCGCGCATCCTGGAAGCGATGCAGCGCGCGCCGCGTCATCTTTTCGTACCGGAGGCCAGTCTCGACAAGGCGTATGACGATCATCCTCTCGCCCTGCCGGCGGAACGAGCCACCATCTCTCAACCCTACATGGTGGCGTATATGACCGACGCGTTGCGATGCCCGCCGCAATGCCGAGTGCTCGAAATCGGTACCGGATCCGGTTATCAGGCGGCGATTCTGTCGTTTCTCTGCCGCGAAGTTTTCACCATCGAACGCTACGGCAATTTACGCAACCAGGCCGAAACGACCGTTCACGAACTGGGCAGGATGAACGTTCATTTCAAGACGGGCGACGGGCTGGAAGGTTGGCCTGACAAAGCTCCATTCGACCGGATCATCATCACCGCCGCCGCACGCAAACCTCCCAAGGCGCTTGCCGAGCAACTCGCGGAAGGTGGATCGATGCTGATTCCTCTGGGCGATTCGCAGATTCAGACGTTGACCCGCGTTACTCGAACCGAATCAGGGTTTGAGGCGGAAAAACTGATCCCCTGCGTTTTCGTACCCATTATCTCCAATCGCCGCTCTTTAACCGAAGACGAAGACGCCTGCGATTGGATCGAACCCATCGAAATATGACCGGCCTCACATCCGCGCAAGCGCTCTTTTTCCAATCCGCCATACAGAACGCGATTCGCGGTCAGCGCGGCGTCCTTAAACTGCGCATATTGCGCGCCGACGATTCCATCGCGGCGGAACTATCGTCCGAATCGTCCGAAACGGATTTCGTCATTCAGACGGACGGCCGAAAAACCGGCGAGCACATCGTTCGCGGCAATGCGGCTGAAACGGCGTTGAAGATGCTGACGGAACACGGATCGCGCCTGACGATCGACGATGGGAGGCAAGCCGTACGGCTCGGTGTTCAGAAAGGCAAGTTGACTCGCGAAACCCTGCCCTCCCAGGCGGCGGAACTAAAAACGCCGATGTGGGCGGTGGGCAAAGCCACCCATCTTGACCCGCGCGAAGCGGCGCCGCTCTTACAAACCATCGGCCTGATGACGCCGGAAGGCGAGATCAAGGCTCCGATGCGAAAAAAATTCAAACAGGTCAACCATTTTCTCGACCTGATGGCGCCGATCCTGAAACGGGAATCTCCCAACAAAGTCTTCACGCTGGCCGATTGCGGCTGCGGAAAGTCTTATCTGAGTTTTGTGCTCTTCTGGTATCTAAGGCGAGTATTGAATCGAAACGCGCGCTTTTACGGCGCGGATACGTCGGAAAACGTCATTGAAGAAAGCCGGCGGCGCGCGGAGCAACTGCAACTCGACGACATGCGTTTTGAATGTGCGGCGATCCGGGAGGCTCAACTCCCCGACCAGATCGACCTGCTGGTCAGCCTGCACGCCTGCGATACGGCCACCGACGAGGCGCTCGCCGCTGGGGCGGCGCGGGGAGCGCGAGCGCTGGCCGCCGCGCCCTGCTGTCAGCATGAATTCGCCCGCCAGATCCAGTCGGCGCCGCATTATCCCATCTCCCGTCACACGCTGTTCAAACACCGTTTCGCTGACCTGCTGACCGATATGGCCCGCTCCTTGTTTTTGGAAGCGCACGGTTATACCGTCGCGGTAGGCGAGTTCGTTTCGGTCGAGGAAACGCCGAAAAACCTGCTGTTGCGTGCCGAACTGGGCAACGCGAACGCCGAGCAACGCGCCCGGGAATACCAGCGTTTCAAAGAGGCGTACGGCGTCTCGCCTTCGATTGACGCCTTGTGGATGGCGCAGACCTCCCGAATCTGACGGAACGGCCCCGGCGATGAGGAAACGATCCAACGAAACAACCCGGCAATGGCTTCACGTCGCGGCGTGTTCATTCGCGCTGCTGTTGCCTTTTCTGCCGGCCCCCTGGGCTTTCGCGCTGGCGGCTTCGGCTTTTGTCCACAACATTCTCATCATGCCGCGGTACGCGCCTCGCATCTATCATGAGAGCGAACGGCTGACAGAAGGTATCGCGACCTATCCGCTGATGGTCGCAATGCTGATTCTCCTTTTCCCCGACCGAATGGATTACGTCGCCTGCGTGTGGGGCGTTCTCGCGTTTGGAGACGGGTTCTCCAACATGGCGGGACGCCGGTTTCCTCTGGCCCACCTGGCTTGGAATCCCCAAAAAAGCCTGGGCGGTTTTCTGGCGTTCGGCTTCATGGCCACGCTGGCGGGCGGCTTCTTTCTGTGGTGGGCTGGACCGGAGATTTCTCTATTTCACCTGATTATGGTTGCGTGGTTCACCGCCTGGTTCTCCGCTGTATTTGAAACCTTGCCTTTACCGTGGGACGACAACATCACCGTCACCTTCGCCGCCGCGCTGGCGGTCAGTCTACTCTGGCCTCTCGATTTTTCACTGCAAGCGCAAACCGCTGGATTGAACTGGTGGGGCATCGCGATGGCGATCAACCTGTTGCTGGCGGCGGCCGCGCTTTCCGCCGGATGGGTTTCAGGCGCGGGCGCATTGGGCGGGCTGGTGATCGGCACGGTGATCTTTGTCATGGGCGGGATGGATTTTTACCTGTTGCTCGTGCTCTTTTTCGTTGCGGCGTCCGTCGCGACCCGTCTGGGTTACCATGAAAAAACATCGATGGGCGCCGCGCAGGAAAACCACGGGCGGCGCGGAGCAAAGCATGCGCTGGCGAATTGCGCCGTCCCCCTGCTGGCCTCTCTCATGTTCGGATTAACCGACGGCGCCGATTTCTGGCTGGCGATCTTTTATTGCGGAGCGCTGGCTACCGCGCTCAGCGACACGATTTCAAGCGAACTGGGCCAGCTGTATGGCCGTAATCCGTTCATGCCCGGCGCGTTCCGCATTGTACCGCCGGGAACCCCAGGCGCGATCTCGATTGAAGGGACGCTGTGCGGGATGGCGGCGGCGCTGATTTTCGCCGCAAGCGCCTTCATCATGCAGACCATTTCCTTGAATTCCCTGCCCGCCGTGATGCTGGGGGCCTGGATCGGTTTTTACGCCGAATCCCATATCGCCGCGTACTGGAAAAATCAGGATATCGAAGTCAATAACGAATGGATGAACCTGCTGAATACCCTGCTCGGCGGGTGCATGGCGGTCGTCATCGCTTATCTGACCCAACGCGCCATACTCTTTGTATGAACGAAGAAGCCATTCACCACGCGCGTGAAGTGTTGAATTCCGCGGGAAGCGTGTTCGTGCTGACCGGTGCTGGCGTTTCGGCGGAAAGCGGGGTATCGACGTTTCGCGGCCAGGGCGGTTTGTGGAACAAGATCGATCCGATGACGGTCGCCACCCCGGAAGCGTTTGCACGAGATCCCGAGTATGTCTGGCGCTGGTATGACGCCCGCCGCGCCGAATTGCAGCATTGCCGCCCCAATCCGGGGCATTTCGCGCTCGCGCAACTGGAACGCAATATCAGTGACTATTTTCTGCTAACTCAAAACGTCGACGACCTGCACGAACAGGCTGGTTCACGGAATCTCGCGCATATTCACGGGCGTATCTGGGAGGTTCGTTGCACGCGCGAAGATACCGCATGGGAAGACCGTCGCGCTCCGCTGCCCGAGATTCCTCCGCGATGTCCGCAATGCGGCGCCCTGCTTCGCCCCAACGTGGTATGGTTTGGCGAGATCATCAACCGTGAAGCGATCGATCGAACGGAGCGATTTCTCGCCGAACGCGAAGTCGATACGGTAATCATCGCCGGAACGCAGGCCCAGTTTCCCTACATCATTCATTGGGCTCAATCGAGCCGGGGCGCGCGTGGAACCCTGATCGAGATCAATACGGAGGAGACGGCGTTTTCCCCCTACGCCGATCTGTCGCTACGTGGAGCGTCTGGCGTCATCCTTCCTCAAATCGTTCGCGATTTTGCCTAATTAACGGCGCTTTTTCACGTTAACTCAATTTTCACGCTCAATCGGCTATACTGTTATCGTCGTCAGGAAAACGATCGGATTGATCGAAGCGGAAATCGGTTTTCCCTATGATTTTCGCGGGCTTATTCATAGTTCAATTTGAACGTTTTCCGATAGTATCCATTGAACTCACCGCACGGCAAGGATCGCCTCGACAATGTCGCACTGCGGTCCGGTTAACCACATCATCGCTTAAACACAAACACACTCATGGAATTCAATAAAAACGGATTGAGGATTTTTTGATATGAAATCAAAATCGAGGGCCAAATCGACCCGCGAAAAGAAAGAGCAGCATGAATCGAAGCCCAAATTGGTCGTCCGTAATGCGCTGATCCGCGACGTGAAGGGCATCCGAGATCTGGCGTTTCGGGTTTATTCACGAAAAATGTCGCTGACTGAGGATATGATCCGTGGACAGATCAATAATTATCCAGAAGGTCAGTTTGTCGCGATCTATGAAGACAAGATCGTGGGGTATTGCGCCACCTTCCGCATCGCGGGGGGAATCGCGCTCAGGCAACACACCTGGGCGGAAATCACCGGCGGAGGGTTCGCGTCGCGGCATGATCCTAATGGAGATTATCTGTATGGCATGGAGGTCTGCGTCGATCCTGAATATCGCGGATTGCGCATTGGCCAGCGGCTGTACAACGAGCGCAAAAAACTTTGTATGTATTTGCGGTTGAAAGGCATCGTGTTCGGCGGACGCCTGCCAGGCATCACGAAAAAGCGGCGGCGTTTCGATTCGGCGGAAGAATACATCGAGCTGGTCAAGGAGAAGAAAATCCGAGACCAGGTGTTAAGTTTTCAGATGAAAAACGGATTTGAGCCCATCGGTGTGCTCTACGACTATCTGCCCATCGACCGGGAATCGCTGGGCAATGCCGCGCACCTGATCTGGCGGAACCCGGAAACGAATTTTGAGAGCGATAAAACGCCCAAAACATCGCCGCCTTACATCTACAAGAACCACGTTCGGGTAGGGTGCGTTCAATATCAGATGCGGCGAATGAACTCATTTGAGGAATTCAGGCATATTGTCGAATATTTTGTCGACGTATTCGCCGATTATAAAGCGGATTTCGTGCTGTTTCCCGAAATGTTCACGTTGCAACTGCTTTCGCTGGAAACGCGCAAACTGACGCCTGTCGAGTCGATTGAAGCGCTGACGAATTACACCCGTCCGTTCAAGGAATTCATGAACGACCTGGCGGTGAAATACAATATCAATATCATCGGCGGTTCGCATCCGACCAAGAATGAAGAAGGCGAAGTTCAGAACGTCTGCTATATCTTTCTTCGAGACGGTTCGATTCACCAGCAGATCAAAATTCACCCCACGCCGAATGAACGCTACTGGTGGCGTATCGAGGGCGGCTCTGAATTGAAACCCATCCAGACCGATTGCGGCCCGATCGGCGTTCTGATCTGTTACGATAGCGAGTTTCCCGAACTGGCGCGGCATCTGGTCGATCAGGGCGCCAATATCATCTTCGTCCCGTTCTGCACGGATGAACGCAAGAGTTATCTGCGCGTCCGGTATTGCGCGCAGGCGCGAGCGGTTGAAAACCAGTGTTATATCGCGATGGCGGGCAATGTCGGCAACCTGCCCGGCGTGGAAAACATGGACATTCAATACGCGCAGAGCGCCATCCTGACCCCATGCGACTTTCCCTTCGCGCGCGACGGCGTGGCGGCCGACACCACACCGAACGTCGAGATGGTGGCGATCGCGGACCTCAGCCTGAGCGACCTGATCGCCTCACGCAGCAGTGGAACCGTTCACAACCTGAAAGATCGCCGCTTCGATCTGTATAACATCCAGTGGCGAGGCAAAGATAAGTAAATGGAATGGCGTGCTGGTTCCATGAACGGGAAAGGCTATACTTTGCCGCTACCGAATCCATAGAACACAAGCGGTCTCCAGTAATTATCCAATCAAACGCATGGCGAACCAAAGCAACGAATTAATAACGCCGTCTCCAAAATCTCGCGCCCGCTGGACGCGGCGTGCCTTTCTTCTCTTTCTCGGCGCGGCTGTCGCTTACCTGATCATGCGGCCCAAACGGCCTCCGATGATGCAATCGAAAAAGCGATTCATCATTCTTGGTTTCGATGGCGCCGAGCCCAAACTGATCGAGAAATACTGGGATGAATTACCCAACCTGCAAGCGCTGGCGAAACAGGGGACCTGGTCTCGCCTGAAAAGCACCTCCCCGCCCGAATCGCCGGTCGCCTGGTCATCTTTCGCCATCGGCGCCAATCCGGGCAAGCATGGCGTGTATGATTTTCTGCGGCGCCCATCGGGATCGTACATCCCCACCGAAGAATCGTTCGTCGGGCGTCAGTTGCCGCGATTTATTTTCGACAGCATCCCGATCCGGATGCCTAAGGCGATTAACCAGCGCGGGGGCGTGGCTTTCTGGGACGTATTGAGCGATCACGGACTGCCCACCACGTTGCTGGAAGTGCCCTGCACGTTTCCACCGCCCCGATTGAACTATGGACACACGCTTTCCGGATTGGGCGTCCCCGACGCGCGCGGCATGCAGGCGACATTTCATCACTTTATTCATGAGCCGGATGACGACGCCGCATCGTTGCAGGAAACCACGTTCGGAGGCAAAGTCGAGCGGCTGAAAAAAGTGAGCGATACGTTCGTGGGCGAAATCTGGGGGCCATACGATCCCATTATTACCCAGCATAAAAACGACAAAGAGAAGGAGCTACTACTCGCCGGGCTGGAGTGGACGGAATGGAACGCTCACCTGATCTCCATGCAGGGCGGCGGCGACGCCCAACCCTCCAGCATGGAGGCCACGCGCGAGTTTTTCGGCAAGCATGTCATCCAGCCATTCTCGTTGTTTACTTACCTTCGTGACGACGATTTGCGCCCACGCATCGACGCGCTGAGAGGCTTTTTTGAAGCGGGGCGCCCGTTCGTCAAGCAATCCGGCGCGACCGCGCCGGAAGCGCGTCAGGCCATTGACGATGCGCTCAAGAAATGGCGGTCTCTCGACAGCGAAATCGACGGACTCAGCAAACCGATCAAGGTTCCGGTGCGAATTAAAGCCACCGGCGGCGGTGCGGAAATCAGCGCGGGCGGGCAGACGCAAACCGTTGCGCTGAACGAGTGGAGCGACTGGTTTTCTATTACTTTCGAAATTACATCGTTGATCGCCGTACACGCCATTTGCCGATTCATCCCTCTCGAACTGGGCGAGCGCATCAGCGTGTTCATGACTTCGCCCGACATCGATCCACGCAAGCCCCCCGTTCCCATCTCTCATCCCGGCGGCTTTTCGAAGCAACTGGTCGACTGGACGGGCGCGTTGTTCAAGACGCGCGGATGGGCGGCGGAAACCCACGGACTCAAGGACGGGCATCTCTCCGAAGAAGGATTCGTCAGCGACCTGCTCGATCTGATGGCCATGCGCGAGAAAAAGACCTTCGAAACCTTCCGGCGAACTCGGAACAACGTGTTTGTTTCCGTCTTCTCCGAAACCGACCGGGTCAGCCATATGTATATGCGATACGAAGATGAGGGACATCCGCTGTACAACGCCGAGGAAGCGGCGAAATACGGCGGAGCGGTGAAAACCATCTGGAAACGCATGGACGCCATCGTGGGCCGCATGATGAAAGAGATTGAGGAGGACCCCGATGCGGTGCTGATCGTCATGTCGGATCATGGCTTTCAAAGCTGGCGCTATCAGGTCAACCTCAACACCTGGCTTTGGAAAAACGGGTATATCACATTAAAGGGCGAGTCGCCTCTGGATGGCGACATGAAGCTGGAAGACCTGTTGAAGAAAGACGCGAACTCGTTTTTCCATGCGGTGGATTGGGCGAAAACCAAAGCCTACGCGCTGGGGCTCGGACAGGTGTACATCAACCTGAAGGGGCGCGAACCCATCGGTTCAGTCGATGCAGCCGATTACGACGCATTATGCCGCGAAATCTGTGACGGGCTGCTTGCTCTGCGCGATGAACGGCCCGGGCGTAACGGCGTCAACGCGATCACCACCGCTCAGACACGCGGCGAAATCTGGTCAGGTGAATACGCCGATGACGAACACGACTGTCCCGACATTCAGGTCGGCTTTAATGAGCACTACCGAGTTTCGTGGCAAACCTGCCTGGGTGGTTTTTCGGCGGAAATCATCGAGGACAACCTTGAAAAATGGAGCGGCGACCATTGCAGTTTCGCCTCCGAGCATGTTCCCGGAGTGTTTTTCTGTAACCGGCAGATCACGATTGACTCGCCCGCCATCTTCGATATGGCGCCAACGGTATTGAAATATTTCAACTTGCCGGTTCCATCCGCGATGGAGGGCCGAAATCTTTTCTCGTAAAAGACGAGTGAGCCGCTCATTGAGACGAACCCTCTCCAAGGCTACAATACTGTGTTTGTAACCATTATTTCTCATTGAATCCATGCGCCACGAAGAGATTGATGGCGCATGGGTTTTGTCTGGGCGCCGTTAATTATTCGATCCGTTCGCAAACCGCTATCCGCTTCAGATTTTGATGACGGAGCGTAAACGTGCGCGGGAATAAGCGACGCACCGCCGAATGATCTCATTTTTGACTTAAACAAAGGACAAAGGCTATGTCAGTCGTAGTTACAGTTGGATGCCAGTGGGGCGATGAAGGCAAGGGAAAAATCATCGATTTTCTGTGCAGCGGAGCCGATCTGGTTTCTCGCCATCAGGGCGGGAACAACGCCGGTCATACGATTCACGCCGACGGTAAAAAATTTGTATTTCACCTGATTCCCAGCGGAATCCTGAATCCTAACGCCCTGAACTTGATCGGCAACGGCGTCGTGGTCGACCCTTTCGTTTTTATTGAAGAACTGGATCATCTGGCTGAGCAGGGCGTCGATGTCACGCCGGACCGGATGAAAATCAGCGGTCAGGCGCATCTGATTCTACCCTATCACCGGTTGATCGACGAACTGAACGAAAAGCGGTTGGGTCGCGAAGGCATCGGGACCACCAAGCGCGGGATTGGCCCCGCTTATATGGACAAGGCGGCTCGAAGCGGCGTCAGGCTCTTTGACCTGTTGAACCCATCCGTGCTTCGCCAGCGTCTTGAAAACGCAATTCCATTCAAAAACGAATTGATCACCAAGGTGTACGGTGGTTCGCCCGTCTCGATCGACGAGTTGTACAACTCGCTGCTGGAGTGCGGAAAACGACTCGCCCCCTTTATCTGCGACGCCGGCGCCATTATGGAACAGGCGTTGAAGGAGAATAAGAAGATATTGTGCGAAGGCGCTCAGGGGACGCTGCTCGACATCGATTACGGCACGTATCCATTTCTGACATCATCCAATACCACCGCAGGCGGCGTCTGTACGGGCAGCGTGATTCCGCCGCATAACATCGATTACGTGCTTGGCATCGCCAAAGCGTATACCACGCGGGTCGGTTCAGGCCCCTTCCCCACCGAGTTGTTCGATGAGGAAGCCGACCTGCTGCGCAATGCGGGCCCGGTTGGAGAATTCGGCGCGACCACAGGACGTCCCCGCCGTTGCGGCTGGCTCGACATCCCCCTGTTGCGTTATTCCCGGCGGGTAAATGGTTTGGATGGAATCGCACTGACCCGGCTCGATGTGTTGTGCGAGGTTCCCGAAATCAAAGTATGCACTCAATACAAAATCGGCTCGGAGACGCACACCGTTCTGCCCGCCGACGCCAACCTGCTGGGTGAATGCCAGCCGGTATTTGAAACCCTGCCCAGCTGGAAGGAAGACATTTCGTCAATCACCCAATTCGACGATCTGCCTCAGAACGCGCGTGATTACGTTGCGGCGATCGAGTCGTGGTTAGAGACGCCGGTTGCGATGATCTCGGTTGGTCCGCAACGGAACCAGACCATCGTTCGGCGAAAAATGTTCTCATAAGACCCGAGAGCCTTCGAAATTCGAAGGCTCTTTTTTTTATTGGAATGTTACACCAAATGTAACTATACTCTACAATAAACTTATGGCGTTTCCCGTCGACAATAGATGGTAAGCGATTTGCTTCTGATACCAATCGATACGATCTCATCGGTTTTTCACAAAAGCCGGGATGAGAGCGGCGTTTATCTGTGGAACAATCAGGATCAAACTAACCGGTGCGAGGCAAGTACGTGAAACGGTTTTTCTTTACCCCGATCATTCCAGCGATAGGAACCCTGCTGGTCAGTCTGTTATCGGCGGCGCCCGTCTCCGCTTCTCCGTTCGGCGTTTTCGAATCCGCGAGGCTGGCGGCTGCGGCGCAGATCAACCAGGCGACGATTGAAACGCTGGCGGGAACCGGAGTCGCTGGATATAACGGTGACGAGATTGAGGCAAGTTTTGCCCGGTTGAATTTTCCCCAGGATGTCGCGGTTCAACCGAACGGCGGAATTCTGATCGCCGATATCAACAACCATCGCGTCCGGCGAATCGATCCGAATACACGTCGCATCACGACCTTCGCGGGGACGGGAGAAAACGCTTCGACCGGCAATCTGTTGTACGCCACTGAGGCCGCTGTCGCCTCTCCACGCGGTCTGGCGGTGGATTCATTTGGAAACGTGTACATCGCCACCCTCCACCAGATTCGCGCGGTACGGCCCGATGGCATCATCGATCTGTACGCGGGATCGGTGGAAGGCGATAACGCAGACGGCGTTCCGGCGAGGGAAGCAAAATTCCGTACATTGGGGGGCATGGCGGTCGACATCGACGGCGGCGTAATCGTCGCCGATATTCTCAATCATAAAATCCGTAAAATCCGCCCCGACGGCATCGTGGTTACGCTGGCGGGCACAGGACTGCAAGGCAGCAGCGGTGACGGCGGCCCCGCCACATTAGCCACGCTGAATACTCCGGTCGACGTGGCGGTTCACCCGTCCGGCGACATCTACATCGCCGAGAGACTGGGTAACAGCATTCGAGTCATCCGCGATGGAATCATCTACACCGCCTATTCGAAAAATCTCGATTCCACGTTTTCAGGCCCGCGCGCGCTGACGATTTTTAACGGCGCTTATCTGTATTTTTCTTCAGACGATCAACGCCTCAGGCGGCGTAATCTCTATAACGGCTTTGCTGAAAATGTGGCGGGAACCGGGCAGGCAGGCAACTCGGGCGATGGAGGCCCCGCGATCTCGGCGCAATTAAGCGGGCCGGTAGGCATCGCCGCCGACGCAAACGGACGCATCCTCATCGCGGATTCGTCGAACAATGCTCTGCGTCGCGTGGACATCCCCCGCGAAGACATCCCCGCAACGCCGACGCCGGGGCCGACGGCGATCCCCACGACAACGCCCACGCCAACACCGACGATCTTCCCTACCCGAACGCCTCGGCCTCGTACGCCGACGCCAACCCAGACGCGGATACCAACGTTCACGCCGACCGCGACGCCGACCCCCTATCCGGAAGGACAACTGGCTCCTGACATTCCCGGCGGCATCTCACCGCAACCGAATTACGTCTTTTTCACCAATGAAACCAGCGTCAACGTTCCGTTTGCGCCTTCCACCGGCAAGTCGAAGATCATGCTGTCGTCGAGCCCGGATGGAACGGGCGGAATCCTGACGCGCGACACCATCGGCCTCACGGTCACGCAATCGTCCGGCGTTGTAAAAAGTACAACGATCACGTTTTCGGATATCTCGACGCCGAAAGTCGCGCAAGATATCTCATCGCTGTTTGGCGAAGGACGGCACAAGGTTTCCGTCCGCCTGATCGATTCGAAGGGCGCCGGATATTCAAGTTTCGCTCTGTATGTCGTGGTGTTCACGTCGCCGGTGTTGTCCGACATTCCCGATATCCGGGTACTGACTGGCGAAAACGTGGACAAGGTGATCGATCTTGATGCGTTCATTTACGATCAGGACACGCCGGTTGAAGACATCATCTGGTCGGTGACTTCAACCGATCCGGAAAATCCGAAACTGTTGCGAGGGGCGGATAACACTATCAGCGTGGAGTCCTCATCGAGGCCCCGTGAGAAAAGTTATCTCGTATCCGCATCGGACGGTATCTTTACCGTTTCGGAAACAGTCAAAGTAAAAGCGTCGAGTTTCCGAGTAACCGATTTCATTCTGCCCGACGCGCCCATCCTGCAGGATTTCGCTTACACATCCGCGTATTCGCTGCATTATTTCACTGAGCCGCCGGGCGTGAACATCGCAGACGTCCCGTTCCAGGCGACGTTTACGGCGGGTCAGGGTCTGAAAGCCGCGCACGCCGCGCATGGCGAGTTGTTCCTGATTCCCGATTTTCCGGGCGAGAAGATCAACAAACCGATGACGGTATCGTTCGTGGGCAAACGAGTCAGCAACCCCGACGATTATGACGGTGCGATCCTGCACACATCATCCATCATTCCGCCAAAGGGCCGCGTGGGTATTCGCCATTACAATTTCAACGCGGACAATCTGTCTCAAACCGGATGGATCAATACATCGCCCGCCGCGAACGCCGGCGACGCGTTTATCGGTCCGATTCCATCGGAACCGCTGCCCGACATTACGGATGGCTGGGGGCTTAACGTCCTGATCGATCCGGGCGAAACGGTCACGCTGATTTCAGAACCGATACCCCTGCCTGAAGGCCCCGCGACAATCTCCACCTGGTTCGCGGTGGAAAAACTGGGACCCAACAAAGACGACAAACCCACCGTTATGCTGGCGCTGGCGGAAAACAGTTCAAACCTTTCGCTGACGTCAGTCACCCGGGGCGAGATCATTGGCGACAGCGTCTATCAATACCTGCACACATCATACGACGTGCTGGGCCCGGGCGTACGAGCGTTGTTGCAGATAACCGGAACGCAACAAAGCGGCCGTGCCGAAGTCTACATTGATAACCTTCGAGTTTATCCCATGGAGAGGGACGTTGACTACGCTCTCGGCGACACGCGCGTTCCAGTACACTTCGATGGCTCATTTGAGTCGGTATTACGTGGATTGGGTATTCTGGTGCATACCAACGACACGGTCACTTTCGGCGGCTCCGCCTACCTGACGAAAAAAACCAACCGTACGATTCATCCAGGTGGTCTCAATCAGTCTCTGGTGTTATCGCTTGACGAACCGACTGCCGCCCTGCAGGTTGAGATCGGCCCTAATCCCATCGATCCCTCGTTTTATCCGCGCGCGCTGACCACGAGCGTACACGTGCAAAAAATGGTTGACGGCGGAGGATTCTTTGCGCTGGGGCTGCAAAATTACGACCAGCTCGCGGTAACGTTTATCTCCAACGACCGTATTCCCTCAACGGGCTGGCGCGAAGTTTCGGCGACAGGAGTATTCAGCCGTCCAGGTCCGGTCGAGCCAACCATCATCCTGCAGAATCAGAACGTGGAAGGAGCCATACCCGGCGTCATTCTGGATGGCGCCATACTGGCCGTGGATGACATCGAACTGGAGGCGTTTCAGGATTCGAAATATTTATGGGACAGCAAGCAGTTGCCGAAAAACGTGACGGGGCAGTAACTCAATCTTCGGCGCCGGATTCGGTTTGGAGTTTTTTCACGAGAGTGAGGCAATTGCGGTCGTTCTTGCGGTCGTAGTGCATTTCATCCATAAATTTCTGCATGATAAAGCGGCCCAGCCCGCCGACTTTCCGTTTACAGATATCGGCGCTCAGATCGGGATGAGTAGGCTTGGTCTGGTCGAACGGTAATCCTTCATCCTCAATGACAATCACGAACTGGTCGCCTTTGAGACGCCAGCGAATCCAGATTTTCCCGTCCTTACGGCCTTTGTATCCATAACAGGCGATGTTGGTGCAGGCCTCGTCAACGGCGGTCTCGAGTTTCCAGAGATTTCCATCCGCCATCCCCATGTCTTTGGCGGCCTGACAGACCATTCCACAGATCGAGGGAAGTTCCTCGATAGAGGCGGTGAAAACGGCGTTATGTTCGCTCTTAATCGGCATATTCAAAACAGACGGGATTCTCCCATTCAGATTCACCCCCCAATTCGCTCCTGACTGGAATTTTATCACAAGCGCCTCTAACTGCAAACCAAGCAACTACGATATTGCTGAAATGCTCGGAACATGTTGAGGGCATTACACATCGAAGCGAATTTCCGTATAGTGGCCGCAAGCGGGAGAACAGGTCAATCTTAACGGATTACTCGTTTCTCTAATTGCACCCGCTCTATGTAACTGATTATCACATTATTGAGGAGACGCCATGCAGCCCGAGTTTTATCGCCCCGCGGATCCCCACCACACCATCGTCGACAGTCTACGCGATTCGCTGCGTTTTACGACGCGCCATTGCCTGACCACATACCGGGGCAACCTGTGCGCGACTTCCACTTTCGTCGATCCCAATGCCCAGCCCGCTCACTGGCATGAATTCGGCGACATTGAAGGCGTTGGCTGGGCGGCGAACGCCGTGGGTGGAGCGCTACTCATCCTGAAATACGCGAAATTCTTCAACGATGCTCGCATGAGCGCGATCGGACGTTCAATTTTGTTTCATGCGCTGGAGGGTGGTTTTTTTCATAACGACGGGCGCGTAACGCCCTATCGTGAGATATCGACAGATAAGCGATATCTGAATTACATGACCGACGCAAGGTCGGAATTCTGGTTTTGTCCGGGTTCAATCGCTCACATTTGTCTTCAGCTGATATGGGCTTCCGATGAAGTAGAGAATCCCTTGAGAGACCGGTTGCGCGAGACAGCGATGCAGACGGCGGATTACTTATGGAAACACCACGCGACCACCAGCAATGGCTGGTATCCAAGGCGATGCAAACCCGATGGCAGCCCAACTCATCTGAACTGTTACGGAGACCCCGACCGGCAGTATGAAAACAGCGGAGACGGCGTCTATCTGCTCTGGCTCTGGGCGGAACTGACCCGGCGGGGATGGCGCGACCGGGAAAAGGAAGTGCGCCGAGCGTGCGCCGTGTTTCGCGATATCGGCGGCGCATTCGGCAGCATCAACCACGACACCTATGACGATCATGAAAACGCCGCGTACAGCGTGGCGTTCCGGTGTTTACGCCGCGCCGCCAGCCTGTTGCGCGACCCAGCGCTGTATGAATGGGCTGTTTCGAACTGCCTGCACGGTCTGGAACGATTTGAGATGACCGAAGACCGCAACGGCGTTGAAACGCGCGGACTGCTCTACATGGAAGACAGCTGGGACTGCGCCTATCTGTGGGAAAACGCCGAAGCGGCGCTTGCGTATTTTGAAGCCGCATTATCCACCCGATTGAGATCGTACGAAATGAAAGGGCTCACGATTTTACGAGCCGCCGCCCGCCATCACTACGGCGAACTGGGCTTTCTCAGCGAAGGGATTGATTGGAACAATCACAACGGGCAATATCGGAATGTAAACGGCGTCAACATTCCCATCCACGTCAACGAAGCCGTGTACGGCGCGGTGAATTATACGCAACCATTTCTGAATAACATGTACATCGCCGCACCGACTCTGTTTTACCTCGAACGACTCGCCTCCCGGCGCGAGACGGGGAATGGATCGGAGTTGCTTGACTGCGAAGAGAATCCATTGGTTATAATGTCGGAGTTTCAGTCTATCTAAACGAATGCGGGGATAAAACGATGAAAAGTTTTCACTTTGTTCTGGCGGCCGCCGCTACGGCGTGCCTCTTTTGTCTATCCAGTCAGGCGAGCGGAGTGTATTGCCGCTACGAACATTTCGGCGCGCATTACGGCCAGGTGGATGGAAACGAAATCATCCAGCTCAGCGCGGCGCCGTGGGCGGGTGGCGAGCCCACCGGAGTGCGGGTTCCCGTATCAGACGTACGACTGTTGCACCCCAGCGAACCGCAAAAAATATTCGGTATCTCGGGCAGTTTTCAAGAAGCCTGGAAGGGTAAGGGCGCCCCATGGAACACGATCCGCTGGTTTTTAAAACCACCGACATCCGCCGCCTCTCCCAATGAGGTCATCGTCTTGCCCGATTCGCTCGACGAAGCGCTGGTTGAAGTCGAAGTAGTCATCGTTATCGGCAAGCGAGTGAAAAACGCCTCGCCGGATGAAGCCAGAGACGCCATCTTCGGCTATACCGCCGGGAATGATATGGTGGGCTCAGCGACCTCCTATCACACCAATAATGGCGAATCGGAAGAGCAGGTCGAAACGCTGCTCGGCCCCGGCCTTAAGGTGGGCGATGGATTTTCGCCCTTCGGCCCGTACATCTATACCGATCTCGATACCAGCAATCTGGCGCGCACGTTGACGGTGCAATCGCCCAATGGGAACAAGCTGGTTCATCAGGACAACACCAAAACGATGGCGTACTCCATGCAGAAAATCGTCAGCGACCTCTCGCGCGTCTGCTCGCTTGAACCAGGCGACATCATTTTCTCTGGCGCGACCAACGCCCTGCCCGCTCACACTGGAGACCGGGTCACGCTCAACATCGATGGCCTCGCGCCGCTGACGAACACAATATCCAAGTAGGAGAATCTCATGGCGTTCATCACCACAACCAGCAACCGCCGCACGATTTTGAAGCAATTGATGTTCGGTGCGGCGGCCCTTACGTTGGCGCGTCCGGCGTTCTCTCAGGATTCAACCCGCTGGGCGTGGCTGTCAGACACTCACGTTCCCCAGGACCCCACGAATGAATATCGAGGATTCAAACCGTACGACAATATCCAGACCGTGGTGGCGGATATTCTGAAATACAAACCGGAAGGCGCCATGATCTCGGGCGATCTCGCCCGGCTGGAAGGTTTTCCGGAAGATTACGCCGCGTTCAGAAAACACGTTGAAGCCATGATGGACGCGATGCCGGTCTGCATGGGACTGGGCAATCACGACCACCGCGCCAACTTCATCGCCGCGATGAAAGACCGCATCGTGAACGAACAAAGCGTGCCCGGTAAGCATGTGGTGGTCGTCGATACCGGTCCGGCGCGCATGATTATGCTCGATTCACTGATGTTCACCAACAAGACCCCCGGCCTGTTGGGCAAGGCTCAACGCACCTGGCTGGAGGACTACCTGCGGCCGAGCGGCGACAAACCGGTCATTCTGTTTGTGCATCACACCTTGGGAGACGGCGACGGCGAACTGCTTGATTCGGAACTCTTTCTGCGATCCGTCAGTCGGATCCCGTCAGTAAAAGCGGTCGTATACGGCCACTCGCACGTATACCGCTTTGACACGCTGAACGGCGTTCATCTCATCAATATTCCCGCCGTCGGCTACAATTTCCGTGATCAGGATCCGGTTGGATGGATTGAGGCTTCGGTCACAAGACATGGCGCCGACCTGACGCTGCACGCCATCGCGGGCGCGAAAGACGGCGATGGCAAGACGACATCGCTTGAGTGGCGGGCCTGACGCTTCAGCCGCTCGAAAAAAGGAACGACATGACGTACGACTTTCTCCATCGGCCCCGGCGGCTCCGGATGAAGACTCGGATGCGCGACATGGTGCGCGAAAACCACCTTCGCCACGACGATCTGATCTACCCGCTGTTCGTCACGTATGAAGCGGATGCGAAAAAACCGATCGCGTCCATGCCGGGATGCTTTCAACACGGACTCAACCGGATAGGCGAGGTTTGCCGCGAAATCGAGGGGATGGGTATTCCCGCCGTCATCCTCTTTGGCTTGCCCGAGCACAAAGACGAACGCGGTTCATCGGCCTGTGCGCCGGACGGCGTCATCGCAAAAGCGGTCGCATCCATCAAACAAGCGTGTCCTTCGCTCATCGTGATGACGGATGTGTGTTTGTGTGAATACACTTCACACGGTCATTGCGGCGTATTAAAAGGTGAAGAGATTCTCAACGATGAAACGGTTGAAATTCTTTGCCGTGAGGCGGTAACGCACGCCAACGCGGGCGCCGACGTCATCGCGCCGTCGGACATGATGGATGGCCGCGTCGCCGCCATTCGCGAGGCGCTGGACGCGGCGAGTCACCTCTATACGCCGATCATGGCGTACTCGGTGAAATACGCGTCGGGATTCTACGGCCCGTTTCGTGACGCGGTCGAATCGGCGCCATCGTTCGGCGACCGCCGCTCGCATCAGATGGACCCGCCCAACCGGCGTGAGGCGTTGCGCCAGGCGCGCATTGATCTGAACGCGGGGGCCGACGTGCTGATGGTGAAGCCCGGCCTGCCCTACCTCGATATCATCCGCGATCTGAGAAATGAATTCGATGTTCCGCTCGCGGTGTATAATGTCAGCGGCGAGTACTCGATGCTGAAAGCGGCTGCTGAAAAAGGCTGGCTCGACGAGAGGCGAACCGTGATGGAGACCATGCTGGCGTTCAAGCGCGCCGGCGCGGACCTCATCCTGACCTACCACGCGCTCGACCTGGCGCGTTGGCTGAACGAAGGGGACGGAGCATGAGCGTAAACCGCCGGCGTTTTCTGACCACCAGCGCAATGGCGGCGGCCGCCGCCACGGCCCAAGCTGGCGCAAACAACATGTCGAAGCCGGACAGCGCCGCCATCTGCCGCATCTCATCGCGCGAATTCGTGATCCCCGGCGATACCTTCGCCGATAAACTCGAGATCATGCAGACCTGGGGCTTCAACGCCATCGAACTCGACGGGGCGCGGCTGCCTGAACGCCGTCAGGAAATTCGCGACGGGCTTCGCGGCAGCGACCTCGGCGTAAGCGCGGTATGCTCGGGATACGACGGCGTATTGTGTCATGAAGACCCCGCCGAACGCCGCAAAGCGATCGACTCGGTGAAACGCATTCTTGACGCCGCCGCTGAATTTCACCCGACCGGTCTCATCATCGTGCCCGCCTTCAACGGTCAGACGAAATTGTGGTACGTACCCGCGCGTGAGGCGCTGATCTCGCTGTTGCCCGAACTCGGCGAACACGCCCATCAATGTGGAACGCAGGTGCTATTGGAGCCGCTCAACCGCAACGAGTCATGGTATCTGCGATTTCTCGCCGACGCCGCCTCCATCTGCCGTGAGATCAATCACCCCGGCGTAGCCATGATGGGTGACTTCTTTCATATGGGCATTGAAGAACCCAGCGACTACGCCGCCTTCATCGCCGCGCGCGACTACCTGGGCAACGTTCATCTCGGCAGCAGGCAACGATACCTGCCCGGGCAGGATGAACGCGACTTCCGCCCCGGGTTCCGCGCACTGAAAGAGATCGGCTACAAAAAATTCATCAGCCTGGAGTGTTTTCCTCAAGTCGATCCGAAAAAGGAAATTCCCGTCTCGCTGGCGTTTTTACGCCAGCAATGGCGTGAAGCCTGATTCAAGCCGTCCCTTCAAACGGCGGGATAAATCTTGTTTCGCATCCCCGACGCGCACAACTGGCCGCATGAACTGATCGACGCCGTTCATCAGGGCGATGCGCGGGCGTGGCTGCCTCGGCTGCCATCCGAATGCGTCTCACTGATCGTCACCAGCCCGCCATACTGGAATACGGTCGATTATCATTCACCGGGCCAGATCGGCCAGAGCACGTATGAAGATTATCTATCCGAATTAACGCCGGTATGGCGTGAATGCGCACGGGTACTGATCCCGAACGGAAAACTCGCGATCGTCGCGCCGATCATGCCCGTCCCGAAAAAGGTGCTGAATGACGCGCATACGCGCCATCTGAATAATATCAGCGCGGACATCGAACGCACCATTCTCGACGGCGTCGAGAGCCTCTCTCGCTTCAGCCTATTCGTCTGGCAAAAACAAACCACGCAAAAAATGTTCGGCAGTTACCCCTATCCACCGAACATCTATGAAGACAACACCGTCGAATTCATCTGCGTGTACGTAAAAGAAGGCAAAACGATTCTGCCTCCCCGCGAAATCAAAGAAGCCAGCCGCTTGTCGCAAACGCAATGGCGCAACCTCACCATGCAGGTGTGGCCGCTCTATCCCGCGGACGTCAAGCGATCGGGCGGGCACCCCTGCCCCTTTCCTGAAGCGATTCCTCAACGGTTGATCGCGATGTACACCTTTCGCGCTTCACCCGAACAGGAATTCGCCGGCGACGTTGTTCTCGACCCCTTCGCGGGAGCGGGCGCTGCGTGTCTGGCGGCGAAAGCAATGGGCCGGCGATATATCGGATGTGAACTGAATTCCGATTACGTTCGCATCGCCCGCGAACGGATCGAACAGGAGACGCTTGACCCTGAAGCGTATATTCTCGATCCCAATCGGGTGCGGCGGGCGATTACGGTGGAATCATTGAGAACAACCGGTTCGATATGATATAATTTCTGCGTATATTTTAATTTCTAAAAGGATCAGTTTGCGCGCCTTTTCACGAATTCCTGGGGAGGAGATCATGAAAAATGGTTTTACGCTGATTGAATTGCTGATCGTGGTGGCGATTATCGGAATTCTCGCCGCTATCGCCGTGCCTAATTTTCTCAACGCCCAGATCCGCGCCAAGACGGCGCGCTGTTACGCCGATATGCGTTCGCTGGCGACGGCCATTGAAGAACTGCGTCTCGATCGGGGCGTGCTGCCGGTCGACTGGTGGGATGATGATGACGACTGGGGACACAAGCGGCTCAGCGACGTGTTTAACTACGTCGGCGCGGGCCCCGATATGGAAGCGCGCGGCAAAGACGCTGTGCTCGCTCCGTTGACCAGCCCGATCGCATACATCGGCTCGATTCCCCAGGACCCGTTCCAGACCGGGCCGGATAATGGGAATCCGTATTATTATTACGTCGATAACGACCCCGAGGGCAAGCGCGAAGACCACGACTTCCCCGTCTTCAAACAGGCAACCGCGCACCTTTATGGCAACGAATGGTTGCACGAGGGCGACTGGGCGCTGGGCGGCATTGGCCCTGACGGCGCGTGGTATCAGGACCCGAATGGGCGCGACGTGCGCGAGTTTCGCGGGCTGCATTACGAAGCCAGCAATGGTCTTACCAGCCGCGGCGACATCATTCTCACCAACCGCGGGCTACGGTGAATAGCAGTCAGATCACTTTATCAAGGCGCGCTTTTGTTATTCACGAGCGCGCCTTTTTCATCTTCTGACAATGACTTTTCCACGCTATGCTGACTCGCTTTGAAAGAACCAGGTAAATCCAATCTCTCTCACAGGAGCAAGCCCCATGTCACGACAGAACGTCCTGACCGGATCGCCGTATGAAGACAGCATCGGATTTTCGCGCGCGGCGCGCGTGGGGAATTTCATCGCCGTCTCGGGCACCGCGCCCATCGCGCCCGACGGTTCCACCGCCGCCCCCGGCGACCTCTACAAACAAACGCTGCGCAGCCTCGAAATCATCGAAAGCGTCATCGAAAAGGCAGGCGGTAAACGAAGCGACGTGATCCGCACCCGCCTCTTTCTCACCGATATCAAGCGCTGGGAAGAAGCCGCCAGGGCGCATGGCGAGTTTTTCTCATCCATCAAGCCGGCGTGTTCGTTCGTCGAAGTGAAGGGCCTGATCCGCGAAGACTGGCTGGTTGAAATCGAAGCCGACTGCGCGATTTCTGAGTAGAGTCAATCCTATCGCCCCTCCGTGAGAGAGGGGCGATTTTTTTATTGCATCAAACCGATTTCTAATTCATACTGAACATTCCCGCACTACATAATCTTCAGCTCCGGCGCCCATCATTCTCAAGTCTCAAGGAAACTGTTTATGTCACGAAACGGATTCACACTGATCGAGTTGTTGATCGTGGTCGCGATCATCGGCATACTCGCCGCCATCGCGGTTCCGAACTTTCTCAACGCGCAGATTCGCGCCCGTATGGCGCAGGCGCAGGCGAATGAAAAAACATTCGCCGACGCCAACATGATGTACCGGCTCGACCGAGCGAAGTTCATGCCGCATATCGGCGGTCATCCCGCCTGGCAGAACAAATACCTGACGACTCCTATTCCTTATGTATCATCGACCAGCGTGTTGAATGATCCGTTTCAGAAGAAAGGCGGCGACCAGCAAACGGATATCTGGGCGCACGGCGAATTGCATCAGGACCCGGTGAGGGATCATCCCGCGCTGCTCAATCAGTATTTCAAAAACATCCCTGAATGGAAGCAGCCGCTGGAGAACAACCCCAAAGAAGCATGCGTCATCATCTCGGCGGGTCCGGACGGCGCTTTCAGCCTGTTTCAGAATGGCATCTTCGGGCATCCCATCTACGCTCCCACCAACGGGCTGACCAGTTTCGGCGACGTGCTGAGGCTGGGCTTCTGATTCAACGCCGGTCAATCCGATCAATCATGCCGCCTCTTTCACACGGGAGAGGCGGTTTTTGTTTATTCCATCCCGATTTCCTTACGATATCTCCTTCACACCCTATACTATGAGTAAATTGGTCAGTTTTTTGAGGACCTTACGAAACACAAGCCGATTGATACGCATGAATCCAACTCGAAAGAAATCCCGTTTTTACTACAAACACATCGGCGATCTGCGCAAAGACTTGCGTGAAGCGATTCCCGCCGATTTGTTGCGCGAGTTGCACCAACCGCGCCCGTGGCGTCATTTTTTTACGCTGGGGCGGCAGATCGTCCTGCTTGCGCTGGGGTTGTGGATGGCGGCGTCGTTTGATGCGATCTGGCTATGGTTTCCGGGTTCAGTTATCGCGGGTTTCGTGATATTCGACTTCACCGTACTGCTGCACGAGGTGGTGCATCACGCGGTGTTCACAACTCGCCGATCGTTCGCCTATGCGGTTCTGGGATGGCTCTACGCCCTTCCCAGCGGCATCTCTCGAACTCAGTTCACTCACTGGCATCTCGACCATCATAACGAACTCGGCTCATGGACCGACGATCCCAAGCGCTCTCATCTGACTCCCCGGACGGTCAAGCGCTGGGTGAAACTGCTCTACATGACGCCCGCGTTATTTCCGATCTATTTCAGAGCCGCGGCGCGTGAAACAGCGGGGTATCCACCTGAATTAAAGTCAAAGATCGCATTCGAGCGAAAGATCACCATCGGATTGCACCTGACGGCGATAGCGCTGTTGTTGACCTTCGCTGGTCCATGGTTGTTTTTCAAAGTGTACGCGGTCCCCTATTTCTTCATTTTTCCCATCGCGTTCACCATCAACCGCGCGGGACAGCATTACAGCATCAATCCAGGCGACCCGGCGCAATGGTCCACCCTGATGAAGGGGAGCTGGTTCTGGGATTTCGTCTATCTCAACTCCAACTATCACCTGGAACACCACTATTATCCGGCGATTCCGTTTTATAACCTTCCACGGCTTCAACAAGCGCTGAAACCGTTTTACCGCGCGCGCGGCATGCGCTATGAAACCTACGGCGGCGTACTGTACGGCTGGTTCATTCTGAATCGCGCGCCACACGCGGACTGGAGCCAGCCGCCACGGGACGCGTCCGGCCCCCAGGACATTCACTCGGCGATGTCTGAAACCCTGTTTCCCTGAACAATCTTTCCCTAGCCAAACCGCCAAACCCGCCTTTATAATCGGACCACTGTATTTTGTATATTCCGCGAGTCTCGTTTCTCGCTATGGATGGCAAGGAGATGCTTGAATGTTGAAACGAATTCACTGGATCGCGCTGATTGCAATCATCGCACTGGGGACATGGTCTCCAGCGGCCTTCTCCGATGACGATAGCGGCAAAGCTACGGAAGAGATCAAAGCTTCAACCTCGGTTTCAGCCGAAGAAGGCGAAACCGAAGTCAACGTGGACGTCGACGTTGAAGCGAAAGGCGGCTCCGGCGGCAAAACGAAGACGAAATCGAGCGAAGACACCAACAACTCGATCGATAGCCTGGATATCGAAAACAGCGGGATTCAGTTCAACTTCATCAACTCGAACGTCACCATCAACGGCGGAACCATCAAGGCGGAGATGAACTCAGGCGCGAAGGCCAAAGCCGAAGAACAGAAAAAGCCCGCCCCGGGCGGAAAACCAGGCGGCGGCTCTTCTCAAAAGCCTGAAAAACCGGAAGCCTACGATGAAGCCATCAAAGACGCCACCAAGACGGAAGGCCTGTTTGACGTCTTCACCAAAGAAGACCACTCCGTCCTGTGGGAAGTGGATGAAAATCAACTCGGCAAGAACTTTCTGCTGACCGCGAAATTCGCCACCGGGCTGGGCGAAGGCTCCATGCTGAAACCCGGCACGTATCTGGGCGCGCCGTACATCAACGGTGGAAACATCATCTACTTCAAAAGCCACGATAAAAACATCGAAATATACGAACGCAACATGCGCTATAACGCGCCGAAAGACTCGACCGAGCAGCGCGTGCTCGATCTGCAATACCGCGATTCGCTGATCGCCGCCCTCCCCTATTCCGCCACGAACCCCAAGACGGGCGGTTATCTGGTCGATATGACCAAGATTCTGCTCGCCGATTATTTCCAGGTGAATGACTACCTGCGCAGTTCGGCGGGGGCGGGGTATGCGCTTGACCGCCAGAACAGCTACATCATGGAAACGAAAACGTTTCCGGAAAACGTTGTGACCCGCACCCTCTATCAGTATCGCACCGGCGCCCCGGTCGACGTGATGTCGGTTCCCGACGGACGCAGCGTTCCGGTCGAGATTCTCTTTAACGTTCAGCCGTTGAAAGACAATCCGCAATTCGCCGCGCGCCAACCCGATCATCGTATCGGATATTTCCTGCAGGCGCAGATCAACTTCGACAACGATCAGGAACAGACCTACTGGGACCGCTACATTTCCAAGTGGGACCTGCGCAAAGCCACGCCGAGCGCCGAGATGTCGCCGCCGGTCAAACCGGTGGTGATGTGGCTGCAGAACACCATGCCGGAAAAATACCGCAAGCCGGTACGCGACGCCATTCTGGAATGGAACAAGGCGTTTGAAAAAGTGGGCATCAAAGGCGCTATCGTCGTAAAAGAGCAGCCGGACGACGCCGACTGGGACGCGGCGGATTCGCGTTACAACGTGGTTCACTGGAACGAATCGCTCAGCGGCGGATATTCAGGCATGGCGCAGTGGGCCGCCGATCCGCGCGACGGTGAAATTCTGAGCGGCGGATTTCTGCTGGAAGGCGAATCGGTGCGCAGCCTGTTAAAACTGCGCGGCGTGGAAGAAATCAACCCGGTCAATCAGCTGAAAGAAAAAATGCAGGACGACCGCTGGCTGAAGCCCAACCACGAACAGCATCGTCTCGACGCGAACGCGGCTTATCAACCGATGTGCAGTTACGGCCGCGAACTGGCCGAACAGTACACCGACGCCCTCCTCATGGAAGCGGCGGATGAAGGCGGCATGCCCGATCAGAAAACGCTCGACAAATACGTTTATCAATATCTGTTTTCTGTAGCCGTGCATGAAATGGGTCACGTACTGGGGCTTCGCCACAATTTCAAAGGAAGCACCCTGCTTTCGCTCGATCAGACGCAAAACACCGCCGTCACCCAGAAGTTGAGCCTCTCATCCAGCGTGATGGATTACCTGCCCATCAATTTCGCACCGAACGGCGAAACCCAGGGTGATTATTCCGAACCGACCATCGGGCCGTATGACTACCTCGCGATAGAATACGGTTACATCACGGTTCCGGGCGAGGCAAAAACCGTTTCAGCCTCCGCTTCCGCCGTGTGCGATTCGGCGACCTGCGCGACGGCCGCCAGCATGAGCGGCAGCGCGGTTGAATGCGCAACTTGCGAATCGGCGACGGAATGCTGCGAAAGCTGCCCGATGAAAGCCGACGGCAAAAACGCCGACGCTATTCTGAGTTCTATCGGCGAAAAAGCCGAACTCAATCAATATGCTTTCGGTACCGATGAAGAGGCCGATTACATCGATCCGTTCATTCAGCGGTTCGACTTGAGCAATAATCCGCTGGCCTTCGCAAAACAACAGGCGGAAAAGGCGATCGACACCATCCCCAAACTGCCCGGCATCGTCAAGGAGGGAGATGATTACTCCATCGTTCGCTACGGGCTCAGCCGCATGCTGAACAAGTATTTCTACACGGCGGATTACGCCCTGATCTACATCGGCGGCACCCACATCAACAAGGTGAAAAAAGGCGGTGAAAACGACGACAAACTGCCGCTGGACCCAGTCTCAGCCGCGAAGCAACGGGAAGCGCTCGACTACATCGTTACCAAGTTGTTCTCGAACGACGTATTCAACGTCGATCCGCAGGTATTGCAGCGCATCGATAACATCAACTGGTTCCATTGGGGTTCGTTTAATGACGTAGTCGGCGATTACCCCATCGTCTATGCGGCGAATTATTTCTATGACTACATTCTGTTCCGGCTGTTCTCGCCGGCGACCATCGAGAATATTCTCGATAACGAAAAGCAGACCGACGCCAAGGCGATCAAGTTCACCCTGCCGGAACTGTTCCGTACTGTGGAGAACGGCGTATGGAGTGAAGTCAAATCGTTCAAAGCCGACGAAGTCACCAACCAGATCAGCAATCAGAATCCGTTGATTTCCGCCAATCGCCGCGCCTTGCAACGACTGCATCTCAAGGCGATGATCGGGCTGGCGCTCGAACCCTACAGCGGAACGCCGGAAGACGCTCGAACTCTGGCGTGGGGCGTATTACAACGATTGAGCGAAGACCTGCAGGACGCGCTGGATCGCGCCAGGCAGGGTGACGCCGATCTGGACGATTACACTAGCGCGCACCTCTCCGAATCGCTTACCAAAATCAAAAGGGCGCTCGACGCCGACCTGAATGTGGGGGTCGATTTCTGGTAAGAGAACCTAATACCGGTGAAATTCAAAATCGCCCCTTAGGGGGCGATTTTTTTTGCCCGCGCGCGCCTTTGCGAGCGAATAAGGCTGGAATATGGTATCGGACAAGCCATTCAGGAACGGAAGAAAATACATGACCCAGGACAACGTGGAAGTCATTCTCTACACGGACGGCGCGTGCAGCGGGAATCCCGGCCCCGGCGGGTGGGCGTTCATCCTGCACCACAACGCGACCGGGACGCGCAAGGAAGCCTTTGGAGCCGACAAGGAAACCACTAATAACCGTATGGAGATGACCGCCGTGATTCAGGGGCTCTCCAGCCTCAAACGGCCCGTTTCCGTGCGAATCGTCACCGATAGTGAATACGTCATGAAGGGCGTGACGCAATGGATGGCGAACTGGAAAAAAAACGGTTGGCGCCGCAAAACCCGCAGTGGCTGGGAACCGGTAAAAAACGTCGAATTATGGCAGAAACTGGACGAACAGGTCCAGAAGCACAACGTCCAATTTGAGTACGTCAGGGGGCACACAGGACATCCTGAAAACGAACGGTGCGATGAGCTCGCCGTCGCGGCGTACAAGAACCTCTGAAGGATGAAAAAACGCGGAAATCTTTTTCTCATCCGGTTGACAAACGCGGGGTTTGCGCCATAAATACATACCGTTGTCACGCGCTTGTCCCATGCGGAATTTCACGTACAATGATGAACGTAGTTTCGCGTAAGACAGGTTGATTCAATCCGGAAATCACCTTCAGTCCCCATCGTCTAGAGGCCTAGGACACCGGCCTTTCACGCCGGCAGCAGGGGTTCGAATCCCCTTGGGGACGTTCACTTTTCAATTCATATTCCGTTCCAGATAGAAAAAGGCGAACCAGTGGTTCGCCTTTTGTATTCGAGCTGATTTGATTCCAAATCATGTTGAATGACGATCGATTCAGTCTTCCTGATCTTCAATAGGCTGATTGAAGAAGGTCTTGCTCTGATCGACGAACATCTCCGCTTCACGGCGGGCGGCTTCAGCGAAATCCGCGCCAGCCGACGCATTGATGATCGCGCGCGAGACGTTGATGACCAGGTTTCCGCTTCTGGCGTCGCCCGCAAATAACACCTCTTCCAGATCGCCTCCCTGAACGCCCACGCCAGGACAAAGAATGCTGATATCCGGCCCCAGCGTTTCTCGAATCTCGGCGAGTTCTTCAGGCGCGGTGGCGCCGGCGACCGCGCCAAGGTTGCCGTTTTTGTTCCACTTTTTGATTTTATCGGCGACCAGACGGTACATCGGTTCCGAATCGCCGTTGGTATCCGAGGCCAGCTTGCGGGTTTGCAGATCGCGGCGCGACGCGTTGGAGGTAAAGCACAACACGTAACAACCTCGATCGTCATAATCGCGGAACGGCGCAATGGATTCTTCTCCCATGTATGGGTTCAGTGTAACGGCGTCGGCGTAGAACGCCTCAAACGCCGCTTTGGCGTAATACTCTGCCGTATGACCGATGTCTCCCCATTTGACGTCGAGAATCACGGGAACGTCCACCGCATGCGCGGCCCGGATGGTTTTACCGAGAGCGGTGACGCCCTCTTCGCCCCGATAGATATAAAAGGCGAAATTCGCTTTATAACAACACGCCAGATCGTGCGTGGCCTCAATCAGATTCTGATTGAAGCGCCACAAGGGATTGGGATCGGCTTTAATGGAGGCGGGCAGTTTTTCATACACGCCATCCAGGCCGATGCACAACACACTCTGCAGTCGCTGAATTCGTTCCCGTAACTGTTTTTGGTACATGAAACCACTTTCCCGAATGGAGCGGAATGATTTGACGTTGTGATAGGTTATAGTGCGTTTTCACCAATTTGTGTATAGGCGTGGAATTTGTCAGCCTACGGAATCCGCACGATTCTCAGACGGTTGCGACATCCCGTTCAACCACTGGACACCACAGTCAAAGCGGCGACAATACAACTATGATTTATTTAAGCGAAAACGCCCACGATAAGGTTCAACAGCTGCGTCATGATCAAAACCGCCCTCACGCCGCCCTGCGCGTCGCCGTGCTGGGAGGCGATTGCGCTGGACTGAAGTATTTTATCGGGCTCGACGAGTTCCGCAGCGCCGACGACCTCGCGGTCCGATGCGGCGATGTAGACATCTTCACCGATTCGACCAGCGCGCCCTACCTGTGGGGCGCGGAAATCGAATGGATCGAGGTGGAGGATGACGCGGGCTTCGTCGTGCTGAATCCCAATAAGGGGCGCAGCCGGGGCGGTTGCAGCCAGCAGGAAGAAGGACAAGGCTGTATGACGCTTGGAGATGGCAAGCATTGCGTCAAACCGAATAAATGCAAATCCTGCGTCGATTCATCAAAAGAACCCATTTCCATTTCGCTGCTCGACTGATCGCCCGCGCATGGCTGGATACAAGACCCACATCGCCGGAGCCCTGCTGTTCTGCGGCTTTCTCTATATGTTTCCATTCTGGGATCCCCTGCCCTGGCCCGGCAAAACCGCCTGTGTTCTTATCGCGGTGTTTTTCGGTTTATGGCCCGACGTCGACACCAAAAGCAAGGGACAACTCATCTTCCTGACGATCTTTGTCGTCGTTGATTCAATCCTGATCCTGCGGCGTGAATTCGAACGCGCGGCGTATCTGGGTCTGTTGATCGTGTTACCCGTCATGGCGCGGCATCGCGGCTGGACGCACCAATGGCTGGCGATGCTGTTGATTCCCGCCGGGTTGTTCCTGATCGCGCTTAAATATTCAGGCGCGTCTCCCCATGACTTGTTGCCCTATTTACTCGCCGCGCTGCTGGGATACGCCAGCCATCTTGTCATCGACCGGTTTTGAGATTCTCCTCGCAACACGTGCGTCTTGCGCCGGGGCTGTGGAGCAGCGGCTTCCCGACGCGTCATGACGACCTGCCAGACCTGGTTGGTCCGGGCACGAAAGGCCCCCGCGCAGGTTAAAAGGTAAAATTCCCACATCCGTTTGAAGCGGTGATCATAGTGGGACATTAACCGGGGCCAGGCCCGCTGGAAGTTGTCATTCCACGCCATTAGAGTCTTGTCATAATGCGGCCCCAGGTTATGCCAGTCTTCCACCACGAAGAGTTTTTCCACCGCCTTGCCGATCTGCGCGATGCTGGGCAGCATGCCGTTTGGAAAGATGTAGCGGGTAATCCATTCGTTACAGTCATGTTCGGACGTATTTCCACCGATAGTATGTAACAGAAAGAGGCCATCGTCTTTCAACGTTCGATGGACGACCTCCATAAAGGCACGATAGTTTTTATAGCCGACGTGCTCGAACATCCCCACAGAGACGATCTTGTCAAAGCGGCCTTCAATCGCCCGGTAATCACAATCGAGAAACTGTACAGGAAGTCCCCGGCAAAACTCCCTGGCGAAATGGAGTTGTTCGCTGGATATGTTTACCGCCGCCACCCGGCACCCGTATTTTTCAGCCGCATATCGAGCGAGACCGCCCCATCCACAACCAATGTCCAGAACATGGTCATCGGCTTTCAGTTCCAGTTTCTGACAGATGAGTTCCAGCTTGTTGATCTGCGCCTGAGCAAGATCGTTCGTTTCATCGAAATACGCGCAACTGTACTGTTTGTGGGGTTCATCCAGAAAAGAGAAGAAGAGATCGTTGCCGAGGTTGTAATGTCTGTCGGCGATCGTATGAGATCGCCTTTTTGATTGGAGGTTTATGAGAAGGGCTGGCAGAAGGTGCAGGTGACGCCAGAGGTCGCCGCGGATGATTTCCTGTATTCGGCCTCGTAACAGCCGGTTAGCCATTTCATCGAGCCGGCCGCATTCCCACCATTCATCCATATACGATTCGCCTAATCCAAGGAACTGGTCTCGCCAGATTCTGTCGTACCATTTTTCATTTCTGACGTGAATATCCCAGGGATTGGGGCCGTCAATTTGAATTCCAGCATCATTCAGCCATTGTCGAATGGACTCCGCAATCATGCTACGCCTCCTCATGTTCGGGAATCACACCAAGCCTGTATCCAGCGATCAATCAATTCATATTCGCATCTTTCATTTTGAACAGGATACGCACCAGAACGATAACCACTTCAGAAAAGCCAAGCGTTTGTTCTCTATTTATTATACATGCCATGACAAAATGAGATGGACCCTATGATTTGGACAGGTTTTTCCGGCTTTTAAGTGGATCGCTCTGGTTTGGGATTCTCATGCACAGTCCCTCATGAGGGACTGTGCATGCCGGTTCGTGTAATACACCTCATCGGGGGTGCGTCTGTCAA
>WGLV01000076.1 GCA_016125385.1 bacterium
GAATCCCATGGAGACTCTCCTTTGCGGTCTAGTCACATAACTAGACTCTATAATAAAAGAAAAAGGAGCGAATTTCCAGCGAAAATTACACTCCCAGCAATTTTTATCTCTTTTTATCTAGTCAAAGGCCAAAGTCGAGAATCAGGCGGCCGATTGGCCGCCTGATTCTTTTTTGTCATCCAGAGCCGGATGAAATCAATACAACGCCCAGTCGGTCACACCGACCGACTCGTTGCGCTTGCCCGGCGTGGGCGAGGCCACCTGCCAGGCGGCGGGATCGTTGCCGTTCTGGCGCGTGCTGAGGCGCTGAAAACTCTTGCCGGTCCCGTCCGCGCCATCCGGCCAGGGATCGCGGTCGAAGTAATTGACCTCATCAACCACCACCCAGGCGAGGCCTTCATCCACCGCCGCGACGGCTTGAGGCCGCTCCAGCGCAATGTGTTCGCCCTTGTTGGAGAGGTTGCCTTTGAACGGTCCGAGAACGATGGCCGGTTTTTCTGAGAGGCCGTAGGCGCTTTCAAACGCCAGCATCAAGACAGAATCGTTCGGGTCGAAGCCGACCAGCAACACCCGGCCTCCCTCGGGAATCGTCAGGTTTTCCGGGAAGTCGAACGACGCGGCGCCGGAAACGCGCCACGGACCGCGCGCGTTGTAGAGCGGAACAGGAACGTCATAGGGATTGGCGATCTCGATGTACTCGCCCAGATTGTTTTCTCCAATGTCTTTTACAGTGGGGTTGTACATGAACTCATCGATGAATACGTCGAGCGATTTAGCCTCGTTCGCGGCGCCGCGCGTCGGTTCCATCGCGGACCAATAGCGTCCGGCGTTGGGCGTGCGGCCCAGCGAAACATTGAGCTCCTGCGCTTTGAAATCGACGGCGTCGACCACGCGATCGACTCCACGCTGGCCGGGCAGATACGACAGAAAAATCTGATCGCCGTCCTTGCCCAGGCCGAAGCCGCTGTCAAAGGGCTTCTGGAAATTGCTCTGATCATCCAGAACCAGATAACCATACGGCTCGATCTCAACGGCGGGAATCTTGTACAACCGAAGATCGGCGTCGGTGTCGGACAGGTAGTAATCGGCGAGCGAAACGGTGTTGGGCGAATTGTTGAATATTTCGACCCAGTCGTTCGCGGGATCAGCGCCGGAGACGCCGCCGGTCAGCGCCGCGAATTCATTAACGATCAGCGTTTGCAACGGTTCGGGATCGGCCTCGCCGGGCGAGCCGTCGATGAACGCGCTGGCGCGCCAGGCGTATGGGTATTCAAGAAGATCGTTCGCCTGCCCCTCGGACGCATACGCCAGCGGGACCAGGGAATGGCCGGCGCCATCCGCCGCCTTGGGCCACGCGCGCCCGTCGCCATAGGTTATCGAAAAGACGTTTTCCCCATCAATGATGGAAGACAGCGCAAGCTGCTCGCCTTCGTTGGCGAGTTTGCCGGTGTAAGGCCCGAAGATACGCAGGCTGGAGGGCAAACCGTAAAAGGCGCGGAAAACCGCGCGCGCCTGTTCGTCAGGCGAGGGAGTCACGAGGATGTACTCGCCCGGCGCGATGGACGCCGCCGGGGGGAACTGGTAAGTCACGCCGTTGGAAAACGCGACGCCGCCCAGCGGGATCGCCTGACTCGACGCGTTATGTAATTCGACGAATTCCATCTCGGCGCCGGCGGGGGGATTGTACATGACCTCGGTTAAACGCAGGTTCTGGCGCATAAACGCCAGGTCGCCGGGATTCTGTTGCACGTAAAACACCGCTTCATCCAGCGCGCTCCATTCATCATTGCTGAAAACACGGGCGCGGATTTGCGTCGACTGATTGATGGTGATGGGCTGATCGTAGCGAACCGCCTCCGGGTTCACCTCACCGCCCGGCAAGCGGGGATCGGAACCGTCAAGCGTGTAATAGATCGGCGGCGTATCGTTTTGCGGTTCTTCTTCGGTAATCGCTTCAATCGCGAGCCCCATGACGATATCGGAGCTGTTGGCGTTGGTCTGATGGACCTCGACCGCGATCACGTTGGAGCCTTCGTGAAAGAATTCTTTCGGCAGGTCTATCGGTTCGGAGATTTCCGCGTTGCCGACCGTGTTATTCGCGTATGTATTAAAGTTGACGGGGCCGTCCGGCATATTGACGCGGTACGCTTCCTGGCCATTGATGTAGACGATCGCTCCATCGTCGACCATCGCATAGAGCCGGGCGCGCTGTGTTTGTGCGATTTCTGAAGCGTTGAGAAAGAACGTCGCGCGGAAGTAATACGTCGGCTGACCGAGATTCAGCGTGGTTCGAATCGTCTGCGGCAGGGCGGAGCTTTCCACTCCCAACGCGCCGCGTCCCCAGGGCCATAAATCGTCGTCATACCCGGGTTCACGCCACGCGGTCCCCAGATCGACGCCGTCCTGATTATATTTCCAACGCTGGATGTAATCGATAATGGGGCTGGTCGAAACCCGAGGCGCCTGCGGCGCCTCCAGCGCCACTTGAGCGCCGCGCTCCACCACGCCGCCCTCCCGGTCGAACGACGGCGCGTCGATTGTGGGGTAAAGCCCGGCGTCGCGCAACTGCTGAAGCACAATCCCGGTGCGCTGGGGGAAATACGTATACGCGATGCGGTCGCGTTCGTTCGTCCAATCGGGACTGCGGAGGTGAGGTGAACTGGAATTGGCGTCGCCCCAGCGAGCCGATTCGCCGACTATGGCGCGATCGATTTCAGCCGCGATTTTGAGGTACCGGGCCTGTGCGTTTTCGGCGGTGAGGGGGCCATCGCCGAAGAAATGCCGCTGGATGTGATCGGCGACCCTGATTTTAAACTCGGGCAGTTCGCGCAGAGCCTGAAATACGGTGGCGGGGTTATCCACTCCACGATGGAACTCGATTACGTTGCGGTCGGGTTCTTCAAGCGACCATTCCGAATCCCACGCATAGAAGCGAAAGCCATCGTCCCGGGTGCGGCGATAGGATGAGTAGAAGTTCCAGGGCGTGCCGCCGCCGCCGATCACGGTTGGCGCGTCACGGTTGCCGATGAAAAAGATCAACAGCATATAATCGATGAGGTTATCGAGATTGACGTATTTCTGAATTTCCTCATACCCCGCGTCCGTGCGGTACTCGCGGCGGGCGACCATGTTCATGAGTTTTCGGTAGGTCTCGTCGGTTCCGGCTTTGACCTGAATCTGATTGATGCCGCGCGAGCCGCCGGTGATGACGTCCCACTCGCTTTTGTCGCCGCCCATGTGGATGGCGGAGAAACCGTCATCCGGACGTTCGCACATATCATACAGCCCCCAGTACATGCCATTCAGATAGAGATGGACATACCCTCCCATCGATCCGGGCTGTCCGAGCGCGATCAGAGTGCGCCGCCCGTATTCGTCTCGCATGTACTCGGCTTTGCCAATATTGCTGCCAAATCCGCCCTCGCTGGCGTGCCACGAATAATTGTAGGAACCACGTAACACCAGCTGTTCGAACTTCTGGACGGAGTAATCGGGGAAGACCGGATATTCGAGATCGGTCGGTCCGTAATCGGCTTTGAATAACAACCGGAACGAATGTTTGTGTTGATTAGGAACGCGGCTGTACCCACCCTGGATGCGGATTCCACAATTCAGCTGGAAACCTTCGCTTCCGTCGGGTTTGATCAGTTCGACCGAAGCGGGTCGTTCCCAGGTGATGCCCTTGGATTCCGGGTGAACGTAGATTCCATCGCGGCGGCCGAAAAGGTCATTGATATCCATCACGATGGACATGGAAGGTATCGATTTCAGATCGTCCTTGATCGTGTCGCGGTAATCGGCGTTGTTTACGACGCGCTGATCCATGTTGTAGTCGCCTGAAACGCCGTTCGCCCACGTGGTCGGGTAGTCTTCAGGACGAGTCTGACGGATCACCTGATCGAGGAAGATGTACGTGTTCGTTACGGGATCGCCGATCTGGTAGCCCGGTTTGACGGCGGACGCGCGCAGCATGGAGGTTGAATCGATCGAGATCGGGCTGGCATAGCGCTCTCCGTTGGTCTCGTTGGGCGCTGAGCCATTCAACGTGTAGTAGATCGCGGCGCCGGGCTCAGCGGTTAATTCCACGTTGATCGGAGCATCGAAGAATCCATGTGAAACAGAGAACGAAACAGGAGAGGTGAAACCGATAACGCCGTCGCCATTCGCCGCGCCGGGCGTGGGAGTGAGGAAGTATTTCGCCTCGCCCACAGCATCATAGCCGTAGGAATAAACGCCGCGATGAACGTCTTGCGGCGGATAGGCGGGCTCGAATCCACTCACCCAGGCGCCCGATGCGTCGTACAGGGCGAGAAACTCACCAGACGACGAAAGCGAAAAACTGGTGTGAAGCGGCTTGGACGGATCGACCCGGTTTTTGCCGGATGCGTATATCAGCATGTAGCCATCCGGCGGGATCGAAACGGCGGGCATGATCCAGCGCGAGGCTTCATCCGTATCGTCGGAGAGGCTCCATCCCTCCAGCGATACTGGCTGCGAGGAGGTATTGTGGAGTTCAATCCAGTCAGACGCGTCGCCGTCGTCATCGACCCAGGCGGCGTCACGATTGGCGAGAAGTTCACTGATTACGACCTGGGCGCTTGCCGCGCCGATGAGAGACACCATACAAACTGATGCAATGAGTAAAGAAAAAATCCGATAAATCAAACTCTTACCCAATTCTCTTCCCCTTTGAAACCTAAAAGATGCATTTTTAATCAGGAATATTCCTAACACAATTCTAACCGAGATACTGTATCACAACGCGCGGCGTTCGTAACCTATGATTGATGACCCGATTATGGCTTATTTACGTGATTTTGACGCCGGGTTTTATTCACGCGCAACCGGACCATCGTCCAGTCCTTGAAAATAAAAAGCGTGTTGCGTCTTCCATGTGTGGCTTGTATCGTTGAATAGAGGGAAGATTCCAAGGGAGAAACAGCATGTTGAAGGACAAATACCCATATTATCTCGCCAGCGAAGCGGTGTACGCCAATACCGATCTGGCGGTCACCGATAAATATTCAAGAGAAATCGTCACCCGGTGCGCGTTGGCGGATGAACCCGTTATCAATAAAGCGATCGAAGCCGCCGTCGCCGCGGAAGAACCCATGCGCTCGCTGGCGGGGTATGAACGGCAGGCGATCCTTAACCACTGCGTCAAGCGGTTTGAAGAACGTTCTGAGGAACTGGCGCGAACCTTGTGCATCGAAGCCGGCAAACCGATTCAACACAGCCGGGGCGAGGCGCAACGGCTGATCGACACGTTCCGCATCGCGGCGGAAGAATCGGTCCGTCAGCGCGGCGAGATCACGCCGCTCGACCGAATTCCACGAGCCAGAGGTTACGTGTGCTATTCAAAGCGGGTCGCCATCGGAGCCTGTTCATTCATTTCACCCTTTAATTTCCCCCTCAACCTGGCCGCGCATAAAATCGCCCCGGCCATCGCGGCGGGGTGTCCATTTATTCTGAAGCCCGCCAGTTCAACGCCGCTGGGCGCGTTGATCATCGGTGAAACGCTGGCGGAGACGGACCTGCCGCGCGGGGCGTTTTCGATACTGCCCTGCAAGAGAGAGGGCGCTCGGCTGTTTACCGAAGACGAGCGGCTGAAACTGCTCAGTTTTACGGGCTCGGCGGAAGTCGGCTGGGAACTGAAACGCAAAGCGGGCAAAAAACGCGTGGTGCTCGAACTGGGCGGCAACGCGGGCTGCATCGTTGAACGCGACGCCGACGTGGAAGACGCGGCAAAACGCATTCTGTTCGGCGCGTTTTATCAATCGGGGCAAAGTTGCATCAGCGTACAGCGCATTGTGGCGCACGAATCGATCTATCCCGAGCTGAGAGACCGGCTCGTGCGCGGGGCGCGGGAATTGAAAACAGGACGCCCCATCGACGAAGAGACCTTTATTGGCCCGCTCATCACCGAAGACGACGCCAGACGCATCGAATCGTGGATCGAATCGGCTGTCCGGCGCGGCGCCCGGCTGCTGTGCGGCGGCAAGCGCGATGGCGCCTTCATTACTCCCGCCCTGCTGGAGAACGTGCCTGACGACGAAAGCCTGTGCGCGGAGGAAGCCTTTGGTCCGGTGGCGGTCATGAAGCCATTCACCACGTTCGACGAAGCGCTGGACGATATCAATCACAGCCGCTTCGGTCTGCAGGCCGGCGTGTTCACCAACGACGTCAACAAAGCGCATCAGGCGTGGGACCGTCTGGTGGTGGGCGGCGTTACCATTAATGAAATTCCATCATGGCGAGCGGATGAAATGCCCTACGGCGGCGTCAAGGACAGTGGGTTCGGACGGGAAGGAATTCGCTGCGCGATCGAGGATATGACTGAAAATCGCATAATGGTCATTCGCTTACAACAGAATTAAACCTATAAATCACAAGCATTTGAGAAAATTTAAATACATTTATTTTTTGGCCAAAATAAAGTCAATCGATCTTTCATATATTTATGAGACTTGCACGAATCATTCATTTCCGGTAAATAATAAAATAGTATCAATTATTGTTGGGATGACGCCCGCCGTCATCGTTGGGAATCCGCGTAATCTCTGATATGATTATCATGTCATCAGTATGAAATCGTTCGTGAGACTCAGCGGGGACATTTTTATTTACTGGTTTAGACGAAATGAATCAACACGATCCGATCACAGATATTTCCTATGTCAGCAAGATTAACAAGAGCAAAATTCTGGCGTTGATCCGCTCCAGAGACGTGATCTCGCGCGCCGAGATCGGCAAGGAGATGGGACTCAGCCTGCCGACTGTTTCACGGCTGGTGGATAGCCTGATTCATCAGGAGGGTCTGGTCTATGGAGTAGGAACGGCCACGCCCAGCCGAGGCCGGCCTCCCCAACTGGTGAAATTCTCCGGCGAAGACAACTACGTCATCGGTTTGACCATCAACCCCAAGATCGTCTACGCGGTTCTGTCGAACCTCAACGCCAACATCATCGCCGAACATCGCATCGAGACCAATGAAGATGAAACCTTCCAAGCGCTGGTCGAACGGATCGGCGGGATGATCAAGGAACTGATCCACAAGTCGGACGTCCCCGAAGAACGCGTTCTGGGCGTTGGCATCGGCGTGGGCGGTCTGATCGATACCCAGCGCAACGTCATCGCCTATTCGTCGGCCTTCGGATGGACCAACGTCGATCTGGCGGCGGAGCTGGGCCAGTATATCGACCTGCCGATCAAATTCGATAACGTCGCGCGCGTCATGGCGCTGGGCGAGTTGTGGTACGGCATCGGGCAGACAGTGAAAGATTTTATCTGCATCTACCTGGGCCACGGCATCGGCCTCTCGGCGATTATCGACGGCAAACCTCATTACGGCGCGAACGGCATGTCGGGCGAACTGGGCCATTGCACCATCGATATCCACAGCGAAATGGCTGGAGCCAGCGGTATTCGCGGATGCCTTGAATCATACGCGGGCGGACGCGCGATCGCCGAAACGGCGCAACGGCTGCTGCCTGAAAATCCCAACAGCCTGCTGCACCGGCTTTGTAACGGAGCGCCGAAGACCATCACCGCCGAAACCGTGGCGCAGGCCGCGAACGAAGGCGATGAACTCTCGCGCTCTATCTTTCTGCAGGCGGCGGAGTATCTCGGCATCGCGGTAGCCAACCTGATTCACCTGTACAATCCGCAGGCGGTGGTGATCGGCGGCGGCGTGGCGCAGGTGGGCGATCTGTTGTTTGACAAACTCAACGAAACGGTGAAAGCACGGACCCTGCCGCGATTCGCGCAGGAAATCGTTATTCAACCGGCGTACCACGGCTCCAAGACCAAGGTCATGGGCGCGGTGGCGCTGATTCTCAACGAAGTGCTTTCGTTGAATATCTGTAACTCGAAGGCGGCGATCCGCGCCTGACCGTTTCACCGAACCAGTCCAAACGGAAAAGCGGCCTTCGGGCCGCTTTTTTTTATCTCGAATCCGGCGTCTCTTCAGAGAAGAACGCCTCCGATCTCACTCATCACCGCGTCGACCCAATTATGGTATGTCCAGTCGCGGCGGACGCGTTGCTGCGCGGCGGACCGTATCGCGTCGCGAGCTTCCGGATGGTCGAGAAAGTCACGCGTCTTCTGTTCGAACTCATCCACCGTGCTCGCGAAAACGCATTCGGCGTCTTCCTCGAAATAGCATGAAAACTGTGGATTGTCACTGATCTGAAACGCGCCCATGCCGCCCACGTTGAAAAAACGCATGTTAGGACCGGTGACGTGACCGATGGAGTGGATGTTCACGAAGATCGATCCATGCGCGAACACGCGCGGCTCCTCATGAATAGGCAGATACCCCTTCAAACAGGATCGCAGGGGCGAGCCGGCGGGTAGAAACGAGTCCCAGTCTCCGCCGAATAACGCGAGGCCCAGCGGCGCGAGCCGCTCCAGCACGGCGCGGCGGCGATGCGCGGTGGACTGACTGAGCAGGTAGCGAAAGATGGCGTATTCATCATCCGGGCCGTCCAGTTGAGGCCAGGGATGGGCTTCGAGGTAATCGTAAAAATTGAGATGCGCGTCGAAATCGCCCAGTGCGCGTTCGGCTTCATCAATCGCGGCGAGTAACGCTTCACGGTTATTAATTCGCTCACGGAACGCCTGGCGCGCCGCCGGGGCCAGCGCCAGCGAGTTGCCCACCATCACCACCGGCATGCGTCCATCGCTGGGCGCGGGCGCTTCGCCCGCGAAGTCAGCCATGATGGGCAGAAAGTGAACGCCGCGATAGCCGCGCGCCTCGAACATGGGGATCAGGCGCTTTTCGATGACGAAGAGATGTTCGCCGGGGTACTGTTCGCGATCGTAATAGGCGATGTTGCTGACCGCCTGCACCCAGCGCGCGGGGACGGCTTCGAACGCTTCCGGTGAGACGAACTGGGGAGCGTGATACCCATAACTGATGATGAGATCGGGCCGGGCGCGAGCGACGGCGGCGAGCACGCGCGGTTCGGCCAGGCAGCGGAACTCCGAAGCGGCGGCGTCCATACGGTAGCGATTGAGATAGAGCGTTTCGGTTTTGACGCCGCGCGACTCGAACGCCCGTGCAATGCCTCGCAGGTGAAGATCGCCGGGCGCGTTGCGCCAGCAGTTAACAACCAGCACACGAGAAATGGAGCTTTCAGCACGAGGAGCGGTGCGGAAGCGGTCAAGAATCGCCGTCCGAGATTCATGGGCGGCGTTCAATGCCTCGCGCGTCCGCGTCAACATCTCGCCGGCGTTCAACTCGTTATCCAGTTCGGGAGAGATTACGAGCGCGTCGATCGAATCGAGCGACAGCGGCGCCAGCGTACGTGCGAGCGCGGCGGGGTCGAAAGGCGACGCGATCAGATGAAGGCGCTCGGTCGAAAGCGCGGCGGCGAGATCGGCCATCAGCAACGCGGCCAGAACGCGCGCGGGGGTGGGTTCGATTACCACCACGCGCAGCCGGGGTTCCGCGAGCACGCGCCCGGCGGCGGCCGCCGCCGCGTAGCCGATGGCTCCGCCGCACACAATCAGCGTTCCGTTATCACAGTCGGCGTCATTCACCCGGCGGCGGGCTTCGGCGGATTCAGCGGCTGCGTCATGCTCACCCAGAATCCAGCGCTCAGGCGGGCCCGCCGTCCTGCATCGCACGCCACCCTCGGCCGCCTGAAAGAGCAGCGGTTCCGTGGCGGCGGCGTTTTGCGGCAGAGTGGCCAACTCGTGCTCGCGGGTTTGCAGAAATTCAAGATTCCGGCGGGCGTTGGCGGTTTGGAGTTGAGCCAGCGTCACCCATTCATTCGCCATGAGAATCGATCCGCGTTTTGCGATCAGGGTTCGTAATAATCCTTGCCCTCGGTTTCCGCCTCGAAGCGTTTTTTCGATTCGGCGTCTATTTTATCCGGCCATGACTGAACGCCGTTTTTCAATTCAGCGGCGCTGAGTTCAAACCAGTCCCATACCGTGCGGCCGTACACGTCGATCAGGTTGAAGCGCATCACCGGCTTGCCGGTCAGATCGAATTCGAGCACGCCCGCGTTGGGGCTCGCGGCGAAGACCTGGCGGATGCGGCGCTCGGGGCGATTTTTCGTCCAGCCTTCGGAAGGGGTCTGAGCGAGTGGCGAGGAGACCAGATCGTACAGATCGTATCCGCCCTTCATCGACCAGGGGATGGCGTTCAACTCGCCGACGTGGGTATCGCCGGAAAGCAGGACGACTCCGGAGATTCTGTTTTCCTGAATGAAATTGAACAAACCGTCGCGTTCGGTCAGATAGGCCGACCAGGCGTCACCGCCCGGCCCCTTGCCATTATTCCAGCCGCTGCCCGATATGAGAACCTTGAAGGGCGCCCGGCTTTTCTTCAATTCATCTTTAAGCCACTGCAACTGCGCGGCGCCCAGCATGGTCTTGCCGGGGCCGTCGGGAGCGCCGTCCGGCGAGCGGTAATAGCGGCAATCGGTAAAGAAAAAATCGACCCCGCCATATGAATACGTGAAAAACACGCCGGGGACGCCGGGTGCGCCATACGCGGGATTGGCCCAGTAGCGTTTGAAAACCTCCAGCGACCGCGCCTTGCCGGGGTGGCTGCCGTCGTGATCGTTGAGGCCGAAGTCGTGGTCGTCCCACACCGCGAGTTGAGGAATCGAGTGGATCAGAGGACGCATGGAGAACACGTCACGCTGGCGCCGGTATTCTTCGGCGAGGATATCGGGATCGAGCGAGTCGCCGTACATATTGTCGCCCAGCCAGAAGAACAGGTCGGGACGCCAGTCGGCGATGGAACGCCAGATGGGCTGCTCAGGGTCTTCCTGGCTGCGCGAGCAGGAACCAAACACCACACGAAAGCGGGAGGGGCCATCCGGAGCGGCTTGAAAGGTGAATGGCGCTTTCTTGCCAAGATAGGCGTCGGCGCCGCCCTCGACCAGAACGCGATAGTAATAGCGGAAACCGGGTTGCAACCCCGTCACCTTCATGACGACGCAATAATCATTGCTTTTTTCTGCGAGGACCTCTTCGGAACGCTTCGGATTCGTCATTTCAGGCGTCTGGTCATAGATCACCTGACAATGGAACGGACCGGCGGCGCGCGCCCAGATGGAGACCTCGCGCGGACCGGCGGCGCCGATCATGGGCCCCTGCATCAGCCGGGCGGATCCGGTCTCGCTGCGCGCGGCGAACGTCACCGGACAGGCAGACAGAAAAGCGATCAGGCATAAGAGATGTGAAAGACGATTCCATGAACGCGGCATTGGACAGCTCCTCAAATCCCGGGGATTCCATCAAAGCGGTCAGCATAAAGAATCTTTGTTTGAATCCGATAAATAGGGTGACGGCGTTGATTGTAATGCGGTTTTTCACCGCGTTGGAGGCTTTACTATAGCAGGGTTTGACGAGACGCATGGCGGAAAAAAATGCCGCTGAAATTCAGCATTCCGCCATCTGCTATTTTGATAACCGTTGCTATTTCAATCACCTACGAAAAATGCGCTCGGCAATCAGACTGGCACACGATTGGCGTATTACATAAGTTGTAATGTCTACGGCGTCCAAATTCGCTATCGCCCATGAGGCATGATCTTTCCGGGAAAGCGCAGGGAGTCATGATGAGAGAACTCACGATTCAGGATCGCAAGATCAACGACGACGCCGAGTGTTATATCATCGCCGAGATCGGCCACAACCATCAGGGCAGCCTGCAGATGGCGAAAGAACTGTTCCGCGCCGCCAAGGAATCGGGCGCGGACGCGGTCAAACTGCAGAAGCGCAATAACCGTGAGCTCTACACCCAGGCGCTGTACGACAAACCCTATGACCACGAAAACAGTTTCGGCGACACCTACGGCCAGCATCGAGAGGCGCTGGAATTCGGACAGGCCGAATATGAAGTTCTCGCTCAGCACGCCAAAGACCTGGGGATCCATTTCTTCGCGACCGCGTTCGATTTTTCCAGCGCGGATTTTCTGGAGGCGATGAACATGCCCGCGTACAAGATCGCCTCGGGCGACATCATCAACATCCCGCTGATGAAGTACGTCGCGAAGTTCGGCAAACCGATGATCATCAGCACCGGCGGCGCCACGATGGAAGACGTCCGCCGCGCGCACGACGCCATTATGCCGATTAACCCTCAACTCTGTATTCTGCAATGCACGTCGGGTTACCCCTGTGCGTTTGAGGAGATGAACCTGCGGGTAATCGAGACCTACCGGAATGAGTTTCCCGACGCGGTAATCGGGCTTTCGGCGCATGACAGCGGCATCGCGATGTCGCTGGTGGCTTTTGTGCTGGGAGCGCGCGTCATAGAGAAACACTTCACGCTCAATCGCGCGCTACGCGGAACCGACCACGCTTTTTCGCTGGAACGCCCCGGGCTCACCAAGATGGTGCGCGACCTTCGGCGCACCCGCACGGCGATGGGCGACGGCGTTAAAAAACGCTATGCCAGCGAAAAAGGCCCCTTGCAGAAAATGGGTAAGAAGCTGGTGGCGGCGCATGACCTGAAAGCCGGGACGGTTTTGACCGAAGCCGACGTCGCCATCAAATCGCCCAACAGCGGAATTCCCCCTTATGACCTGGACAAGGTCATCGGCAAGACGCTGCTGAGCGACCTCGCGAAGGACGGCGACATCACCTGGGACGCGCTGGCCTGATGACGAAAGCGCTCGATTCCATTCATGACTGGATCGAACTGGCGGAGGCGCTTCGCCGGGTCCGGCTGATGATCTTCGATTTCGACGGCGTGTTCACCGACAACGGCGTCTACGTGTTTGAAGACGGGCGCGAGGCGGTGCGCTGCAACCGGAGCGACGGCCTCGGCATCGGCCGGCTGCAAAAACTGGGCGTGGACGCGATGGTGCTCTCGACCGAACGCAATCCGGTTGTGAGCGCGCGCTGCGCGAAGTTAAAGCTGACTTGCATGCAGGACTGCCCCGACAAGGGCGCCGCGCTCGCAGAGATTCTCACGCAGAAAAAACTGACGCCGGATCAAGCCGCCTTCATGGGCAACGACGTGAACGACCTGCCCTGCCTGACGGCGGTGGGGCTGCCCATCATCGTGCGGGACGCGCATCCCGGCGTGATTGAGTATGCGCGTTACCAGACGCAGGCGAACGGCGGGCACGGCGCGGTGCGCGAAGTGTGCGACCTGTTCGAAAAAGCCTTGCATGAAACCAGCCAATCATCCCGGTAAGCGAAAAAGGACGCGATGAACGATCCACTTTTTCAACTCGATGGACGGGTGGTCGCCGTCACCGGCGGGCTGGGGCAACTGGGCCGCCAGTTCACCCAGACGCTGCTAGACCGGGGCGCGAGAGTCGCAATTCTCGACAAACGCGCCGGAGCCGTCGAACCGCCCGAATTTCAAAACGCGAGCGGCGAGAATCTGCTGATCCTGCACGCCGACATTCTGCAACGCGCTTCATTAGAGCACGCGCTGGCGCTCATCGAAGACCGCTGGGAGACGCCGAACGGACTGATCAACAACGCCGCGCTGGATTCGCCTCCCAATTCGCCGGTCGAAGAAAACGGCCCGTTTGAAACTTATCCCGAATCGTCATGGGATCAGGTGATGGCGGTCAACGCCAAGGGCGTGTTTTTGTGTTGCCAGGTCATCGGCGGGGCGATGGCGAAAGCGGGGCGCGGCTCGATCGTGAACGTCTGCTCGATCTACGGGCTGGTGTCGCCCGATCAGCGCATTTACGCCTACCGCGAAACAGACAAAGGTCCCTTCTTCAAACCCGTCGCCTATTCAGCGTCGAAGTCGTCGCTGTTGAATTTGACGCGTTATCTCGCGACCTACTGGGCGCCGCGAGGCGTACGCGTGAACTGCGTCACTTTCGGCGGCGTGTTCAATCGGCAGGATGAGGAATTTCTCAAGGGATACACCGCGCGGGTTCCACTGGGGCGGATGGCGCGCGAAGATGAATACAACGGCGTCATCGTTTTTCTAACCTCGGACGCCTCCAGCTACATGACCGGCTCCAACGTCGTGCTCGACGGCGGCTGGACCGCCTGGTGAGCATATCGATCATGACGAACGATCACATACCCGAAAACGTCCTCAACTGGATCGGCGGCGAAGAACGCCCGGCGATTTCGCTCAAGTGGGCTGACAAACATAACCCCGCCGATGGCTCCGTACTGTGTCAACTCGCCCGCTCAGACAGCGATGACGCCAACCTCGCCGTAAAGACGGCGCGCACCGCGCAACCCGCATGGGAGGCGCTGACGCCCGTGAGACGCGGAGCCATTCTGCATGAGGTTGCGATGGGATTGCGCGCCCGCCGTGAAGAGATGGCGCGAACCGTCGCGCTGGAGACGGGGAAATCGTTCAAGGAAGCGCTGGGCGAAACCGACGGCGCGATCGCGCTCGGCCTTTTTTACGCGGGCGAAGGGCAACGGTTTTTCGGCCGCACCACCACCAGCGGCGCCGCCAACAAACAGGCGATGACCCTTCGCCAGGCGTGCGGCGTGGCGGGGTTGATCGTCGCGGCCAACACGCCCATCGCCAACGTGGCGTGGAAGGCGTTTCCCGCCTTGATCTGTGGTAACGCGGCGATCATGAAAGCGGCTGAAGACACGCCCGCGACGGCCTTGCTGTTCGCGAAAATCGCGCACGAGGCGGGCCTGCCGGCCGGCGCGTTCAACGTATTGCAGGGGCTGGGCCGCGAAGCCGGCGCCGCGCTGGTTGAAAACGAGGGCGTGGACGTGATCAGTTTCACCGGTTCGACGGCGGCGGGCCGCTGGATCGCCGAAACGGCGGGTAAACGGCTGGCGAAAGTATCGCTTGAACTGGGCGGCAAGAACGCGCTGGTGGTCTGCGACGACGCCGATCTCGGCAATGCCGTGCGCTGGACGGTTTTATCCGCGTTCAGCAACGCGGGCCAACGCTGCGCCTCAGCGAGCCGCGTCATCGTATTCGATGCGATGTACGATGAATTCAAAACTCAGCTCATTGAAAAAACAAAAGCGCTTCGCATCGGCCCCGGCGATGGAGACGATCTGGGTCCGGTCATCAACGAGCGGCAACTGAACAATATGCTGGCGGCGATTGACGACGCTACGCATCGCGGCGCGGCGGTCGCCCTCGGCGGCGAACGCCTGACGGACGACGCGCATCGCGGCGGCTATTACATGGCGCCGGCGATCATTGAAAACGCCGCGCTGGACGACGAAATATCGATCCGCGAGTTGTTCGGCCCCATCACCAATCTCTACCGCGCGGCCGATTTCGATCAGGCGATCGCCATCGCCAATCACTCGCCCTACGGACTGACCGCCAGCATCCATACAAAGAACCTGCATCGCGCCTGGCGCTTTATCCGCGAAGTCAAAACCGGCGTGGTCAGCGTCAACGCGGGGACGCACGGCAGCGAACCGCACATGCCCTTCGGCGGCGTCAAACAGTCGGGCAACGGCTGGAGAGAACCGGGTCCGGAAGCGATCGAGGTCTACTCGGAGCTGAAAGACGTGTATATTACAATCGATCCCGAGCAGTGTTGACGCAGGAGCCCAGCGGCATGACGAAACACACGCCAACCGCCGTCGCCTTGATTCCCGCCCGGTCGGGCTCAAAACGCCTGCGCGATAAAAACATACTGCCACTGGCGGGACACCCGCTGATCGCGTATACCATCGCCGCCGCCCGGGCTAGCGGCGTGTTCCACGACGTGATCGTTTCCACCGATTCGTTTCTCTACGCGGAGATCGCGCGTCACTATGGCGCCGAGGTTCCTTTCATGCGCCCGGCCGAAATGGCCGGTGAAACCTCGCCCGATATTGAATGGGTGGAATACACGTTGAAACGGCTGCGCGACGAAGGCCGCGAGTATGACGCGTTCAGCATCCTGCGGCCCACCAGCCCGTTCCGTCAGGCGGAAACCATTCAGCGGGCGTGGTTCGAATTTCTCGCGGCGCCCGGCGCCGATTCATTACGCGCGGTGGAACTCTGTAAACAACACCCCGGCAAGATGTGGGTCGTGCGCGGCGGGCGGATGACGCCGCTGATGCCGTTAACGCCCGAAGAACAACCCTGGCACAGCAGCCAGTATCAGTCGCTGCCGCCGGTGTACGTGCAAAACGCCAGCCTGGAAATCGCATGGACGCGCGTAGCGTTTGAGACGCACACCATCGCGGGCTGGACGCTGATTCCCTTTTTTACGCGAGAGCAGGAAGGCTTCGACGTCAACCGCCCTTATGACTGGCGCCTGGCCGAAGAACTGATCGCGAACGGCGAAGCGGTCTTGCCGCGCATCGAACAAAAGCCCTTTGAAAGCGGGGAGGCGAGCAAGCCATGACGGTCGAGTTTCAACTGGTTCCCCAGGAAACGTTTGAGCGCATTCGCTCGGCGGACGCCGGCGATTTCGACAAGGCGGCGCTGATCGCCGACCTGTGCCGCGCCAACGCCCTGATGACCATCAAACGCGCGGGCTCGGGACACATTGGCTCCAGCTTCAGTGCGCTGGACATCATGGTCTGGCTTTATTTTTTTGAACTGAACACCGCCGCGCTGGGTTTCGATCACCCTGACAGAGATCTCTTTTTTTCATCGAAGGGACACGACGCGCCCGGCCTGTACGCCGCGCTGTACGCGCTGGGCGTCTTGCCGGAATCGATGCTCATCAACCTGCGGCGTCTTGAAGGAACCTGCGGGCATCCCGACGTGCGCATTCCCGGCATTGAATCGAACTCGGGTTCGCTGGGCATGGGGATTTCCAAAGGCAAAGGCATGGCGCTGGCCAAGCGGATTCAGAATCGCGGCGGCCGGGTGGTGGTGATGACCGGCGACGGCGAATGGCAGGAAGGACAGATTTACGAATCGCTGCAAACGGCGGCGCACCAGCGCGTGGGAAACCTGATCGCGGTGGTCGATCACAACAAAGTGCAATCGGACATGCCGGTGGAAGAGATTGTTTCGCTGGGCGACTTCGACCGCAAGGCGGAGTTGTTCGGCTGGAGGGTTATTCGATGCCTCGGGCATGATTTCTCGCAAATTCAACGCGCGTTTGAAACCATGCGCGCCGACGATGGACGTCCCAAGCTGATCGTCGCCGATACGATCAAGGGCAAAGGCGTTTCATTCATGGAACACCCCGCCGCCTTACAGGAAAACGGCGGACTTTACCGCTGGCACGCGGGCGCGCCTGATGACGAAGCGTATGTCAATGCCCATCGCGAGATCATCGAACGCGCCGGCCTCGCCTATCACCGTATGGGGCTGGGCGAACTGCTGCTCAAACCGGTTGGCGCGCCGCCCGCGGTTTCATCAAACGGCGCGACCGAGGTCATCGCAGAGGCTTACGGCGCGGCGCTGGTCGAGCTGGGAGAGACTCTGCCCACGCTGACCGTGCTCGACGCCGATCTCGCCTCCGACTGCAAGGTGCGCGGCTTCGGCGAACGGTTTCCCGAACGATTCATTGAAAACGGCATCGCCGAGCAGGATATGGTTTCAGCGGCGGGCGGATTGGCGCGGCAGGGACTGTTACCTGTCGTGAACAGCTTCTCCTCATTTCTGGCGGCGAGGCCCAACGAACAGATCTACGCCAACGCCTGCGAAAACGACCGCATTATTTATGTATGCCACTACGCCGGGTTGTTTCCCGCCGGACCAGGACACACTCACCAGAGCGTGCGGGATATTTCACTGTTCGGCGCGCTGCCCGATATCACCATTCTGCAACCCTGCAACGGCGTCGAAGCCAAAGCGATTCTGCGGTATTGCGTCGAAGAAGCCAGCGGCGCCTGTATGATCCGCATCAACATCGGACCGTCGCCGTCATTCGATTTAACCGAGCACTATCAGTTGCGCTTCGGACAAGGCGTTTCCATCACCCGGGGCGGCGACGCGGCGCTTTTCGCCTACGGCCCTCACATGCTGAACGAAGCATTGCAAACCGCCGATCGGTTGTCGCAGCGGGGCGTACTGATCGAAGTCATTAATATGCCCTGGCTCAACCGGTTTGACCGCGATTGGCTCAAGACAGCCCTGCGCAACCATAAGGCGATTTTCGTGCTTGAAGATCACTCGCCCACTGGCGGGCTGGGCGACCGGCTGCTGGCTGAAATGAATCGCGCCGGTCTGGTGTACAACCGTCCGTTTCACGTGTTCGGCGTCGAGGGAGTCCCGGCGTGGGGAACCATGCCGGAAGCGCTGCGCCATCACGGTCTCGACCGGGAGAGCCTCGTGGCGAAGATTGAAAACGCACTCGCCGATGCGTAATCAACGCATTCGGTTTTTTATGGAGGGATGATTGTTGCGCGTTCTGGCCCTGATTGAAAACGACATGTACGTCCGCAATTTCGTGACATCGGGCGCGTTTGACGAGGTCGCGCGCCGGGAGGGCTTCGCCTACGGGATATCATCTTTTATCCAGAAACTGCGCGACGCGATTCCACCCGAGCGGCTGGCGGGGACGTTCGACCGGCAGGAAAAGAACCGCATGCTGGTGTGGAACTTCAACAAGCTCTCCATGTACGCGCTGCGCAACAAGTCGGCGACGTTCCGCATCAAAGCGGAGGTGGAAACCTTCGGCCCCTATAACAATCAGGAAAGCGTGGCGTTTTTTTCGCAGGGTCGCGATATTATTCCGCTGCTTAACGTGTATGCGCGGTATGGATTCAACGACGAACTGATCGTTTCGGAAAACGTGCTCGAACGAGTGCGGCAGGTGATGTTCGAGCAGTTTCACAACAATGAATCGCTCGAACGGCTGCTGACTCACTATAAACCCAATCTGGTTCTTTATCCCATCACCGGGGTTGAATCGACCGGAACGGAACTGGTTAAACTCTCGCAAAAATACCGCTTCAAGACGATGTTTCTCATCAATGGATGGGACAATCTCTCCAGCAAGGGCGTGTTTCCCGCCCAACCCGACTATCTGGGAGCGTGGGGGCCGCAGTGTATGGTCGACGCCATCCAGATTCAGGGCATGCCTCACCATCGTATCTTTCTGATGGGATGCTCTCGCTATGAGGATTATTTCAAACCCGGCAACGCGGATGAAAAAATCTTCCCTCACAAGTACATCCTTTTCGCGGGGGCGACCACGCCCAACGATGAGATCACGCCGCTGAAGATGTTCGACGAAGCGTTGGACGAGATGGGCGTCAGCGACGTCAAGGTGGTCTACCGGCCTCATCCCTGGCGCGACAAGCGGTTGTGTTACGACCTGTTCGAAGCGGATCAGTACAAGCACGTCATTCTTGATCCCCAGGTGGCCGACGATTATTACCAGAACAAAAAAGACGGCGTTGAGTCGCCCTCGGTGCAGAATTTCCCCAAGTTGAAATACTACCCCAGCCTGGTCAATCACGCGTTGTTCATGACTTCGCCGATGTCATCGATGCTGCTGGAGGCGGCGTTGTTCAATGTGCCCGCGCTGGTGCTGGCGCATGACGACGGCGTCCACCCGATTCCGGGTCACAAGCAGGCGCAATACCGCCATTTCGAGGGCTGCGGCGAGATTCCCGGCTGGTTTCACGCCAGGACGCTCGACCAGATCAAGCCGTTGTTCAAGAAAATGGTTGAGCGTTGCCGCGATGAGGCGCCGGGACGCCGTTCGTTCGCTCCCGCGTTGAAAAGCAGCATGGCGAAGTATCTCTTTATGGACGAGCGGTCGTACGCCCAACGGCTGAACGACGCGGTGGACGTCATCGAAGGCGTGATTCAGCAGGAACGAGGACTGTGAAAAGCCGCCGGGCGAACGGCGCGAGATGTTTACCCCGGAAAATTCGCATTCAATTTGAAATTATATCGAATGTAATTTACAATACCACCAACTGGCGCGCATTCGCTCAGGTTTGACGGAAGAATGCCGAAGCTTTGGAGTAGCGCCGCGCGCGGCGCCGATCTCTTCACGGACGGGTAACGCACAATGATCAACATCGGGCTTATCGGCTGCGGCTATTGGGGAATGAACTACGCGCGCGTATTCAGTGAACTGCGCGAGAGCCGCCTCGCGGCGGTGTGCGACGCGGACTCGAAACGGCTTTTCGAGGTCAACCGGCGATACCCCGGTACGGCGACCCTCAATCATTATCAGGATCTTCTGACCAACCCCGAAATCGACGCGCTGGTGATCTCGACGCCCGCGACCAACCATTATGCGGTGGCGAAGGAGTGCCTTGAAGCGGGCAAGCCGATTCTGGTTGAAAAACCGTTGTGTCTCGAAGCGGGCGAGGCGGACCGCCTGGTGGAGATCGCCGAACAAAAACAAACCATCCTGATGGTGGGGCACACGTTTTTATACAATCCCGCCGTCCACAAATTGAAAGAATACGTCGATCGCGATGACTTCGGCCCGGTTTATTACCTGCAGGCGGCGCGGACTCACCTGGGCCTGGTGCGCAATGACGTGAACGCCATGTGGGACCTGGCGCCGCACGACGTGAGCATCTTCAACTACCTGACCGGCGAAACGCCGCAATGGGTCAGCGTGGCGGGTTCACGCTTTCTGTCGCACGACCGGGAAGATTTCGTCTTCGCCACGCTGGGTTACTCGAACGGCGTGCTGGGGCATATACACGCCAGCTGGATCGATTCAAACAAAGTCCGGACCATCGTGGTGGTCGGCGGCAACAAGCGCGTTGTGTTCGACGACATCAATCCGCTCGAAAAGATCCGCGTGTTTGAAAAAGGGCTTTCGATCACCGGCGAAGTCGATTCATACGGAGAATTTCAGCTTCAACTGCGCGACGGCGACATCATCAGCCCCAAGGTTGAAACCAGCGAACCGCTGAAAAACCAGTGCAAGCATTTTCTGGAGTGCGTCGAGACGGGCGCGAAACCGTTCTCTGACGGGCGCAACGGAGCCGAAGTCGTCCGCGTCATGCAGGCGATGCAGGCCTCTGTCGCCAAACAGGGTCATCCCGTCGAGGTGAAATGATGGCGGACGCCTACCGGCTTGGAGAAGGCTGCACCGTCGATCCCGGCGTGATTCTCGGCTACCGGACCGGCCGCCCCATCGAGTTCAAACCCGCCGTGATCGGCGGCGGCGCTGTGATCCGCAGCAACACCGTCATCTATGGCAACACCGTCATCGGACGCGATCTTCAGACCGGGCACAACGTGGTGATCCGTGAAGAGAACGTCATCGGCGACGGGCTGAACATCTGGAACAATTCGGTGATCGATTACGGATGCGTGGTGGGGAACAACGTTCGCATCCATAACCAGATATACATCGCCCAGTACACTGAAATTGAAGATGACGTCTTCATGGCGCCCGGCGTGATCGTCGCGAACGACCCCCACCCCATCTGTACGCTGTGCATGAAAGGCCCCACCATCCGCAAGGGAGCGCGCATCGGCGTGAACGTCACCCTGTTGCCGCGCATCGAAATCGGCGAGGGAGCGCTCATCGGCGCGGGCAGCGTGGTCACCCGGACGATTCCACCCTTCACCTACGCTTACGGCAATCCCGCCCGCGTCATGGGTGATATTCACGATCTCGAATGTCCGCTCGATATCGTTGACAAGCCATACGAAAACGGCCTCGACGTTCGTACGCGCGGCGTCGAACCCAAACACACCGAGGGTCAGTCATGAAGGTTCCATTCGTCGATCTGCACGCGCTGCATGAACCGATCGCCGCCGAGATTCAGGCCGAAGTCAGCGCCGTCATTGAGCGGGGCGACTTCATTCTAGGTGAAAACGTCGCCCGGTTTGAAGAAGAATTCGCCGCGTATTGCGGCGTTTCGCACGCCGCCGGGCTCGATTCGGGTCTTTCAGCGCTGGAACTGGGATTGAGGGCGATGGGAATCGGCGAAGGTGACGAGGTAATTCTGCCCGCCAACACGTTTATCGCTTCGGCGGCGGCGGTCAGCGCAACCGGCGCCCGTCCCGTTCTGGTGGATATTGATCCCGTCACGTACAACATCGATCCCGCTTCGGCGGATCAGGCGGTTACGCCGCGGACCAAAGCGATCATGCCGGTGCATCTCTACGGACAGCCGGCCGAGATGGATTCGATCATGCAGCTGGCTCGAAAACGCGGTCTCAAGATGATCGAAGACGCCTCGCAGGCGCACGGCGCGGAGTATCGTGGCCGGCGAGTGGGTTCGTTCGGCGATTGCGCGGCTTTCAGCCTCTACCCCGCCAAGAACCTGGGAGCGTTCGGCGACGCGGGCGTGCTGGTCAGTAATAACGCTGACCTGATCGACAAAGTAAAAACCTATCGCAATTACGGATCGCTGAAAAAATATCATCACGTCGAACAGCCCTTTAACCGGCGGCTTGATACGCTTCAGGCGGCCGTGTTGCGGGTAAAACTACGTAAACTGGATGAATGGAACCAGGGACGGCGGCGCGCGGCGGCCGCCTACCGCGAGCGCCTCGCCGGGCTGGTTGAAACGCCCGATGAAGCGACCAACGCCATGCACGTCTATCACCTGTTCGTCGTGCGATGTAACGAACGCGACGCGCTGCAGGCGCATTTGAGCGAACGCGGCGTCGGCAGCGTGTTGCATTACCCCATCCCCATCCATCTCCAGCCATGTTACGCCTCGCTGGGCCATCGCGAAGGCGATTTTCCCATTACGGAGCAATACGCGAAAACCATTCTGTCGCTGCCCATGTTCCCCACCCTTGGAGACGAACAGATCGGCGCGGTGGTGGACGCCATCCGACAATGGAAGACCGAGCGGGCGTAAATGCGCATTCTGTATTTCAACTGCATCGAATCGAATTCAGGCTGGGGCGCTGAACAATTCATCAACGAAGCGTTCCACGAACTTGGGCACGAAGTTCATAACATCGATTACCGCAAACATCGCCAGACGCTGCCCGCCGAACTGGCGAAGGCGCCGGCGCACGATGTATGCTTCATCCAGCGCGGCGATCACCTGCCGCCTCAACTTCTTTCCGCGCTGAAGGTCCCCATTCTGTTCTGGGATACGGAACACGTCACCAAAAAAGACGACCACGAATATCTGTATCAGACCGGCCGTCTCGATCATGTTTTTATCTATACGCGGCAGATCATCGATTTTTATGTGCAGCGGGGTTCCTTACGGCCGGAGAAGTGCTCGATTCTCTACGCGGGCTTCGCGCCTTCGATTCATCGCCCTCTGCCCGACGTTCAAAAAGACATCGACGTTCTATTCATCGGGTCGCTAACGCCCCGGCGCAAACAGATTCTCGAAGCCCTCAATCAACACGTTCCCGTCACAGTCATGCAGGCGTTCGGCGAAGACATGATCCGCGCGATGAATCGCGCCCGCGTCGCGCTGAACATTCACGCCATTGACACTCTCTCAACCGAGACGCGCGTGTACGAAGTCACCGGCTGCGGAACGTTTCTGCTGACGGAAAAACTTTCGCCGGAGAGCCCGTTTCCAGAGGGGACCATCGCGGAGTTTTCATCGATGGCCGAACTTGTGGAGAAAACGCGCTATTTTCTCGATCACGAAGAGGAACGCGCGGCGATCGCGCAACGCGGATACGAATACGTCATCCACAATCACACATGGAAGCATCGAGCGCAGGACATTATCAGCACGATGGAGCGCGTCATCGCCGAGAGAAGCGCCGCGCCTGTGGAGATCGTGGCGGCGCCCTCGGTCAATCCAAAACAGGAACCGCGGGTTTCCGTGACGAACGAAAAAGAACCTCTAGGCATCGTAACCACCTGGTTCGAACGCGGCGCGGCCTACGTTTCGCGGCAATTCCGCGAAGCGCTGCAACAACGCTACGACGTGTTCATTTACGCGCGCGGCGGCGAAGCCTACGCGATGAACGATCCACAATGGAACGACGCGCGGGTCCACTGGGCCAAGCCGGTGCAGTCGACCATCCCGACCGTGCTCGACGCGGCCGACTTCCGCCAATGGCTGCAACAAAACCGCCTCCAGACGGTGATTTTCAACGAACAGCACTGGTGGCCGCCGGTGGTGGGTTGCACCCAATCGGGCGTGAAAACCGGGGCATACGTCGATTATTACACGGAAATGACGATTCCCATCTTTGGCTGTTATGACTTTCTGATCTGCAATACGAAGCGGCACTACTCGGCGTTCGACTGGCATCCCCAGGCGGCGTACATCCCGTGGGGAACGCGCGTTAACGTGTTTCAGCCCACAACATTCGATCTCGCCGAACCTGGCCGGCTGACGTTTTTTCTCTCTGGCGGAATGAACCCGACGCGCAAGGGCGCCGATTTCATTATTGAAGCGTTTTCCCAAATCAGCGGCCCGGCGCATCTCATCATCCAGTCGCAGGTTCCGCTCAAAGCGCACTTCCCCGGCCTGAGCGAGACTATCGACCGGCTCATGGGTGAAGGCCGGCTCACCAGCATCGAAAAAACGGTGACCGCGCCGGGGCTTTATCACCTCGGCGACGTCTACGTGTATCCATCACGGCTGGAAGGGATCGGGCTGACCACCGCGGAAGCGCTGGCGTGCGGACTGCCGGTCATCACGACCGACTATGCGCCGATGAATGAATTCGTGAATGAAGAAAACGGATGGCTGGTTGAGGTCGAGCGCGTATACGCCCGGCACGATGGATACTACTGGCCGCAAGCGCGAGTCAGCGTCGAGCGGCTGCGTGAGATCATGCAGCAGTGCGTTGACGATCGGCAATCGATTCCCGAGCGGAAACGCGCGGCGCGGGCGTACGCCGAAGCGCATCTCGACTGGAACCGCAACGCGGCGGGACTCGCCGGCACGATCGCCGGATTCAAAGTCCGCCCCATGCAGGAGAAGCAGGGCGCCATTCAGCGAGCGCAGTTATTCGAACAACGCCGCCAGAAATAGCCAGAACGCGGATTAATAATCGCGGGCGAGCCGCAGCCCCAGAATATAACTTTTAATATCGACCGGTACGCTGGATCGCACCGCCGCGCGGCAGAACGAAGGATCGCTGCCCCAACCGCCGCCGCGAACCACGCGGGATGAACCGGTGAATGGCCCCATCGGATCGGTCTGGGGATCGGCGGAATAGTCGCCATAAATGTCCATCGTCCATTCCCATACGTTGCCCGCCATGTCGAAGATTCCAAACGCGTTGGGCGTTTTCAAACCAACGGGGTGCGTCTCACGATTTGAAACGTCAAAATACCAGGCGTTCGCGGCGATGGCGGATGAATCAACGTCTTCACCCCAATAAAACCGCGTCGTCGAACCGGCGCGATACGCGTATTCCCACTCGGCTTCAGTGGGAAGCCGAAAATGCCCTTCGCCCATCTGGTTCAACTGATTGATGAATTCCATCGCTTCGGAGAACGACACCCGCTCGACGGGATAGTCTGGCCCCGATTGAAATGAGGAGGGGTTATACCCCATCACCGCCCGCCATTGCGCCTGAGTCACTTCGTACCGGCTCAGGTAAAACGGTTCGGTCAACGTCACCTCGTGCTGTGGGCCTTCATCGTCTTCGCGGCCGAGTTCGTCCTCCGGGCTGCCCATGAGAAAGGTACCTGCTGGAATGAGAGTAAACTCCATCGCCTGTTCGCCCTCATTCAGATCGAGAGGCAGCGTGTATGGCGGCGCGGGGTATGCGGAAATTGGATCGGGATCGGTCTCGTCGCCGTCGAGAAACGCACCGCTGTAATACAACGCGGGAGAAAAGAGTTCTATCTCCAGATTGTCGACATAGGCGGTTAACGGATTGGACGCGCTGGTATTAACGATCTGAATTAATGCCTGAAAGCCGCCGCCCGCCGGCGAATGAAACGCGGCCGCGCGGCGATACTGATTGAGAAAGTAAGCCCCGTCACCCGCTGAGTTGACCGAGGTGAAGCGTCCGCCGCTCAGACCAATCGATCCCACGCTGACCGCCGCGGAGGCGTTGTTCACCCGGATCGAACAACGGATCATGGCCGCGCGTTCGGTTGATATTTCATCCGTCAGCAACAGAACCCCCTCGCCTGGAGCCGCCTGAACGATCAATCCATGACCGTCGGTAGCGTTCTGGAAGGCGTTGTCAGCCGGGACGGCGCCCTGACCGACCTGCGCGAGAGGAAGCGCGCCAAAACCGGGCCCCTGTACCGTAAAGCCGCTGAACGAGGAGCCATCAAACGAATAGCGAATCGGTTCGGCGTGAACCGAAACACAGAGCATAGCGGCGATAAGAATTGACCAGACGATCGGCGCGGCGCGCTTCATGAATACAACCTCCAGACGAATCGTACGCAAGGTGACTCCGGCGACAGAACAACCGTGTATATTTTGTCTCGATTTTCGATTTTTGTCAGGCGATATCGAATCATTTCGTCAAAATACGATACGCCTTCGATGAACATAACGCATGAGAGACAATGAGGTCATGAACGCTTCCAATCGTGTTGACCTGTTTGGAATCTCCATTCACGATGTCACGCTGCCGCAAGCGGTGAAACTTATTCTCGCCTCGCTGGACGGCGAGAAAGCGGCGTGCGTGTTTTTCGTCAACGCCGATTGCGTGAACCTGGCGTATCGAGACGCCGAATATAAAGCGATTTTGCGGGATGGCGATCTGGTGTTCGCCGATGGAGTGGGGATGCGCCTCGCCGCGCGGGCGTTCGGCGCTCCCCTGCTCGACAACGTCAACGGAACCGACCTGTTCCCTGAACTGTGCGAGGCGCTGAGCGGTTCTAGCCGCCGGATTTTCCTGTTGGGCGGGGCTCCCGGCGTCGCGGAACAACTGCGAGAGCGCATGAGCGACAGATGGCCGGGCGTCGTGATATGCGGCGCGCATCACGGTTATTTCAATGAACAAGACAACGAGCGCGTTATCGCGCTCATTCGTGAATCGCGTGCGGATTTGCTGCTCGTGGCGATGGGCGCGCCCCGGCAGGAGAAATGGATCGCGGCGTACGCGGAGGCGGCGGGTGTGAGAGCGGCGATGGGCGTGGGCGGATTGTTTAACTTTTACTCGGACCGCATTCCCCGGGCGCCGCGCTGGATGAGGACGACGGGGCTGGAATGGTTGCACCGGCTGTGGATGGAACCCGCCCGGCTGTGGCGGCGGTACCTGATCGGAAACGCGATATTTTTGTCGAGAATCGTATGGCTGAGTCTTTTTTTCAGAGTAACCGCAAAGCGGAACTCAATTCAGCCGTGAGTGGATTCATCAGAGAGAGTCAGCTCATAGCGAAGCAACAGAGCGTCTTCACGCGGATCGTCGTAATAGTTTTTCCGGCGGCCCACCTGAATAAAACCCATCGCCTTGTAAAACGCGCGCGCCGACTCGTTGGATGGACGGACTTCGAGGAAAACGCTTTCCGCTTCGCGCTCGCGGCAAAAATTCAGCGCGTCGAAAAGCAGTTGTTTCGCCACGCCGCGCCGCCTGAAATCGGGATGCACGGCGATGTTGGTGATCTGAGCTTCATGCTGGGGAAATACGAAGAAGAGACAGAACCCGGCGAGTCGCCCCTCCTCTTTCGATTTGGCCAGCCGGGCGAAATTAAAACCGCGCGGTTTCAATTCCTCCTGAAACACCTTACGCGGCCAGGGATCGCCGAACGATAGTTTCTCGATCTCGCAGATCGCATCCAGATCGGCGGCCGTGCAATCGACGATTTCGATCATTGTTTTGACGATGCGGCTGGTTCACGCTCGCGCCAGACGACTTCGGCTTGCGAAGGGGCGAGGTAATGGGGGACGAGTTCGGCGGCGGAAATGGCGCCGCCCCCCGCGATTTGTTGCGCCGCTCGTTCAGCCAGAATCGCGGGATTGGGCACGTTAAGCGAGTCAGGCCCCTCCACAAAATCACCGCCCAGGGTTTCGCGCAGGGCCACGCGATGTTCGGCAAGCGCGGGGCCGTAGATCAGCGTCGGCTGATGAATTTTCGCGATCAATTCGTCAAATGTCAGATATAACTCATCGCTCAACGGCTCGGGCGCGCCGCCGCTCCATTGATACCGCCGCGCGTAAAGCCAGCCCTTGCGCGCGGTCGAGATGGGGCAGTAAGGCACCCCCACGAACGGAACCGCCCAGGCGAGAGCCTCCAGCGCGGGGATGGCCGCACAGGGCAACCCCCGGGCCGCCGCCAACCCCTGCGCGGTCGCCATGCCCACCCGTAAGCCGGTGAACGACCCCGGGCCGCTGCAACACCCTACCGCCTCAAGGTCGCGGGGCGTTACGCCGCACCGCTGCAACAGCGCGTCAACGGCGGGCATCAGGCCTTCGCTGTGCGTCAGTTTGACATTGACCGCGATCTGACCGATCAGCCCGCGTTCATCGCGCAGGGCGACGGCGCCGGTATGGGTTGAGGTGTCTATCGCGATCAGAAGCATAACCAATTCCGTTCATTGAATGATGCGGCGTGACGTTACGCCAGGCGTTTGCGCCAGAAGGCTCCAGTCCAGTCGATGGTCTCGATCGGCTCTTCGATTCCGTGTTTAGCACGAAAATCCTCGACCGCCTTGCGGCAGGCCCGCACGGCGCCGTAGTCATCGACGATGAGATATCCGCCTGGACTCAGTTTATCGTACAATGCCTCCAGCGCCACCCAGGTCGATTCATACATATCGCCGTCGAGCCTGATCAGAGACAGTTTTTTAATCGGCGCCTCCGGCAAAGTTTCATGAAACCAGCCGGGGAGAAAACGCACTCCGTTATCGAGCAGGCCATAGCGCTCAAAGTTGGATTGAACCTCATCCAGCGATACCGCCAACTCGGGCGCGGCGTGATGCCGGTCGCCCGCATCGGCGGGAAAGCGCTCGGAGTCGGGTTCAGGCAGGCCCTGAAACGAATCGGCCGCCCATACCACGCGGTCGATGGACTGGTTGGCTTTAAGAACCCCCCGCATGAAGATGGCCGCGCCGCCGCGCCACACGCCCGCCTCGATCACGTCGCCGGCGATATTCTCTTCCAGCACGGACTGGAGGCATTTTTCGAGATGATCGAGCCGCAGGCGTCCGACCATGGTATGGGCGGAGCGGGGCCAGTCGCGCCCTTCGGCGCGCGCGGCGGGATTGTAGGGCTCTTCCACGCCGTGGGTGATCGACCCATCGCGGTAGATTTCATCCAGCAGACAGCGTTTGAGAAGGTCGAGATACAGGTTGATGCTGTAGTCGTTCATGGACTCCGATTATTCGCCGGAGGGCGACTTCATCCTGATGAATTTCAAATCGCGGCTACGCGTACCGGTCAACGTAAGCGATATGTACGAGCCGTCAGCGCCGGTCTGAAAACGGCCGTTGGTATAGCCGTCCGCCAACTGAAACAGAGTGCGTCTGAGCAGTTTGAACGGAATCCGCCCTCCACGCAACATTTGCACTTCCAACTCGCCGTTTTTATTTAACGCGACATCAATGTACCCGTCGCATTCCTCCGAATAATACCGCCCCTCCACCGCCGCCAGTTCATCGGGCGTGGGTTTGACCTGTAGCGGCGCGGCGCCGGGCGCATCATCGCCATGTTTCAATTTCAATCGCAGCCGGAGCTGTTGCAGCCAGGGCGCTTGCGCGTCGGGCAAAAGATCAACCGGCGCGGCGTCTCCACCCCAACCGATGGATTCATGCAGGGGGTAATCGGTCACCGGGGTTGAACCGCCGTTCAGATACAGATTGACGAGGGCGAACGAAAGATTTGTATCAAACGCGGCGTCGTTCGAGAGCACGATGACGCTCAGTTTACGATCGGGCAGGCGCGCGTACAGCGTGCGAAAACCCGCCAGCGAACCATCATGTAGAACCATTCTGTTTCCTGAATAATCGATCACCAGCAAACCGGCGGCGTACTGGGTATCGGCGCCGTTATTGAGACGGCCGGTCGATTCAGCCAGCGCCAGAATATGCGCGTTGCCCACGATGGGGTCGAACGCGTTGGCGTTCCACTTGATGAAATCGTCGATGTTGCTGATGACGCCCGCCTCACCGTTGCTGGAAAAATGGACAGGTATCCGGTAGACCTTGTCCTCGACCGCCGCATACGACTCGGCACGATTAGACAGCAGGCTGGTATCATTATCATCGAAACGCGTATTCGTCATGCCCAGCGGATCGAAAATCTCGGCTTTGGCGAATTCTGCGAGCGTCTGACCGCTGACGCGCTGAACGATCTCTCCCAGAAGAAAATACCCGGTATTGCTGTAAAGCCATTCGGCGCCGGGGTCGAAATTGAGCGTCCTCTGCCGGTAAACGATTTTGCGGACGTGATCGGGAGTAATGATATCGGTGAACAGGTTCCAACCGGCGTAGATCAGGGGTTCGAAATAATCGCGGATTCCACTGGTGTGATGCATCAGGTGAGCGATGGTGATGGGTTGACCGAAATCGTGCAGTTCGGGCAGGTACTCCCGGACGTCATCATCCAACGAAAGCAAGCCGCGATCTTCAAGCAGCAGGATGCAGAAGGCGGTGAATTGTTTTGAGACGCTGGCGAGATGAAATTCCGTTTGAGAATCGATGGGCTGGTTCCAATCGAGATTGGCCATGCCGTAATTCCCTTTGTAGGTCACCTGGCCGTTTTCGATCACCGCCAGCGCCACGCCGGGCCGGTCGTTGCGGTTCCACTGAGCGAACAGCGCGTCAACCTGAGCGGGCGTAACCGCCGAAACAGGCGGCGCCGCCAGACTCAGCAACGCCCCAAATACCGATAAAACAAAACAGACCATCCACTTACGCGGCGAAATTCCTGATCCCAACATGGCGTTCTCCCTTGGCGTCAACATCCATTCACATCAAAAAACATACGAATACACGTTTGCATTCTATTCATTCTTTCCGTTTTCATCTGGAAAAAAAATCTCTTCAATCGGGAGTTCGAACAATCTGGACAATTTGAACGCCAGCGGCAGGCTGGGATCGTATTTTCCGGTTTCGATGGCGTTAATCGCCTGGCGCGACACGCCCGCGCGGTCAGCCAGTTCAGCCTGTGACCATTCGCGTTCGGCTCGCAATACCCGCAGCCGGTTCTTCATCGATACCTCCACCACGCGATCGCGTAGGCGGGAATAATGGTGAATACCATCCACGGCCAGATCATTTTGTTGATATTCACGGCCGATATAACGCCCGCTTCCTGCATGTTGCCTCCGATAAAGCAAACCGCCAGCGCGGCGGGGAAGGCGATCGCCAACGCTTCGAGCAGAATACGTCGCTGAAATTCATCCATATACTTCACATACGCGAGTTCGACCAGAGCGACGGCGACGAAGCCGGGCAAAGGCAGCATCGACGTTGCGAATCGGAACGCTGGCGAGAGGTCCTGTTTCGCGAACTGGTCCGCCATAAACATAGTCACGATCCACAGAATCGTCGTCTGATGGAGCCACAAGTGAATCGAGAGTGGCGCCTTAACGCCACATCCACACCCCGAGCCGACCATTTGATTGCGCTTTTCACCCAGCGCAATCAGCCAGATCGTAATCGGCGTCAGGGGAATAAACGCCACGAGAAACCATATCCAGATGCTTTGACCGGGATCGGAAAGTATCATCAGGCATCCCAATAATCCATAGGCAAGAGCGATACTCAAAATTCCGAACCATTTCATCGTGTGATCCATGATCACGTCTCCACATATTTTTTTGAACGATGGCGATCCCGCCTGATGCTGGTGACAATGTAGAGTAAACAGGACAATATGTCAAGTTTTATTTACTAAAAGACATGCACAATAGACACAGAAAGAGTTAAACCTCTGTCTCACCTGATGATATGAAATGATTTATTGGGTAGAGTGACAGTGATAAAGACAGGCTGTTACTGCTCACGAACGTCAAGCACGTCGCGCAACCCCTCGCCCAGCAGGTTAAACGCCAGCACGGTTAACGCGAGCGCCAGTCCGGGGAACAAGGAGACCCACGGCGCCACGCGAAGCGCCTGTGCGCCGTCGTTAATCATGCCGCCCCAACTCGCCTCTGGAGACCCCACGCCAAGAAACGACAACCCCGCTTCCGCCATGATGGCCTGTCCCAACCCCATCGTCCACCAGATCAAGGCGGGGGCGTAACTGTTGGGGATGATATGGCGCAGGACGATCCAGAAATCGCGCGCGCCGAAGGCCCGAGCGGCGGTGACGTACTCCCGCTCACGCACCACCATCACTTGCGCACGGATGAGACGCGCCGCGCCCGCCCACATCACCAGGCTCAGCGAGATGAACACCGCGAATACGCCTTGCGGAAAAATCACCGCGATGGAAATGACCAGCAGTAAAAACGGGAAAGCGAGCGTGATATCGACCAGGCGCTGAAGAACGAGGTCGACCTTGCCGCCGTAATAACCCGAAAGGCAACCAACGATCAGACCGATCAGCAGGCTGAACGTGCGGGTGGTCACGCCGATCCCCAGCGATACGCGTGAGCCGTATGCAACGCGAGACAGTACGTCGCGCCCGAGATTATCGGTGCCGAACCAGTGGTTCCATGCCGGTCCCTGATAAAAGGCGTCGAGATCGATCTCGTCCGGCGAGTACGGCGCCAGCACGGGGGCGAGCAACGCGACGCAGAACAGGGCGATCGCCACGCCCCCGCCCAGCAGAATATAGGGATGACGCAGGGCTTTCTTCATTCGTAGCGAATCCTTGGATCGAGAAAGCCATACAGCAGATCGACCAGCAGATTGATGGCGAGAAACATCGCCGAGAAAAACAGAACGGTTCCGTTGATAACCGGGTAATCACGCTGGGAAATGGCGAGCATGATGTGACTGCCCAGCCCCGGCCAGGAGAAGACTTTTTCGGTCAATACCGACCCAGAGAGGTAACTGGCGAAGTCGGCGGCCACAATGGTGAGAATGGGGATCGCGGCGTTGGCGAACGCATGGCGCGTCACCACCACGGCGGGCGCGGCGCCCTTGGCGCGGGCGGTCTGGAGATAATCTTCACGCATGACGTCGAGCATGGCGGCGCGCGTCATACGCGCCAGCATCGCCACCGATTGAGTACCGAGCGCGATAGCGGGCAGAATCAGGTAGCGGATTCCTCCATCGCCGTAGCCGGAGGGCGGCAGCCAGTTGAGCCTAACGCTGATAAAATACATCAGCAACAGCCCCAGCCAGAAAACCGGCGTCGAAATGCCCAGCATGGCGATCACCATCGCGGCGCGGTCGTACCACGAGTTGGGCGTCAGAGCCGAGAGCAGCCCCGCCGACACGCCGAGAAGCACCGCCGCGAACATCGCGCCCGCCGCGAGTTTTAGCGTATAGGGAAAGCGCTCGGCGATGATTTCAGAAACCGGACGGTGACTGTCGTATGACAGGCCGAGATCGCCGCGCGCCAGATTATAGAGATAGGTGAGATACTGTTCGGCGAGCGGGCGGTCGAGGCCGTATTTTTGCGCGATCATCTGTTTCTGCTCTTCGGTGGCGCGTTGGCCTGCCATCGCCTCGGCGGGATCGCCGGGCGCGAGACGCCCCAGGAAAAAACTGATTGTCACGACGCCGAGCAGAACCGGCGCCATGAACAGCAGCCGCCGCAGAATGTAGGAAGTCATGACTTCGGCGCTCCTTCAAACTCGGCCAGAGGGATGATGCGTTCTCGAAGATAGCGGGTTCCGTTGAAGATGTGCGGCGGCTGGTAATCGGCCACCAGAGGATTGCGAACGTAATAATTCACGCGATGCCATAAAAACAGCGCGGGAGCCCGCTCAAAAATCATCCGGTTAACCCGGCGCAAAATTTCTTCACGCCGGGTTTCGTCAAGTTCATGCCGCGAAGCCTCGATCAGCGCGTCGATTTCATCGTCATGATTGAAGGTGAAGTTGCTCTGTCCGATCTGCGATGAATGAAACAGAGGATAAAGAAAGTTATCGCCGTCGGGATAATCGGCGTACCATCCACGATAGGCGGCGTCGAAATCGCCCTCGCGTAACGCCTGACGATAGGTGGTCCATTCCAGCTGCACAAAGCGCACATCGAGCCCCGCCCGTTTCCAAAGCGCCTGCAACAGCTCCGCGGTCGCCCGAACGGAGCCTTCCTTGGCGGGGAACAACAATGTGAAGGGACGCGAAGTCAGCCCGGCGTCCTGTAAAACACGCTGCGCCTCACCGGACTCCATGCGAATCGGTTCGACGGTTTCTTCCGCGCCAATGATGCCGGGAGGGATGGGGCCGCCGCTGATCGTTCCCGCGCCCTGACGAACGCAAGCCAGCACTTTCTCGACAGGAACCAGCGAAGCCAGCGCGCGGCGGACCATCGGGTTCGCCAGATCGGGCTTGGAGCAATTGAACAGCATCATGTCGGTATTAAGAAGCGGAACCGGGCCGGTATAGGGCGCCCAATCGGGGTGCATGCGCCACCGGGTGATTTCAGCGTCGGGCAGTTCTTCCACCACGCCGATGTTGCCCGTCTCAAACTCGGCGACGGCGGTGAAGTGATTGGGAATGACGCGGTAGACGAGACGCGGCAGGTTGGGCTTGGGGCCCCAATACGCCTCATTGCGGCGGAAATGAATGTAGCGGTCGTGCTTCCATTCCTCCATGATCCACGGACCGGAACCCAGTGGATTCTCACCGAAGGGGACGCCCTGACGCTCGCACTCTTCAACCGCCTCGCGCGGAACCACCGCCGCGATAGGCATGGCCAGCAGGCCGATGAATGGCGCGAACGGTTCTTTGAGTTGGATGCGCAATTCTTGCGGTCCCAATACGTCGATCGACTCGATGGGTTCCAGCGCCCAGCGGTTGGCCGCCGCCGTGGCGGGATCGAGCGCGCGGCGCAATGAATACGCCACGTCATCGGCGATCACCGCACGGCCGTTGCTGAACCGCGCGGCTGGATTGAGATGAAACGTATACGTCTTTCCATCCGGCTCAACAGTCCAGTCGAGAGCGAGATCGGGTTCGACCTTGGCTTCGTGATTGAAATGAACCAGGTTTGAAAACACCAGCCCCACCATGCGCCCATCGACCACGCCCCATGAGCGCGCCGGGTCGAGTGTGGGTGGGTCCATGATGTCATAGATCACCAGGGCGTCGCTCTCGCGCGGCGGGACGAAGAAAAGCCCCGAGCGCCCGCCTGAACACGCCGACGCCGCGAGAAATAACAAACACAAAAGCGGGCGAAACCATCGCCGCATTCAACCTTACCCCCTCGGCCGGCGAATCGCCTCGACCGCGCTCGCGTCGGCGGTTTGAATAAACGCCATCGTAAGGCTCACCACGTCGTCGATGTCGCCATGATGAACCATCGAACCGAATCCGTGAATATAGCGTGACGGGATGCCGATCACCGCGGACGGCACGCCGGTCTTATGGCGATGGGCGGCGCCGGTGTCGTAGCCGCCTTTCAGAAACGTGAAATGATGTTTGATCGAGTTCGCCTCGGCGGCGGCGGCCAGCGCATCACGAAAGCCAAGGTGAGGGATCATGCTGGTGTCATAGATCAGCAGGCAGGCTCCGCCCCCCAGTTTCGCATCGGATGAGTCGGAATCGCAGGGCGTGTCGCGCCCCAGGCTGACATCAAGCGCGATCGCAAGACTGGGGTCGCACATCCACGCCGAAACGCCCGCGCCGCGCAGCCCGACTTCCTCCTGCACGGTAAAGGCGCCGTATACGTCGCAAGGCGGCGTGATGGATTGCAGTTCCTGAAAGACGCGGATCAGCGCCGCGCAACCGACGCGGTTGTCCCAGTTGCGGGCGAGGTCGATTTTCGGGTTCGCGGTGGCCTGATATTCGCCCCAGGGCGCGACGGGGTCGCCGAGGCGAACGCCGCATTCCTTCGCGGGGTTGAAATCCTCCGTCACGCCCGCGTCGATCCACATATCATCAAGGGAGAGGGTTTTCTTCTTTTCATCTTCGGTCATTTCATGGGGAGGCTTGGCTCCGAAGATGCCGATCAGATCGCCCTTACGCGAACGGATGCGCACCCGTTGCCCCAAGGCGACCGGCGGGTTCCAGCCGCCCAGCGGCAGTACCCGAATGTATCCGTTTTTGTCGATCGATTTGACCATGAATCCGCATTCATCGAGGTGAGCGAGCAGCAGCACTTTGACGCTGGAGTCGCGGCCTTTTTTGCGCGCGATCAGTCCGCCCAGGTTGTCGGATTCAATTTCGTCGGCGGCGTTTTTGAGATAACGGCGCGCGACGCTGGCCGCTTCGCTCTCAAAACCCGACGGGCCGAAGGCGTCGGTGATGTCTTTGTATAACGCGCGATGATCGTTCATGACTGACTCCTCATTTCAGGGGGTGATGGTTCTTTCCAGAACAGGTCGATAACGTAAGCCGCCGCGATGGATGAACACGCGCCCGCCGGGACGAACCACGTCCAGTAAAACCCGCCCGCTGACAGTGCGATCACCGGAGCCACGCCGATGACCATGCCCGCCACGGCGGCGCGCTGATTCTGAAAACGGGTAAATATGCCCAGCAGAAACATCGCCAGCAGACTGCCAAAGGTAAAACTCGGTACGCTGAGCGCGAGATCGAGGATGTTCTTCTCGAACGTACTGGAGACTAGCGCGATCGTTATCAACACCAGCGTCCAGCCCAGGGTTATGCCGCGCGAGAGACGCACGCGGGCGCGGTCGTCGAGACGTTCGGCCCAGTAAGGCAGGATGAAGTCGGTCACCGTGGTGGACGAGAGCGAATTGAGCGCCGAGGCCGTACTCGACATGGCGGCCGAAAGCACGGCGGCCAGCACGAACGCGCCCGCCGCGGGCGACATCTCATGAACGGAGAAGTACGGGAGAATCTCGTGCGCTTCTTTCAAGCCCTCGGGTAAACCGCCATAAAAGACGGAGAACATCACGCCCACAAACAGCAGAAACGCAAACAGCGCGAACACGACGAAGCCGCTGGCCACCATCGCGACGCGCGCGCTTCGCAGATCGCGGCAGGAGAGCAGCCGCTGGACGAGATCCTGATCGGCGCCGTGAGTGGCGAGGTTAAGGGTAAAGCCGCCCAGCAGGCCGATGAGAAATCCCTTGCCGCTCCAATCCCAATGGAAGATGGTGAACTTGCCCTGCTCCGCTCCGGCCTGAATGATGGCGGGTAGACCGCCGTCAATGGTGGATGAAAGAAAGGTGAAGATAAACAGGCCGCCGAGTATCATCACGGTGAACTGCGCGACTTCGGTCCAGATCACCGCTGAGAGCCCGCCCAACGCCGCGTAGAACAGCGAAAAGACGCCCGTCACCCAGATGGCGGTGACGACGTCCCAGCCCGTCATCGCTTGAATCACCACAGCGGCGGCGAAGTGGCGTACCCCCGCCGCCATCGCGCGGGTGAAGAAGAAGAAATAACCCGACGCCCGCTGAACCCGCGCGCCGAAGCGGCGCCCGAGGTACTGGTAAATTGTGACGATTTCATGCTCGAAGAATTTGGGGAGAAAATACGCCGCGATCACGGCGCGAGCGAGAATGTACCCCAGAATGATTTGCAGAAACGAAAAATCGCCGCCGGCGTTGAACGTCATGGCGGGCGCGCCGATAAAGGTCACCGCGCTGGTCTCCGTGGCGACGATGGCGGCCAGCGCCGCCCAGGCGGGTATGCTGCGGCCCGCGACGAAAAAGTCGGAGACCGAGCGCTGACGGCGCGAAAAATAAACGCCGATGCCGAGCAAGCCAAACAGGTACGCGGCGAGTATGCAATATCCAGTCAACGTCATAACGATCGGGGTTCCATGTTTCCAGACGGATCGATTTCAAACATCCGGAAGTTTTTTATCAGGATAATGCGAAGCGGCGCATCGGCCAAGCAAAGAACCGCGAAGAATCCAGGCGAAACGTACTTTGACAATATTGTTCCCCCCGGTCCAATTCCTTCGCATTCGCCAATCGCTTCGCGTCAATCGGCGCCGTACAAAAAAAGAGGGGCCGGAGCCCCTCTTTCGAAATCGTGTAAGCCGAACGAACGCCGCGTTACTGCATCAACGGCCAATCCATCACGTTGGATGAAGCATCCAGCGTGGGGATGGTGAATGTGTTTGACCACAGTTTGCCGGTTGAGTCGTCGCCGGACGCGACTTCGCGAGGCGCCGAGTCAGCCGACCAGCTTCCATCCAACCACGTATTAATCCCATTCATGGCGGTATGGACGGCCGGCGCGACGGGAGTCGTCGAGTTGGAGGCGAGCCAGCTGGTGAAACCGGATGAGAGTTCATCTTCGTTCCAGTTGGTCATGTCGCCATGTTCGAAGTCGGAGTTATCAAACGCCAACTGCGCCTTGGACCCCGTCCAGAAATAGAAGTCGTCGACCGCCATCCAGGCCCAGCCGCCCGTCGTGGTGTCTTCCGCATAGACTCGGGCTGACTTCCCCTGATGTTCATCGGCGATATAGAAGCGGTATTCAGGATAGTGCCAGACGTCAACTTCGCCGTCTTCTTCCGCGGCCCAGGCCATTCCCTGGTTCTGCAACGGATAGATAAAGTCGTTCGAGTCGTCAAACGCGCCGTTGCCATCCACGTCGACTTGCAGCTCGACCGCGTTGCGTTTCGCCGGGTCGACGTCCGTCGCGAATTGATCGATTCGATTCGCGGCCTGACCGGAGTTGAACGACATGAAGACCGACTCGCCTGCATCGGGGATCGGCTGAATAACGAACACGTCGCTGCGCATTTCGACGCCGGCCTGGAGTTCGGCGCCAGCGCTATCGCCGAAATCGAACGTTCCGGTTCCGACCCAGACATAACCCGATCGGGTATAACCGCCAGCCGGCTTGCCAAAGAAAACGAATGTGGATTCCGGATCGAAGTTGCGTCCCGGAAGGGTGATGTGATTCATGGACCAGCCGGGGATTTTGCCCGCCGGATGGTCGGAGGGAATACGAACCGATTGTCCGTCAAAGCCATCAGGCACGCCGTTTTCGAAGCCCTCTTCAAAACCGCCGTTGCGGATGATGCTGTTGTCAAAGTTCATCCGGATGCAATCGAAGCTGATCGCTTTTGATTCCGTGAGATCGGCGACGACGAACTGCGCGCGGTTGCCTTCATACCCGGAGGTATTGATCATGGAGACTTCCAACCCGTCATCCGGCCCTCTGAAGAGAAATCCCGTAAGCGGGATGTCCGTACCAGCGTCGTACTGACCGTTAGGATCCTGAGTGGGGGTTCCCATATCGACGTAAACCAGCAAACCGTTTTCGTCATCGCCAAACGCGCCGGGTTTATCGAAGTAAGACGAAGCAGGGCCGCCGAACACGCCGTAGATGAAGCTGGAGATTGGCGTCAGCGTGAACACGTTTGATTCGATCTCCGCCGTACCCGCAGCGGTCGTCGAAAGATAGTGCGTACCGTAGGTCGTCGCGGCGAGAGCGTTATCGGTTTTGATGAGATCGGCGGCGCTCAGGCTGCCCGTGACCGTCCAGCCGGTCAACGCGGGCGTTTCTTCAAAAAAGCCGTTAGGAACGCCGTTGGGAACCATTGAACCGTCGGCGAAATTCAGACGGATCGAGTTAATGGCGATGAATCCGGTTGAGCTTTTGTCGACGATCTTGATTTTGGCCTGCTGACCGGCGTATTTGTCAAGATTGATCACCAGCGTCGCCCAGGCGGACGGATTAACCGAACCCGAGGTTTTCTTATTGGAGAAAGCGAAAAACTTATCCTTGGAAACCCAATAGTCGTAGACACCGTCAGCGCCCGCATCAATGCCAATGTCGATCGTATCGGGCGACCAGGTGGTGAAGTTGTTCGTCACCACATCGACAATTAGAAACGTGGGGTTGTTCCCTGTGTTGCTGGTAGCGCTCCAACCCATTGGCGCCATCAGACAGATAGCGAAAACAACAATCCATTTGAAATCCATTCTCATGCTCACCTCTCCCTATTCTTTTTGTTGTTTTTTTATTGAATCACATAGATGGAAATAATTTATAACGAGGGAATAATTAAACCATATTATTAATATTTAGTTAGCAAGTCAATTTATTTTCGTTTTTCTTTTGATTTTATGATTAAATCCAGAGTGCGAACCAACGCTTTAACAGCATGCCAGAAGGACCATAAACAATGATAATTCAACAAGTTTTGATATTTATATTCGCGATCAGCGCGGGTGATGGCGCCGGATTTCCCACCCAGACAGTGATTGAAGCCATCCAGAATCGGAATCTCGAAAACGCAGCGACGCTCGTTTCAAATGCGACTACAGAGTTAAACGATACGGACCGGCAATCCATCATCGACATGCTTCAAAAAATGTCGCCACAGGGCGATTGGGTTCCGCTCCTGACTGAACTGGCGCGAAAAACCGATCGGGATGGACGGTTTTTGTTTTTTCTCGCGCAAGCCAGCTGGCGCGCCGGCGATCTCGACGCGGCGATGGAGTTCAGCGGTAAAGCCATGCAAAGCGAACCAAAGAATGAATCGCTGCTGTATCAGTGCGCCGCCATCGCCCGAACCTCAGGGCGATTCGACGAAGCGCGCCGGCGGATCGGCGTTTTACTGGACCGGTTTCCTGGAAATGCGGACGGCGTCTTCCTGCGAGGCAGCATTCAGCTGGAGGAGGGCGACCTGAAAGGAGCGAGAGATAGCCTGACTCAGGCGGTGGTCACGAATCCAAGGCACATTCAGGCGCTTTATGAACTGGGCAAGCTGGAGATTCGCGAAGGCAACGACAAGGAAGCGGTCCGGCGTCTGCATCAGGCGATTCAGGTGTATCCGTTTTTCAGGGAAGCGTACAGCGCGCTTAGAACTCCACTGGGCCGGCTGAAAGAAAAAAAAGAACTGGATCACGTTCAGGAAATTTTAACCCGGACTCAATCATGGAACCCCGATCAATACGCCCGGCTGAGGCATTCGTTCGACAATCCCTTTTCCATCAAGGAAGAGGATCGAGCGGAACTGGCGCGGGAACTCGCACGCGTCGGACGCGACGACCTGTCGAAACAATATCTGGAAGCGCTGCTGAAAAGAGGCCTGATGAGCGACCAACTCACGCTGGCGCTGGGGCAGTTGCGCTTCAATCAGCGTGAATATGAAAGCGCGTTGATTCTGCTCAACGGCGTCAAATCGGAGGCGATTAAAAATACCAGCGACTATCAGGGGCTGAAGGCATGGTGTCTGCTTTCACTCAAGCGAGTCGATGAATGCCGGGCGATCGTCGAGCAGTACGGAAACACATTTCAGGATTCGCCTCACTTTATCGCGCTGAAAAAAGCTATGGCCGGCCTGCCCGATGCGGCGCAGGAAGCGGAAACCAGCCATCCGGAGACCAACGGCGCGAATCGCATCCATTTCATCGACAAAACGGAAGAAGCCGGGCTGAGCGGCTTTAAGCACACGCTGGGTCACGCGGACAAACGCTGGATCGTCGACGCGATGGGTTCAGGTATCGCGGCGGGCGATTACGATAACGACGGCGATGACGACCTGGTTTTCGTGAATGGACGTCCCGATCTGGACAAACCGGACGCAGCGTATCAAAACGCGCTGTTCCGTAACGATGGGGGACGTTTCACCAATGTAAGCGGATCGGCGGGAGTGGGAGACCGGGGATTCGGCATGTGCGCGGTGTGGGGCGACGCGGATGGCGATGGATGGCTCGACCTGTTTATCGGCAACGTCGGCGCCAATACGTTTTACCACAACAATGGCGATGGAACGTTCAGCGACTGGACGGAGAAAGCGGCCCTGATGAATGACGGCTACGCGGCGGCGGCCGCCTTCGGCGACGTGGACGGCGACGGCGACCTCGATCTGTTTGTGGGGAACTACGTCGACTTCAACGAAACGCGCGACGGCGAGCGCCGCGAAAATTATAACGGTCAGACGGTCATGATGGGGCCGCGCGGCTTTCAGGCCCAACCGGACCTGCTTTACATCAACGACGGCTCGGGCCGGTTTACGGAAAACGCCAAACCGGCAGGCATCAACCAGGACCGGGGCCGAGCAATGGGCGCCGCGCTGGCCGATCTCGATCTCGACGGCGATCTCGATCTGTACGTCGCCAATGATTCGTCATTCAATCACGTATTAAAAAACGACGGCCACGGCCATTTTGAAGACGTCAGTTTTTTTTCAGGCGCCGCCGTGGGTGAAAACGGACAGGACGGCGCCAGCATGGGAGTCGCGGTGGGCGACGTGAACAACGACGGCGCGCTCGATCTGATGGTGACCTCTTACGAACAGGAAACGGATGTATTGTTCATCAATCAGGGGGATGGATCGTTCCGGGACGCCAGCGCGCCGATGGGGCTGGTGCGTTTCACCCGCTGGCTGACGACGTGGGGCGTGGGCTTCTGCGACTTCGACGCCGACGGCCGGCAGGATTACTACACCGTCAACGGGCATACGTATCCACAAGTTGAAAATCTGCCGGGAGACCGGGCGTACAAACAGCGGGCGTCTTTCTACTGGAACGCGGACGGCCGGTTTGAAGATTGCACAAACACCGCGCTTGAAGCGAATATTCGCGCTTTCGCGGGCCGCGGTTCGGCGTTGATCGATTACGACGGCGACGGCGATATGGACATCGCGGTGAACTGCATCGACGACGCGCCTCTTCTGCTGGAAAACACCTCCACGCATGGCTCATGGCTTCAAGTAAACCTCGGGGTCAACGCCCGCGCGTATGGCTCACGCATCGTGGCGCGCAGGGGAGACTCCAGCTGGACGCGCGTTGTGGACGGCGGATCGGGATATCTTTCTCAGAATTCAAGCACGGTTCATTTTGGATTCGGTGGCGTGAATGAGATTGATGAATTCACGATCTACTGGACGGGCGGCGCTGTGCAGACGGTTACCGCTCCCGCTCTCAATCAGCGCGTGAACGTTCAATTCGCGCCCAGCCATCAAACAAAATGAGCAATGCAAGAAAAATGGAGCGATCCGACATGCTCGAATCGCTCCATCACAGGCGGCGTGTTCTGAGGTCAGAACACGGTGAACACGAGTTTTCGTTTTACTGGTAAACCGGCCACGCTTTCGCTTCAGACTGGAACATGCTCTTCAACTGCGCCGCGCGTTCGGACGAATAATGCAGCGCGGTGAAATTGAGTACGCTGTTGGAGCTGTGGCAGTTGAGGCACGTCAAGGCGCCGTCCTTTTTGATGGCGTGGCTCAGACTGATGAATGACCCGGTGATCTTTGTCGGATCGCTCTCGCCCGCGTAGAGCGGATCGTTGGCGTTATTGGGCAGGTTCAGCCCCGCGACCTCGCCGCTCCACATCTGAGACCCCATAGCGATCAGGTCGGCTTCAGACATCATCATGGGATCCTGACCGGACATCATCGCCGCCTGTTTCGCCAGGCCGATGCTAACCGATTCAGCGATATTACCCGTCTTCAGGTAATGTTCCTTGTCGAAGGCGAACATATTGGGGAACTGCGAAAGCATGGCTTTTTCCTGATCGTTCAGCCCTTCAGGACGCATAAAGCCAGCCGCCTTCATCGGATCGGCCATCGCCTCCATCGCCGACTTCATAGTGAAATTGGCGTCGAAATCGGGCATCTGGGGGATGCCGCGCCGGTCGGCGATCATGCCGCTCTGAATGGGACGGAAGGGATAAATCTTCGCGTTGGGGGTATCTTTGGTGGCGGGCATGAAATCCCACGCGCCGGCGTCGTTGACCGGTTCGGCGAGCATGCTGCTGTCACCGTTGAACCAGCGGTACGCCGGGCGCTGGTTGTAGGCGTCGGTGTATTCGGAATAGGGTTCGTAAGTTCCCGTTTCAGAATCGTACTTGGGGATCTCGGCCAGCGGGCCGCTCTCCACGCCCAAAATCGGCGCCCAGACGCGAATCGCCGCGCCCGAGGTGTACGGGATGTGGCAGGTTTCGCACGCGATGAACTGGGTGTGCATGTTGTAGGTCGCGTTGTCGTGGGGTTGATTGTGGCAATTGGTGCAATCGACTTCCACATCGGGGCGTTCCCACGCATGCATATCGGAGACGCGCGAGCCGCGCGCGATTTTGTGGCCTTCGACCGCGTGGCAATCGGTGCATTTCATTCCCGCCGCGGCGTGGACGTCGTATTCGGGTTCAAACGGCGTACCGCGCTTGTATTCGGGGTCGGCCTGGCCGTGTTCGTGACAGCGGTAACAGGCGTGAGCCGATATGGGCTCGCCGACGCTACGCGCCGCCGTCAGGGTATGATCCTGATGCCAGTAGCGCATGCCGTTGGCGTCGGTTTCGAGGGTTCGTTTGCCAGCTGATTCGAACTCCTCATACACGCCGTCGCCGTTCATGTCGTATTTTTCCGCATGGCAGATGAGGCAGTCGAGGCCGTCGATCTGCGCCTGCGTCGGTTGACCGGTCGCGGGATCGGGAAACGGCAGGTACTTACCGACGTGACACTTTCCACAGGCGGTGGAAACCTTGTGTCCGCCAAAATCGCCGTAGAAGTTCACCATCCCGTTACTGCCCACCAGCGCGCAGAAGCGGTCGATCATGCCATGCGCCCCGCCGCCGGGGTAGCCGATTTTGGTGTTTTCGGTCCGCCAGGCGTAATGCGTCGACTGCATGACCTCGGCGTCCTTGCCCTTGTGGCAGGTCAAACAGGTTTTCGAGCCTTCATAGTTGCTGATGAATGAGTGATCCATCGCCGAGACCGCCCCCGAGACGCTCAGCAGTAATGCCAGTCCACTCATCCGTACCCACGTCGTGCATGTCATGTTGTTCTCTCCTTTAATTTGGCCGCCAAAGCATCGTTCAAGCCTGCCGAGGCGAAAATCACGTTTTACTTGTGATTTTCGCCGGTTGTACCAGGGCTCAAATTGGACATGCTTTGATAACCGCTGTAGTGTAAGCAGCCGTGGCGCAGCGCGACGAATCCCCCCGGATTCAAAAAGCCGCCGCGGATCGGCTCCTCCTCTCCCCCTGCTGGTTGAGTAAAAAACTAACTACTTAATCGCTAGTTTCCTACATGCAATTATAGCTAAGCAGCAAAATGTTCGCAAACTGGGATCGGCGAAAAAAATGAAGAAATTTGACGAGAACTAACAAATTATATGATTTTAATAAACAATAATTTGATTGAGCATATACTCATAGATACGACTTATACACATTGATACGCCATAGTTTAAGTCAAAAAATAGAAAGCGTTCCAACTGTGCAAAATCAGTCTTATTATTACCTGATTAGTAATTTGATAATTTATATCCTACTACAAAGCGCTGGCGAGATCGCATTCGCCGCGCATAATTATTATTAGATTTTGGGGATTCAAAAAAAGGTGGGAAAGTTAGCTGATAAATTCGCTGACTTGACGATGAATCACGCGCGAACGGGGCGCAGGGGGGATGAATTAAAGGAAGGCGGAACAGAGCAAAAATGAAGATGGAGCGAAACCAATCGTCTCGCTCCATCTTATAACCGGCTGCTTTTGACTTTCGCCTCAGCAGGCAGAAGAGAATCCCATTGCTTATTTGTCTTTCATCATCTGCTTGTAACGCTCGAGATTCTCGCAAATAAATGGTGTCACGCCGCTTCCACCCGAATCCGATTCAATAATGCAATCCACTTTTTTCCGCATTTCGGGTTCCAGTTCGTTCTCAACTGATTTCAAGACCTCTCGATCCAGCTGGTTCAAATATCCAGCAGCTCGAAGCCGGAGCCATTCTTTTACCTCTGTGTTTTTCAGCGCCTCAATCAACAATGGAACGGTTTTTTCCGGGTATTTCATGATCGTTAATTCCGCTGGGAAGAAGGCATTACGTTGTGCTTTTGTAAGATCCTGATTGTATAGATCTTCCGCGAATGAATTATGATCCACACCAGGCATCGCCTCACCCGACGCTCCGAAATAACAAGTACAAAATTCCAAAAAAGGAACAATATCTTCTGTGTCGCCATTTTGAGATGCAAGAACAAAAGCAGCGAAAAGATTGGCAACGTCCATCTCCATCGTCATTTCCTGGAGAGCGCCGTAGTTGGTGTATCCCTCCACGGTTCGGTCGCCAAATCGTTTCCAATTTACGGAAATGATTTCATTTAAAACGTTTGGTCGTCTTTCTTTCGACAGCAAACCGCTCTGTTTCAGTTCATGAATTCTCTTGGCGATCGCGAAGGTGAAACCGTTATATTTCATCCTTCCGGGATCATCGAAAGGAAACCCCAATCCGAGTTCCTTCGCTGAATCCGCCAGAATCTTACATGCCGACATCTCTCTGGTTTTAGGGATTTCCGCGAACAGAACTTCATCGCTGACTTGATCGGACCAGCATAAACTATTTACGAGCAACACCATGAACAGAGACAGAATCCATTGTTTCATCGTCTTCACCTTTCTAATGATTTTTATGGGAGCGTAGTACCAGATGGAGGATTAGCCCAATCAGAAATGGGAGTCGGAATCAATTGCCAATCCCATGCGAAATTACCATCTAAACCAGATGAGCATGTGCTTGACTGGCGAAGCAAAATTTTGATAGAATAAGGAACAGAGGCAATTTGTTGGCCATTATAACCAAAGGATGCTGTAAAATTTGTATAATACAATCCAGAGTCAATGTAATCTCCATTTGCAACCGCATTATAATATAATGTGGTAATTCCAGGATGATCGTAGACTCTGAAGTTCCAACTATTATTACATTTTCGGGCATAATCGTAAGAGACAATAGATTGACTTGGATAATAATATGCCTCCCTACTCGGATAAAAAAGAAATCCACCATCTAATATCCAGGAAGACACATGTGCTGATTCGAAAATACTACCATCGGGCCTCCAAAGTTTGACTCGCTGATTCAACCATCGTTCCTGACCTACCGTATATGGTTGATTAATGAATACTTGACGAGCCGCTTCATCATTGGCATACATATTTTGTTCAAACCCATATCCCCAAACATCCGCATTAAAAGAATAATAGGGGGGCCTCGACCGAGTTTGATATCCAACATAAAAGTAATGAGCACCTAAAACTGGATTAATACTTGCATAAGAGCATGGCCCGGAGGAATAGCACTCATACCAATTGGCGGTTCCTCCATAGAGAACAAGGTTCCAAAGCGAATCATCCAAATAGAACCCTCCCGCGTTCAATACTTGTCCTCCAAAACTTTGAGCGTGAGTAGTTTTAATAAAATAATTGCACACAAAAACATTTACGAAAATTAGAGCAACAAAAATTTTTTTAAACCGCATCATCGGAGAATACCTCAATAAAAGAGATTAACTTTAAATCTAAGAACCTGTTTTCATGAATTGAGTGCCCGGAGGACCTGCCGGATTGCGTGAACGCGAATCTAGCTTTCTGAATGTCCCGGCAGGCTTTCATAATCTTTGGATAGCCGGCGGCCATGATTCATCCAGGCGAAGGTGCGCTCCACGATCCAACGTTTGGGAAGAACGGCGAAACGATCCGTGATCCGGGTGGAAATATACACGGGCGTTTCCAGCAGGATTTCCGAA
>WGLV01000057.1 GCA_016125385.1 bacterium
CGCACCTTCGCCTGGATGAATCATGGCCGCCGGCTATCCAAAGATTATGAAATCCTGCCGGGACATTCAGAAAACTATATTCGCGTTCACGCAATCCGGCAGGTCCTCCGGGCACTCAATTCATGAAAACAGGTTCTAACATGGAGACAAGCAATAGAGGAAGTTCTTAAAGACTCCGCAGAAGCCGTGCATTACAAAGAGATTGCAGACATCATCGTTGACAAAAAGTTGCGCACAAAGATAGGAGCCACTCCAGCGGCCACTGTTAGCGCTCAACTAGCACTAGCAATTAACAGTGATGGAGATTCATGCCCTTTCCAAAAAGTAGGAAGAGGACTTTATATCTGGAAAAAACATGCAGAAAATATCACTTCTCCCAAGCCCTCGGGAACAGATGATGAAGAAATAGAAGAGCAGCAATACAAAATTATCAGTTCATTTGGTATGTATTGGCGCAGAGACCAAATCGATTGGGCAAGAACGCCCAAAATACTGGGGAAACAACAAATTGAAGCCAAAGCCGTTGATTTCACGAACCAAATAGGAATTTACTTGCTTTATGATGGCCGCGAAGTCGTATATGTTGGCAGAACTACGGAGCGACCATTGGGAAGACGGCTATTTGAACATACTTTAGACAGACTTTCATCGCGATGGGATCGTTTTTCATGGTTCGGTATACTTCCTGTTTCCGATACGGGAGATCTTGGAAATCCAGAAGGATCTTTTCAAGTCAGTAAGTTATTGCCAGCTCTAGAAGCCATTTTAATAGAAGCGCTTGAGCCAAGGCAAAACCGCAAAAGAGGTGATGATTTAGCAGCTGTCGAATACATTCAAGCTATCGACCCCAAAATACAAGAAAAACTTGTAAGAGAAACCATGGAATCATTTTTCAACAAACCCAAAAACTAAAAATATCAAATAATGATTCCGGCGCCGGGGGCGGCGGCGCAGATCATCGGTTCGCAATGCAGTCCGGTATTTTGTTCATAGAGCGCGGCGATGGTTTTTGCGAAGGAATCAGTCTTGTCCGGTTCGACGAGGTTGACCGTGGCGCCGCCGAAGCCGCCGCCCGTCATCTTCGCGCCGATGCAACCTGGAATCTCTTTCGACAGTTCGATCAGAATATCCAGTTCAGGGCAGGTGTTTTCAAAGAGATCGCGCGAGCTGGCGTGCGACTCGTACACGCAGCGTCCCAGCCCCGCCAGATCGCCCCGCTCCAACGCGGCGACGCCGTCAAGCACGCGCTGGTTTTCTTCCATGACGTGTTGAGCGCGTTTGCGCGTCACCGGTTCGAGGGATTCCTTATATTGGTTGAATTCATCGAGGGTGATGTCGCGTAGAAAGCGCGGCGTCTTGCCGGTCTTCTCGCCCAGCACGCGCGCGGCTGTCTCGCACTGTTCGCGGCGCACGCGGTATTCGCTCTCGACCAGCTGATGTTTGACACCGCTGTGCGTCAACACGATGTTGGGCGCCGGCGCGGGCAGGCGCAGGGTTTTGTGTTCGAGGGTATCGCAGTCGAGAAAGAGCATGCTGTCGGCTTCGCCGAACACGGAGGAGAACTGATCGAGCAGCCCGCAAGGCATGCCGACGAATTCGTTTTCAGCGCGGCGGCAGAGTTTGGCGGCGTCCATCGGGTCCATCGAATACGGGAAGAGCGCGCGCATGAGATAGGCGGTGGAAGCCTCCAGCGCGGCCGAACTGCTGACGCCGGCGCCGATGGGCAGATCGCCCGCGATGACGGCGCGAAAGCCGCTCAGCGTCACGCCAGCCTTCTGTAACTGGTCGAGCACGCCTTTCACGTAATCGGCCCAGGGACGTTCGGGATCGTTTTTCAACCCGCCGAGTGGAAAGGAAGCGGTCTGATCCATCGCGGCGGAGTAAAGTTCGACGGCGTCGCCGCCGGTTTTCGAACCGGCCATCACGATGCTGCGATTGATGGCGGAGGTGAGAACGTATCCGCCATTGTAGTCAGTATGGTTACCGAGAATTTCGACGCGGCCCGGCGCCCGGGTTACGGCATCCGGCGCGGCGTTGAATCGGGATTGAAACAGCTGGCGAGCGTGTTCGATCGGCATGATGAATTTCCTTCGAGTTCGGTCGATCGCGGGATCGTTTCCATCAGGTGGATTGGCGCAGACGGTACCACATGGTTGCGTGCGTCCCCGCCCTGATTGACAGCATACCATCCACGACCTGATAGGGAAGACGCTCAAGGACGCGCCCATCGGCGCCGATCGCCTCCACCGTCCAGCGCTCGCCATGTGTTTTCAAAAAGACGCGGACGGGCGTCCGGCGCAACTGAATCGGCCCCTTTCCGATCGAGTCTATCAGGCGGCCCTGAGGCGCCGGTTTGGACGCGAAGCCGGTATTACGCGCATCGGACAGCACGGTCAGCCAGACGTCGGCCGACTCGGCGAGCGGCCTGTCATCCAGCGAAACGGCGCACACCACGGCGAAGTCGATTCCGCTTTCAACCATCAGACCGGACAGGTCGTGAGGTGCGGCCTGATTGATACGGCCGATGACGGCCTGAACGCGCGGCGCGTCGATCGACACCAGGCCGCGCGCGGGATCGTGACGCAACGCGGGGTTGGGCGGATTACGTTCGAGAAGCTCGTCGAACTTCTCCGGCTGAGTGGGAGCGAGAACGTTGCGGCCCGAGGGGCGGGAGTCGATGCGGGTTTCGACGCGAACGCGTTCAGCCAATCGCGGGGGGCGAGCTTCATCGGGTGAGACGCCTTCGGTCGCGTTGTAGACATTCCCGGCGAGGCCCATCGCGATGCGGCGGGAAAGCGGCTCCACGTCACGGCGATGAAACAGCAGCGCGGCGGCGGGCATCACGCCGAACCGCGCGGGGTCAACGCCGGCTTCAAACGGCGCCGGGATGAAATCGAGCGCCGGCTTGTTCACGCTCGCGCAGGTCGAGCCCACGCAGCCCTGCCAGTCTTGCGCGCAGGCGGCGGCCGCCAACCAGAGGGGTAACTCGGCGCGGGTTTCATTGGGCCAGGGTTCGCCCCAGCTCATCGCAACGAACGGCTTTTCGCTCAAGCGCGCGTACGCCAGGCGCGATATGAGCGCCGGCGCCGCGAGGGGGTTCACGTCCGTCATGCGCTGGTTGGGATAGCCCTTAAACGCGGCGAAGGGCGGGTTCCACAGGGCCCCGGCCGCGACGTAATCCATCGAGGCCTCGCGCTTCAGATCGGCGGGAGCGAGAAAGAGGTTGGTCCCCGCGATGGGCGCTTTGACGCCCAGTTCACGCAACACGTTGAAGAAATCGATCAGCGAGCGCGCCGTGGTTTCTGACAAGAAGGAAACCGTCTCCGCGTCTTGCGCGTTGAGATCGAAACCGGCTTCATCCAGGTGGTTTTCTTCACGCCAGACCGGCCATAGTTTTTCGAGTTCGGCGGTGAAATACGGATGGGGACGCGGCGCGGCGGCGATGGTGTTTTCATCCATCAGCAGAATCATCGCGATGGCGGGCGAATCGCGGTATTCGGTCACGCGGTTGTTCCAACCGGCGTAGGCGTTGCGATGGGTCCAGAACCGATCGAGAAACTCGACGAAGCGGCGGCGCAGCTCGGGCGTGTAATGGATGAGGCCTTTCCACCCGGGAGGGATCGCGTCCGCATAAGGAAGACCGGCGGAATGATCAAGAACGCGGGCGTCGAGACCATCGAAGCAGGCGTAGATTCCCCGGTTCTGCAACTGGATGAGAAAGAAATCGAGGCGATCCATCGCCACCGGGTTGAGTTCCAAAACGCCGCGATCATCGTACTGAACCAGCGGCGGATCGCTCCAGGCGGCGTCCATCATGTGAAAGCGCACGAGGTTGAATCCGTATTTCGCGAGGCGATCGGCGAGCCGGGGCGCGAAATCCTGCGGAGGAAAGCAGGCGGAACCGGTCAGGGTGGTTCCCCAGAAGCGGATGGCGGTTCCATCTTCAAACTCGAAGCGGCCGTTGTTGACGCCGAGAAAGCCATGTTTCCCGGCGGGCGCGTCGAGAAAGCGGGAGAGATCAACGGGGGCGGCGTCGACGGGAAAAGCGAAATCGCTCCATTCTTGCGCGGACGCGGATATCGCGCATAGCAGGCACAACGCCATGCACGACATCCACTGAATGGGGGAAAAAATAAAGCGCATCGGCTTCACGTCGTTCGTCTCAAGAATTTGCTTCCCATTGTATAACGGTTGAAGGACGGGGCGCCGTTACGGGATCAATTGCCCGCCGCCGGGGGCATGATACAATGGGGAGAGATTGCATCGTAGCGGAGCGCACCATGACCCGAATTCCCTCCCCCGCCCCAAACGGCCGCCGGCTGATGGCGGTTGAACTTGAAATCGACCTGTTCTGCCAAGGCCTGCGCGTGGATTCAAACTGCCAGTTGGAACGCGACGCCCGATCGTACGTCAAAGCGCGCGCCGGGCTGGGCAGCGGGCTTGAACTGGTCATCCCCGGCAAGCGCGATATCTGGATGAACGCGCCGGTGCATGAACATTTCACCGCGAACAGCCCCTATGTATTGCGGCTGGACGAGCGAGGCTATCACGTTCTTCACGAGCCCAGCGGGACGGAATACGCGGTTCGGATTCCACCCGCGCCCGCCTGGTATGAACGCAAGGCATCGACGGGGACGCCCATGCGGGAAATCGGCGTGCTGCAAGGAACCTATCTGGGATTTTACCTCGGCAAGGCGTGCGCGTTCTGGAACAGCGATCCCCGCGAAAACTGCCGCTTCTGCGCGACCGGATTAAACGTGGGCGCGCCCGGCGGCGACAAGCCGATGAAAACGGTGGAGGAAGTGGTCGAAACGGCGAAAGCCGCGCGCGCGGAATCCGGCGTGAGTTTCGTCCACTTTAACACCGGTTACCAGACCGGCGCCGGGCTCGACCTGTGCGCGCCCTTCGTCAAAGCGATCAAGGAACAGGCCGGCGCGCTGGTGGGCGTCCAGGCCGCGCCCACGAAAGAACTGCACAAATACGACTGGATCGTGGAATGCGGCGCCGATCATCTCTCGTTCTGTTACGAGCTGCACAACCCGGCGTATTTTGAACGCTATCTGCCCGGAAAGCACAAACATCTCGGGCAGGACGCCTTTTTCAAGGCGATGGAATACGCCTCGCGGCTGATGGGGAAAGGCCGCGTCTCGGGCGAAATCATCGCGGGCATCGAACCCATTGAAGACACATTGCGCGGAATCGATTATATTACCAGCGTGGGCGCATTCCCCACCGTGTGCATCTTCAGGCCGGTGATCGGAACCGATATGGAACACGCCGAATCGCCCCGATACGAAGATATGCGAGTGGTGTTTCAACACGTATACGAGAGTTGCATGAAAAACGGAGTGCCCATCGGGCTCGCGCCTAACATCGAGGTCAGCCTGGTGGTACAACCCACCGACGCGGAAGAACTGGCGCCGCCCTCGTGGCGCAAGACGCTATACCAGGCCAAATTGAGGCTGATGCGCGCGGCGGTGGGCGCCATTTTTGAGGCGCAACTCAAACCGAGACGCATCAAAGCCGACGCTGAAAAACCACCTCAACCCTCGCTTACATCTGGCCGGAGAGGTTGATCGCCGCGTTGAATGGCGCCACTCTTAAGGAGAGATGTCTAGACATCATAATGTGTCCGGAAACAATCGATTTCGGTAGAGGGAACATGGCGAAAAAAATCCGCAACCGCGCGGCCGCGGTTATTGTGCAAAATAGTCAGATCCTGCTGGTCAAACATCACAAATACGACAAGTATTACTGGCTGCTGCCAGGCGGCGGCGTGAACTATGGCGAGACGCTGAGCGACGCCGTGAAACGCGAGATGAAAGAAGAAACGAACCTTGACGTCGAAGTCGGCGACCTGATCTGCGTCTCCGAATCGATTCCTCCCGATCATCACCGCCATGTTATCAATTATTATTTTGAAGCGCGCGTTCTCGGCGGAATCATGAAGGTAGGCGACGATAAAAACCTGCACGACGTTCAGTGGCGTCCTATCGACGAACTGGACTCCCTCACGATGTACCCCAACATCACCAAAGAACTGCACGAGTGGATTCTATCCCATAAACTGAACCGGTTCTCACTCGGCAACCGCTGGGACTAGCCGACAGTGTCGGCTGCCTAATCTTTTTTGTTATGCGAATTTTGCGCGCTCGTTGGCGCGGATGTCGCGATATCGAGAATCGCTTGCCGGAATCTTGATATACAATCGCCGGCAGTGCCGGTTTCCCAGTCTTTTTGTTGTGCGAATTTTGCGCGCTCGTTGGCGCGGATGTCGCGATATCGAGAATCGCTTGCCGGAATCTTGATATACAATCGCCGGCAGTGCCGGTTTCCCAGTCTTTTGGGGCTTGCTGTTTCTAACGGCCTCGTTGGGCCTGAAACAGAGAAATTGAGAAACGCGCGTCTGAATCTTGATATACAAACGCCGGCTTGCCGGTCTCCCAGTCTTTTTGTTGTACGAATTTTGCGCGCTCGTTGGCGCGGATGTCGCGATATCGAGAATCGCTTGCCGGAATCTTGATATACAATCGCCGACAGTGCCGGTTTCCCGGTCTTTTTGTTGTGCGAATTTTGCGCGCTCGTTGGCGCGGATGTCGCGATTCTGATACAGGATTATCGGTGAATGCGGAATTCGCCCGGGCATTGTTCTTGGGCTGTGCAAGCAACACCTGTCATGGACAGACTGAACATAAAACGGTTTAACATCACCATTCATAAACCCAGGCATAGGTTGTGTAAGTGGTTTCCGGCGCTTTCCAGGTCAGGAGTTCTGTCTGTTCGCCGCAACGCAACGTCAGCTTGAATCCCTTCGAAAAGAAAACAGGATCCTCTTCGTGAAAGCGATAGGCTGAGAATTCGAATCGATCTTTATCCAGATGAGTCAGGCCCGCGATCTCGTTGTAATAGCGTCCCCTGTTGAAGTAATACGTCCCCAGAAAATAGTCTTCCAACCCCGATGAAAGAAAAACAGGCGTCTCAGCGCCGTCGATATAAGCACGGACCATGCTTTCTAAAAACGTGAACTGGGAACTTTTGGCGGCGATGGTCACCTGATACAGCATGCCCGATTTTTCCGCATCGCAAATGGAAAATTCCTCCAGCGGCTGAGCGGTATAGTTTTCCAGTTTATGAAGGTGGAGCCGTGCGGAGTCAGGCAGTTTGACGCCATTGAAGACAACGGGTTCGTTTTCAACGCCCCGGATAATGTACCAGAACGGTTGATCTTTGGGGCTGGTTTCCGCCAGTTGAGCGGTCACTTTCACCGATTTTCCAAATGGAATGCGATACGTGTTGTATACGCCTGACGGCTCGCCGGTTTTTCCGATTCGCCTGACGCCCCACGGAGCGGCCTGATCCTGAAAACCGATGCCATGCCCCATAAACAATTCCATCTCGATTGAGGGAGCCGATTCACCGTCAACATACACACGGATGGTAATCTTTCCATAGTCCGGCCAACTGCCGCCGAACCACATGTGGTTGAGACAGCCCTTGCCCGTGTGTTCAAACAACTCGGCTTCTTTCACGTCTTTAAAAAGAAAGACTTCTTTACTGCTCGCGCCAAAGGTTTTCAGCGATTCGATTCCATCCGCCGCGAACGCCGAGCCGTGGCATAAAAACAATGCCAACGTGAATATGAATATTATGAAAATTGCGGTTTTATTTTTCATCATCATCTCATTTCAATCAATTTTAATCGCTGCCGCGGTTGAGGAAATTGGGGAGCATGATTCAGGAAGCGACGTGCCGCGTAATCACGGTACGATGACTCGCCGACAGCATATCATGAATTGAAATACGATTTGAAGTAGAAGGAGATCGGCGTTGGACAACGAAAACGCCCCGGAAAACCGGGGCGTTTTTTTTGCGCATCAAAACTTGGAGATGCCAGCGGAAGGAAATCAGTGGAGTTCCCAATGATCGACGGAGGTTCCACGCATATCGATGGCCATTTTGACCGCTTCATACATATTGAGGCGGCCGAAGCCATACTGTTCGTTGAAGCCGTTGGCATCGTAAGGCAACGGCCCGATTTTTTCGCTGGTGGTTTTAAAGATATCCAACAGCTCGGCGACGCTCAAATCGGGATTCGCCGCGAGCGTCATCGCGAACACGCCCGCCGCCAGAGGACTGGCCGACGAAGTTCCGCCAAAGCCGCTGTATTCGGATTCGGTATAGTCGGAATCGGGGTCGTAACCGTTACCGATGCCGGACACGTCGGTGGTGATGATATCATGGATACCACCGTTGCTGGGCGCGACGAAATCGAGTTGCGGTCCCCATTGGCTGTAGCTGGAGCGGACATCGCCATCCGTACTCGCGCCGATGTTGATGATATCGGGATTGAGGTTTTCGCCGCGTAACGGGGCCAGATTTTTGGGCAGTGAACCGCTGAAAGGAATCTCGTATTCATCCTGGCCAATATAGAAGAAATCCGTGACCAGCTCCCCATCAAGGTAAACGTTAAAGAAATCGCCGTCTTTTTCGGTCTCCGCGCGGAAGGCGACCTGAATAATATACGTGCCACCATCGGATGGCGCTTCGATCGACCAGGTCATATCGCTGGTTTCATTGCTGGTGATTGACGCGCTTCGAAACACGGGACCATACAAAGAATCATCAACCACTTCAAATGGAACGGTTCCACCGCCCTGAACGGTTGGTGGAAATTCTCCTTCGGCGGGATCGAGGAAATCGATGTATTCTCCCGTGTCGTAATCAACGAAGTCGATGGATTTGATCACCACGCGATCTTCGCCCGACGAACCAGAGCCGTTCTTGGCGTATTCAAAGGTGATTTCATGAGATCCGGCGGGGATGCCGTTAAAATCGAGCCCCCAGAACTCATAATTCACAAAATCGTTCGCGTCGTTTCCGGACGCGAACAGAACGGCGACGCCCTTCGCGCCGCGCTTGCCTTCAGGCCCCGCCGCGAAACTCTCGGCTTCAGAGATGGCGTCAATCACTTCGCTGCCGCCCCATGAGTTGTTGATGACGTCGGCGTATTTGCCCGCATAGCGCAACCCGTTGGCGGCGCTCTCCACATAAGACACGAGGACGCCATCGTCACCGCTCAGATTGATGCGAACCGGAAGAATGGGGGTTCCAAACGAAGCGCCCACGACGCCCAGAGCATTGTCGCCTTTCGCCGCCGCGACACCCGAGACCGACGTGCCGTGGTTGTCTTCTTCATTGCCGGGAAGCGGCACGTTGTCGTTTTCGGCGAAGTCCCAACCGTGGACATCGTCGATCAGACCGTTGCCGTCATCGTCAACACCGGGCTGGCCGTTGGCTTCGATGGGGTTTGAGTAGATGTTGAGATCGGGATGATTGATATCGACCGCGTCATCCACGACGCCGATCACGAGATTCTGCGAAGGTTTCTGGAGATCCCAGGCGGGTTCGGCGTGAACGTCGGCGCCAGGTTTGTCGCCGTTATCGCCTGTGTTATGTAGATGCCACTGACGCGGATAAAGCGGATCGTTGGGTTTGAAATACTTTTTGAACTCAACGGCGGCGTTGGGGTCAGCCCAAAGGACGTCTGGATCGTCGCGAAGGACGCCGCAAACGTCAAACGGAGACAGGTTGGGATAATGACGGAGGACGAACTGGTCGGTGGTGAACAACATCGGGCGCAACACGCTCAGGTTGTACCGAGAGGCGAGTTGAAAGATATCGGCGCCTTCACGGATTTTGACGATCACCTCGGGCTGGGGATACACCTTGAGGCCCGTCGCAACGCTGCGATATACCGGGTAGACGAAATCGTAAGCGGGCGAAGCCTTCAGCGTACCAAGCGTACTGGAGCCCGGCGCGGTTTTAATAATTTGAAGACGCGGTCCAAGCGGCGCGATCGATACGACGCCATCCGACGCGCCCAGAGGTTTGACGGACGTGTTCTGATTCCATTGGGAGCGGCCCGCTACGTATTGATTCGGAATCGGTGCGAGGCCATGCGTCACGCCGTGGCTCTCAAACGTCACGGGAGGTTTCGCGTACGCGGACGCGGCCAGCACAAACAGACATGAAAACAACAGCGTTTTTCTCATACAGGTTCTCCAGATCGAAATTTAGTTGGTGGAATAGACTGAGTTGAAAAGAAAAGGGCAATCAAACAAGGTGAGAGAGCATGCAATCGGATGCGATCGCCGATTACAGCAAGGTAGAATGTATTCCAAATTACGCAAAATACAACTGAAATGTTGCTTTAACCCAGCATTTTTGCAAAGTCGGTTTCGGTGAGGATGGGGACGCCCAGTTTTTCGGCCTTATCGCGCTTGGACCCGGGATCGGCGCCACAGATCACATAATCGGTATTTTTGCTGACGGACCCAGTAACGCGCCCCCCCTGGCGGCGGATCAGATCGGCGGCCTGATTACGGGTGTAATTCTCAAGCGTCCCCGTCAGGACGACAACCTTCCCTGAAAACGGCGCATCTTCCGAGACGGTTTGAGCAGACGGGTCCTGGGTGAAGTTGAGACCCGCCTCTTCGAGACGCTGAAGTTCCTGAACGTTGCGTTCCTGCTGAAAGAACTGATGAACGCTCTGGGCGACGGTGGGACCAACCTCGTGTATCGCGGCGAGATCTTCTTTGGATAAGTGGCTGAGATCCCACAGGCTCTCGCGGCCGCGCATCAATACCTCGGCGAGATGAGCTCCGACGTGGCGGACGCCGATGGCGAACAGCAGGCGTTGAGGCGGGCGCAGTTTGCTGGCCGCCAGCCCATCCAGCACGTTCTGAGCGGATTTTTCGCCCATGCGCTCCAACCCGGCGAGATCATCGAGCCGCAGGCGGTACAAGTCGGACAGATGAGTCACCATTCCATTTTCGCAAAGAGCGTCTATGAGTTTTTCGCCCACGCCTTCGATGTCCATCGCGTTACGTTGGACGAAATGTTCGATGCGGCGCTTGAGTTGCTCAGGGCAGTTGAGATTGATGCAGCGCCAGGCGACTTCCTCTTCTTCTTTCACAATCGGTTCGCCGCATGAAGGGCATTTCAGTTCGGGTTTGAATTCAACCTGCGAACCGTCACGCTCATCGGTCAGGACGCGCACCACTTTGGGAATGATTTCGCCGCCTTTCTGGATGACGACGCGATCGCCGACGCGGATGTCTTTGCGGGCGATTTCATCAAAATTATGGAGCGTCGCGTGACGAATGGTCGTTCCCGCAAGCAGGACCGGTTCGAGAATGGCGCGGGGGGTAACCGCCCCCGTACGGCCCACGCCCAGTTCAATCTCTTTCAGCGTGGTGACGGCTTCTTCGGCGGAGAACTTATAGGCGATCGCCCAACGGGGGCTTTTTGAGGTGAAGCCCGCCTGCTCGCGGAGGCGGTATTCATTTACTTTGATGACGAGACCATCGACTTCGAAATCCAGTTCACGGCGTTTTTCATCCCACTCGGCGATAGCGGCGAGCAGGTCATCCACGCTTTGAACCACCGACCAATCGGGCGCGGCGCGAAGCCCCCACTCACGGCATTGAGCGAAGAAATCGGACGCTCGGTCGAAAGACACGCCCTGGACATCGGCCAGCGTGTGAACGTAGAGGTCGAGCGCGCGCCGGGCGACGGCGGAGGGATCGAGCAGTTTGAGCGTGCCGGCCGTGGTGTTGCGCGGATTGGCGAAGAGGGCTTCGCCGTTTTTTTCACGCTCACGATTGATGCGTTGAAACTCGTTTCGGGTGAGGAAGATTTCTCCACGGATATCGAGAAACGCGGGAGGCTCTCCCAAGAGGGAAAGCGGCAGGGTGTTGATGGTGCGGACGTTCTGAGTCACGTCGTCGCCCTGTCGGCCGTCGCCGCGCGTGACTGCGCGCTCCAACACGCCGCCGCGATACCAGAGCGAAATAGCGACGCCGTCAATTTTGGGTTGGATGATGTATTCAAGGCTATCGACCTCAAGCGACTTGAGCAGGCGAGTGTGCCAGTCTCGAACCTCTTCTTCCGAGTAGGTGTTGCCAATCGACAGCATGGGCGTGAGGTGAGCGACGGTTTCGAAGCCCTCCAGCGGTTTTCCGCCGACGCGCTGCGTGGGAGAGTCGGACGTGAGCAGCTCGGGATTTTCAGCTTCGAGCGCTTCGAGACGCTTCATCAGAGCGTCGAATTCCTCGTCGCTGATTTCAGGACGGGCTTCGACGTAATACAGATGCTCGTGACGGCGGATTTGTTCTCGAAGCGAATTGATTTCAAGCTCGACGGCGGAAGACATGACGCTCTCCATCGTTAGATACGGTATCGGGTTATGCGGAATCTTACCGCGCGGCGCGGTGGAGTCCATACTTTTCAATCAGGCATTCGTGGTTTTAGCGAGGTAGGCCGCGCATGGAAATTCTGGAACCGATTTATCAAACCGCTCTCATCCCAGAATGAGAAAGCAAAAAAAACGGTTGCATTCATTCAAAACCATATTATTCTATCGTTAACTGCTACTTGTAGCGACGGATCGGGGTTTGCCCGGTTCGTTATTTTATTGGAACGCATTGAGCAGATTGTCTCCCACATGAAACGGGCGGCTCTTGAGCACAAGACCGATCACTTTATCACCAACGTATTCTGATGACCGCAATCCGGCGAAATTCAACCGTTCAATCAGCAACGGTCAAACTCGGCTTTGAGTCAAATTTGATACCATGATGGTGATATAGGGTTTAATATAATTTATGGTGAAGCAAGACAAGAAAGCCGAACACGTTTATTTATAAAAATAAATAAATATGACCTTTTTCGTAAAAAATAGATAAAAAAGGATTTACAAGAGGCAGGCTTACGTATAGTATAATAAAACCTGTGACGATCTGTAATGTTTTTGATGCGGAACTCCATCTGTTAATACGGTTCAAGGTTGAGGAAAGCCTGAGATGCGCCGATAGTTCAGTATTTGTCTGGCTCTGGCGTTCTCACAGGACAGTGGAGGTTTCACCATGATCGGCACATCGGGAAACGGAGCGAATGTGGTGTACCGTTTTGATGCGTCCATTCGGGCTTCCATCCATATTAACGGCACCCAGATTCCGCCCATCGACGCGAATGGGCAGATCACGAATTTCAGTTTGAATTCCGTGCAATTTCAATGCGAAAGCAAACTGCCGATTCCCGCGAAGGGGATGCTGAAGTTTTCTTTACACGGCAGCGAAGAACCGCTTGAGATGCCGGTCGATATCGTCTCACGCACCGAAGTAAACAAGCGTTTTCTGATATGGAAGCGCTCATCTCACTTTGAGTTCAGACTGGCGATTCAGGCTAAGGGCAAAGATGACATGGAACGCTATCAGCGTCACATGCATCGCCTGATCTTCGGCGAATCTCACCTTCAAGGCGTCAGCAACGGCTCGGGCCAAGGCTCCGACGACGGCTGGCTCTGATTCCCTACTCTCCGATCCCGTTTTTCAAATCGATTGACATGAGGGGCAGAAGTGCGTTCCCCGGCCGCCGAGAATGATTTTTTCGATGATGGCGCCGCAGGAGGGGCAAGGTTCGCCTTCGCGGCGATAAACGCGGTGTTTGTGTTGAAATTCGCCAAAGCGTCCATCAAGGCGGCGAAAGTCATTGGTGGTCGAACCGCCGGCGGCGATGGATTCACGCAAAACTCTCTTGAGACATTTCAGCAGCAGGGCGCTTTGAGCGGGCGAGAGATCACCCGCCGGACGCAGGGGATGAATTCCGGCGCGAAACAGGCCTTCATCCACATAGATGTTGCCCAGCCCGGCGATTCGGCGCTGATTGAGCAGAAGGTTTTTGACCGGCGCCTGGCGATTGTGCAGAATCGCCGCGAAAGCCCGGGAATTCAATGAAAACGGATCGGGCCCGAGTTCAGCCCATGAGGGGAAACGCGAGAGTTCGTCCCGGGTGAAAACGGCGGCGAAGCCGAAGCGGCGCGGGTCGCGCTGACGGATTTCAGCATCGACTCCGCGAAAGCGGATCTGGACGTGGGTATGGGGTTCGATTTCAGCTGAAGCGGTCGTTACGAGCATGCGTCCGCTCATACCGAGGTGGTGCATCAGGGCGAAATCACCGTCGAGCAGGAGTACGAGAAATTTTCCCCGGCGAATCGCCGATTCGATGCGCGATCCCGCCAGTTTTCCGGTATACTGCCGTCCGTGGGTAAGGTAGTCAGGCCGATGGCAAATGTATTCAGCGATTTCAAGCCCCAACGCCAGGCGTTCAAGAGCAAGGCGGACGGTTTCAACCTCGGGGAGTTCGGGCATGCTATACTGTCTCCAATCGATCGGCCTGTACGCCGGTCAAGCGACCTTGCGGCGGAATTGTCGCCACCGGGGGGCAGCGCCGCAAGGGGAAGGCTTTCTTTTCCTTGACAGGGGCGTGAAAGCATAGAGAATAATTTGCATTCAAACAGTGAAGTTCACCAACGCCTGGCGCGATACTGGAATCCATCGTCCCCCCGTCCGTAACAGGAAGGTAAATCTGACGTAAAGGCCGGCCGATTTATGAGTTCGACCATCCCCGTGTTTTCTGAAGAACAATCTCGCTCCGCGGACCTGACGCTGGAGACCATTTACTCTCCCATCCTGCCCGAGCTTGAAAAGACCCGTGCGCTGTATGAAGAGACGATTCTCGCCACCGCCGAACGGAACCTGTTGGAGAAACTGGTTTGCGGCGATGGGCATTTCTATATTCCTGAAGCGTTTCGCGTCTCGGTAGTGAACCAGATATCGAGCCACCTGTTGCAAGGCGAAGGCAAGTGGGTCAGAGCGGCGATGGTGCTGCTCTCGGCGGACGCTTTTGGAACGCGTTCGGAATCGGTCCATCAGGTGGCGGTGGCGGTGGAACTGATTCACCTCGCCACGCTGGTGCATGACGACATCATCGACGAGGCGCCGGTGCGGCGCGGCGTCAAAACCGTCTCGCATAACTGGGGGAACTCGATCGCCGTGCTGCTGGGCGATTTTCTGTTCAGCAAGGCGTTCAAACTGTTGCTGTCGAGCAAATCGATTCCCGCGCAGACCATGTTGACGCAGGCCACCGGCCAGATGTGTCTGGGCGAGATCCGTGAACTGGAGTATTCATACCGCAACGGCATCAGCGAAGCGGACTACATGGAGATGATCGCCTGCAAGACGGCGTCGCTGATGGCTGCGGCGACCGCCTCGGGCGCCGATATCGCCGGGCTGGACGAAGACGGTCTCGCGGCCATGCACGCCTACGGGCATAACGTCGGGATGGCGTTTCAGATCGTGGACGACGTTCTGGATTACACCTCGAACGTCGCCGCGCTGGGGAAGGAGCAAGGCGTCGATATCCGCAACGAAAAGGCCACGCTGCCGCTGATCCGCCTGTTTGAAGCCAAAGGCGATGAGGCGGAAACCATATTGAACAGCGATATCAGCATCGAAGAAAAGCGCGAAGCGTTGCTCAGCCTGATGAACGCCGCCGGCGCCATTGAGGCGGCCTACGCCTCGGGCAAACGTTACGGCGACGCCGCGCGCGAACAGCTGGCGTTGCTGCAAAGCCAGGTTCAGAATACCGAAAGTTGGCAATCGCTGCACTCGCTGATCGATTTTGTATTGAAGCGGGAGCGATAAGAGTGGGGAATTTCTTCGCCAAGAAAATGATTGTTATATTCAAATTCTGTTTTCAGGCATAGTTTTTTCAAGACACTCAACAAACCGCTTTGCCCAAGGGGAGGAAGCAATCACTTTTTGGGGATCGATTCGAGCAAGGATATCGAACGAGTGCGCCCCTTTGCTGTAGGATGTTTTTGTTTTGCTGTGTGACGTAGCTTTACCCAGCCCATCATAGACGTCTTTTTTTGGAATTTCCTCGATTAGCACGTTCTTAGGCAAGGCGTTTCCGTTGAACCCTTGGCCAAAGAAATTTCCTAAAGCCGTCTTATCCGCAAGAAACCAGGATTCCATACACACCACCATGAAATGGCAGTGATCATCGGTGGCGCAAGCTGGTTTGGTGAATTCATCGCCCTTTCTATTTTTTAAATATTCCCAAGGCGATATAGAAATAGAAGACACAAGGTCTTCACTATCAATTAACAAAAAGCAGTTGGCGCCCGATTCACAGGCGATTTTGAAATCTTCATATGCCGCTCTTCTACCACCACAGGCGACAACTCTGGGCATACGGCCTTTAAACCCCGCATTTTCAAGAAATTTCCGGAATCCTTCTCGGCATTTGCGATTAAGCGCTTCGTGATCTCCCCCTCCTTCCACATAAACCTTAAACGCGCTTACCATCGGTTGCCCCCAATTTCACCTTTGGTCCATAACTCACCCAGCCGATATCTTTCAAGCCACGGGGCTAATTGTTCAGAACTCAATCGGTTCATCACCGTACACCCATCAATTTTTTCGCACACGAGAATCATCTCAGGATCGTTAGTAAAAGCGTCCACCAATACCGTGGAATGTGTAGTAACAATCAACTGAGTTTTTTGGCTAGCGATTCGCAAGGCCTCGGCAACATGGTTGATTAAATCAGGATGTAAACCCAGTTCAGGTTCATCTATACATACAAGCGGCGGTGGTGTTGGATCAAGCAAAATTGCAAGAAGGCTCAAATAGCGCAATGTCCCATCTGAAAGGCGAGTCGCTGGAACACTGAACCGACCTTCCTGAATATACAGTTGAACGGTTCCACCTTTAATTTCAATATAAAAATCATGTGCTTCCGAGTAGATCGCGCGGAGCATTTCCACCAATTTCTCTTTGGTTCTTACATCACGCATCAATTGATTTATCACTAGCGATAAATTTCGTCCATTTTCTTCCAACCATTTATTAGGAAGATCCGTTGGCTGAGGCAATCGTGGAGGAGTATATCGTCCCAAGGACCAATCACGATAAATCCGTATATCAGCAAGAAATCCACCTAAAGAAGTGATTTCCGGATAACTATCCGGGTCTTTACGCTGCGCCAAAATTGATTTTTCAGGATCGACATCCTCACGGCGAAGATTTCTTTTTTCAGACTTCACGTTCAATACAGGATGGCCGTTCTCATAGCGATAATAAAAATAAGGTTCCGGATGACCTGGCAATGGCTTTGAACGCTCAATGCGCTCATCTACAATCTCGAAGCGTTGTGATGTCTCAGTAAAATCAAAACGGTACCGAATTGGAGCAGGTAGAGACGTGGCAAGACCACTTACGATGATTTCCAAACTCGCCACGACTGTTTTGTCCACTCCTTTCCACAACCAATCTCTTACACCTCCTCCTTCACGAATGGGAACAACCAATTGGCCTGGCGCCGATTGCATCAAAGCAACGCCTTCCAGCAAATTTGACTTGCCCGATCCATTCGCTCCGATAATCAAGTTCAGCGGTTTTAAAGGAATAGGTCCGCTATCAGGACCAAATGAAAGAAAATTTTTTAATCGGATTTCTTCTATAAACATGCTCGTTCAATCCATTTCCAGATCAACCAAAAAATCGTAGCCGTACAAAGAGTTCAGACCTCTTTGCGATCAATAATACCCTCGATATATCAAAAATGGCAAATGATATTCCATCTCAAGGCAGAAGAAAGCAGCCATAGTTACATGTTTATTATCATGGCGTTTGGGGCTGAGCGAAATAGAGGCGCAGGCCGTCACGATCGAACAGTAAAGCGCCCAGACCATCGTGAGGTTGAGTCGTCAGCAGATAAAACGGCGGTGCTGGAGGAGAATCCTCTGGCCATGGCGCGGTGTTGAGATCGATCCAATAGAGCAGATTAGGCCGGATGAATTCAAAGTCTTCTTCGCAATAAACCGGGTAATCACGCCATTTTCCCGATTCGTACTCGTGACAGAATGAATGAATTCCATTCGCCCAGAGCGTATCGGCCGCGAGCCGCCGCATATTCATCGCCTGATCGAGCGCGGCGCCCTGCAGATAGAAAAGCAGCGCCGCAAGGATGACATAGCCCGCGCTTCGGCTGGATAGCCAGAAGATGCCCGCAATCAGAGAAATCGCCCCGAACAACAAGGCACCCGTCATGGCGCCCTCGTGATCGATCTGCGACATGAAATCGAGCGACGGCGCGTTGGTGAAGTATTCGTGGCTGCGGCTTAACACGCTCCAGACGTCGGTGCCGAACAGCATCGCGGCCAGCAGCGCCACCGACGCGGCGTAAACCAACGCGATCACGAAACGGTCTCCCACCGTTATACGCGGCAAGCGCGCAAGCCACCATATCGCCAGAGGAATAAAAGCCTGATTCAGATAAAACAGATACCGCACGCTGACCGACCACTGCTCATGGCGCTCGCGCAGGATGTAATACGCCGCGACCCCAGCCAGCGCCGTGAATGCGGTAAACCCGACCAACAGGCCGTATTCACGCACGGCGCGGGGCAATCGCGAAGGGAAAAAGAGCGATATGACGACATGAGCGAGCAACAGCGCGAATAAAAGGCATCCGCCCTCGATCCACAATCCGGCGGCGTGCGCGAACAGGATGGAAAAGAACGTCCGGGCCAGACCGGCGGCGTTCGACCAGTCCGGCGAGTCCCACTGAATATAAAACGCCGCATCCCGTTCAAGGCCGAAGTACCCCATCGCGTAACAGGTTCCAAGCCAGGCGCCAGCGCCGGAGAGCACCGCCAGCAGCCACGCCCAGGCAGGCTGTTTTAACCGCCATACGGCGACGCCCAGCCAGAGCAGGATCGCACCACAGAAACACAGCGCCTGCACACGGGTCAGGCACGACGCCGCCATTGTCAAACCGAGCGCGATTCCCAGCAGAGGGTTGGGGCGATCTTCGGTCAGCATGATCGCCGCCAACCAGAACATGAGCATCGATAAAGGCGCCGCCAGATTTTCGCTCAGAGTCCATTGGGTGAAGACGGCGGCGGGGTAAAACAGGTACAGGCAGCATGCGGAGAGCGACTCGCCAGGGCCCACGAAACGCCGCGTGAGGCGGTAAAGCGGAAACAGGCCGAGGAAATATAACGCGGGATTAAGCCAGGCGATCAGCGTCTCAACTGTGAGATAGCCCTTCGCGAACGACGCGAACGATAACGCCAGCGGATACAACGGGGGGACCATCTCATTGTTCTGGATGTCGAAATGCCGCCAGTCATGCAACTGGAACGCCATCGTTTTATAGAAGACGGAATCCCAGATGACTTCAACGACAGGGGTACCCACATTGGCGAGCAGCCCATAGATCAATACCGCCGCCGCATAGAGCCATAACACCCGGTATTCTTTTCTGGAATCAGTCAACCATGACATGCAATCACGCGCCTCGTCAGAACAACCTATCTACAACATCTAATCTACACTCTACACCATTGTGTATCATGCTAGAACAAGGAGAAAGGAAGATACAGGCCCAAGCAGCGGATGCTGAAAGCGAAGGATTACTCAGAGCGGAAAACGCTGGCGTGTTCGGCGATAAGGCCAGGCAACAGGCGGCAGGACGCCGCGCCGCCTTCGGCGGCGGTCTCAACCAGCTCATAACCTTGTTCGCCAAGGGTAAAAACCTGAATGGTCCGGCTGGAGGGATCGGCGACCCAATACTCACGTACGCCATGATTGGCGTACAGTTTTTTCTTCAGCCCCAGGTCGCGGCGGGCGCTCTCCGGCGAGAGGATTTCAACCACCCAGTCAGGCGCGCCCTGAACGTTTTTTTCCGTAACGATCGAGCGTCGCGATTCACTGATGAACAACAGGTCGGGCTGAACGACGTCGGTGGGCGACAGGACCACGTCAAAGGGCGCGAGATAGACCTTACCTAAACGATTCTGAACTGAGATGGACCCTATGATTTGGACAGGTTTTTCCGGCTTTTAAGTGGATCGCTCTGGTTTGGGGTTCTCATGCACAGTCCCTCATGAGGGACTGTGCATGCCGGTTCGTGTAATACACCTCATCGGGGGTGCGTCTGTCAAGAGCCTGATGTTTTCTTCTCCGGTTGTAGAAGTCCATCCATCGCTGAACGCCAGCGCGGGCTTC
>WGLV01000026.1 GCA_016125385.1 bacterium
CATTGAATAGACTCTTGCTCATGACCCACCCTCCGTTGCGTTGGTTAATCTGAACCTGATTCGACCGAATAAGAAACATGAAACGATCATTTCGTCGATCGATACACAAAATACAACGTAAATTATTAGCAAGAAAAAAAAACAAACGTCAACAAAAACATGAAAAAATTTAAAATGAAAATAATCACATTTCAAATAAATTAAGTCTTGTAATTGATAAAAATTAGAACAATCCCGAGCGAAGAGTGTATTTAGCGGAAGTCGACCCCGGAGACTCGACGGATCCATCCGTTCAAAAAAGGGGCGAAACGCCCCTTTTTTTGTGGTATGTTTTCATCACGATGACTCGGCGCATTCAACCTCTACTGCTCAGCGTTTCACTCCTCACGCTATCCCTGCTGGCGGGCGCGCATCAGCCGTTTCCCTCATATATTCAGCATGACGCCCGGCTCACCGTCTCGCCGCGCAATCTCGACCTGGCGATTCGCCTCACCGGCTTCAACGGCGAGGCCAAACGCCTCCGCCGCGCGATCGACTCCAACGGCGACGGGCGAATCTCCCCCACCGAACTGACCGCCTTCTCGCGCGAGTGTGAATCGTGGCGTCCACAAATAAACGCCGCGTGGAACGGCAAGACGCTGCGCTGGACGACGCTCTACCCGGCTTCCATCGAGTTGAACGGCGACGACGTCGTAAGCGCGTCGCCGCTGTCGGCGAACCTGTTCTTCTTCGCCCGCACGCCGCACGGAAACGAAGCGAAACTGACCGTCGAAGACCGCCTGTTCGGCGAGGCGCCCGCCGTCATCACGTGGGAGGCCGATACAAAGCCCGGCGTCAGCGCGATCGTCGCCGATGCCAGCGGCGAAACCGTCAAACCGCCCTATTCCACCGCGTCCGCGAACATCGCCGAGGCGTCGCGCACGGTGGAGTTTCATATCCGAATCGAATCGCGAACTCAGGGGGAGTAAAGAATCATGACGCACCGGATCGTACGCGGCTTTTTCCTGATTACCCTGGCGTGGGCCTTCGTTTGCGCTCACCAGCCGAACGCCTTCGCCATCGAACGCCCGGAGATCGAGCAGGCGGCGGAACTGGCGGGGACTCTCGTTCAGCAACAGCCTCAATTGCTCGGTGATGATGCGCGAGCTCGAGTCGATGAGCTCAATCGCGCCCTGCGAGAGCTGCTCGACGTCGAAAAAAACACCCGGGGCGATCAGGCGAAACGCACCCAACGCGACAAAGCCGCCGGATTGTTCGACGAACTGAGCGAAACGCTCCAGACGGCGATGCCCGTGGTCAACATCCGCATCGAAAACGGACGCCCCGTGCTGGAGAACGACTCTCCCGCTCCCCTTCCCGGCGATCAGGGCGCGTTGCTGATCCACGTTCTGGAGGGTGGAGTCGACAAACGCTTCACCACGCTTTCGATGAATTGCAGCGAGTATCCCGAACACCGCAAGTTGCAATTCGGCGTCGCTGCAAAGGGTGAAACCTGGGCGCTGATCGGGCTGGAGAACGTCCCGAAAGAGCTCACCACCTTCATGCTGGAGATGACGCAGGACGGCGGCTCGCCCCTCTCCACGCTGATGCGCGTCGAGACGGCCCCGATGGGCCGGCTGAAGCTGCGCGTGCTCTCCAGCGGCGGCGGCGAACCCGTCCCCGCCATGATCCGGCTGACGTGGAAAACCAACGGCCGCGACCGCAAGCCGGCCAACGCCATCGAAATCGCCCCGCAGATGGACCGGCAGGGCCAGCCCTCGGGCCGGCGCATGGCGCAGTTGCCCGGCGGGCTTGAAGGCCCCTACTGGTGCATCCCGGGGCCGTTCGACATGGAGGTTCCTCCCGGCGAGTGGGAGGTCGTCATCCGCCGGGGCGTCGAACATGAAGTCGTGCGCGACTCCTTCACCGTCTTCAGCGGGCGATCGGTCGAAAAAACCTACACGCCGGCGCGCTGGATCGACATGGGCGAGCGCGGATGGTACTCGGGCGACGAGCACGTCCATTGCCGCATGCAAAGCGAAGCCGACGCGGCCAACCTGATGGCGTGGGTTCGGGCGGAGGACGTCCACCTCGCCAATGTCGTGAAAATGGGCGACGTCTACCGCACCTGGTTCGAACAGCGCGGCTGGGGGCCTGATTTCCGCGTCAGTCAGAACGGCGTCACCCTGTCGCCGGGGCAGGAATGCCCGCGTACTCACGGCGAACTGGGCCACACCATCCACATGAACACGCTCGGCATGGTGCGCGACGTCGACAAGTATTTTCTCTACGACTGGGTGTTCAACGAAGTTCATCAACAGGGCGGGCTGTCGGGGTTCTGCCATGTGTTGTTCAACATGTTCGAGGTGCATCGCGGCATGGCGCTGTTCGTGCCGTTTGGACAGGTCGATTACATCGAGATCATGCAGTTCAACCAGATGGGGACCGGCCTCTATTACGATTTCCTCAACCTGGGCATGCCGCTGACCGCGGCGGCGGGTTCCGACGTGCCGTGGGGCGGTACGGTGGGTGAGGTCCGCATGTACGCGTACCTGGGCGGCGGCGGTTTCACCCCGGACGCCTGGTTTGAAGCGGTGCGCGCGGGCCGTACCTTCGTCACCAACGGACCCATGCTCGGCCTGCGCGTCGACGGCGCGCGGCCGGGCGAAACCGTGACCGTCGGCGCCGATCATACGTTAAAGATCGAGGCGTCCGCGGCTGGCGGCGCGAATCGCTTTCTGCCCAAAACGCTCGAAATCGTCTCACAGGGCGAGGTGATCGCGAGCGTTGAAAACCGGGGCGGTGAAGACACCCTGTCGATCTCGTTCGACTGGCCGGCGAACTACGGCTGCTGGATCGCGGCGCGGGCCACCGGCGATGACGGTTCGCAGGCGCACACCACGCCGGTATACGTCAAACGCGATGGCTTCCGCTTCTGGAAGCTCGCCGACGCCGGCGCGCTGATCGACAAGCGCCTCGCCAGCCTGCAAGAGGTGGAAGACCTGACGAAAAAATACCGCGCCGAGCTTGAAAATCAGCCCACCAACCTGGCCATGCAACTCTACGTCGCACAATCGCCTGAACTGATGAAGCGCGTCGAAAAAGCACGCGAGTATTACGCGAACCTGCGGCAAACGGCCGCGAAAGAAACCGAGTTGAGAAAATAAACGTCGTGGCGGCGTCGACTGGCGAATCGCCCCATTCGGAAGCCCGGATGAATTCATTTTCATTTTTCCAATCGGGTCGACGAAACCGAAGGCTGAGGAAACCCAACTAAAATGATGGGGCAAAGAATTCACTGGATCACACGATCTGATCGCACGATGGGTTTCCAAACAACACTCCACACTGAACAGGAGATTGTCATGAACAGACAAGGCTGGCTTATTTCAATCGCCCTCTTGGCTCTGACCGCGGGCGTCGCGATCGCCTGGCTGGACACCCGCCCCAATTGGGACGACGCGGGCGTTACCGCCGGAATGCTGGTCATCGCCTCCGCGATCGCCGGCGCCTTGGGTGCGCCCTGGTGGCTGGCGGCGGGTTTGGTGGCCGCGCCGATGATCGCCGTGGAGATTCCAGGCGCCGGACCGGGCATTCTCATCGTGGCTGTCTTCGCGGTCATTGGCGCGCTGATCGGCGCCTGGGTGGGCGGGTTGGCCCGGATCACTCCACAAAATTCATAATCAACCCGGACGGATCGGTTTAAGAGACCAGATCATTTCATCTCTGGAGATACACCATGAAGACCTCGCGGCTTTCCCGAAGACAGGCCCTTCGCGCAATCTCACTGACCGGAGCCGCTCTCCCGGCCATCGCGGCGATCCCCCAGGCCAACGCGGCTGAGGAGGCTCAAGGAAGCCAGCGCCTCTCGCTCACTCAGCTGCGCGGCTGGGAGGCTCTGCAATACGGCATGTTTATCCATTTCGGTATGAGCACCTACGCGGGCGAGGAACTGCCCGACGGAAGCCAGCCGGCGTCGATGTACGCCCCCAATCGCCTCGACGTCGATCAATGGGTATCGGTCGCGCGCGACGCGGGCATGAAATACGCCGTGCTGACCACCAAGCACGTCGCCGGGCATTGCCTCTGGCCCAGCCGCCATACCGATTACACGGTCGCCAATAGCGGAAACAAAACCGACGTGGTGGAACAGTTCGTCAACGCGTGCGCGAAGCGAGGCGTCAAACCCGGTTTCTATTACTGCTCGTGGGACAACCATCACAAATTCGGAAGCCAGACGCCAAGCGACGTTCATTGGACCGAAGTGATGAACCGTTTCCCGCAGGGAGACGAAAAACTCGCTCCGTTCACGAGCTCGCTCTATCAGACGTTTCAATCGGCGCAGATTCACGAATTGCTGACGCAATACGGAGAGATCGCGGAGGTGTGGATCGACATCCCCGGCGTGCTGGGGCCGGGGTACCGGCGCTATTTGTACCAGGCTATCGCCGAGCTTCAACCCAACGCCGTCATTATGATGAACACGGGCATCGGAACCGGCGAAGATCTGAAATACGACTACGCATGGCCATCCGACCTGATCGCCATTGAGCGCCGGCTTCCGCCTGAAAGCGGACACCGGAAATGGCGCGAAGTCGATGGAAAATCGTATTATATTCCGGGAGAACTCTGCGACCCGATCGGCAAGGAATGGTTCTTCGTGGAAGGGGACGCCCCCAGGCCGGACGACGACCTGCTTCGCCAGTTTCAGGCCTGCCGGCGACGGGGCGTGAATTGCCTGCTTGACGTTCCACCCGGCAAAAACGGCGTGATTCCAGCGATGCACGTCGACGCACTGATGCGGTTGCGGAAAAACGCCGGGCTATAACAGAAGCGTGATTTCAGATCGTCACTTCGCCTCGATGCGGTAGAGGTTGGCCGTCGTTCGCAGAAAGAACGCCTTGCCGCTCACGGCGGGTGAGGCCATGAAGCCGTCGTCCAGTTTGCTGGTGGCGAGGATTTCATATTCGTCGCCGGGCTTCACCACCGTCGTGGTTCCATCCATCGAAAAGAAATAAATCCGCCCGTCGGCGTATACCGGCGAGGCGTAATATTGCCCCTCGACGCGCTCGCGCCAGTACGGTTCGCCGTTTTCGGCGTTGAGACAGGTCGCCACGCCGCCGTTGTTAATCATATAAATTCGCCTATCCACCAAGAGGCCCGACACCATGCTGGGCAGCCCCCGGTCGTAGGTCCAGACCACTTTCGAATCGGTCACGTCGCCGCTTCCATCCGGCTTGATGGCGAACAGCGTTGACTTGCCCCGCCCGCTGAAGAGATAAGCCAGTCCGCCGCCATACATCGCCATGCTGGCGTTCGAGTAGCCCTCGTGATCGATCTTCCACACCTCGCGGCCGTCGCGCGGATCGTAACAGAACGCGCCGTAGGTCGCCGAGATCAGCATGCGGGGCTCGCCGTTCACGTCAACGATCAGCGGCGTACTGAACGATTTGCGGAAATCGCCTTCGCGCTTGGGCAGTCCGTCGACGTCGTAATCCTTCCAGATGGTGGTACGCCCGGTGATCCAGGCGGTGCACCCGTCGTCTTTATAGAGCGCGGCCTGATAGTCGAAGTCGGCGCCATCAAAGGTCAGAATGACCAGGTCTTCAAACAACACCACCGACGAGGCGGGTCCGCGAAAGTGGTTGCAGGGCAGATCGCGCCGCACCCAGATCGTCTCAAACGTCTTGGTATCGATGGCGGCGGTTCCGTAGCTGCCGAAGTGTACGTAAACTCGGCCGTCTTCGATCGCCGAGCCGCATGAAGCGTAAGTGTTGACGTCGTTGCCCAGCGGATCGGGCGATTCAATGGTGAAGATCTCCTTGTCGAACAATACCGCGCCGTCGTTAGCGTTGACGCAGATCGCGTACAGGTGGCGCCCGTCTTCGCTGGCGGTGGTCAGCCAGACCTGATCGCCCCACACCACCGGCGTACTCCAGCCTTTGTCGTGAATGGCGGTTTTCCAGACGACGTTGTCCGATTCGCTCCACTCAAGCGGCAGGCCGCGCGGCTCGCCGCTCTCCTGCGGGGGAACCACGCCGTCGTTATTGGGCCCGCGGAACAGGGGCCAGTCGCACCACGCGGGCGCGGTGGTGAACAAGGCGATCGGAAATAAAAAAAGAAGTCGAGTTTTCATGCGTAACCATCCTGCGTCATGATCTAGTCAGTACATCATGCGGAACGCCCGCCCCTCTATGGGGCGATTCGGCGGCCTGAGATGAAGTGGCGCCATCTTAGCATGAATCGTAACCATCCCGATAGAACAATCGGCGCGGAGCAGTAGTGTTTTCCCGCGAGGTCGAGGCATACTATAGGCGAATCACACATTCATCGGGGAACGCGGGGCGCAACGTCTCGCGCGAGGAGGCGAACATGAGCATCGAACGGATTATCCGCATCGTGGCGGGAACTTTCGTCCTGTTGAGTCTGGCGCTGGGTTATCTCTTTTCGCCGTACTGGCATCTGTTCACGGCGTTCGTAGGGCTCAACCTGTTTCAGTCGGGCTTCACCAACTTCTGCCCGCTGGAGATCGTCCTGCGCAAGGTTATGAAAAACGAATCGGCGTGAACCGCGAATCGAAAGGGAGTAAACCATGATCGATCGGCGTGAATTTCAAACAATGGCGTTATCCGCCGTGCTGGCGGCGGGCGTCGCGCGAACGGGAAAAACGGCTGAGGCGAAACGCGTCCGGCTTGGCGGCCCGATCTTTGAAAAGTACAAAAACCCGGAGGAATGGATCGCGGCGCTGAAGGCGTGGGGCTATAGCGCGGCGTACTGCCCGGTGGGCGTGGACGCCAGCGACGCCGTGGTGAAAGAGTACGAACAGGCCGCCGCCGAATCGGGAATCACCATCGCCGAGGTCGGGGCGTGGTCGAACCCCATCGATCCCGACCCGGACAAAGCGAAAGAAGCCATCGACAAGTGCAAGCGCGGTCTCGAACTGGCTGACCGCATCGGCGCGCGCTGCTGCGTCAACATCTGCGGCTCGCGCAATCCCGAAAAATGGGACGGCCCGCATCAAGACAATCTCACCCGCAAGACCTTCGACCTCATCGTTACCGTCACGCAGGAGATCATCGACGCGGTGAAACCCGAGCGGTCGTACTTCACGCTTGAAACCATGCCGTGGGCGTATCCCGACTCGACCGAATCGTATCAGCGTCTGGTCGAAGCCATCGCGCGTGAGCGCTTCGCCGTTCACTACGACCCCGTCAACCTGGTATGCAGCCCTCAGCGTTATTTCCGCAACGGCGCCATGATCAAAAAATTCTTTGACGCGCTGGGACCGCAAGTGCGCAGTTGCCACGCCAAAGACATTATCCTGCTCAACGACCTGACCACGCATCTCAACGAGACGCCGCCCGGGACGGGGAATCTTGATTATCAGACCTATCTGCGAGAGCTGGCCAGATTCCCCGAAGCGCCGCTGATGCTCGAACATCTGCAATCGCCTGAAGAGTACAAGGCGGCGGGTGGATACGTCCGCGCCGAAGGCGCCGCCATCGGCATCGAAGTGGGGTAATCCAAAAAGCGGAGAACAAACCAAACCGGGAGCGTCAATTTCCACGCTCCCGGTTTTTACGATCGCTTTTACTATTACCAGATGCTCCAGTTCTGAATCGCCGTGAATGGAACGTTGAATCCATTACGGGGCGTCCTGACCGCGATCACCTGATTGCTGAATTCACCCGAGACGTCCAACCCCATGTTGGTCACGAACAGGGTGGAGGCGTATTCTCCCTTGCCAAAGGCCACGTCGCACGCCCCCGAGAGCCCGCGCAGATATTCGATCACCTCGCCATCGGGGCTGATACGGTACAACACGCCCTGGGTTCCGTCCGCCGCGTACAGATAGCCCGCCTCATCAAACGCCATCCCCTGCAGTATGTCGGCGAAGCCCACCGCGTATGGCTCCGGCGAACCATCCGGGCCAGTGCGATAAACGCCGCTATTCCCCAGGTCTGAGTTACACACATACAACGCGCCATCCGGCCCAAACGCGAGACCGCTCGGGTTCCGAATCCCGCTGAAAACGATCTCGCGGCCGCCGGACGGGCTGATTTTTTCAACGACGTCGGTGGTGAACTGCGACACATAGATGGCGCCGTCTTCATCAAAAATGAAATCGGACGGATACGCCAGCCCGCTCACAACTGTCTCGGTGGAGCCGTCCTCTTTCACTCGCCGGATGGTATTTTCTTTGGCGTTATCGATGTACACCGCCCCATCGTGGCCGATCGCGACCGCGTTAGGGCCTAAGATTCCGCCACTGGTTGGAAGCCCCTGCGTTACGATCGTCATCTTGCCGCTCAGTTCGAGTTGAATCAGCCCGCCGGTTTCTGAATTGGAGATGTAGAGCCGGTTGTTATCATCGACGGCGACCCCGTAGGGCGTACCGATCAAAGTCGCAATGGCTTCGGGGTGAGGAACGACGCCGCTGTTGTATGCGTTCGCCGCGTCGGATGAATCGGCGACGCGAATAAAAAACACGTCGCGTTCGCTGGCGGGCGTCTCCATCGCAAGCGGCTGGCCGCGCTCCAGCGCCATCGTATCGACATGGCCGGTGCGGTCGTTGCGCAGCTCGACCGTCAGCGGGTAGGTGTCGTCAGAGATCGCCTCGGCGGGCGCTTCGATCAGCGCGGTTCCATCCGCATACCCCAGCGTGATTTGCGTCTCGTCGACGCCGGGCGGATACCGGTCGAAGGGCGAACCTTCAGCGAACGTTAGTTCGCCGACCCCGGTAAGATAATTCGGGTTGATCTGATTGAACGACGCCAGCGCTTCCACGATGTAATCGCCGGTTTCAGGGAACTCGATGTTGCTGAGCAACGCGCTGAAGCCCAGCGCGGCGTTGTCGTTTTCATACAACAGCTCATCGCCATTCCAGACGCGCAGAGCGGGATCGAGCGCGTACCAGTCAGGCCGGAACAAAATCGAATAACGCCGCCCCGCCTCGGCGTGAATGATATACAGATCGGTATCGTCAACCGGACTGATCGTGACGGATACCGGAACGCCCGGCTCCAGCACGTCGGTATCGCTGGCGTCGTCGGGAATGGTCGATTCCACCTGGCATTCGCCCAGCGAGGTTCCATCATCGGCCGCGACCACCAGCGCCAGCGATTCATTACGCAACGGCGTGAACCCCGGGATGCGCGCCTGATATTCGGGTCCGGCGGAGGGGTAATCAAGCGCGATGGCGAACATGGTGAAATCCGATATCACCAGAAAAGGGGGCAGATCCGTGCTGGATGCGGAAAAATCATAGGTCCCGTTGCGGCGGAGGGGAACTTCATAAACGATCGCCTGCCCCGCGTAGGTGAATTGCGCGGTAACGGGCGCCTCTGGATCAAGCCGGGGCGCCCGGTTCAGATGAACCGTATACGGCCCGGCGGCGTCGTCCACCGCGGGTTGCAATGATAACGCATACACTCCGGTGGTTTCAGCCTGAAAAAAAACCACGGGCGAGGTGGTCACGAAATCGTCGTTGCTGACGACGAGCGCGCCGTCCGGGTCCTGAATTTCCAGATAACTATCTAATATCAGATGCGGCGCATCGATCGACACGTACATTACATCGCCTTCGGCGAGCGACATCAGAAAGCGGTCTTCCGCGTCGCCGGGCGCGATCCAGCCCTTCTTGGCGCCGCCTGGCGTCAACAGGCCGGTGGCTTCATCCGGGCCGGATGCGTTCAACTCCAGCGTAAAATCCACATTGGCTGTCAGATCGTAAGCCCGCACAAGAATCGTATATTCGCCATCTGACAGAAGCTGGGTATTGATATACGCGCCGTTAAAAAAAGATTCATTGATGCCCTGGTTATAGAAGATCGTATGCGCGCCGGGGTCGATCAGCGTCATCGCGATCGGAAAATCACGCTCGGGCAGATCGAGAATCGCTTCCACGTAATCGCCCTGCGCGCCGGCAAAGGTAAACTCAACACTCGGCTGATCCGGCGTGAACGCGGCGGAGACAGGCTGGCCGATCTGTATAGGGGTTTGAGCCACGACGGCGGCGGGCGCCGCGATGAGCAGAACAATCATCCAGATATAAATTCGCATACTAACTCCCCCGTTTTTTTTCGCTTCAACGCAAAATCTCCGCAATGACCCATACGAATACTATATTCAGAACCGGTAATTTTGCACAAAAAAAAGCGCTGACCTGATTGGGGAGGAGATCAGCGCATGGGGAGGTGTTGGTGGGGATGAACCCCACAGGGTTTACTCTCTGCTTATTTATTATCTTTCCTTGTTTTCATTTCGTTTTGTCCAAAACCTGTCTGCTCTTGCTTCTCAGGCGAAGGCGTGAAGCCCGGCCCCGAACTCGGGATCGCGCAACTTGCGCAACGCCTGAGCCTGAATCTGCCGGACGCCTTCCGCCGAAAGACCGAGTTTTTTCCCCGCCTGGCGAAGGCTGACCGGGTCGTCGCCGCCTTCGAGGCCAAAGCGGCACTTCAAAACATCCTGCTCGCGCGGGCTGAGCTGAGCCAGGGCGCGTTTCATGCGCTTGTTCAACTCATACACCCACAGGCGGCCGCCGATGGTATCGCGTTCGTCATACTGAAGGCGGTCTTCAATGGTCTGGCCGTCTTCATCCTCGACGTGAAACGAGAGCGTCGAGGTGCCGATATTACAGATCATCTCAACCTTGTCCTGATCCATGCCGAGGTCGGCGGCGATCTCATCGGACGTCGGCTTTTTGCCGTGTTTTTTTATGTAGGTGTATTCAAAATTACGAATCTTTTTCAGTGAACTGATCTTGTTGATAGGAATCGTGACCGTGCGCGACTTCTGTTCGATCGCCCGCTGCATGTAAAGCCGGATCCACCAGGCCGCGTAAGACACCAGGCGGCACTGTTTGTCAAAGTCATACCGGTCGATGGCTTCCATCAACCCCAGGTTGCCTTCCTGAATCAGATCTGAGATCGACAACCCCTGATTGCGGAAATTGAACGCCATACGAATCACAAAACGCTGATTGGCTTCGACCAGACGATCGCGAGAACCGCGATCGTTTTTATGGGCTTTCCGCAGAAGCGCCTGTTCTTCATCGGCCTTCAGCGGATTGTGGCGTACGTCTTTGAGCAACTTTTTTATTTCCGCGCTCTCGTACATGATTCCTACTCCCATCAGTCAGAACATCAATAAAAGTTGTAATCCATCAACGATGTTCGTGCGGTGAAGCCTTCTACTTATCAAGTGTCCACTGGGGAAGAAAAGTTGGATTTTTTTTCATTTTTCACTCCCCCCAATCGGCAAAACAAACATAAAGCCAATATTTTCAGAATCATACAATATTATCCATCTCCAAAAATTTCGTAAAAAAACAAAAAATCAAATTAAGCATTGACTGAATCTCGCCGATGACTAGAATAAAAATTACGTTTTCGTAAAGACGTTGAAGAGGAGTAGTACGCGTACCTCAGGAACTCAGAGAGTCGGCGTTTGCTGCGAGCCGATTTCCTGAAGCGCCGAACTCGCCTTGGAGTCGCCTCCGCGAACGCCGCACAGCGGTGAGTAGTTGGGGCCGGTTCGCGACCGTGATCGCGCGCAACGAAGGGCGGTTGAAAGTCTCAATCGCTGAAACAGGGTGGTACCACGGGGTCATTTCAACGCCTCGTCCCTGACCGGGGACGGGGCGTTTTTTATTTTTTCGCTTCGTTTCGAATCAATCAGAACGAGAATCGAAACAACGCGCGACGCGCAAACCACTGAAAGGAGAAGGACCGTGCTACTCGACGAAAGCGACCTAAGCGATCTTCGACGGCTTGCCCGCACCAGAAGCCACTCGCCGATCACCCGAACCACCCCGCGCACGGACCTCGTCTCCCGCGCGGAAACGCGAAAGGAAACCAATCATGTCATCAAGCCAGAATAAAATCATCGTCTTCGACACCACCTTGCGGGACGGCGAACAGTCGCCCGGCTTCAGCATGAACATCAAAGAGAAAGTGGAGTTCGCCTTCCAGTTGAAGCGCCTGGGCGTCGATGTGATCGAAGCCGGCTTCCCCATCTCGTCGGAGGGCGATTTCGAATCCGTCAAAGCCATCGCTCAACAGGTCGACGGCCCGCAGATATGCGGTTTGGCGCGAGCGTTGGAAAAAGACATCGACCGCTGCTGGGAGGCCGTTCAATACAACAGCCGTCCGCGCATCCATACCTTCATCGCCACCAGCAACGTGCATCTGGAAAAGAAGTTGAAAAAATCAGAAAAAGAAGTGCGCGACATGGCCGTCAAGGCGGTGAAGCACGCGCGACAGTATACCGATAACGTCGAATTCTCAACCGAAGACGCCGCGCGCACCGGCCGCGATTACATCTGCGAGGTTATCGAGGCCGCCATCGACGCGGGCGCGGCCACCATCAACGTGCCCGACACGGTGGGATACTCCAACCCGTGGGAATTCGGCTCGTTGATCGAATACATCTTCGAAAAAGTAAAAAACGTCCACCAGGCGATCATCTCGATCCATTGCCACAACGACATGGGGCTGGCCGTGGCCAACACGTTGGCGGCGGTCCGCGCCGGCGCCCGCCAGGTTGAATGCACCATCAACGGCATCGGCGAGCGCGCCGGCAACGCCTCGCTCGAAGAGGTGGTGATGAACATGGTGACTCGCCGTGACAGTTTTCCGTATGAAATCGGCGTCAACACCGAACAGATTTACCCCACCAGCCGCCTGTTAACCCGGTTCACCGGCATCGCCGTTCAACCCAACAAGGCCATCGTCGGCGCCAACGCCTTCGCGCATGAAGCGGGCATTCATCAGGACGGCGTACTCAAAGAGCGAACCACGTACGAAATCATGTCGCCCGAGTCGGTGGGCTGGCGCGGCAACGCGATGGTGCTGGGTAAACACTCGGGCCGCCACGCCTTTATGACGCGCATCAAGGAGCTGGGCTTCCATCTGGAAGGCGCCGACGTCGAGACCGCCTTCAACGCCTTTAAGGATCTGGCCGACTTGAAGAAAACCGTCTTCGACGAAGACCTGATCGCTCTCGTCAGCGAACAGACCAAAGCCGACGAGCAGTGGAAATACAAGTTGGAATATCTGTGGTTCTCCAGCGATCCCGACCGCATCCCCAACGCCAAGGTGAAACTGAAAACGCCTGACGGCGTCATGGAAGGCGAAGGCCAGGGCGACGGCGCGCTGGACGCGGCCTTCTCGGCGATCAAAACCATGACCGGGATGGAAGACGTTCAGCTGATCGATTATCACGTTGGCGCGGTCAGCCGCGGCACCGACGCACAGGGCGCGGCCACGCTGATTCTGCGCAATGGCGAACATCAGGCGATCGGCCGCGGGTCGGACACCGACGTCATCAAAGCCAGCGTAAAAGCGTTCATCAACGCGGTGAACCGCCTCTCGCGTCACCAGACGCCGATCGAAAAAGAGAGCGTCGTCTGACCGGCGTTCATCGTATCACGAACAAAAAGCCTCCTCGCTCAACGCGGGGAGGCTTTTCTTTTGAGGTTCGATGCGCTGCCAATCATGGGGGCGAGTTGGAAACCTTTCCCCGCAATCCGCCAAGTCTCATCAAAAAAAGTCGAAACAGCACGGACGTGTTCGTTTCACCAAAATTCAGGAATGTTCGCTCGATCACGCCCGCGACAGCGACCAATGGGAGCGTTAAGTGCGTAGAACCCAAAGACTCGGCAGCCGGCACTGCCGGTCATAAATTCACTTCGTAGGTGGTGAAGAGGGCGAGCCCCTGAACGTTGCGATGAACCACCTCGCGCCCGCCGGGAAAACGCGCGCGGATCGCGTCGATATAATGCGAGTTGCCTCGAATCAGCACAAAGCTGACCGGCCCGCGATGCGTAATCTCATCCGCGAGAAACGCCTCCGGGTTCATCACGTTCTCCCCCGGCGGATTATGCGCGATGAAGCGGATGTTGCCGTATTGCAGCGAAAAATGCCCGCGCCCGAAGAAATAAACGTAGGTTTCCGGCGCGATCGACTCGATATACCGCGCCACGCGGGTGGAATCGTCCTGTAGTTGAGGGACGCCCTGAATGATGGAAAAATAGCGGTGCGACGTCAATGCGAGACACAGCGCCAGAAACGCGGCGATTAACGCCGCTCGCGCGGGCGGGTTGGCGCGCCAGCGATAAAGAACCCGGTCGAGCGCGCCGTATAACGCCGGCGCGGCGATCAGCGCGAAAAACGGATACGCGCCCGTCAGCCGTTGATAACCCGGCGTGCTGTTGGTCATCGCCCCGCCCAGCAACAATGTGATCACCGGCCAGAACAGCATCAGCGCCGATCCGGGCCGGTAACACGCCGCCGCCAGTTGAATCAGCCCCGCCAGCAGAAATACGGCGGGCAGCGGATCGAACATCCCGCCGGAATGGTCATTGGTCAGGTAAGGGCTGCGATCCGGCACGGAAAACGGCGCCAGCACGGCGCGGCGCAGAATCTCGGCATGAGACAGGTCACGGTCGAAGATCTGCGCTTCAGAAGACGCTCGCGAAACCTGCATGGCGCGAAAAAACACCGCGCTCGGGTCGCGCGCGTACGCGCCGCACACCGGCGCGAACGCCGTCCAGAACGCGAGAGCGTAAACACCGAGCGAATGCATGAAACGGCGGTGGCTGATCCGGTAACTCATCCAGACGATCAGCATCGACGCGCCCGCCAGAAACGGAATCAGCATACACGGCTGATACGACAGCCACCCCAGCCCGCCGATGAAGCCCGCCAACGCGATCGACGCGTAACAGCGGTCCTGCAACCCGCGCAGGATGAAATAAAACGACGCCGTATAAAACAGGGTCGCCTGATTGTAGGTCACGCCCACGCGTGAAAACTGAATGATGTACGAGCTCGCCGTGAACAGAAACACGCCGATCAGCGCGGACGCGGTATTCATCAACCGCCGGGCGATCAGAAATACGATGGGGATGCACGCCAGCGTGATCAGCCCGCTGCTGACCCGCAGCCCCTCCAGCGTATCGCCGAAGAGCGACATACCCCACGCGGGAATAAGAAAAAAGAAGTTGGGAATCTTATACCAGCCCAGCGAAAAAAAGTTCCACTCGCCGCTGTCGCGAAGATTGATTCCATACATCGCGACTTCCGCCTCATCGCCATGTGAATCGGTTGGATACGCGGCGGGGCTGGTAAGGTATAGACACGCCCCGATCAAAACGATGGCGCCCAAGGCCCACCACGCCCAGCGCGGGGTTTCAACCCGTCCGGGCCTGGAAGGCGCGTCATCCGGATCATCCGCGGAATCATCCTCCACCGCGCCGACGCTGCCCCACGAGATGAACGGCGCCGCGATTCCGCCGTATGCCCGCCGCTTTACATTCGGCAAGACGGTCCGAAACAGAACGTAGACTCCCGCCGCCCATATTGCCATGGGGACGTACCACGCCACGCTTCGGAAGATATAGAAGTATTGCGCTGACGCCGCCGCCAGTGGCGCCACGATCAGCGCGGCGGCGCTTCGCCATGAAAATAACGCGGGCGCTCCATCATCGCCTGATGACGCCTCCCAGGCGAGCCAGGCGTTGCTTGAAGCGCCATACCCCGCCGCCGCGATCAACAGCGCTCCCAGCCAGAAGCGCCACCCGGGGTTATACGGTGGAAGCGCGGCGGCGAGCGCAAGTTCGCGGGCGGCCAGCGAGACGACGATCGCCAGCGCCAGCGCGCTCATCCAGCCCGAGACTTCGCCCCGGCGCATCCGGAGCGTGGAGACGCACCATAGAATTATGGCCAGCCCCATCAATAAAAACGGATTGAATAAGAATGACATATTCACTCGCTCATCGAGGATATGAATCGGACGAATCGTTCAATTCTCTGTATCCACAAACCCCTGAAACCATTCCCGAAATGTAGACCAAATCAATCCGATGGACAACTTGATCCTCATCGGCGCACACAAAAAACGCCCGGGGCGTAAGCCGCCGGGCGTTTGTACACGATAGATGAAAACCGTTTTGAACGGCGCCTCGAATCAGGAGGCGCTGGCCGATTCGACGGCATCCGCCGCCATCGATTCATCTTTTTTATACGGCGAAAGCAGCGTCTCGTTATATTCAATCGTCGCGGCCGCGCTGACTTCGTCGATCCACGATGAAGCGGCCACGATCTGCTGGCGCTGTTCGATGAAGCGGTCGAATGGCGATGCCTGCGGTTCATCGAGATCTTCACGGCCCAGCAACTGAATGATATAGGCGCCGGTCATCGCGCCGCGAACCAGCTTGCCGTCTTTTTCCTTGTAATTGTAATTCACCGCCACCTGCGAAACCTGCCCCGGCTTCAAATCCATTGCGGTCTTGACGATCACCGGAGCCCGGCCCACGCCCGGAACCTGAACGTCGCCCGAAATGGTGATCGGCCCGCGATAAACCGCCTTGGTTTCATTACCGTCCGACGGCGCGAACTGCGAGAGCTCAACCGTCTGCGTGGCTGAAACGGGTTGAGACGAAGCGATTTTGGCCTGAACCTCTTTCAACATGTTTTCCGCTTCGCTCTGGGCGATCGCTTCGGCTTTATGCAGCTTGTAATCGCGCTCCACATCTTCCCGCGCTTCTTCCAGCGTGGGCAAATAGGTCGCGCGCTTTTCAAGCAGCTCGATCGAGAAAAATCCATTCACCGTCGGAGCCGCCTGGGGATTGTTGCGGTTCTGTTCCTGATCGGGAATCGCCTTGTAGTTATGCTCGCCGATACGATCCAGGTCGAAGGCGGCCCGGTTGAGATCGGGCTTGTAACCAAGGCCGGGAATCGGCTCGCTCGCGCCGAAAAAGTCGGTCTCTTCAACCTTCAGACCGCGCTCCTTGGCGCCCTCGGCGATGGTCTTGCCGTTGCGGTCGAGCGAATCGACGAAGTCGATGGCTTCGATGCGCGCCTGGCGCGCGGCGTCCGCCTGAAGATAGTCATTAACCACCTGCGCGCGAACTTCGTCCAGTTCGGGCAGACGCGCCGGTTCTTTAGCGAGCACGCGGATGATGAAGGTCCCTGACGGCGTGGTGAACGGCCCCTGAACGGAACCTTCTTCGTTGTTAAGCGCGGCGCTCATCAACTGGAACGGACGCGCCCCGAACGGCGGAACGAAGGTATCCTGCCGTGAGAAGGGCTGCGAAGTTTCTACCTCGGTTCCCCGTGACGCGGCGACGGCTTCCAGCGTTTCCGACGCATCGCGAATACGGGCCATATCGGCCTGGGCGGCGTCTTTGGCGATCTGGGTCGCCTTTTCATTCTTCAGATCGCGAACGATCTCGTCGTGCGCTTCAAGCAGGCTTTTAGGCCGGCTCTCTTCACGTTCGACCGTCTGAACCAGGTAAAGGTTTTCCGTTCTGACGTTGCCCGCCATCACCACCGGAGTAGTCTCGTTGCTGCGGAACGCGGCCGAAGTCAGATAATACCCATCGGTGGAGGGTACGCCGGGAATCTCGTCTCCGCGCGTCACCCAGCCGGTCGTCTTGATCTCGTAGCGGTCTGAAACGCCGCTCAGCGACTGGATCGATCCGGCGAGCGCTTCCATCGCGGAAACGGCCCGCTGCTTACGCAGCATGTCGCCGATGTCTTTCTCAACGTCCTCCAGCGGATCGGTACCGGCTTCCTTGCGGTCTTCCACCAGAATCAGGTGATATCCGAACTGGGTTTTGACCGGGTCCGAAACCTGCCCCAGCGGCAATGAGAACGCGGCTTCTTCAAATGGCGGAACCATCTGACCTTTGCTGAAATAACCCAGGTCGCCCTTGTTACGCACCGCGCTGGGGTCTTCGGAATACGTCATCGCGGCGTTCGCGAACGAAAGACCGCCCTCGATCTCTTTTTTGATGTCGAGCGCCTTCTGTTTAACCGCCTCTTCATCGGCGCCGGGCGTCACGCGCAACAGGATGTGAGACGCCTTCGCCTGTTCGCCGTGCTCGTAGCGCGAGATGTTGTCTTCGTAATATTGTTTGATCGCCTCCGGCGTGACTTCCTGCACGTCGGCGAGCGCCTGCAACGGCTGCACAACGTAATCGAATTTCACCCGGTTCTGCGTGACGTATTTGGTCTTGTTCGAGTCGTAATATTCCTGAATTTCCTCGTTGGCGACCTCGGCCTGATCGGAGAACTGATCCGGCATGTAGCTGATATACTGAACCCGCGCCTTGGGTGGAACCTGATACTGCTGAGCGTTCTGGTTGAAATAACGCTCGACCTGCGCGTCGGTGTAGGTCGCCTTCTGAATATAATCGGCGGCGGCGAAATCAACGTAGGCGATGCGCCGCTGATCGGGCACGCGGTAATCTTCGATGTTCGCTTCGAAAAAGGCCTTCAGCCCGTCTTCATCGACCTCGACCTGGTCGGTGTAACTGGAGGGCTCGAACGAAAGCAGTTCGACGTCGAGTTTCAGTTTCTTCAACTCGCTCTTGCTGTCGCCGCTGGCGCGGAAGGCCGAATGAGCGACGATGTCGCGCACTTTCTGCCGCACCATCTCTTCGCGTTGCAGAGCCTCAAACCCCACCGGGGTCAGCCCCGCGCTGTAGAGGATGTTCTGGTAGGCGATGGTGTTGAAGTTGCCGTTGTCATCCTGAAACGCCTGGATGTTGCGAATGCTCTGCACGACTTCCTGATCGGTGACGCCCACGCCCCATTGATCGGCCAGCTGGCTCAGCAGGGTTGAGACGATGACGCTCTCAAGCGCCTGGTCGCGGATCTGGTCGGGGTCGATTTCGGCGTCGGGGTTCGACTGGCGCATGCGGTCGCGCATGTTGTCCTGGGTGCGGCGCCACTGGGTTTCAGAGATTTTTTCTCCATTGACCTTGGCCACCCACGTCTGACGCTGGGGCGCGCTGCACTGACCATAACCGTACAATAATACAAATGACGGAATGACCAGCCACAGCGTGTAGGTCATGATGCTTTTCTTGTGTGTGTTCAACCATTCAAACATGAAGCAAAAACCTCCGGTTTACATTAGGGACGCTCGTATTCTTCAGCGGCGTCCACGGCGGCGCTCACTTTGACGGCGCGGTATGCGGCGTCACGTGCAAAAGACTCCAGCGGGAAGCGCAGCCCATTCTCCCCCGCCTGATACTCTCCGACATTGACTTGGGTTCCATCGTAGGGGTCGAAGCGGGTTACGCTCCATAACCCCTCTTTCACCGAGGGCAATGTCACTTGCGACGGTTTCAGATCCCCGTATTGCGGGTAGCGGTCGATCACCGCGAAGCGATGTTCGCGATCCTGCACCCACAATAAGACGAGATCGTTTCCGCCGCGAGCATACGCGACCGGCCGATTGATAAAATTCGTCACCGTCAGCGTGCGAAGTTCAACCCAATCGTTTCCGATATTGCGGATTTTGATACGGTTTTGGCCTTCGGCAAGGGGCACGGTGATGCGGCCTTCGCCGCCGGATATTGTAGTATCACTCTCGCTCTGGGCGAATACCTTGCTCTCAACCGCGGCGTCATTCAGATAAATTCTGAGAATGGCGCCCGCGCGGGCGATTCGATTCAATTGAATGATAAAATCGGCGGGTTCGTCCAGATTGATGACGAATTCGGGGTTCGGCGCCATATCCCGATGCGCGTTTCCGTGAACGAAAACGCTGCATTGACCGATCCCCTCGACGGTCCCGTCCTGAGCGATGGGAAAGGTCTCTCGCGACGTGTTCGACCACCCCAGCCGGGGGGTGAAGTCATAATCGCCCCGGTTTCCATTTACGACCTCAACTTGGGCCTCAACAGGAACCAGCCGTTCTCTTTCCCAATCGATATCCTGAATATATTCAGCGGCGTGCTTGAATATCGGATACAGGTTATAGGGCCGAACCCAGTTGTCCCACCACCATGTCATGGCGGTTCCGGCGTCGTTGCTGTGAATCGACGACCAGATCTGATTATGAAGAATCACCCCGTCTCGATCCTCGCGATTGGGGCCTCGCCAGTCGTATGACATTTCGCCGAAGATGTGCGGATGTCCGGGCTGTTGCCGGGCGTACATCGCCGAAACCTCCTGCTGGCGGTTGATGATATCGGTGACGTAGGCGTGCGACTGGGCGTAATCGAGCCCCGGCGTGGTGAAAATTTCCGGCCGGATGCTCGACGTGCTGGTGGTCTGCAGGTGGTTGTAGGGGTCGATCGAACGCAGGTATTTCGACATCTCCGCGTGCCAGTTTTTGACCGTGGTCATGTCGAAACCCGACGTCAGGTCGACTTCGTTCCAGAATTCCCAGCACAGCAGATTGGTAAAACATCCCCAGCGGGCGACGAGATAACGCAGCCGGTCCCGGTAATCTTTTTTCGCGCGCTCGTCGGTGAAGAAATCCTGCGGTTTTTGCAGATAACCGCCGTTCGCGGCGTTATAAGGGTTCTCATCCCAGATCGGGTTGGTCTGGCTCGAGTACTGCCCGTGGTGATTGATGACCATCTGAATATTGATGCCGCGCTGTTCGGCGTCGAGAAAAATGGCGTCCCACAGCCGGGCGTTGTCGAGGTCATACGATTCAAGCCCATGATAGCGCCCGCCCATCGGCGTCCAGACCAGTTCGGTGTATCCCCACGAGCACATCCAGACGCGGATCCAGTTGACGCCCGACTTGCCGCACTGATCGAGATAGCTCACCCAGTCGGATGAGTTTCTCGAAACCCAGCCCATGTTTTCACCCAGCGGAAAATACGACTGGCTGTTATCGAATACGAAGTGGCGGCCCGACTCGCCCACGCGGATAAAACCCTTCGCCTCGCGCGGCTCGACGCCGAACTCGCCCGACGCGAGTTCGATTTCATCGCCGCCGGTTCGGGCGGAGACGGTGTAGCGGTAATCGCCCGTCTGATCGGGCGTAAAACGCAGACCCCAGCGGTGAGAGTCGTCATAAAAACAGGGAACGGTCACCGCCTCCCCGCCCTCGCGTTGAATATGCGCGTCGACCTGGATACTGCTTGAATCGAAGGGATTCTCGTATTCCAGTTGATCGGGAATGAACGTCTCAAACAGCTCGTACTGTCCGAGAGCCATCGCGGATAACTGAACGCAAACGATGAACGGCGCAATCAGGATGAAATTTCGGATACGGTGCATCAATTCCCCATCCCCCACGGATTTGGTGTTCGCCAGCAAAAACTCGTCCGGGCGGCAAGGTTCACTTTGTATCACATCCCCGGCGAAAACAACACGGGGATGGAACGGAATCCTTGAGGAATTCGTCAGGATGGAGTGTCGGCGCCTTCACGCCAGCGGCGGGCCTGTTCGAGAAATTCATAGACGGCGCGCTCGTCGCCGTCCTGGAGACGCTGTTGGAAAGCGCCCAATACATCCTGAAGCGAGCTCAACGCTTCGCACAACGCCTCCCGGTTATCCATACAGATATCGAGCCAGACGTCCGGGCTTCCGCAGGCGATGCGGGTGGCGTCTTTGAAACCGCTTCCGATCACGGGCAATATCGCATCCCCCGCCGAAGCGGCGGCATGACACAGCGCGGCGGCGGCGATGTGGGGCGCGTGGCTCGAACGGGCGGTCAGGCGGTCGTGTTCGCCGGGCGTCATGGTGATGACGCGCATCCCCAGCGCATTCCAGAACGATTGAACCCGCTTGAGCGCTTCCGGGTCGCTGGCGGAAGAGGGCGTAACCACGCAAACACGATCTTCAAACAGATCGGCGCTGGCGGCCGCGAGCCCGGTCTTGTGCGATCCCGCCATCGGGTGAGAACCGATGAAACGGACCCGCCCCCCCGCGATGCGCTCGCACACGGAGGTCAGTTCGCCCTTGGTGCTGCCCACGTCGGTCACGATCGCGCCCGAAGCCAGAGAAGGCAGCGTCTGAGAAAAATGCTCGGGAATCATGCGGACCGGCGTGCAGACGATCAACAGATCGAGAGCGGGTTCGATAGCGCCCGGCATGGTCGAGATTTCATCAACCGCGCCGCACGCCGCCGCTTCGCTCAGACGCTCGGGCGAACGGCCGATGCCCACCACGCGCGTCTGCGGCCAGAGATGTTTGACGGCGAGCCCCAACGAGCCCCCCAACAGCCCCACGCCAAAGATTCCGATATGTTGAAATGGAGGATCGTCTGATTTTACCGCGGTCATGGATTCAAGTTCCCGGTTTTCAGCAATGGTCGGTCCGCGCCGGCGTCAGAGGTAATCTTCCTGCTGAGGGCGCTGCGCGCGTGGATACGAGCCGAGAATCTTGATATAGAGGCTGTTCGACTCGATCTCTTCAATGGCCGCTTTGACGTTGTCGTCCTGATGGTGGCCCTGGCATTCGACGAAAAACATATACTGCCACGCCTCCTGCTTGCTGGGGCGCGACACGATGTTGGTCAGGTTTACGTGGTTTTTCTTGAACGGTTCAAGCATGGTGTACAGCGCGCCCACCTGATCGCGGACGTAAACGGCCATCGAGGTTTTATCGTCGCCGCTGGGGTTCAACGGCTTTTTGGCGATGATGTAGAACCGCGTGGTGTTGCCCGCGATGTCCTCGATCCCCCGCACCTGAATGGGAACCTCAAACAACTCGGACGCCAGCTCGCTGGCGATGGCGGCGGCTTTGGGGTCGTCCTGACAGAACTGCACCGCGCGCGAAGTACTCGATGAATCGATCGGTTGCACCCCGGGCAGGTTGGTCTCAAGCCACTTGCGGCACTGCGCCAGCCCCTGCGGATGGGAATACACCTTGTCGATGGCGTCGAGCTTCGACCGGCTGATGAGGTTATGCGAGATGGGCAGATAGCGCTCGCCCACCACCTTCACGTTCGAATGAGCGACGCGGTCCAGCGTCTCGCCCACGCTGCCCTCGATGGAGTTTTCGATGGCGACCACGCCGTAATCGGCGCGGTTGCGCTCGACCATCTCGAACACCTGGCTGATGGTTTTGACGGGAAGAAACTGCGCCGAGCGCCCGAATTGCTTCTGCGCGGCGGCGTGATGGTAGGTGCCGTCCGGGCCCAGGTACGCGATCGAAATCAGCGTTTCCAGCGAACGGCACGCGCTGATAACCTCTTGAAACACGCTGGCGATGGCGTCGTAGGAAAGCGGCCCCTGATTGGCGCCGCGCAGCCGATTGAGAATGGCTTTTTCACGCGATGGAATGTAAAACTCGGCGTCGCCCCGCGTCTTGAGATGACCGATGGCCTGCGCCTCGCGCGCACGCTCATTGATCAGGCCCAGAATCTCATGATCGATGGCGTCGATACGCTCGCGGTGCTGCTGCATCCGCGCTTCCAGATCGGAGCGTTCAGCGTCGTTCGCGCTCAATCGTTCCACCTCGCTATCGTGTGATATCGTGACGTCTCATTCCAATGCGCCGCGTTGGCCCGCGCCACATAAAAATACACATCATCATGGATGAAAGGAGGATGGTAGACAAGAGCGGGAGGCCCATCAAGCCGGACGCCCGCTGAATACGCCGCAAAAATTACTGCAGGGTGTACGACATGTTGGGCGAGTCTTCACCAAACCAGCCGTCGCCGCCCAGAATCATGTTGACGATGTACTGCATATCGACTTCATCGACTTCCTGCTCTTCCAGAAAAAAGGCCCGTTCGACCGCTTCTTCCCGCTGCTGGTGGGTGATGGCGCCAGTGTGCAGCAGTTTGGCGAGATATCCCCGAGCGCCGGGAGTCAATTTGAGTTGTTCGAGAAACTGGTATACCCGGTTGGTCTTGAAGGGAAACGGCATCGTAGCGCCGTCTTCAATGCGGGAGCGGATCCGGTTCGCGACTTCGAACGCAACGTCGATTTCCTGATCGATAAATCCGCGGCCTTCCAGTTGTTCGGTCAATTCACGCCGAAGCATCATCCAATCGTCATCATCCCGTTCGAGCGATTTGGCCAGAATGTAGCTCACCATTTCAATCAGACGTGATAACATAGACCGGTTTTTCGCTCCCTTCGGCGGCGGCGCTGGGCCATCCTCACACGATCCAGCGTCCGAAGTTACCGCTACTATAACATATTTCAGAGCCGCGGCAACAATTATTTATAATTCGCTACGTGAAAGCATGTTCAGTGAACGTCTTCCGCCCTGAAGCGAATTCTTTGCTGAAAGTATAGTAGAAAGCGTCAAAACTGGCTAGCGCGGTCAATGTGAGTTCCCGTTTTGCCGGATGGATTGGCTGACTTGGTCCCGGAAACGGGATTTCCCAATCGGATTGAATCCACTAACTTCTCTACCTCCATGCGAACCGACCGACTCTCAACCGGTTCAATATAATACGCTTCCGCATCATTAAACCCCGGCATCTCACTTCGCCATCAGATGCGCGGGATCGAAATAAGACACTTGGTTTCGGCCGTTTTCTTTTGCCTGATAAAGCCCCCGGTCCGCCGCTTTGACCAGCACGTCCGGCGATAGAGTTTTATCGGGAATGATGGAAGACACCCCGGCGCTGACGGTGACGACGGGAGAAATACCCGAAGTCTCATGCGGAAGTCCCAAGTCCTCGATCTGGGCGCGCAACTGCTCGGCGAACTGCAGGGCGTCATCCGCCCCGGTTCCGGCCAGCAGCACGACAAACTCCTCGCCCCCGAACCGGGCCGCCATATCGCCGGGCCGCCGGGCGCTGTTTTTTAACACGCGCGCCACTTTTTTCAGGCAGTCGTCGCCCGCTACGTGATCGTAACAGTCGTTATATTTCTTGAAAAAATCCACGTCGAAAAACAAGAGTGATAACCACGTCTGATTTCGCACCGCTCGCTGCCATTCGTTCTGGATATGGCGATCGAAACAGCGCCGGTTCGAAACCTGGGTCAGGCCGTCCTGCATGGAGAGCCGCTCCAGGATCTGGTTCGCCTCCGATAGTTCTTTCGTCTGCCGCGCGACCTCTCTTTCAAGCCGGCGCTGTTGAAGCCGCAGGTCGCGATAGCGCAGATACGCGACCAGCACGATCGCGCCCGCCAGCGCGGCCTGAAACCACCACGTTCTCCACATCGGCGGACGGATGGTCAGCGGAATCGAAACGCCTTCTTCATTCCAGATCAAATCGTTATTCGACCCTTTGACCTGAATCTCGTAATCGCCCGGTTCCAGAGAGGTATAACGCGCATAGCGCAATGAACCGCAATAGTTCCAGTCCCGTTCGAGCGGAACCAGCCGGTAGGCGAACTGGTTTTTGTGCGATCGCGTGAAATTCAGCGCGGCGAACTCGAACGAAATGAAGTTCTGGTCGTAGTTCAACACCACGCGCTGGTGATCCGCCAGTTCCTTTTGCAATGGATACGTCTTCCCCATCACCTCAAACGAGGTAATCACAATGGGCGGTTTGTACTCATTCCGCGTGATATTTTCAGGCCATATCCGGTTCAGCCCGTTCAATCCGCCGAAATACAGTTCGCCCTGCGCTCCCACTGTCGAGCAGTTTGAAGTAAACGCCAGGTTTTGCAGACCGTCGCTATGGTCATACGACACGGCCACCCCGAGTGATGGATTAAACCGGGTGAGTTTTCCGTTTTCCATGCTCAACCATAAATAGCCGTCTTCATCTTCTTCGATCGACTTGACCAGATCGTCGGCCAGCCCGTCTTCCGTTGAATAGCGTTGCAGCCGGGTTCGATCGGAACTGAGTTGATACAGTCCCTGATCGGTTCCCAGCCACAAATTGTTCTTTGAATCTTCAAAGAGGGTCGTTACGTAACAACTGGCCAGCACGTCGCCGCCGGGCGATTCCAATTCGAACAGATGAAAACGGCCGCTCTCCCGATCGTAATAATGCAATCCCATCTCGGTCGCGATCCAGATTCGATCGGCGTGATCTTCAAATACCCGGCGGATCGTCGTCTCTTTCAAACCGTTCTCACCGGTTTTGTGGTAGTGAAACGCGTCCTTTTCCGGATCGTACTCAACCAGGGCGGTGGATTCCGCGCCGATCCAGATCACGCCTTCATGGTCTTCACACATCGAACGCACGATCGCGACTGAAAACGGGTCCGGTTCCCCCGCCTCTTTCGGGAAACAGCGAAACGTTCGCGTGGCGGGGTCATACATGGCCAGCGGAGCCGTCTGCGAGTTCCAACTTCCAACCCAGAGACGGCCCTGATGATCGGTCAGCAGCGATATGACCGTCGACGTCTCCAGCTTCGTGGGGTCGCCGGGTTCCCCCAGGTAATGGGTGAACTCCTCCGTCTCCGGGTCATACCGCTCCAAACCGCCTCCATCGGTTCCAATCCAGATGGTGCCGTCCCGCGCGGCTTCAACCGCGAAAACGCGGTCGTTCGACAGACTGGCGGGGTCTTTGGGGTCGTTTTTGATGTATTGAATCTGCTGACGGTTTGAATCGTAGCGGCAGACGCCGTCTCCCATCGTCCCCAGCCACAGAATGCCTTGCGGATCCCAGTACGCGTCCAGCACCGTATTGATGGTCGCGTTCGGCTCCGTCTTCCAGACCAGCTTGACGCGCTTGATATTGCCGGTTTCCGTATCGAGAACGCATAAACCGCCGTTGCGCGTACCAAGCCATAACAAGCCGTTTTCATCTTCATCAATAGATTGAACGATGTTGCTGGGCAGGCTGTCGGGGTCGTTCGGATCGTTCACAAACCTCTGCTGAATCCCGGTGGACGGGTTGTAACTGTAAAGACCGCGATCCCAGGTTCCAAACCAGACCACGCCCTTTGAATCAATGTCCATACAGATGATGTCGACCAGCCACGTCCGCGAATTCGGATTACCCGGCTCGACATCGATGTCGAAATGTTCAACTTCCCTGGTCTCCGGGTCGAATCGTTCCAGCGTTTTCGCCCCGATTCTCCCGACCCAGATTTTTCCGGACGGGCCTTCCACCAGCGTTTTGATGCGATCGCCCGCGAGACTTTGAGGATTCGCGGGATCATGCACGAAGGCGGTAAACGATTCGGTTTCAGGGTGAAAAAGATAAAGCCCCCCAAGAGCGGTCCCAACCCAGAGACGCCCCTTGCTGTCTTTCAATAACGAGGCGATCAGATCGTTTCGCAGCCCGCCCGTGTCGTCCCGGTTCCGGTAGTAACGCTTGAATTCTCCACTCGCGACGTCAAATCGATTCAATCCCTGCTGGGCGCCAATCCAGAAGGTTCCATCGCCGTTGTCCAACATGGAGTACAGTTCATCGTCCGAAATCGATTTGGAATCGTGAAGCTGAAACTGGTACGTTTTGAAGTCATACGCGTTATAGCGAACCAGGCCGCGATCGGTCGCGAACCACATGAAGCCCTGAGAACCCTTGTAGACCTGCCGGACCTCGTTGCTGGGCATCCCGTCTTCCATCGTAAGACGGTCGACCGCCATGACGCTGGGGATCGAAGAGAGCGATTGCGCGCTGGTCACAAAAGCGATGCACGTCAAAAGCGCCGTCGTTATGTAGAATCGAGTTTGAAAAAGAGTCATCGGGACGGCATTTCTCGCGCGACTTGGCGGCGGATAAGATGGATTATATATCGGCAATATTTTATGCTTGTTTGACTATTTTACCACGGCAATCGTAACAAAGCGCAACAAAATCACACAAATCATAAGAACAAAAAAACATCAATAATCCAGAAGAACTATATTACTCCAGCACAAAATTGTTCATTGAAACGATCGGCCCGAATCTCTGAATGGATATCGCTGTAGAAATAAAGGAGGAAAAGAGAAATGATCGCGATAATCCACGCTGGATGCCGCCGCCTGAAAACAAACGCGGCGCTGAGCCGCAATGAAGGCTCAGCATGCACAAGCGGCGCAGAAGCATATGCAACAAACTGATTTACAGCGACTTAGGCGCGGCACTTGACTGGCCGCCGCAATAGAATATCATTCTGAACGTTTCGAGCGGGCCATTAGCTCAACTGGTAGAGCATCCGACTCTTAATCGGCAGGTTATAGGTTCGATTCCTATATGGCCCACTTCTCCCCTTCTCCTCAATTATCCACTCAAACGTTTCCAACACATACATCGATATTCTGACGGCATACAGGCGTTCAATATTACCCGATAAAAATACACGCGGACTATTTTGAAAAATACCGCTCCGCGTAATCCAGAAACGCGGGCCAGTTGGGCCCAACCGTATGCCCGCCCTCATGCTGGCGAAATGCGATCTCGCCACTCACCAGCGCCGATTCGCGTGGCGGAAGTTCCGTTACGCCTAACCCCTTCTTACCCATCAACTCATACACCGGCCCGGCGTGAACCGCCGCTTCAAACATCCCTCGCGCGTCGATCCAGTTCCCTTCGACCTCGGGCGAACCCGCGCTGATAAAAACCGGTCTTGGCGCGCACAGTGCGATCAGCTCGTGAGCGTCGACCGGCAGGTCGAGCGGCGTCAACGGCCCCGCGTATTTGATGAAGTTCGGCGCAAACCAGTGATACTCGCCGGACGAAGCCAGGTTCTCCACCTGTTCGCCGAATACCCGGCGCAGAATCTTGGCACCGCCCGCTCCGGACGAGCCGATCAGTCCGATCGCGATACGCGGTTCATACGCCAGCGCCACCAGCGCCGCCTTGCCGTATCGCGACAGCCCTTCGATCGCTACGCGCGTCTCATCGATATCCGCATTGGTTTCAAAGTAATCCATCGCCCGGCTCGCGCCCCACGCCCAGGCGCGCAACGCTCCCCAGTCGTCGAGTTTTCGCGGCTGGCCCTTGTTGACCAGACCGATGATCCCCTCACGCAGACCGGCGCCGTTATCCGCCTGGATGCTGGTGGGCGTAAGAATCGCGTAAGCCCAGCCTTTCGCCAGAACCTGTTGCTGCCACGTCGGCCCCTGCTGCTGGCGGCGGAAAAATCCCGCCGGAAAGTTCCAGCCGAATTCAACCACCACCGGCGCTGGCTGATCGATCTCGCGAGGCGTCGTCAGCGTCATCTGGATGTCGACGCTGATCGCCGGGTAAGCGGAATTATCCACGTGACCGGCAAGTTGTTTCGTTGTGATGGGTATATCGCCGTCCACCGATTCTGTCACGCCAACAACCTCCCACGTGACGGCGGGCGTCTTTTCAGGAACGCGCCCGTAAATCTCCCGGTCGAAATCCTCAAACAGCTCGGCCTTGCGTTGTTGCCATTGGCCGGGGGTTTTGACCGGGGCGCCGTTATTGAATATCAGAGGATCGGGTAACGACGTATAGGGAGTCGCTTTGGATTCGTCGCTGTTGGCGGCGTTGGGCGCCTTGGGATCGCCGGACGGCCCCGGGCGAAGCGACTCGATCCCCAGCATCTTCATCATCAGGCGATGATCTTCCAGGTTGAGTTTATTGATTCGTTCCCGTTCTTCGGGCGACCATTGCGCAAAAGCCTGCGCCGCAAAAAGCGCGATCAATATGGCTGAACAGACGGATTTTTTCATCACGGCGATTCTCTCCCAGCATGAAAATTTAAATCAGTATATGGATGCAAATTCCAAATACGATGCGATGGAATAATCTCTTAGATAGAGTATCAGAATGCGATTATTCAAAACCATACAAACTACCCTTTTCCAATCATCTTCTCGTATTCATCATGCGATCCAATCCAGACCCAGATAAAATCTTTACCATCAGGCACAGCTAACGCTTGGTGATTGAGATCGATTCTCACAGACCAGAAATTCCCCACTTTCTTGAAATGCAGTGAGGGATGACGTGGATTTTCCCGTAGCAGAGCGAAACGCTTGTCTGTTCGATTGCGAATTTCTTCGGGGAGAGAGTTGTATCGACGCCAGAATGAATTCGTCGTATGGTGCATCAGAGATTCCGCAATTCATCGCGCGCTTTCGCGTCGAGAGCTTCCTGAATCAGAAAGTCGAGTTTCCCTGTCTTCGAATCCGCCTCGATTTGCTCATCCCACATTTCCCAATCTTTTTCAAGAAACCGTTGGCGGAATTCCCGATACTCACTCTCTGAAAGTTCATCTACGGCTTTTTCGATTTCCGTTATCTTATTCATCGTCAGACTCCGCCCTGCAATAGAGAATACGCATGCCGCTCCTGAATGGCATATCGATTCTAACTCTATTTATAATCTTTTTATACTACAGAATCTCGTCTCCGCGCGGGCCTGTTTCTGGAACGATTGAAAAGCGCAACCCAATCGCGCTCAGGATTTTTTCCAGCGTTTCGAGTTTCGGGTTCCCTGCTTTCGAGAGAGATTTATACAGGCTTTCACGGCCCAGATTGGTTTTTTCGGCGAGGGCTGACATACCACCCAGACGCGCATCGGCGACGTTTTTCAAAGCCAGTTTAAAAAGTTCCATATCGCCATCGGCGAGGCATTCTTCAAGATACAACGCCGCTCGTTCCGGGTCTTTTAACAGTTCCAAACCGATTTCCTTAAATGGCCTGCTCGCTTTTCTAGTCATGGCCTCCCGCGCTTTCATAATCGGCAAGGTATTCGATCGCTGTTTGAACCACTCTACTCTGATCTTTTTTTGTTGAACCAGCTAGTAACAAAACCTGTTTATTATTCACGATTGTATAAAAGATTCGATATCCAGGGCCGTAATGCTCACGCATTTCATAAAGTCTTTTGGTTCCCTTCACTTCTTTCCAGTCGCCAAAGTTCCCGAGAGAAGCCCGGTCGATCCGCGCATGAATTTTGATTTGGGCGACCTTATCTTTAAGCCCCAACAACCAATCGCTAAATGGAGATTCTCCTTTGCTGTCTCGTATAGTTCGATTTCATACATAGTCGCCATTTCATCTCATTGTATCTCGCAGGATACAGGCTGTCAAGATGGAATTTTACTGTGCCATCTCGTCCGTCAGTTCATACTACTGAAATTTCTTTATCACTCAAAAAAACGATGCGATTAACGTTCCCGCCAGCGCAAGGATCAGCCCAATTACAATTGGCTTAATATAATCATCATGCATTTTCATCCACAGACTTTGTTGAACAGCCATTTTCCCGTGACAATACAAGCATACATTTGCAGCAACACTTCCTGGATTATAGATAGTGCCACTATAGATCCATCCACCACCTTCGCCGGATTCATTTATTTGTTGGCTCATGATACCAAATTCATAACTCCCTGAGTATTGTTTCAATGCACGATACCAACAAATTACAGGATCGGGATGATTTAAATTTGAATAAGAATCCTCTTGGTTTGATATTGCTTTATTAAGAAGTTGCCCAGCCAAATTTGATAAACTTTCAAATTCCATCTTCACCTCTTTGCTTGGACATGCTGCCAATCGCCAATATTCGCCCGCTGCCCCAGTTTGTTCGTCCAAACGGGCGAATTTCAGGCTATCAGCAATCCGTTTGAATCGAGTTTCTAAGTCCAGCCAATTTTCCATAATAACCTCCTACCTCCTGAATTCCGACTATTCATCTGTTGTCGAGTCGGTTATTATTATATCCCCGCCTCGCCGATTTTGATTGACACGGGCCGGGAGATCGTGCTACTTGTTACGCGTACGTACCAAGTGCGGATCATGCCGCCACGCGCGGCGAGGGGGAGCCGGATTCATGACCGACGACAGGGGCGACGTACTCGCCGCCGCGAAGGCGATCTTCGGCGAAAGCGATGGCCACGAGCTGGCCATGAGCCTGCGCCGAGCCTACCTGGCTCTTCATCGCGCCACCAACGCCGCGTTGCATCCGTCCGGCCTGTCAGCCGATTCGTTTACCCTGCTGACCATCCTGTCTGAACTCGGCGCCATGACCCAGAAAGAGCTGGGAGACAAAGCCTCTTCCGACGCCAACACCGTCAGCGCCATGCTCTCCCGGCTTGAGTCGCGCGGCCTGATCGCGCGCGAACCTCACCCCAGCGACGGACGCGCACGTATCGTTAAACTGACCGAGGCGGGCCGTCACACTCAACGCGAACTGTGGGAACTCAGCCAGCCGATCCGCGACGAACTCGAACGCCGCTTCGATTCAACCGAACGCATGCAACTGACCAACGTGTTTAAACGAATCGCGGATAGTCTCGGAGACGCGCGAGGCTGACGCCGCCTATTACTGTAAATGCTCAGCCCGTCTCTCATCCGGAGACGGGCCTTGCTATACCAGCCGCCGGAACCCGGTTCAAAACGCAACGCCGGCGGCGAATCCACCTGGGAGGATTGAATGATGCAAAACCGATTATTGAATTGGACTTCTCGCGTTTTCATGCTGGCGGCCGCGCTGACGCTGGCGATTCCCGCTTTCGCCCAGCAACAAGGCCCTCGCGTCGTCTCTCCTGAGATCTCCGCCGATCGCCATGTGACGTTCCGCGTGCTCGCGCCCAAAGCCGAAGAGATCAAACTGATCGGAAGCGACATCCCCGGCAATGGGCCGGGCGCCGCCATGACCAAAGATGGCGACGGCGTCTGGTCGGTCACGCTGGGGCCGATCGACCCAGGCGCCTACCGCTACACGTTCAACATCGACGGCGTCTCCGTCGTCGATCCGCGCAGCCCGTCGGTCAGCCAGTCCAACGATAACGTCTGGAGCCTGGTATACGTGCCGGGGTCTGACTTTATGGACGCCAACGACGTCCCGCACGGCGCGCTGGCTGAGATCACGTACCACTCAAGCTCGCTGGGCCGCGAACGCCGCATGCACGTCTACACCCCGCCGGGTTATGAAATTGGAAAAGATAAATATCCCGTGTTTTACCTGCTGCACGGCGCCTCCGATTCAGACGATTCATGGTCGACGGTAGGCCGGGCCGGATTCATTCTCGACAATCTGATCGCCGCGAAAAAAGCGAAGCCGATGATCGTCGTCATGCCCGCCGGACACACCGGGCCATTTCTTCCGCGAAACATGCGCCCACCGCGAGATGAATTCGTGGAGGACTTTAATCAGGATATCCTGCCTTACGTCGAGTCGCACTACCGCGTCATCGCCAACCGCGCCCATCGCGCCATCGCGGGTCTTTCCATGGGCGGCGGCCAGACGATCAACATCGGCATCCCCCATCTCGACCAGTTCGCCTACATCGGCGTGTTCAGTTCGGGCGTGTTCGGCATCAACCGCAATCAGGACGACAACAACCCCACCTGGGAAGAACAGCACCTCGACGTGCTCGATAACCCCAAGTTGAAAAAGGGCCTCAAACTCTTCTGGTTCGGAACCGGCAAGGATGACTTTCTGCTTGAAACCTCGCGCGCCACAGTCGAGATGTTCAAAAAACACGGCTTTGACGTCGAATACGACGAATCCGACGGCGGCCACACCTGGATCAACTGGCGTAATTATCTGAACGGATTCGCGCCGCGCCTGTTTCAATAAAGCATCCACTCAACCCGGTAAGAGATAAGGAGACATTCATGAAACGACAGACGGCCACACTCACCCTCGTCATACTCACGCTGGCGGCGCTCGGCGCGGCGGCGGCGGATATCGCCGGAACCTGGAACGCTGAATTCGACACTCAGATCGGCGTACAGAAATACCAATTCACCTTCAAGAGCGATGGCGGCGCCCTCAGCGGAACGGCGGTCGCCGAACTGGGCGGCCAGCAGCGCGACGTGGAACTCAAAGACGTCAAACTGGAAGGCGACGCGATCTCGTTTTATGAAACGTTCGATTTCCAGGGCAACTCGATCCGTATCGATTATTCGGGAACTATACAGGACGACGGCATCCACCTGACGCGCAAGGTCGGCGACTTCGCCACCGAAGAACTGGTCGCGGTCAAATCGGGAGCGGAAGCCCCCAACGCGGAATCAGCCAGCCCGTCTGGACTCGCCGCCGCGCCCGACGGATTCGACAAAGAGCGTGAAGGCGTTCCCCACGGTCAGCTGGAAACAGTCGAATACGATTCAAAATCAATCGGCATCGCACGCAAGATGGTGATCTACACGCCGCCGGGTTACGACAAGTCGAAAACCTACCCCGTGCTCTACCTGTTGCACGGAATCGGCGACGTGGAAGTCGACTGGAGCAAGAAAGGCAATGCGGGCGTCATTCTCGACAACCTGCTCGCCGATGGAAAACTGACGCCGATGATTGTCGTCATGCCCAACGGACGCGCCTCCAAAACCGCTACCGTCCAGACCCCGTGGGGCGAGCAGTTCCCCGCGTTCGCGGCGTTCGAACAGGACCTGCTGAACGACGTGATTCCCTACGTCGAGTCCCATTATCCGGTCAAAGCCGATCGTGAACACCGCGCCATCGCCGGACTCTCGATGGGCGGCGGACAAACGCTCAACTTCGGGCTGGGCCATCTCGACGTGTTCGCCTGGGTCTGCGCGTTTTCAGCGGCGCCCAACACCAAACCGGCCGAAGAGCTCGTCCCCGATCCAGAACAGGCCGCGAAACAGCTAAAACTCCTCTGGATTTCATGCGGCGACAAAGACGGCCTGCTCAACATCAGCCAGAAGGTGCATGAATATCTCGACGAACACGGCGTCAAACATATCTGGCATATCGACTCCGGCGCTCACACCTGGCCGGTGTGGAAAAACGATCTGTACCTGACGTCGCGGATGCTTTTCAAATAGACCGATTTCCGTTAATCGGAACAAAGAACGCCTTATTTCCGACTATGAGGGAATAAGGCGTTTTTCGTTGCGGCCAATAACCCTCAACCTGAATCTGACTTGCCCGCATGGGGGCGTATCGAATATGATATGCGTCCCTTCATCATGCTTTCCATCCATGACCCGCTACAGAAACCGATGAACTGATAAGGAGAGGAACGTATGAAACGACGAAGTCTGTTTACCGCGGTACTCGGCCTGGCGATGGGCGCTCTGACCATGGGCGCGCAGGCGCAGGACATCAAACCCCAAGCGAGCCCCTACGCCGAAGTGTTACAGCGTATCGGGACCACCGATGTGAAGATCACCTATCACCGTCCCGGCGTGAAAGGCCGTCAAATCTGGGGGGAACTGGTTCCTTACCATTCCGAAAAACCCTGGCGCGCGGGCGCGAACGACGCCACCACCTTCTCGATCAACAAAGACGTCAAGATCGAAGGCAAGCCGCTGCCGGCTGGTAACTACACGTTTTACATCGACGTGGGCGAAGACGAATGGACGCTGATCTTCAGCAAGGTTGAAAAAACGTGGGGCAGTTTTAATTACGACGCCAAAGACGACGCCTTGCGCGTCAAGGTCAAACCCCAGGAAGCGCCGATGAAAGAATGGCTGGTTTACGGTTTCGGCGACCTGACGATGAAATCCGCCTCGGCGTACATCCATTGGGAAAAACTGAAGGCGTCATTCAAAATCGAGACGGAATAAAACCCGCCCGGCCATACGCAAAAACGAACCGGAGGTGGAACGTTCCGCCTCCGGTTTTTTTGTCGTCGAAATTCGATGGAATTTGAGCGCGTCCCGGCGCGCGGTTGAATGAGAAAGCGTGAATCCCGGTTCAGCCGGTTTTATTGCACGGAAGAGGTCCGGGCCTTGAGGCAGTGTTTGCAGACGCCGCGCAGTTCGGCTCTTTCGACGCGAACTTCACCCAACGCGCCAATGGAATCAGGCGGGAGAAGCCGATCGAACTCGGGCCAGTAAAAATCGTAGATCGCTTTGCACTCGACGCAGATGAAATGATGGTGCGGCTCCACGTTTGAATCGAACCGGCCCTTGTCAGAGAGACATTGCACCCGGGAGATGAGTCCGTGTTCTTCAAACAGCGCCAGCGTACGATAGACCGTATCGATTGAAACGGTGGGCAGTTTATGGCGGATCAGATGATACACATCCTCCGCCGCGGGGTGTCCTATGGTTTCAAGCAACGCCTGATAAATTTCAAGGCGCTGATGGGTTACCTTTAACCCTTGAGTGCGGCAAAGGTCTGTAAACGTCTTGACGCGCTCGTCAATCTCTTTCCGATTCATCTGCTTCACGCTGGCCATCCTGAACCTGCCAATTGGAATCAAATCAGGGCAAACGTTTCAAAATGAGCCGTTCAACCGCCTTGCAGGCAACAATCAGTGTATCCGTAATGCACTTATTTACAATATCAGCCGAAAATCTTTACGAAATCACTCTGGCGGCTTGACTTTCACATGCTCGCGTCCAATAAATAAGAATAATTCCGAAAGTCATCTTCGTACAGACGCATCCGTGAAAGGAACCCAACCATGAGCACTCAACACGATCTGCAAGAAGCCTTCGCTGGTGAAAGTCAGGCCAACCGACGCTACCTCGCCTTCGCTCAAAAAGCCGACGCCGATGGATTCCCCCAGGTCGCCAGACTGTTTCGCGCCGCCGCCGAAGCGGAAACCATCCACGCGCTCGCTCATCTGCGTGCGCTCGACGGCGTGAAAACCACTGCGGAAAACCTGAAAGAAGCGGTAGAGGGCGAACGCTACGAATATCAGGAAATGTACCCCGGTTTTCTGAAAACCGCGCAATCCGAAGCCAACAAGCGTGCCGAAGCCTCGTTTAAAAATACGCTGGCGGCGGAAGAGGTTCATCACAACCTCTATAAACAGGCGCTGGAAGCGGTTCAGGCGGGCGCCGATCTGGAAAACGCCGTCATCTACATCTGCCCCGTCTGCGGAAACCTCGAGATCGGTCAGGTTCCCGAACGCTGCCCCATCTGCAACGCGCCCGGCTCCAAATTCATCGAAGCAAATTGAATCCGGTTCGGAATCGTACCCCAAAACAAACGGGGGACGCCCGAGTGGGCGTCCCCCCAAATTTATGATATCGTATTTTGTACCGATTCACATGCGTTGTGATGACTCAAGCCCCCGTCGCGTGGCAGCGCGGCTGGGGCTGCTTTGTATGTGAATCAAACCATTCCAGTCAGACGGTTCGCTTAGTACAACGCCCAGCCGGAGACGTTCGTGCCGCCCGCGCTGGTGGTTACGCGCACGTTGTCAACCGCCCAGAAACCAGACATATTGCCGTTGCCGTTCGGGAAGTCAGGCGTGTCGGCGTTCGTCGGATCGCTGGCCGAAGCGAGGAAGCGGAACACGACGTTGCTCTTGCCCGCCGCCGCCGGCACTTCGAGATAATGATGATCGAAATAAGCCGCTTCATCATAGTCCATCAAAGCGAGGTTGTAGTCATAGATGGTGGTGAAATCGCCGCCGCCAACGCTGACCTGAACCTTGTACGAGTTGCCGCCCGCGCCAACCAGCAGTTCCGAATCGAAGTCGAGATAAACCTTCGAAGCCGAGCTCAGATCCAGTTTAGGCGTATCGAGAGCCGCCGTTTCTTTCTGGCTGTCTGCCGGAAAACCGAACGGAGGTTCCTGGAACAGCGCGTAGCCCTGACCAGCCAGCATGAGCAACCAGCGGCCGTCAGTGATGCCGTTGGGGTTGATGTTCTGATCGGGGTTATCAAGATCAAGCGGAACCGGGATGCCAAGCAGTTCAGCGGTGGCGAGAATGTCCACGTCGATCGGCGTGTTGCTGACTAATTTGAAGGGGAAATCAGGATCAAAGGTGTCGCGAATCGCCTGCGTATCCCATTTGATCGGGCCCAGGTCAAACAATGAGTTGATATCCAGATCGGAAAGGGTGAACAGGTTCGCATTGCCCCAGGTCGAGGGAATGCCATTGGTGAAGTCTTCTTTCAAGACTTCCGTCGTACCCATGGGCGGAGGGACGTCGTCAACGACAACGTTATCCATAGCGATCCACCAGGCGTCAGCCGATTCATGCCAGCCAAAGCGGAACATGACGTTCTGTTTACCCTTCACGCTGTCGGGCAGGGGCAGGTGCCAGCGGCCATGAAGACCAGCCCAGGTTTTCTTCCAGCCGGGATTCGCCGGATCGGGACCAATGGAAGGCCAGCCGTTAGTGAGAGCGGAACCGGTCGGGTTGCCGTTCACATCGGTCGGGGTGGCGAAAGCTTTCTGAACGCGTTGAGGCTCAACCATGACGAAAGCCATTTCCCACGTCGCGCCGCCATCGGTGGAGACTTCGAGAGGAGCAAGACACTCGCCGTTGTTATTCGCATCCAACTCGATATCCGCGTGAAACCAGACCGTGCCCGCCGCGCCCACCGTGCTGAAGCTCGGTGACTGCGCCCACACTTCCGCGCCGGACCCGATATCATCCGAACCGCCCGCGTGGTCTGAGTCGGTCAGCAGGTACGGCGTCGTGTTGGGCGTACCATCGGCTTTGGGAGGATACTTGTTGCCCGTGCTGCCGCCCGGAGCGCCGCCCGAGGGAAAACTGTCGGTCGCCGGATCGGCCACGCCCCAGTCAACGCCGGTTTCGGTTACGAACTCATTGAGGGTGAAGCTCCAGCCCCGTGATTCCGCGCCCGCCGTGCCGCCGGTGTTAAAATCTTCTGAGAAGAAGGTGGCGCCGTGAACGCCAACGGTCGCGCTGAGAGCGAAAATCGCCGCAGCGCTTGCAACTTTAGATAATCTCTTATACATAGACTGCCTCCAATTTGGAAATTCTCTAAAGACCAGAGCCTTCAGAGGTGATAAATCGCATAACCATAATGAGCAAAAGGAAATTTTACAAGTTAGTTTTTACCCATAACAAACAACTAACTTTGCATAAACCTCCCCCTAACAAAGAACGAAGTCTTCGATGCATGAATCTCTTGCTGGAACCTGATGGTAGAATTGTCTGTAAGCGAAGGAGTGGAAGCCAGTTAGAACAGACGCAAATCTCTACACTCAAATAAAATCAACTCAAAAGCAAATACACATCCCGATCGTCACTTGGAAGGAAAAAGCAATCAATTAACTGGTTGAACGGATACGTTATCACACTTTCTTATGATTTATAAAAATAAACGTTTATTATTTTGCTGATAATTCATATTAAGTTTCGTTCTTAAAAACGATGGAAACAGCGTAGAGAACGGCTATTCTTCATCAAACATAAGACCATAACCACAATAAAATGCTCTCTCCCATGCTGCACCGGTATTGGTTCATTCAGCACGAAAGAGAGCATTTAGACTCAGCTCTACCATACTAAACAGCAGATGTCAGCGGTTTTCTTTTAACAGTTTTTCGATTTTCGCCCGCGTATCATAAAGCGCCCACCCCGCGAAAAGCACCGCCATTACGATCAACAGGTCCATCGCCCATAGCGGGATGTCTTCAAACACAGGGGCCTGCCACACGCTCCAGCGCAGGTTCACCGCGAGCAGGTTGAGCGCTCCCAGCGCGGCGAACATCCAGAAAAGCGGTTTGAGCGAACGATCCGTGCGCCGCGTCTTGATCCACGCCGCCGCCCCGCCGATGGCGAGCGCTCCGGGAACAACCCACACCAGCGTGAGCGCGTCGTGCGCGATCGCCGCGGTGGGGAGAATCCAGCTGACCGTGGCCAGCGCCGAACCGAGGTAGACGCCCCACGTTTTCGCCGCGGGCCAGGGCTCAAGCAGCGCGTCGCGTTGCGCCTCGGCCGGGTCGCGCCAGGTCCCCAGTTCCTTCTGCAGCGCAACCAGCCGGGCGTTGCCGCGCACGATCAGCAGCATAAGCCCCGTCGTAAACACCATCGTGTTCGCCGTAATCGCCAGCACCATCAGTTGCCCGGCGTTTTCCGGCGCGATCGATTCCAGCCACGGACGCAGCCGCCCCGCGAAGGCGAACAGCAACGCCCAGAAAGCGAAAATGTAGGCGGTATAGCCCGCGACATGCCGTAGATACATCCGTTTTTCATCGGGATGTTTAAGGCTCTGGTAGCCGATCAGAAAGCCCCCCGCGAGGCCGAGGCTCCCCAGAATAACGCCCAGCATGGCGCCGCTGACGGCGAACGCGGCCGCCAGTTTGGCCCCGCTCGACCCTTTGGCGGATGCGGCGGCGAGCCCGGCGGCGGCGGTTTGAGGGATGGCGGCGGGTAACGCGGCCAGCACCGCCCCGGCGAAAAAGCCTCCCGGCCCCGATCTGGACAGCGTCTCTTCGACAAACGCCGCCACCTGCGCCTTGAGCATGGCGCGGCCGCGATGCAGACGCTGTTTGACCGCATCGGGGGTGAGTTCCAACGCCTCCGCCACCGCTTCCACCGATTGCTGATCCCGGTAAAAGAGAATCAGCGGCTCGCGGTACAGGGGCGGAATGTCTTCGATCGCTTTCCACAACAGCGATTCCTCCTCGCGGTTGAGGGCGCGCTCAAATGGCGTGGATAGCGCGGCGGGCGAAGCCGCGGCCGGACTTTCGCCAGGCGGGATCGACTTCAGCGCTTCAGACTGGCGGCGCCGTTTGCGCAACCAGTCGTTGCACAGGTTGCGAGCGATGCCGCACAGCCAGGGGCGGAGTTTGGCGGGGTCATGAATGCGCGCCAGGTTATTCCAGGCGGCGACGAAGGTCTCCTGCGCGAGTTCTTCGCTCGCGTCGACGCTGCCGGTGACGTTATAGGTCACCGCGCAGACCAGCGACTGATAGCGGCGGATGATTTCACTGAAACCTTCGCGGTCTCCGCGCAGGCAGCGTTCGATATAAACGGCGTCGTTCACCAGCGTCTCTTCCATGGGCGTGTCTCCGGGGTGCGTCGTTCGCGGCCCGCGCGACGGATCGCGTCACGGCCGCGTCATACACAAGTGGTGAATGGAGAGAACCTGGTGACGATTTTATTCGATTTTTTGTGGAAATCACTTGAATCTTCTACACATTCGGTGAAATCAGGCGGGGAAGCCAGAGGATCACGTCTTCAGGCAGATAGGTGATGATAAACAGCGTCGCCACCATCGAGGCGTAAAACGGCAGCATGGGCCTAATCAGCCGGGTGATGGTGGTTCCACCCACGCCGCAGCCCACGAACAGCACCGTCCCGACAGGCGGCGTACACAGGCCGATACAGAGATTGACGATCATGATCAGGCCGAAATGGATGGGGTGCATGTGAAGAACGCCCACCGCGACCGAACTGAAGATCGGCGTGAAGATCAACACCGCCGGCGTCATGTCCATGAAGGCCCCGACGAACAGCAGAATCAGGTTAATGACGAGCAATAGAATATACCGGTTATCGGTCAGGCCGATCAGCGCGGCGCTGACCGTCTGGGGCAGATCGAGCCGCACCATCAGGTTGCCCATCGCCTTGCTGGAGGCGATCAGCATGAAGATGAACGCGGTGGTGACGGCGGTGGTTTTGAGAATGCCGGGCAGATCGCGCCAGGCGACTTTTTTATACACGAACACGGCGAGAATAAACGAATAGACCACAGCGGCGGCGCTGGCCTGCGTGGCGGTGAAAAACCCGCCCATGATGCCGCCGAGAACGATCACCATCAAAAGAAGGCTGAGCGCCGCGCGGCGAAACCGGGTCAGCCCTTCGCGCCAGGGCAGCGTCCCGGTGGGCGCGACGCCGGCGCGCACGGCGTGAACCGCCGCAACCGCCATCAGACCCGCCGCGATGATGACGCCCGGTATGAACCCGCCCATGAACAGCGCTCCCACGTCGACCGAGCGTCCGCCCGCGTCGCCCCAGGCTACGGCGTACACGATCATCACGTTCGATGGTGGAATCACCAGCCCCAGCGTGGCCGCCGACAGGGTCAGCGCGGTGCTGAATTCACGATTGTAGCCGGCGCGGCGCATCTCGGGAATCATGAACGCGCCGATCGAACTCGCCGCCGCCGTCGCCGACCCCGAAATCGCGCCGAAAAGCATACACGCGCACACGTTGGCGAAACACAACCCGCCCCTCAACGGCCCGAACAACACGTCGGCGAACTCGACCAGACGCCGCGCGATGCCCCCCGACCCCATCAACAGCCCCGACAAAATGAACATGGGAATCGCCAGCAGCGCGTATGAATCGACGCCGTGCCACATATCCTTCGCCACCTGCATGAACACCAGCAGAGGCCGGCCGGGCCACAGGCACAGATACGACAACACCGTCGACGCGCCGATGGAAAACGCGATCGGGACGTTATTCGCGATCAGAATGACGAACGCCCCGATCAACACGATGATGGCGAGCAGTTCGGGCGTCATGCGCCACCCCGCTCGTCGTCGCCGCCCGCCGCCTGGGGATGCAGCCAGTGATGAACGCAATAAACCAGCATCAGCGCGCCGGAAATCGGCAGCACCAGGTAAAACCAGCCCCGGTTAAAACTCTCCATGCCGGGCATGCGCGAGCCGGATTCGAACGCCCGCGCGCAGACCATCCACCCGCCGATCACCAGCACGGCCAGCGAAAACGCCGCCGTCACGGCGGTCGAGAGGTAGTCGAGCCACAGCCGTATGCGCGGCGGATACAGCCTCGCCAGCGCGTCGACGCCGAGATGAGCGCGCTGGCGATACGCGAGCGCACCGCCCAGAATCCCCACCCACACCAGCAGAGTCTGCGAGGCGGTGTTGACCGGCGCGGAGGCGTTGGCCACGAAGGCCATCACGCCGCGAAGGGCTTCCCGATATGGCGCGTCGGGCGCAACGCCGGAGGCGTCGGCGCGGGCGAGCAAGGCGCTGGCGGCGGGCTGAATCATCGCGTTCAACACGATTTCGGCGGTGATGCTGATCGCCATCAGCGCGACCAGCCCGATCAACACGGCGGACAGGGTTTTATCGATCCATTCGATGACGCGGTCCAACGCAACTCTCCCCAGACAGTGCGATAACACTTTGAGTATAGGCGCCTATATTGAGGAAAAAATCGGGCGGGTTCTAGGCGGAGGCGACACGGGAAATCAGGGTGATGCTTCCCTTACAGCTGGTGCGTTTCACGAAGCCGCCTGAAAAAGCGTTCGAAAAAAAACAGGTAAGCCGCCATGACGAAGACGGCCAGCCACTTCACGCTGGAGGGGAGATCGATCGCCAGCCCCGCCGTCAGCCAGCACAGAATGATGGCGATAAACGCCAGGCGCTCTTTTCGCACGTCTTCCGGCAAGGCGTTGAACCAATCACCGAACAGGCGAGTCTGATAGCGATCCAGAATCCGAAACAAAATGAACCCCAGCGCGGTCAGCGCGGCGACGGCGATCAACAGAGAGGCGTTCAGTGAAAACGGGATCAGGTCTTCGCCAAAAAAGTAAACTTTCGCGGCTTCCAGAAGTTTGAAACATGGGATCAAGAGTAGGCACAACAGGATCGATTTGTTTTGTTCGAGCGTCTCATGCTGGCTGTTCAGATACAAAGCGAAAATCAGCAGGGCGACTGAAACGCCGCCAATCGCACTAAGAATCGGGCTGATGTTCATGGTTGAATATCGTCCTTCACCGCAATTTCGGCGCAGGGCCGGTTCCGCCTCTTTTCGGCCCTTCCGATAAGAAAAGATATCACAAAATTTACAGCCTTGCAAGTAAATAATCCCAAGCGTAACGCCCGGTTTTCATCTCGGGTTTTCCCTTTCGCTACTCCACGGCGCGAATGCGCTCGACGTACTCCATCACCGGGGTTCCCGCGAATTCGTCATAGATGGGCCGGGTAGCCTCGACGAACGCCTCCTTCGAATCGAGATGGATGAAGGTTACGCCCTCTGCCTGCATCGCCTCGATCTGGCGAGCGCTTTCGCTTTTCCATAATTCTTTCTGAAATTCTTTCGCGGCCTGCGCTGAATCCATGATGATCTTCTGCTCGTCCGGCGTCAGCGCGTTCCAGCGGCGGGCGCTCATCAGCAGAATGTCGGGGATGGCGACGTGCTCGTCGAACACGTAATACGGGGCGATCTTGTAGTGCTTGGTGGTGTAATAACTGGGCACGTTGTTCTCGGCGCCCTGCACCACCCCGGTGTCGATCGCGGTATAGAGTTCTGAGAAAGCGATCTGCTGCGGCGAGGCCCCCAGCGTCTCCACCAGTTTCTGCATCATCACGCTTTTCTGTACGCGGATCTTCATGCCCTTCAGGTCGTCGGGCGAATGGATGGGCTTCTTCGCGTAAAACGAGCGGAACCCGGCGTCGAAATAGCAGATTCCCTTCAGGTTCTGATCGAGCGCCACATCGAGCAGTTCCGTGCCGATGGCGCCGTCGAGCACCTTCCACATGTGTTCCTCATCGCGGAACAGGTACGGAAGCGAGTACACTTTGGCGAGTTCGGCCTTGGTTTCGAGAATCGTCGACGAAATCTTGGTGAAGGCGTCGGCGTCGTTGCTGACGTTATCGCAGAGTTCCTGCTCGTTGCCCAGCGTGCCGCCGGGTTGAATCTTGATTATCATCGCGCCGTTGCTGCGCTTTTCCACCTCTTCGGCGAAGCGCACCAGCGCCTTGTGAACGGGGTGTTCGGTGTTGAGCACGTGCGGCAGGCTGAAGACCTTGGGGCCGGCGGCGCCGTCTCCACCCCCGCACGAGGTCGTCACCGCGGCGATCGTCATGATCGATACGAACAGGCTGGCGGCTTTAAGGTTCATCGCGTTCTCCCGGAATCAACAATTTCAAAAGTTCATGTCTGGTCATTGGCGACTATCATACCATGACGCCGCCGTGACGAAACGTCTTTCCAGACGCCGCGCATCAGTGGTAGGATGGAGCCGAAGTCCTTATGAATCCGCACGTGGGGAGAATCATGATGAATCGCATTCAATCGGGATGGATGACTCTATTACTCGCGGGAGCCTGTCTGATCGCCATGAACGTACACTCGCAGGAAGAAGCCAACTACGACGAGTCGAAAGTCCCGTCGTTCACGCTGCCCGATCCGCTGTTCTGTCAGGACGGAACAAAAGTCGATAACGCCGGCATCTGGACCAACAAGCGGCGTCCTGAGATTTACGCCCTGTTCGCCTCCCAGGTTTACGGCAAAACGCCTGACAAAAAAGTGGAGTTAACCTTCGAGGTCTTCGATGAAGGCGAGGCGCTGGGCGGTAAGGCGATCCGCAGGCAGGTCGCGTTTTATCCCAAGGCCGAACCGCATCAGCCACGCATGGAACTGTTGATCTACATCCCCAAAGCCGCTTCGGGACCGGTTCCGGCGTTTGTCATGCCCAATTTTCAAGGCAACCATACCATCAACGCCGATCCCGGCATCCACATCAGTTCCAACTGGATGACCGAGTTCAGGAAAGACGACAAAAACAAAGACACAGACCCTGAATCAACACGCGGCAAGGCGTCATCGCGCTGGTCGGTCGACCGGATACTCGACGCGGGTTTCGCCCTGGCGACGATCTGGTATTACGATATCGATCCCGACTACGACGACGGATTTCAGAATGGAATCCACCCGCTGTTTTACGATGCGGGCCAGAACGAGCCCCGTCCCGATCAGTGGGGTTCGATCGGCGCCTGGGCGTGGGGCCTGAGCCGCGCGCTCGACTATCTGGAGAGCGATCAGGACATCGACGGCTCTCGGGTGGCGGTGATGGGCCATTCGCGGCTGGGCAAAACCGCGCTGTGGGCGGGCGCCAGCGACGAGCGCTTCGCGATGGTGATTTCAAACGATTCGGGCTGCGGCGGCGCAGCTTTATCGCGGCGGCGCTTCGGCGAAACGGTCAACCGCATCAATCACGCCTTCCCGCACTGGTTCTGCGATAATTTTAACCGGTACAACAATAATGAAGACGCTCTGCCGGTCGATCAACACATGCTGATCGCGTTGTGCGCGCCGCGCCCGGTTTATGTCGCCAGCGCACAGGACGACCGCTGGGCCGACCCGCGCGGCGAGTTTCTTTCGGCGAAATACGCCTCGCCGGTGTATCGGCTCCTCACCGGCCAGGGTCTCAACGCCAGTGAAATGCCTGACGTCAATCAACCCGTGCAGGGCCGCGTAAGTTATCACATTCGCACTGGAAAACACGACGTGACCGATTACGATTGGGAGCAATACATCAATGTCGCGTCGCGATTTTTGAAATAATTCGGTTTTTCAGCCGCCTTGTCGCCGGTGAAAAATCAATGCGGGACGGTCGATTCGCAATCGAACGCCGTCTCGGGCGTCCGATTCCATCGACAGAGTAAGAAACTTTACTCTTGAACCTGTGAGCGAAGGTGATATACTCTGCATGCGAAGGTGGGGCAGGTACGCCCCGCCTTTTTTGCGTAACGAGATTCCTCCCTCACGTTCCACGATCTCATTTGACGGGGACTTCGCAAGAGTAAAACGGAAGGATGATCAGCCGTTGCGCACTCTTTATCGTCTGGAGCCGAGCGCATGTCCAAAGAAGTGCTGGATATTCTCAGCCGTATCAGCCTTGAGCGAAATATTCCACTCATAACGCTTCACGAGGCGTTGGAGTCGGCGTTGATTTCCGCCTCGAAAAAGATGCTTCCGCCCGACGTGGAAGTCGTAGAGGCTGAATTCGACCGCGAAACCGGCGAGTTTCGCATCTACGCCAATATGGAAGTCGTCGAGGAAGTGGAGGACGAACACACCGAAATCTCGCTGGAGGAAGCGCGCGAATACGTCGGCGACGTTTCCGTGGGCGAAATGCTGGTGATCGACGTAACCCCTGAGAATTTCGGCCGCATCGCCGCCCAGAGCGCCAAACAGGTCATTACCCAGCGCATCCGCGAAGCCGAACGCGAGATCGTCTACGATAAATATAAAAACCGCGCGGGCGACCTGGTGGCGGGCACCGTTCAACGCTACGAAAAAGGCAACGTGGTGGTCGACCTGGGCAACGCCGAAGCCGTCCTCCCCTCGCGTGAACAACCCCAGGGCGAACGCTACCGCTTCGGCGACCGTCTCAAGGCGGTCATCAAAGAAATCAAAAAATCGTCGAAAGACGCACAGATCATTCTCTCGCGCACCACGCCTCAACTGGTGGCCAAACTGTTCGAGCAGGAAGTCGCCGAAATCAAAGACGGCGTGGTCTCGATCCGTCTCATCGCCCGCGAACCGGGCAAGCGGACGAAGATCGCCGTGTTGTCGTCTGACAGCGACGTCGATCCGGTGGGCGCCTGCGTCGGCATGAAAGGCTCGCGCGTCCAGATGGTGGTTCAGGAACTGCGCGGCGAACGCATCGATATCATTGAGTACAGCGACGACAAGCGCCGCTTCGTGGCCAACTCGCTCAAACCGGCGAATATTGAAAGCGTCGAACTGAACGAGCTCACCAGGCGCGCCCTGCTGGTCGTCGCCGACGATGAACTGGCGCTCGCCATCGGCAAAAACGGCCTCAACGCCAAACTCGCCTCCCAACTGACCGGCTGCGAGATCGACATCATCACCGAGTCGCAGCTCAACGCGCGTGAATTGCAAGCCAAGCAGGAACTGGGCAAATTGCCCACCCTGCTCAACGACGCCCGCCTGGTCGACGCCCTGCTCTCCCGTGGAATCATCAGCCGCCGCGACGTAATCCACGCCGGTGCGGACGGCCTCGCCCAGATCGAAGGCGTCGGCGATGAAGCCGCCCAGGCGATTTACGGCGAAGCGCTGGAGTCGCTGGGCGAAAAGGCTCCCGTTATAGCCGCGCAGGACGAGGAAGAAGACGAAGAAGACGCCCCTGAAACCAGCGGCGAACAGCAGGAAACAGAAGACGCGACGGACGAAGAGAGTTCCAGCCAGTCCGATGACGATGACGCCGCGGCCGAAGCGGATGGCGCGGTTGAATCGACGGAAGAAGCGGTTGATGAACCTTCCGAAGACGATCAACCCGAAACGGCCGGCGAAGACGAACCCGCCGAGCCCGCCGAACCCGAAAACGAAAAAACGGAAGCCGTGTAAACGCTTCGCGCAGGTCCCCCTCTTGGGGAAGGAGTCGTTATGAGGATAAATCAGATCGCCCGAAAATTCGGCATCGACAACAAAGACATCCTGGAATATCTCACCACGATCGGGATGCCCAATCGGAGCCACAGTTCGTCTCTGGATGAGGGCACGATTGAGATGTTGTTGCAGCATTTCGGGAAAACGACGAAAGAAGAGGAACCCGCGCCCAAAGACAACAAGCGTTTCGCTAAAATCCGTCGTCCTAAAGACTGGAAACCCTCCGACGACGAAGAGGAAATGGAATCAGAATCCGGCGATACGGGCGAAACCGCGCCCGCCGGTCCTTCCAGCGCCCAACCGGCCGGCGTAGAGGAAGAAGAAGAGGCCGAAGCCGCTTCCGCCGATGAAACGCAGGCGCAACAACCCGCGCATCCCTCGCGGACCGCCGCCCCCAAAAAAGAAGATAAAAAGAAGGCGAAACCTCAACCTCCACAAACCAAGAAGAAGCAAAAGTTGAAAACAATCACCCTCGAGCCGCAGATTCAGCCCGGCGCCAAGCCGGAGATCATCATCGAAGCGCCGGAAGTGCAGGACGTCGAGGAAACCGCCCCCGTAACTCCGAAGGCGCCCACGGAAGAAGGCGAGACGGAACCCATCGATCAGGATGAGGTTATCCGCCGCGAAATACAGAAACTCAAGCAGAAACAGAAGCGCGCCTCCGAACAGGAAGAACCCAAAACCACGGTTCAGCCGCGACGGCCGGGGACGCCCCGGCGGCGCGATCAGGCGGGTGGCGGCGGCGGAAAAAGCCGCGGCAAACGCGCCTGGAAGCGTGAAAAACGTCAGCGCCGCGAACAGCAGGAACAGGCCGAACAGCAGCGCATGCTGCACGACGCCACCGTGCTGAAGGTTCACGAAGCCACCACCCTGGCCGATATCGCCAACGGGCTGGGCGTCGACCCCAACGAACTGATCGGAAAACTGATCGGCCTGGGCGTCATGGCGACCATCAACCAGCGTCTCGACCCTGACACGATTCAGGTCATCGCCGAAGAATACGGCTTCGAGGTCGAACAGGTCGATCTGAGCGATAGCGACATCTTCAGCGAGATGTGGCAGGACGACATTCAGGAAGAACGCAAAATCTCGCGTCCCCCGGTCGTCACCATCATGGGCCACGTCGACCACGGCAAGACCAAACTGCTCGACGCGGTGCGCAGCACCGACGTCGTCTCGCAGGAAGCGGGCGGCATCACCCAGCACATCGGCGCGTATCACGTCGTGACCAAGGCGGGCGAGGTGGTCTTTCTCGATACGCCGGGCCACGCGGCTTTTACCGCAATGCGCGCGCGCGGCGCCATGGTGACCGACATCGTCGTACTGGTAGTCTCGGCGGCCGAAGGCGTCATGCCCCAGACGGTCGAGGCGATTCACCACGCCAAAGCGGCGGGCGTTCCGATCATTGTGGCGATCAACAAGATCGACCTCGACGGCGCCAATCTCGACAACGTCAAACAACAGTTGATCCAACACGGACTCACCGCCGAAGACTGGGGCGGCGATACCATCATGGTTCCCGTCTCGGCCAAGCAGAACATCGGTATCGACGACCTGCTTGAAACGATCATCCTTCAGTCCGACATTCTCGAACTGAAAGCCGATCCTGAATGCCGCGGGCGCGGCGCCATTATCGAAGGGCGGCTCGAACAGGGCCGCGGCGTGGTCGCCACGGTGCTGGTTCAGCAGGGCACGCTGCGCGTGGGCGATCCGTTCGTCTCCGGCGTTTACTCGGGCCGCGTGCGCGCGATGACCAACGACAAGGGCGAAGCGCTCGAGTCGGCGGGGCCCTCCATGCCGGTCGAAATCCTCGGCATCGAAAAAGTGCCCAGCGCGGGCGATCCCTTCATCGTGGTCTCCGACGACTCGCAGGCCAAACAGATCAGCGCGCGGCTTCAGCAGATTCAGCGCGAACGCGATCTGCGCCAGATGCACAAAGTGACGCTCGATTCGCTGCATGAACAGATCGAAAAGGGCGAGATCAAAGACCTGATGCTGATCGTCAAAGGCGACGTGCAGGGTTCGGTCGGCGCGGTCTGCGACAGCCTGCTCAAGATCGAGAGCGAAAAAGTCCGTATCGACATCATCCACAGCGGCGTCGGCGCGATTTCCGAATCGGATGTCATGCTCGCGTCCGCTTCCAACGCCATCATCATCGGCTTCAACGTTCAGCCGCATACTCACGTGCGCGATCTGGCCAAGAAAGAACACGTCGATATCCGCACCTACCGCATCATCTACGAGGCGGTGGAGGATATCCGCAACGCGATGACCGGCATGCTCGACAAACAGTACGTTGAGAAGATCATGGGCCGGGGCGAGATTCGCGAGGTCTTCCGCCTGTCGAAAGGCCTGTCGATCGCGGGTTCCTACGTACAGGAAGGCGTCTTGCAGCGCAACGCCCGCTGCCGTCTGCTGCGCGATTCCGTCATCGTTCACGAAGGAAAACTCACTTCGCTGAAACGCTTTAAAGAAGACGCGCGCGAAGTCAAACACGGCATGGAATGCGGCGTGGGATTTGAAAATTACAATGACGTCCGGGTGGGCGACATTGTGGAGTGTTACGAGCTCGAAGAAGTCGCGCCGACTCTGTAAGACCCGCTCAACGCCCGGCGCCAAACCGGGAGACGACGCATGATCGTAGGCGTGATGGAAACGTCGTTCCAATTACCCGAATCAGGCTCGCTGAAAGACAAGCGGCAGGTGCTGCGCAGTTTGAAGGACCGCGTCCGGCGGCGGTTCAACGTCTCGCTGGCCGAGACCGATGAACAGGACTGCTGGCGGCGCTGTACGCTTTCATTCGCCGCAGTGGCCACTCACGCGGGGCTGATCGAACGCGATTTTCAGCGAATTCTCGACCTGATCGAAGAGAATCCCGCCGTGGTCCACTGCGACCACTGGATCGAATTCTACTGATAAAAACAGCATCCGATTTTCGGATTTGGAAGGAAAACAATCCCGCCACATCCCTGGCGTGGAACCATCATGACGCAAAAAAAGACGTATCGTATACACCAGATCAATCGCCAGTTACGCGAAGAGATCGCCTCCATCCTGTTGATGGAGATGCAGGACGAGATGCTGAAAGACGTCACCATCACCGAAGTACGCACGTCCAAAGACCTGCATCACGCCCTGGTGTTCACCGCCACCCACAAAAACACCGACCGCGAACATGCGCTCGAGTCGTTAAACAAGGCGGCGGGCTATATCCGGCGGCTGCTGTTTGGCCGCCTGCGGCTGAGACACATCCCGGAACTGGATTTCCGGTACGACGAATCGCTCGATCGCGCCGAGCGGATTTTTACCCAGATAAACCGACTGGACATCCCCCCGGCGGAAGAAGACGAAGAAGACGAGGCCTGACCGTTGAAGAGCAGCGAGATGAACGGAGTACTCAACATCAATAAACCCAGCGGCATGACTTCGCATGACGTGGTCGACCGCATTCGCCGCGCGGCGAAAATCAAACAGGTGGGGCATACCGGCACGCTCGATCCGATGGCGACCGGCGTGCTGCCCATTTGCGTGGGAAAAGCCACAAAAATTCAACAATTTCTCATCGCCCAGGATAAGGAATACGACGTCGAGATGGAACTGGGCGTCATTACCGACAGCCAGGACCGCACCGGCGAAGTTATCGAAGAACGCCCGGTTGAAAATATGACCCGCGAACAGATCGACCGGGCGCTCGACCAGTACAGGGGCGAATTGTGGCAGACCCCGCCCATGATCTCCGCCAAACACCATAAAGGCAAGCGATTATACGAACTGGCGCGTCAGGGCGTGGAAGTGAAGCGCGATCCTTGCAAGATTTATATTCACAAATTAGAATTGCAGGATGTTCGTATGCCGTTCGTCCGTTTCTCGGTCTCATGCAGTAAGGGGACGTACATCCGAACCCTGTGTCATGACATCGGCGAAACGCTGGGCGCGGGTGCGGTCATGTCGGCGTTGGCGCGGGTGCGATGCGGCCGTTTTCACATCGATAACGCCATCCCGCTCGACGAGTTACGCACACCGGAAGACGTCGCGGGCCGCCTCTACGACCTGAACCAGGCGCTCGACAGCATGCCGTCGGTCACGGTGGGTACGGAAGGCAAAACGTCGCTGTTTTGCGGCCGCGCGCTGGCGGGCGGCGCCATTACCCGGCTGAACGGCGATTTCCGGTCGGGCGCGTTCGTCCGGGTCACCGGGCGCGACGGGTCGCTGATCGGCGTCGGTGAAGCTCTGATGGCTTCCGACCAGCTCGACGCCCTCGCGGGTAATTTACGTGTTATCAAGCCGGTTAAGGTATTCCACCCGGCTTCATCTTAAAACGAAGAGTTTGAACCGTTTTTGGAGGTAGTCCGTTGTCTATCACGATCGAACGCAAGAAAGAACTCATCCAGGAATACAAGATTCACGGCCAGGACACCGGTTCGCCCGAAGTCCAGATCGCGATCCTGACGGAGAAGATCCGTAACCTGACCGAACACTTTAAAACTCATAAGAAAGACCATCATTCCCGGCGTGGACTGATCAAAATGGTCAGCCAGCGCCGCAGTCTGTTGGACTATCTCAAACGCTCTGAAATCAATCGCTACCGCGAATTGATCAACCGCCTCGGGTTGCGCCGCTAGTCGCATGGCTCGGGTCATCAGGACGGCCGGATCGCGCCTTGGCGCTTTCCGGCTCGATCGTTGACCGGGGCATGACCTTGCGGGCGCCCACGCGCTGAGGAAGACGTGAAATGAGGATGATGAGACCCGCCGCACGCGGCTTGTTCCTCAACACCCCGATTAGGAGGTCGAAGGTTGGCGTCAACCTCCCACCTCCTAGTCTGGGTGATGATGGAGCTGCGCCCGTCTCATCTTTCTATTTTGCAGCTGGAACACCATCTCCGCGATTCGCATCCACGGGATAGAATACGCTATTTTCCAGATACGCCTTCCTTTCGCCACGCGCCCCTCATCGCGCGCCTTCCCGTCGTGGATTGAAATCTGAAAGGAAGATTATATGTCTACTGTCACGCAAGTTTCGCGAGAGATCGCGGGACGCAAACTCCTCATTGAATCGGGCCGCATGGCCAAACAGGCGGGTGGATCGGTTACCGTACAATACGGTGAAACCGTCGTCCTCGCCTGCGCCACCATGGCTACCTCGAGCCGCGACCTCGATTTCTTTCCGCTCACCGTCGATTACCGCGAGCCGTTTTACGCGGCCGGCAAATACCCCGGCGGCTTCTTTAAGCGCGAAGCCCGCCCCTCCGACCGTGAAACCCTCACCTCGCGCTGCATCGACCGCCCCATGCGCCCCCTGTTCCCCGACGGCTTCAACCGTGAAGTCCAGGTTCTGCTGAAGGTGTTGTCGTACGACGGCGTCAATGACCCCGATATCATCGGCATGATCGCAGCCTTCGCGGCGGTCGAGATTTCCGATATTCCCTTCTCCGGCCCGCTGGGCGCGGTGCGCATCGGCCGCATCAACGGCGAGTTGATCGCCAACCCGCCCATCGACCAGGTCGGCGAAAGTTCCATGAACCTCACCATCGCCGGCTCATCGAACGCCATCATGATGGTTGAAGGCGGCGCGCAGGAAGAACCGGAAGACGTCATGCTCGACGCGCTCGACCTGGCCCAGAACGTCATCCGCGACATCTGCTCGGCCATCACCGAGCTGCGCAACCTGTGCGGCAAGACGAAATTCATCTTCGAACCCCCGCAGAAGGATGAAGACATCCGCCGCCGCGTGGCCGAACAGGCATCGGACCGGGTGAAAGAGGCGACCATGATCGCCGACAAGCACGAGCGTCAGGCCGCGATCGACGCCATCGCCGAAGAAGTCAAAATCCGCATCACCGCCGATATTGAAGCCGAACACCAGGGCCGCATCGAACGCGGCGAGATTTCAGCGGATGACGCCGAAGCCCTGCTGGCGCACAAAGAACGCATGGCGAAGGCTCCGAAAGAACTCGGCTCGGCGTTCCACGACCTCGAAAAAGACCTCATGCGCGGCATGATTCTCAACGAAAACCGCCGCAGCGATGGACGCGGGCTGGAAGACATCCGCCCCATCACCTGCGAGATCGGCGTGATTCCCCGCGCTCACGGCTCGGCGCTGTTCACCCGCGGCCAGACGCAGGCGCTGGTGATCTCGACCCTCGGCACGGTTTCCGACGAACAGAAAGTCGATAACCTGACCGAGGAATACTTCAAGCAGTTCTTCCTCCATTACAACTTCCCGCCCTTCAGCGTGGGCGAGGTTCGGCCCATGCGCGGCCCCGGACGCCGCGAGATCGGCCACGGCGCGCTGGCAGAACGTGCGCTTAAAGCCGTCATCCCCACGCAGGAAGAGTTCCCTTACACGGTGCGCCTCGTCTCCGACATTCTTGAGTCGAACGGCTCGTCGTCGATGGCCAGCGTGTGCGGCGGTTCGCTCGCCATGATGGACGCCGGCGTGCCGACCAAGGCGCCGGTGGCGGGCATCGCGATGGGGCTGATCTCTGACGGCGGGCGCTTCGCGGTGCTGTCCGACATCCTCGGCGTCGAAGACCACCTCGGCGACATGGACTTCAAGGTCACCGGCACCAGCAAGGGCATCACCGCCTTCCAGATGGACCTCAAGATTGAAGGCATCACCCGCGAGATTATGGCGCAGGCGCTCGATCAGGCCCGCCGGGGACGCCTTCACATCCTCAACATCATGGCGCAGGCCATCGCCGAACCGCGCTCGTCGTTGCGTTCGTTCGCGCCGCGCATTCAGCAGATGATGATTCCGATCGACAAGATCCGCGACGTCATCGGACCGTCCGGCAAGATGATCCGCAAAATCATCGCCGAGACCGGCGCCAAGATCGACATCGACGACGACGGACGCGTGGTCATCGCCTCGACCGACGAAGAAGCCGGCCGCAAGGCGCGCGAGTGGATCGAATACCTCACCGAAGAGGTCGAAGTGGGCCGCGTCTACACCGGCAAGGTGACGCGCATCACCAACTTCGGCTGCTTCGTCGAAGTGCTGCCCGGTCAGGAAGGCCTGGTTCACATCTCCGAGCTGGAGCCGCGCCGGGTTGAGTCGGTCACCGACGTGGTGTCGGAAGGCGACGTGATCGAAGTGAAGGTCATCGAGATCGACGAGTTTGGCCGCATCAACCTCAGCAAGAAAGAAGCCGATCGCGACGCGGGCCGCATCCCGAAAGAGGATCCTCCCCGCGAGGGCGGCGACCGGGACCGCGGCGGACGCGGCGACCGTGATCGTGGAGGCCGTGGCGGCGGCGGTGGCCGTGGAGGCGACCGGGGCGGACGCGGCGGCGGCGGAGGCCGTGGCGGCGACCGAGGTGGAAACCGCGGCGGCGGCGGTGGTGGAGATCGCGGACGCCGTTAACCGGCGCTTCCCAAGCCTCAACGCCACCCTCAACCATACCGAACAAACCAACCGGGCTGGAGTCTCCTCCAGCCCGGCTTTTTTATATCCGGATAGAACAACAAGAGTTATTTTGCTTTGAGGGGGAAGCGTTCGGGATGTTCGATGATTTCGGCGGTCAGGTCGACATCCAGATCGGGCCAATGGAAATGCCCCGGCGCGGGTTCTTCCATATTGAGCACGCTCTTGATCGGAGCGTCCTGAAACCAGGGGAAGTCTTCATGCGGCATGAACAACTCACGGCCTCCTGCCAGAAGCCAGATTCCATGCCGCGACACGTTTGTCACTTCAGCCGCCGAAATGGTTTTCCCATGCGTTTTGGAGTTCCTCATACCGCGCCTCGTGAATTAAAACCTATATATCCCATTCAATCCCCACAATCCAATGCCAAATTTTACACCAGAAGAATTCGTAGCGAATAAGCATTTTAAACAAAATAGACGCTTGTTATACCCATTCATACTACAGTATAATCAAAGTATGAAAACCGCGATCTCTCTTCCAGACGAATTGTTCGAATCCGCCGACGCGCTCGCCGAGCGGCTCGGCCTTTCGCGCAGCGAACTGTACGCCGCCGCTGTCGCCGAATTCTTGGCTAAACACCGTGACGAAGACGTCACCGCCCGGCTCAACGAGGTCTATGCCGGCGACCCCAGCGGTATAGACCCGGCGCTGCGATCCGCCCAGGCTCGAAGCGCGCGAGCCGCCGAATGGTAGTACGGCTGCGCGCAATTACGGCGCATCAATAAAACATTCCTTCCATCAATCCTGCTTGCGTTTGACGTTATAGCCCCGGTCGCCGAAGGGGGAGAGTTTTTCCAGCCACATCTCTTCGAGAATGCGCAGGTCGGCGGCGGGGTCGTACCCCGGTTGTTCCGGTTCGGGAAGCGTATCGAGCACTTCGAACGAAAACGCGTCCGCCCCCAGTTCCTTCCAGTCGCGTTGCAATTCGCGGTTGGGGTGGGCGCCGAACTTGAGTTGCGCCTGCTGGCGGTTGAGCATCGCGGGCAGATCGGCGCTGGTTCCGATGAACACCTTCCCGCTGCGGGTGTTGCGCACCTGATACACGCCCATCGGCCGATGGGCTTCTTTATACTCTCGAATCAATGCCTTGCGATCCATTGTTTTATTATCCCTCCGTCTTCCACACTTTTATTGCGCACCTCAAAGCCGTGTCTGGCGCATTATCGCCAATCAGGCCGATCGTCAAGCTCATAGCGTCTCAATTCCATATCTTGCCGAAGGATATCGTCTTTCAGGATTCTACACCGTTTTGTTCCGGGCGGCGTATTATCCAGCAAGCCGCGCGGACGCAAAAAGGCCGGTTGGAGCGTTCCAACCGGCCCGGACATGCGGGGTTGTACAACTCGTCAGGCGATCAGCCGGTGACGATCTCCACCACGCGAATGCGGGTGAAATCCTGACGATGGCCTTTTTTGCGCCGGTAATTCTTGCGGCGCTTCAGTTTGAAAACGATCACTTTCTTACCGCGATCGTGCGCCATCACCTTGGCCTTCACCGCCGCGTTGGCCACGGTGGGTTTGCCGATCTGAAGATTTTCGCCGTCGCGAATCAACAGAACCTGATCCAGCAGAATCTCTTCGCCCGCGTCGGCTTTCAGTTTTTCCACTTCCAGAATGTCACCGGGCGAAACCTGAAATTGTTTCCCGCCGGTTTGAACGATTGCGTACATTATACTCATCCTCCATGGGAGAAATTCCGTCAGTCAGAGAGGCAGGTCCGCCGGATCCGCCGGGAGCCGGTTGGGACCGCGTCGCGCGAGCCGCGCCTTATCCTGTTGACAAACGCCCTAAATCGTAGCCTCAACCCGGCGCACGCGCAATCCTCCCGAAACTCGGGCAGCGCATGGCGTTCGATTGATTTTTCACTCGGGCGCGCGGCGCAGAGGCCGTTGTTTCTGCTGAATAAAAAAGCCGATGAAACACAGCGGCAGAAACAGGATGGGCGCCAGCGCGTTGGCGATCAGATAAGCCCCGGTACAGGCGGTCAGCAATATAACGACGTGTTTTTCGAGATAAAGAAACAGCAGCGCCCCCAACAGCGCGAACGCCGCCGGCCAGACGTTGCCCAGAGTCTTGTCGAGCGGCTCAAGCAGCCCCACCTGGGCAAAAAAGCCGCGTAACAGAGCCATCTGGCTTTCATCGGTATACAGCACGTACATCAGCCCCGCCAGCACGCCGACGAATACCATCACGCGGAACATCCGCTTGACCAGCAGAACCCCGATCACGCCGAACACAATGCTGAACAGCACGATAACATAAATGTTATCAGGCATATACTGCGCGGGGTCCATCTCGAATACGGGCAGAATCGACTGGAGCAGGTTGTAAAAGCTGTATCCGAACAGAAAACCAAGCAGAAACCCAACTGCGTTCATGCCAAACCGGAACAGAACCCAGCCGAATGCGAACAGAGCGACGCCCAATGAAAGCTGATAGTAAAAATTCGGATCGGTTACCATATTTCCTGTTAAATCAATGAATTTCAGATACACGGCGCGGCTCGCCGCATGGAATTGACAACTTGAGTGTATCGCGGGGAATAGACAAACGTCTCAGGATTCCACGTGTTCCGCTAGCCGTTCGAGCACGTCGGAACATTCCCGATCGGCGGGATTCAGGGCCGCCGCCGCCCGGTAACAATCATACGCGCCTTCATAATCTTTTAAATGCGCGCGAACGGCGCCCAGCAGTTTAAGCGCCTCAAAATGATCGGGCGCGGTTTTCAGACAGGTCATCAGCGGATCGAGCGCCTCTTCAAAGCGCTCTTCCTTGACCGCGATGGCGGCTTTGACGAGCAGCGTCTCAGGGCAGTCGGGGTTGCTCTGATCGGCGCGCTTGATAAATTCCTTCACTTTTTTCGAGTCGTTATATTCATACGCCAACAGCGCCAGATAGGCGTAGGGCCGTGGGTTGGCGCGGTCCAGTTTAAGCGCGCGCACAAAATACTCGCGCGCCTCGTTATGATAACCGGTCATCTGGCAGGCGACGCCCATCTCCACCAGCGCTTCTTCATACTCGTCATCGATCTGCAGCGCCTCGTTGAGGTAGTGCATGGCGTCTTCATAGCGCCCCATGCGGTTGAACGACATCCCCAGATTGAACAACACCCGGATATCGGGCTCATGGCTGCGCAGAAATGAAATGAAGACGTCATGAGCGCGCTTGTAGAGCCCCTTGCGGGTGAACGCGAGGCCCAGCAGCAGGGTCGCTTCGCGTTCGACGCCCTTGTGGTTACGGATATCCATCAGGCGCACGATGGCCTGATCGTAATCGCCGGATGAAAACAGGTTGGCGGCGATGACGAGCTCTTCGCGAGCCTCCTGTTCGGGCGTCCGGGTGTGGGTGTCGGCGCCCTTGTTCTCCAGCGCGCGGATGCAGGCGTCGATGCCGCGTTTGGCCGATTCGTAGTTTGAATCGATCTCAAGGCACTGTTCGAAATAATTCTGCGCCTTGGAAAACTTTTTCTGTTTGCGCAACACGTCGCCCGCCATGAAGTAAAACGCGGCGTTGTCGGGCATGGCTTTGACGCCCGCTTCCGCCGCGCGCAACGCCTTGCCGAGTTTATGCTGGCGCTGGTAGAGGCGCACGAGTTCGGTGCGCGTTTTGACGTCGCGCGGGTTCAGCTTAAGCGCCTTTTGAAACATCTTTTCGCCGCGCCGCTCGTCGCCCGACTTGATCAGCGTCCGCCCGAACGAACACAGAATCTCCAGATCGTTCGGCGTCAGTTTCAGCAACTTGTCATACATGGAGAGCGCGTCGGGAAAGCGTTCGAGTTCGTCGTAGATGCGCGCGATCGTGTAATACACGTCGGGAAACTCGGGCTGTTCGATCAGCGCTTTTTTGAGGGAGACAAGGGCCTGTTCGTAGTGGCCGCCTGAGTAGAGTTCCAGGCCGGATTTATAAAATTGTACGAACATGCTCATGGGAGGAGCCGCATTCGCCTCAAGGGGCGAGAAAAGAATGGGCGATACTGGATTCGAACCAGTGGCCTCCAGTTTGTGATACTGGCGCTCTAACCAACTGAGCTAATCGCCCTTTCGCGTGTTCTCATTATTGCTTTGACCCGGCGCAAGTCAAGCCGTTTTCGCCTGATTCACTCTGAAAACGGCGGCTTATTCGGGCAGGTCGGCCGACTTGGGCTTCAGGTCGCCGCCCGCCAGCGAGGCCCGCAGCCAGGCGTCGATAAATTCGTCGAGATCGCCGTCCATCACGTTTTGAATATCGCCCCGCTCATACCCGGTACGGTGATCCTTGATGAGGTTATACGGATGAAAAACGTAAGAGCGAATCTGGTTTCCCCACGCGATGTTGCGCTTTTCGCCCGAGATTTCGCTGATTTTTTCAGCCTGTTCGTCCTGCATGATCTCGTAAAGCCGCGCCCGCAGAATCTTCATGGCGGTTTCGCGGTTCTGACGCTGAGAGCGCTCGTTCTGACAGGTCACCACGATGCCGGTGGGCAGGTGAGTGATGCGGATCGCCGAATCGGTCACGTTGACGTGCTGGCCGCCGGCTCCGGATGAACGATAGGTATCGACGCGCAGATCGTTGGGGTTGATGTCGAGTTCGATGTCGTCTTCAAGCTCGGGCAGAATATGCACCGCCGCGAACGAGGTATGCCGCCGCTTGTTGGCGTCGAACGGCGAGATGCGCACCAGGCGGTGGATGCCCGATTCCGGCTTGAGATAACCGAAAGTACGGTCGCCGATCACGTGGATGGTGGCGTTTTTGATGCCCGCCTCTTCACCGTCCTGCAGGTCGATGACCTCGGTTTTCCAACCGCGCCGCTCGGCGAATCTCAAATACATGCGCAGCAGCATCGAAGCCCAGTCGCACGACTCGGTGCCGCCCGCGCCGGGATGAATGTTGAGATAACAGTGCGCCTCGTCATGCTCGCCGTTCAGCGTGCATTGCAGCTCGAACCGATTGAGTTGTTCGAGCACCTCCTGACATTCCGCCTGCAGTTCATCGTTCTGTGAATCGTCGCCTTCTTCTTCAGCCATTTCGGCCAGTTCAACCAGGTCGCTGATCCGCGAACGCAGACGGTCGTAGGGTTCCAGAATATCCTTGAGGCGTTTGACGGATTTGCCGTGTTCCTGCGCTTTCTGGGGATTGTCCCAGAAGCCGGGGACGTTCATCTCTTCTTCCAGCCGCCGGATTTCAGCGCGTTTGGCTTCAACGTCAAAGAAACCTCCCGAGCTCTTCGAGGCGTTTTTTTTCGCTTTTGACTTCATGCATCAATTCGTCAAACATAATGACTCCAATCGTTGATCATCCGGCCCGCCGGCCAGGAGAATCCCGTTCATGAGAGAATTGTTCGTGCGTGAATCGCACAACTTATGGTATAGTACCGTGAAGCGATTCGACGCCGAACCGGCGGCGCGCTGTTTCATACCGTTTTATCCATTCCTGCGCGCGGACTCCGCGTCTGATACGGATTAAGGGAATATGGGGCTTCATATCTACCCGGTAACGATCAAGCAGATTTCTCCGCCGATTCATGGGCTGCTCGCCCGTCCAGACAAAGTCGATCGCACCCTGCCGACGCTGATTTATTATCACGGCCTGTCGGGCACGCGCAACCAGGCGTTTCAGGAACGCTACATGGAGTTGGCGGAAGCGCTGATGGATCTGGGCTGCAACCTGCTCGCGGTCGACTTGCGCGGTCATGGCGAACGCCGCGCCGACCGCCAGATGCCCGCGGTCGAGTGTTTCATCAAACTGTTGTCCGACCGGAAGAACAACCCGTTCGACGGCGCGCTGGAAGACGCCAAACGGACGGTCGACTTCGCCATCGAACGCAAAATCGCCCACCCGTCGCACATCGGGGTGATCGGGCTGTCGTGGGGAGGCATGCACGTCCTGTACGCGCTGAAGGCCGAACGCCGCATCCGCTGCGGCGTCGCGCTGCTGCCGGTCTGCAAGATCGCCTCGCTGCAGGAATTCAGACCCTTCAAGGACAATGCGCTGATCCAGCAATACGAGCCGCTGACCTTCGCGACGGGAATCGCCCCCAAACCATTATTGATCGTATCCGGCGAAAAAGACAAACGCGCCGACCCCGCCTTTACCGCCGAGTATTATCAGCAACTCATGCCCGAGTATGAAAAATTGAACAAACAGGATCGTCTGGCGTACGCGATGTTGCTCGACGCCAGCCACGCCTACGATTCGCGCATGACCGATATGACCATCGGCTGGCTCAAGGAATACCTCATGCCCGAAGACGAAAAACCCTCCATTGTGTAAGGAGGGAGGGGCTTGCACACAGCGCAAAAAAAGTTACCATAAAGGTAACGAAAAATGAAAATCACATTTTCATCAGCCAAACTCGCAAAAATCTTTAATTCTAATTCAAAAATGCAGCGTGAGTTCGGAGCGGATATCGCCAAGAAACTTTGCATTCGGATGACGGTTTTAGCTGCTGCAAGCAACATGATGGAAATTCCTACTCATTTTCAATGTCATCCATTGCATGGCGCTGCCACAAGATACGCGATTAGTATCACGGGGAATTACCGGCTGGTGTTTGCGCCGAATCATTCACCGCTCCCGCAAAAAGACGATGGCGGTATCGATCTAGCTCTTGTAACAAAAATCACCGTCATCGAAGTCGTCGATTATCATTAGACGCAAGGTCGGAGTAAAACCATGACTAGTAAACAATATGCATATCAGCCCGATTACGCAGTACCACCGGGATGGTTGATCGAAGAGATCCTTGAAGAACGTGGTTGGAAACAAGCTGATTTAGCCAAGCGATGCGACTCGACTCCAAAACACATCAGCGAAATCGTTCAGGGGAAAGCTCCGATCAGTCCGGCAACGGCGATTCAATTTGAACGAATTCTGGGAATATCGGCGTCTTTGCTGTCTACGATGGAAACAAAGTACCAACTCGCCTCCGCAAAAGCCGCAGATAGAGAAAAACTGAAAAAGCAAAAAGATTGGGTCACGGGCTTTAAAATCGACTTACTCGTCAAGCAAGGTTATATTGATCCAGCCTGCGATGTTGAGGGAAAAGCCGATGCATTGCTTCATTTCTTTGGATTTGGCAGCATTGAGGCTTGGGAGAACAAATACAACTCACTACCGATTCACTTCCGGACGCCGCAGAATAACATCACTAACATAAAAGATTTGGCGATCTGGCTGCGAATTGGCGAGAGGGAAGCGCTCAAAACATCATTAACCCCGTTTGATCCATCAAGATTCAAACAAACATTACAAAATTTACGCGGCCTCACAGTTCTTCCGTATGATGAATTCATCCCTCGAATAAGAGAACAATGCGCCGCCACCGGCGTATTCATGGCGGTTACACCCCCTATTGGCAAAAATTCTCTTTATGGAGCCGTTCACTGGATAAATTCAAAAATGCCTATTATTCAACTAACGATGCGTTATAAAAGCAACGATCAATTCTGGTTTACTTTCTTTCATGAAGCCGCTCATATTTTGTTTCATTCCAAAAAAGCGATTTTTATTGACTCGCTCGATTCAGACCAATCAAGTATAGAAGAGGAAGCAAATGCCTTTGCGGCGGATATCCTGATCCCAAAACGAAAATGGAACGAATTCACATCATCCGGCGATTTTTCAAAAGACAGCATTTCGTTTTTCGCGAATGAAATCAAAATCGCACCGGGAATTGTGGTGGGCCGGCTACAACACGAAGGCATGATTCCTTACAATCGCTTTAACAATATGAAGGTTAAAATCCAAAGATAGCCATCCCCGTTTTCAGCTGATTTGGACAGGGCATTCTCCAGCGGGAACCCGCCCGCCGTATAGAACCTCGGCGGCGGCTTCGGCCATCGAATCGAAATAGCCATACCCGCAGAGCACCGCGGCCGCGTTCGGAAACCGGCTCGCGAGATAAGGCCCGCCAAACAGAACGATCGCCACCGGCTTTCCCGATGCGATCGCTTCATCGATCAGGCCAGCCATCGGCTCGGGCAGGTCGACGGTTCCCTTTTCTGGCATGACGTTAATCACCACGCCAAACACGGCCGCGGCGGATTCATCGATGGCCTCGCGCGCGCTCTGATACACTTCGGCCGCGCTCTCGGGCAACAACGTGATCCCCTCCACGTCATTGGCTCGCGTCTCGATCGCCTCAAAAAATTCCTCGCCCATGTCGCTGTATTCATCTACTGTATCAAACAGCGCGATCGCCGCCGTCCGGTTCATTGGCTGGAGCGGGAACACGCCGTCCCGATGCGAAAGCAGCGTCATCGCGTCGCGGCAGATCGCCTCGCTGACGTCGAGCCCCTCGCATGAAGTCAGCAGTTCATACACGGCGTCGACGTCGGCACGCTGGCCTTCATTCAGATGAAACCGCGCTTTGAGCGCCAAGATGCGGCGAATCGATTCATCCACGCGCTGTTCTGAAATACGGCCCGAGTCGATCGCCTGAAACACGCCGTCATACGCGGCTTCGAGATCGGGCGGCATCAACACCAGGTCGACGCCCGCTTCCAGCGCCAGCACGGCGGCTTCGGCGGGTTCGTACATCGTCGTGATTCCCCCCATCAGCATGGCGTCGGTAATCACCACGCCGTCAAAACCCAACTCGCCGCGCAGTACCTCGCCAATCACGCGCGGCGATACCGTGGCGGGCCGGCGTTCGCGATCGAGCGCGGGCGCGGCGATGTGCGCGGTCATGATCGCCGCCAGCTCGCCGTCTTCAATCAAAGCGCGATACGGCGCCAGTTCGACGGCGTCGAGCCGCGCCCGATCGTGTTCGATCACGCACAGTTCCACGTGGCTGTCGTTCGAGGTGTCGCCATGACCGGGAAAATGTTTGGCGCAGGCGATCACGCCGCCCTTGTGATACCCATGCACGGCATGGCGAGCCAACCGGGCGACCTGAGCGGGGTCTTCACCGTAAGAGCGCGTATTGACGATGGGGTTGTCCGGGTTGCAATTGACGTCAAGCACCGGCGCGAAGATCCAGTTGACGCCCAGCGCGCGCGCCTCGCGCGCGGCGTGATAGGCGGCGAGATAGGCGTATTCATCCTTCCCGGCGGCGCCGATCGCCATCGCGGGGGGAAACAGCGTACACCCCGGCGCGATGGTTCCATTCAGCCCGCCGCCCGCGCCCGCCTCCATGTCGGCGGCGATCAGCAGGGGCGTGGCGGAGTGGCTCTGCATCAGGTTGATCAGCAGCGGGGTTGAATCGATGTAGTGACGATTGAGGTAATAGCCGCCCGGCGCGTATTTCGCGATCTCATCGCGGATACGGATCGCGTATTCCTCGATCTGTTCTTCGGCGTTGAGCCGGTCGGGCATCAGAAACGGGCAGAACAACTGCCCGGCCTTCTGGCGCGGAGTCATCACGGCGAGGGTCTCATCGATCCAACGCGATTGTTCAGCGGTCAGGGGTTGTGTCATGGCGCGCCTTTCAGGGCTTTCACCGAACGAGATCAGCCGGTCAGAATATCAGATAGATGATAATCATACCGACCATCGACGCGGTGGCGTAGATGCGCAGATCGACGGGTTTCTTGCGCCCGGGAACCGGCCCCACCATTTCTTCACGCGGCAGCAGCCATACCCAGGCGATCAGAATCGCGAAATACAGAATGAAACACCCCTTCGCCATCCACATGGGGATCAACAGGGCGAACTGGCGAAGCGCTTCACCCGGAACCGCGAGTATTGAGGCGATGGCGTTAGCGATCGTGGTCATGACGCCTGACTCCCTTCATATCGGTAAACGTACCCCACCAGTTTCGATTCCGGCTCGCGCGGCGTCAGCAGGCTGGCGACGATCGTGATGACGAATGACACCACGAACGCCCACCACGCAATAAACAGAAACGGATCTTCGAACTGAAACAGTTTGACGTCGCCGTAGGTATGCGCGAACAGCATCGCCGCCGCCGATACGATCCCGCACAACATTCCGATCAGCGCGCCCGCGCCGGTGGTGCGGCTCCACAAAACGCCCAGCAGAATGATGGAAAGGCTGGGCCCCTGATACAGCGAGAAGACGGTCTGAATAATGGTGTAGATTCCCTCGCCCCGGCTCCAGACCCAGAAGGCGAAAAGAATGCCCCAGATGATAAACATGAAGGTCAGCCAGCGCCCCATGGAAAGCATGGTTTCCTCGGAGGCGTCGGGATTCATGAAGCGTTTATAAAAATCGTTGGTAAGCAGGGTGACGCTGGAATTCAGATTCGTGTCGACGCTCGACATGAACGCCGCCAGAAACGCGGCGAAAAACACGCCCAGAATACCGGTGGGCAGCGTATCGCGAATCAGAATCGGAACCGCCTGATTGACGTTTTCGATGTTGGGATTATGCGCCAACGCCACGATGCCGGGAATCACCATCAGAAAGGGGATGGCGAGTTTCAGCAACGACCCCCAGATGAATGACGCCTTGGCTTCGAACTCGGTGCGGGCGCCGAGGCTGCGCTGTACGATGGCCTGATTGCCGATCCAGTAAGCGGGAGCGAGAACGAAGCCCAAGCCCAGCAGGATTCCCGACCAGGGGTAGTTGGTGGGCGTATCCTGCGGTTGCACGAGTTGAAAGTGATGCTGATACTCGGGCCCCATTGAATGGATGGTGTGATACAGACCCTCGATGCCGCCGACGTTATTCAGCCCGATCACGAGGGCGATAAAACAGCCCACCATCATCACCACACACTGAATCACATCGGTATAGACCACCGCGCTCAATCCGCCGGCGAGGGTATACAGCCCGACGCTGAACGCCGACGCGACGATCGAGGTCGCGACGCCCCAGCCCAGCATGACGTTCATCATCTCGGCGGTGGCGTACAGCATCACGCCCAGGTTAAACGCCATCACCACCAGCCAGATACCCGACACGATGGCCTGAATGGCGACGTTGTAGCGGCGGCCGAGAAACTCGGGGATGGTGTAGACTTCAGACCGCCAGAAGAAGGGGATGAAGATAAACGCCGCGATCAGCATGACCGGAACGCTGCCGAGCCAGTCGAAATTGGCCAGCACCAGCCCGTTGTGATAGGCGTCGCCCGCCAGCCCGACGATGTCGACGCCGCCGATGTCGGAAACCACCAGCGACATGCCGATCGCCCACCAGGGCAGCGTGCGCCCGGCGAGAAAATAATCCTTCCCGGTATGAATGTTTCGCCCGAGATAAACGCCCAGCCCCATCGTCGCCACAAAGTAGACGATCATGATGGCGTAATCGATTCCATGTAACGCTTGCAACTCCATCGACAGGCTCCATTCTCCTGATTCCGCCTGGCGCGGGTGACGAGTCGGGGTGTTGCGGCGGGAGTCTATTACCAGAACGACGTAAACAATCAGGCGGCGAAATGAGCGCGGCGCGCATGGCGTATCACGCTCGAGATTGGGACGGAATGTTGAACCGCCTTGAATCGCGCAAGATCAATCCGATGACCGGACAAGATGAATGCCCTATCTTAAGGGTTCTTAACAAATGCGCAAGCGGCGAAGAACGGTGATTTTTCTATTGAACGTCCGGCGAGGGATTCTCGCGCCCCGCGCGATGCAGAGCGATCAGTGAGCGCAACAGCGGCTCCATTGCGTCAAGCGGAATCATGTTGGGTCCATCGCTGAGAGCGCGGCTGGGTTCGGGGTGAGTTTCGATAAAGAAGCCATCGACGCCGACCGCCACGGCGGCCCGCGCCAGCGGCGCCGCGAATTCGCGCTGTCCGCCTGAACGCCCATCGATGGCGCCGGGCTGTTGAACGCTGTGCGTGGCGTCGAAAAAAACGGGCGCGTACCGGCGCATCACAACCAACCCGCGCATGTCGACGACGAGATTGTGATATCCGAACGACGACCCGCGCTCGGTCAGCACCACCCGCCCCCGCCCCACTCCGCGAATCTTGTCAACCGCGTGACGCATGTCTTCGGGCGCCATGAACTGCCCCTTCTTGACGTTGACCGGCTTGTCGGCGGCGGCGCAGGCTTCAAGAAGATCGGTCTGCCGGCATAAAAACGCGGGAATCTGCAACACGTCGACCACGCTGGCGACTTCTTTCACCTGCCCCGATTCATGCACATCGGTCAACACCGGCGTCCCTATCTGGCCGCGCACTTCGGCGAGAATGGATAGCGATTTTTCAAAGCCGATGCCCCTGAACGAGCTCCCGCTGGTGCGATTGGCTTTATCGAACGACGCTTTGAAAATGTAGGGGAGGCCGAGGCGGTTGGTGATGTCCTTCATACGCTCGGCGACTTCGATGCACAATTCACGCGACTCAATCACGCAGGGACCGGCGATCAGTACGGGCAGTTCGCCGCCGACGCGCACGTTATACGCCATGTCGAATTCATGATGGATGGTCCCGCCGCCGGGCATGGTGTTTTTCCACTTTCTTAACGGATTCGCGCCTCATGGATGCGCCCATTCAGGGACGACACCCAGTTCTATCCCCAATACGCGCCGCGTCAAGCCATAGAAGAGAACCGTGATCAGGGTGATCGCGATCAGGTTCATCCAGAATCCGGTTCGCGCCATCTGCCCCGAACTCACGTAGCCCGAGCCATACACGATGGCGTTGGGCGGCGTGGCGACCGGCAGCATGAACGCCATTGATACCGCCAGGTTAGCGGGCAGCATCAACAGCATCGGGTTCTGTCCCAACGCGACCGCCATCGAACCGAGAATCGGCATGAAAATGGTCGCGGTGGCGGTGTTGGAAGTCAGCTCGGTCAGAAACGTGACGAGCGCCACGGTGACGAAAACGATCAGCAATGGCGAGGCGCCCTGCAGAAAGATCAACCGGTGCGCGATCCAGGTCGAGAGGCCTGAATCCTGAAAACCCGCCGCCAGACAAACTCCACCGCCGATTATCAGCAACAGATCCCAGGGAATGCGGAGCGCGGTTTTCATATCGAGTATGAATTCGCGTTTCGCCAGATTGGAGGGGATGCAGAACAGCAGCATCGCCCCCGCGATGGCGACGGAAGCGTCGTTTGACAGCGTGGGGATATACGTCTGTATGCCGGGAATCGTCAGCGAACCCAGTTGCAGTTTTTTGCGGAACAGCCAACCGAACGCGGTCAGCGCCGCCACCAGGCAGATCAGTTTTTCCTCGCGCGACATCGGCCCCAGCGCCTTGCGCTCGCGGTCGATCGCCTCGCCGCTCTCGCCCTGCAACCGGACCGGCATGGGATACTGCACCCGCACGAGATACAGCCACAATATCGGGATCATAATCAGCACGAAGGGCATGCCGACGATCAGCCAGCGGGTGAATGAAATCTGGCGTCCATACATGGCGTCGAGCTGCGATACGAACACGCCGGTGGGGCCGGTGCCGATCAACGTACCCAGCCCGCCGATCGACGATGAATAGGCGATCGCCAGCATCAGCGCGGGCGCGAGCCGTTCGAAATGTTTCGTTTCGATGACGTCGCGCAGTTTTACCAGCAGCGCCGCCGCCACCGGAAGCATCATCAGCGTGGTGGCGGTGTTGGTCACCCACATCGAGATAAAAGCGGTGGCGATCATGAAACCGAGAACGATGCGGCGCGGCGTTACGCCGACGCGGGCGATGATGGCGAGCGCGATGCGCTTGTGAAGGTTCCACTTCTCAATAGCCGCCGCGATGAGAAATCCACCGAGAAAGAGAAAGTTGAGCCAGTGGGCGAAATGCGAAATGGCGGCGGCGCCGTCCATCACGCCCAGGAAGGGGAACAAGACGAAGGGTAACAGCGCGGTCGCGCCCAGCGGCAGAATTCCGGTCAGCCACCACCACGCGGTCCACGCCGCGACGGCGGCGGTGCGTTGGGCCTCCACCGCCATTTCCCCGGGCGCAGGCGCGAACAGAATCGCCAGAAACAACGCCGGGCCGCCCAGCAGCAACAGCCAGCCCACCCAATCGAATGAACGGGTTTTCATTCCATTCGCTCCCCAGACTCAAAACCGGCGTGTAGACCAGCCACCGGCGTCCAATGAGGCATTTAATCCCAAATCAGCCGCGGCGCGGCTGATTGAATTCACTAGAACTGATATTGCAGACCGGAACGGAAGGCGAGATCCATGTTGTCGATGTTCCGGGCGACGGGGTCGGTCTCGAAATCGAGATCGAGGTTCATCGTCCATGACAGCGTGTCGGTGATCGGCTGTTTCAAGCCCGTCGACGACATCAGGCGTGCGGAACCCAGCGTCCCCAGGCGCGGATACACGGTGAGCAGTTCGCTCAGTTCGGTCGCTTCCCAGAACGTCTGGCGATATTCAAGGCTGGCGCGCAAGCTGGGCTCGACGTTATCGCCGGCGGAGAGATAGCGTTCATACAGAACGCCGGCGCCGAAGTCGGTGGAAAGTTCAGAACGCTTGGTGTTCCAGAAACGATACCCGACGCCCGCGGTTGACTCGGATCGCAGCTGAATGCCTTCGGGCCGGTCGTATTCGAATCCCTGATCGCCGAACAGATAGAGGTTGTCATCGAGAAATTTTTTCAGATCGCCCTGCAGGCGCAGTTCTTCGGTGTCGACCTTGCTTTGCGACTGCCCGTAGCCCGCGTCGCCGCGCAAGGTGAGTTCCATCGAATCGAACGACTTTTCGGCTTTGGATTTCAGATAAAAGTCGATCGCTTCCTTGTTTCCCGACCGCGCTCCAGCCAGCAGCGAGACGCTTCCCTTCCAGGGCTTGGCGGTATCGGCGGGCGCTTCCTGCGCGACGGGCTCCGGTTCCGGTTCAGGCGGATTGAGCAGGGCCTCATCGGTGGCGCCGCGCACGACATCGGCGATCTTCACCCGGGCGACCTTGTCGTCCGTGAGACGGACGTACACTTCATCGCTGGCGTCGACCGGTTCAAGCGCCCCAATCAGGCGGGCTCCGTCTGTCAGCAACAGGGCGAAGGGCGCGGCGGTTTGCAGCGTCTGCACGCGAGAGGCCTCGATCACCACCGGGCCGGCGAGTTCGCTTTCAAAGCGCACGCCGTCTTCACTCCAGCCGGTCAGCGTTCCGCTGAGGCGGTCGCCGTTACTGGTGAACAGGCGGTCGGCGTAAACCGGAGCGGTCAGAAGGCAGACGAACAGAAACAGAAAGAGTCTGAGATTTGGATTCGTATGCATGATTGAATTGTAGGCGGCTTTTCAGTCTGGTAAACGTGCGCTTCAGCGGAGGCTTATCGATGCGAAAGAGAACGCCGATCGCGCTACTCGAGAACGTCGACGGGATGTTTGCTCTTTCCGATGGAGGATCGTTCCAGCTGATCGGGCAGTGGAACCACTTTTTTCGGAGCCACCATCCCGCCTGAGATAATCAGCTTCATCGCGTCTTCCACGGACAGATTCAGTTCGACCGCGTCACGCTCGGGAATGAGCAGAAAGAAACCCGAGGTCGGATTGGGCGTGGTGGGCAGGAAGACATACACCAGGTCTTCGCCCACCAGCGGACTGAACACGTGATCGTCATAAGACGTAATGAATCCGAGCGAATAAATGCCCCGGCGGGGGTATTCGATCAGCACAACTTTTTCAAAGAGTTTGTTTTTACGGCCCGCGACCGATTCACTGATCTGTTTCAGCGCGTTGTAAATGGTGGATATACCCGGTATGCGGAGAAAAATCGAATCGACCAGGTCGAGTATCTTTCGGCCGATGTACAGCGACGCGAAAAAACCCACCAGGCAAATCAGAATGATGGTTAATACAAAACCGACGCCGTAATGCGGAACCTGAACGTACTCCGCCAGATGTTCGGTCCAGAATTTGGATTGAAGCACCAGGTCGTTGAACCAGGTGTCCATAAAATTGAACATGCTGAACACGATCCAGATGGTGACCCCGATGGGAACCACTACGATCAGCCCAGTGAAAAAATAGGTACGGAATCTTCTCAGCATTGGACCTCTTTATGATGATCGAACTGAACAGGCGGCGGCGAAGATGAAATGAACCCCGGGTGGACCCGCGCGTTTTTTGAACAGATAACGGTTGAATTTCAACAAAGATACGATAAATCAATCAGGATTCTTTCGGAGTCCCGTTCTCTTCCAGAACTTCTTCCGGGCTTTTTTTAACGATCTTGACCCGCTTGATGCGCCGCTCGTCCGAATCGATGACGGTGAAGTGAAGGTTGTGAAACACCGCTTCCTCGCCCACTTCGGGCACGGCCCCCAGCAGGGTCGAGACGAATCCGCCCAGCGTCTCGACGTTTTCTTCCGGGAATTCAACGTCCAGAACCTCGGTCAGTTCATCCAGATCGATCTTGGCATCCGCAAGAATCGTACCGTCCTGCTGAATCTCATAATCGGGCAGTTCCATATCGTATTCGTCCTGAATATCGCCGACGATTTCCTCAAGAACGTCCTCGATGGTGACCAGTCCGGCGGTCAGGCCATATTCATCCACCACGATGGCGAGGTGAGTCTTCTCTTTTTTGAAGGTATCGAGCAGTTCGTTGACCTTCTTGGTTTTGGGGACGAACAACGGCGGGCGGATGATGTCGCGCAACGCCGCCGAGCCGCCGTTTTCAAAGCGTAACAGGTCTTTGACGTAGAGAATGCCCACGATATGGTCAAGGTCCTGCTCGTACACGGGGATGCGCGAGCGGCCGATATTGATGGCTTCTTCGCGCACGTCCTTCATGTCGAGATCTTCGGGAACCGCCTGAAAATCGACGCGCGGCGTCATAATGTCTTTCACCAGCGTGTCGCCGAAGTCGATGATGCTGTGAATCATCTCGCGCTCGTCCTGTTCGAGCACGCCTTCTTTCTCGCTCATCTCGATCAGCATGCGGACGTCGTCTTCGGTCAGCAGCGGCATCTCTTTGACGCGCGGCGCGCCGAGAATGCGGTTGATGCCGTTTGAGATGGTCAGAAACACCCAGATCAGCGGTTTGAGAAAGGTCCACATCGCGTCGAGCGGGCCGATGACGAATTGCGAGATACGCACCGCGTGCTCCTTGGAGTACGTCTTCGGCACGATCTCGCCAAAGATGAGAAACACCGCCGTGGTGACGCCGACCGCGATCGCGCCGCCGTACGCCGCCGCGTTGGTGAAATTAAAATATTTCGCCAGAATGCGTTCAGACAGGTTCGCCGCGACGACGGAGGCGAGAATGTTGATAAAATTGTTGCCCACCAGAATCGTCGCCAGAAACCGGTTGGGCTCATGCAGCCATTTTTCCAGTTTGTGATACGACGGGTCGTCTTCGCTGAACAGACGCTTGATGCGGATTTTGGACATGGACGTCAACGCGGTTTCCGACCCGGAGAAAAAACCGGAACACACCAGACAGATCAGAAAAACGATCCCTTCAATGACTTCAACCATTCGATTTCGATGGCGCGCCTTCGCGCACCGGCCTCCCCCCTTCGCTCACGTGTTCGGTTTCCATCAACGCCAGGCCGGCGGGTATATACGCCGCGCCCGCGCGCTTGAGTTCAGCGATCAGGCGGCGCTCGGCCTCGAGCCAGCGGCGCCGCGCGTCGTCTTCGTAATGATCGTGGCCCAACAGGTGAATCATGCCATGAAACAGCAATTCGTCGATTTCGTCGCTGAGCGTACGGCCCGCCGCCCGCGCCTGACGCGCGGCGGTATCGAGCGAGACGACGATATCGCCCAGCACATCGGCCTGACCGATGCTCTCACCCTCGCGCATCGAAAACGACAACACGTCGGTGGGCGCGTCGACTCCGCGAAAATCGCGGTTTAACTGGTGAATGGCCTCATCGCCGACCAGCGCGACGCTCAGTTCCGACCCGGTCTCGCCCGCCGCGTCAAGCAACGCCTCTCCAAACATCTCGTGACGGGCGGCGTCGACCTGGATGGATGAATGTTCAACGTCCAGCGCGACGCTCATTTCTCCTCTTTCCCCGAATCGGCTTTCGGCTCCGGCGCGGGTTTCTTTTCGCCGCCGTTGGAGGCGGGGCGTTTTTCTTTCAAGGCCACGACCGGCGCCGCGTCTTTTTCATCGCCGCGGAATTCCACTTTCTCATCCGAGCGCGATTCGTCGTCCAGCCGGGCCTCGCGATCCTTTTCCTCCCGCTTCGCGCTGGGCGGACCGGGATAGGCGATACGCTGATGCAGCGTGTGGAGAATCGATTCGGAGAACGAATCGAACAATGTATGCAGGTCGCGCAACGTCAGATCGCATTCATCGAACTGACCGTCCATGAAGCGCTCGTTGATAATCTTGCGCACCAGTTGCCGAACGTCGCGTTCCGTGGGTGTCTCCAACAGGCGCGAGGTCGCCTCCAGCGCGTCGGCCAGCATGAGGATGGCGGTTTCGCGCGACTGGGGCTTGGGCCCGGGGTAGCGGTAATCATCTTCCTTGATCTTGCCTTCGTTTTCTTCGTTGGCGAGCGCCTGATGATAGAAATATGACATCAGGGTGGTGCCGTGATGTTCGGGGATGAAGTTGACGATCTCCTGCGGCAGTTTATATTGCCGCGCCATTTCGATTCCATGCTTCACGTGATTGCGGATGATGAGGCAGCTCATGTTGGGCGTGATCTTGGAATGCTTGGCCTTGTCGGCGCTGGTCTGCTGGTTTTCAACGAAATACTGCGGGTTATAAATCTTGCCGATGTCGTGGTAGTAGGTTCCAACCCTCACCAGCAACGCGTTGGCGTGAATGGCCTCGGCGGCCGATTCGGCCAGCGTGGCGACGCGCATACTGTGCTGGTACGACCCCGGCGCCTCCTGTTCGAGCCGTTGCAGCAGTTCGTTTTTCTGGCAGAGTTCAAGCAGACGCATGTCGGTGGTCTTGCCGTAAAGGTCTTCAAAAATCGGCATCAACGCGATCGACAATACCGATACCAGTACGCCGTTGACCGCCCCCCAGGCCAGCGCGACCTTGAGCGCGTCGATCTGTTCGAGGAACAGTTCAAAACTTTTCTGCTGCTGAAGGTTGATGGCGAGAATGAGAAAAGCGGCCAGCATCATCACCACGCCGCCGGCGCGGTACAGATCGCTGCGCTGGCGGATGCGCGACACGGTGTAAATGGCGCCGCACGACGTAGTCAGCGAAACCAGCGCCAGGTGAATGGGAAACGTCTGGGCGCCTTCGAGTATCAGACCGACGTACAGCGAGGTAAGACAGCATACAAACACCGCCATGCGCGGACTCGCCAGAATGGTCAGAATCACGCCCAGGGCGCCGGTGGGAATCGCGTAACAGACGTAGCGCAGGGTATTGCGCCCCAGGTCGAGCAGCGAGAGATACTCGGCCACCCGGGTCAGCGCCAGGATGAGAATGACGCCGGCGAAGATGATCGCGACTCGCTGCGCGTTGGCCGCGATGTCTTTGTAATACGCGTGAAGATATTTGAGCAGAACCAGCGTGAACAGCAACGCGAGGAAGAAATACCCCAGCTCGGCGATGGGCGAGATTCGCATCTGTTGATAGAGCGCCCGCAACGCCTGCATGCTGGCGGCGTCGATCACCTGATCTTTGCCGATCAGGGTTTCATCTTTGCCGACGTGAACCCGCACCGGCGCCACCCGGTCGCTGGCGGCCGCGCGGCGGGCGTTGGTCAGCTCGGCGTTATACAGAAGCGTCGGACCGGCGTACGCGGTCTGCGCCAGGTCCATCGCCAGACGCGAAGCCGCGTCGGGGCTCGGCCCACCGCCGTAGTTCGTCTTGAACAACGCTTCGAAATACTGAAAAAAGCCTTCTTCGGTCCGAATCTCGGCCAGCGTGAAGGCGACGCGTTCGCCGCCGTCTTCGCCGATCAGCGTGGCGCCCACCGCGACCTTGGGCTTTTCTTCGCCCTCCAGTTCGCCACGCAGCTTGCGAATCGGCTGGATGTTATCGACCACGCCGGTTCCCGCGGCGTCGTACACGCTCTGCAACAGCGTCGACCAGAAACCCTTTTCATCGCGCAACGTCATTAACGCTTCGGCGGTCGACAGCGGATTGGGCTCGATCTCGTAGGGTTCGTTTTCCAGTTCGACGCCGGCGCGCGCGGCGACGGCGCGCAGCCAGTCGCCGGGTTCTTCATCGGCTTCCACCGTCACCGACTGCGCGGCCTGCGCGACCGCCTGAATGGTCTGAGTCATCTTGTTCAGCGCCTGGGGGTTCGCCTGGTACACCGGGCTGACCAGCGCCTCGGCCTGTTTGCGCTGGGCCTCGGTATTGATTTCATCGATGTATTCGAAATCGAACGGCGATGAGACCAGCCGGGGCGCGAGTTGACCGGCCTGAAAATGTTTGAGGTCTTCGGCTTCGGGCGGGCGAATCAGAAAATGAATCATCAACGTGGCGACGGTCAATACCGCCGCCATCGCGGCCCAGGGTTTGGCCTTGAGCCATAGTGGAAGATACGGCTCCAGCCAGGTGCGGCGGCCCCGGGCGGTTTTGGTTGACTTATCGGTTCCTCGCGGGTTGGCGCTCATGTCGGATCAGGATGAAACGTCGCCGCCGGACGCCGGGGACGGCGCCGGAGAGGCGGAATCTTCGCGAGGCGGTTCGCTGATGGATTCATAGGCTTCGACGATGCGCTGCACCAGCGGGTGGCGCACGATATCCTGCCGGCCCAGGCGGATGAACGAGATCCCCTCGATGCCTTCGAGCACGTGGGCCACTTCGACCAGCCCGCTTTTTCGCCCGCTGGGCAGATCGATCTGCGTCACGTCGCCGGTGATCACCGCCTTGCTGTCGAAACCGAGCCGGGTGAGAAACATCTTCATCTGTTCGGGCGTGGTGTTCTGCGCTTCGTCGAGAATGATGAACGAATTATTCAACGTACGCCCGCGCATGTACGCCAGCGGGGCGATCTCGACCGTCCCCTGTTCCACGTAGCGTTGGGCGAGATCGGGATTCAACATGTCGTACATCGCGTCATAAAGCGGCCGCAGAAACGGATCGACCTTGGCGCGCAGATCGCCAGGCAGAAAGCCCAGCGACTCTCCCGCCTCGACGGCGGGACGCGCGAGAATGATGCGGCGCACGAGTTTGCGTTCCAGCGCGGTGACGGCCGCCGCGACGGCGAGATAGGTTTTGCCGGTGCCGGCGGGGCCGATGCCGAAAACAACGTCGTTGTTGGAGATAGCGTTCAGGTAATTCCGCTGACCGGGGCTTTTGGGTTTGATAAGCCCCTTGCGGCCGCGCATCGTCCACGCGACGGGCTCGAAGCCTTGCGGGACGCCGCCGGGCGCCGCCTCGGGACGCGAGTTGATCAGAAATTCCACGTCGCGGCGGGTAACGCGCTCGCCCTGTCGAACCAGCTTGAGCAGCTCCTCAAACACGTAAACCACGTGACGCACTTCGGAGGCGTCGCCCGACACCGCGATCACGTCGCCGCGCGCCACGATGCGCGCTTTGAAATGAGCCTGCAATATACGCAGATTTTCATCGCGGGAACCGAAGAGTTCCTGGCTTTCTTCAATATTGATCAGTTGAATGGAATGTTGGACCTGTTGGTCTTTTACCGGAACTTGCATAAGGGTTTCGATCGATCCAGAAAATAAAAACGGTGGCGCGTGTTATCGCGCTTTTGAATGGGCGTGGATGGATATAGAGGCGTGGTTCGTACGCGCGCAAGGGCGTACGCCGAAGCGCGATCCGGTTCGCCGGCCCGTTCCAGGCGGGCGAGGAACTCATGGATGGCCTGAGACGCCCGGCGGGCGATCCAGCGGAAAATCGGATACAACGGACGACTCGGAGGCTGGGCTCCGTCAGAGTCACACAGCGTTTCGTTCATGGTTTGGAGTCTATCATCCCGCAAAATACTGTCAATAAAGAATTACGAAAGGAATCCGCATTCTTTTCGTAAGTTATTATACCATACTTTCAATGAATCCAAGCATCCCGGGTTTCTGACGGCAGGCGGAGTCAGGCGTTCACGTCCCGGAAACCGCGCCTGAACCCGAATCATTCTCGAGAAAGAAGGACGCCGCATCATGATGCATATGAGCCACATGGATCTCGGATTTCTGTTGCCGTTACGCTTACTTCCTATGCTCATCACGATTATCCCGTTGATTTTACTGCTTTTCGTATACTCCAGCATCAAGCGGCTCGAACAAAAGGTCGACTGGCTGCTGGCCGAGCAGAATCAACAGCCCGCTCAACAACCAATCCATCAACCACACCAGCAAACCGGCCAGACGCCGCCTCAACAGCCGCCGCAGGCGCCGCCCCAGCCCAACGTGAATTCATAACCGGTTGATCGAAACATCGAAACGAAAGAGATAAGGACGCTCACTCATGAATGTTACATTTTTCGGATTGCTTTTCATGGTTCCCATCATGGCCGCGTATCTGGCCCTCTACCTGGCGCCGATGATTCTCGCCATTCTGGTTTTTGTCCGGGTTCGAGAAGTCGAGCGCAAATTGGACCTTTATCTCCGGCGGCGGTAACGATTCAGGTTGACGCCCGGCTGAAAAGCCCGTCGCTTTCCCTTCGTTTCCCGCCCGCTTGCGGTACAATTTTTAATCCAACATCGCTTCCATTATTGAAAAGCGATACGGCCCGGTCCGGCGGCGCGCGGCGCGGCTGAATCGGGCGTTCGCGGGTAAGCGAACTCAATCATCATGGAGCCGTCAAAATCATGCAAAAAAAACGCGCGGCCATAATGGGCGCGACGGGCGTCGCGGGTCAACAGTTCATCGAAGCTCTGCTGGGGCATCCCTGGTTTGAGATCACCGGTCTTTACGCGTCTCAGCGTTCCGCCGGAAAACCCTACGGCGAAGCGGCGGTGTGGCATTCTCCCACTCCCCTGCCCAACGACATCGCCGATACCACGGTGAAACTGATCGAAGACGGCCTGAACGACCTGGACGGCATCGACGTGGTGTTCTCCGCGCTGCCTTCCGAGGTCGCTGAAGAGATCGAGGGTAAATACGCTCAACACAAACCCGTCATCAGCACCGCTTCGGCGTATCGCTATTTCGACGACACCCCCATTCTGGTTCCTGAAGTCAACGCCGATCACGCCCCGCTGATTGAAAAACAGCGCAAAGAGCGCGGCTGGAAGGGCTTCGTGGTTCCCGGCCCCAACTGCACGACGATGGGCCTGATCATTTCGCTCAAACCGCTTTACGAACAGTTCGGCGTCAAAAGCGTCTTCATGACTTCGATGCAGGCGCTGTCGGGCGCCGGGTATCCGGGCGTCCCCAGTCTGGACATCGTCGATAACGTGATTCCCTTCATCTCCAAAGAAGAAGGCAAGGTGGTGAAAGAAACCGTCAAGTCGCTGGGCGTGCTTGAAAAAGGCTCGATCGTCCCCGCGCCGTTTCCGGTGAGCTGCACCTGTACGCGCGTGGCCACCATCGACGGTCACTTTCTCTCGATCTTCGTCCAGACTGAAAAGCCTTGTACGCCTGAAGACTACGTCGCGGCGGTCAAATCATACAACGCCAAATGCGCGGCTCGATTCGGCGAGTTGCCATCCGCGCCCAAGTCGACGATCGTTGTGAAAACCGAAGACAACCGCCCGCAGCCCCGCCTCGACCGCGAACTGGGCGGAGGCATGTCGACGGTGATCGGACGCATCCGTCAGGATGAAGTCCACGGCGCTCATGGCCTGAAGTATTGCGCGCTGTCGCACAACACCAAGCGCGGCGCGGCCAAGGGCGAGTTGATGGCGGCGGAATATCTCATGAAGCAGGGGTATATCGAATGATGACGGAAGTTCTCGACATCTCTCGCGACGATCTCGTCCGGATTCTGGGCGCTCATGTGGTGGAACGGGCGGAGGCTCTTTCCGAAGACGCCTTTCAGGACCGCAAGTGGAACCGGCTGACCGATCTGCTCCGGGCCTATGAAAAACTTTATCACACCCCGTTGTTTGAAGCGCGCCGAGGCTTTCTGCTGGGGCTCGACGACGAACTGAAGGTGACGCTGGTTCGTCACATCTTCGATCAACAGAACGTTAAAAGCATCTGACCCGAACTTCTCGATTTCAGTGCGAACACGCCGCCGGTGGAGACCTTCTCACCCGGCGGTTTTTCGTTACGCCGCCATGACGGAAATCGAGCGTCGCGGCGAAAATCGGTATACTATAAGAGTTATAATAATTTTGAAAACCAGAGAGAACTCCACTCAAAGGGGATAGATCATGAAAAAGTTTCTCCTCATCGGCGGCGCCGTGATTCTTATACTCGTTCTGGTGGTTGGTGGCGTAGGATTCTATTACTGGCAATCCATCGCCGCGTCCATGGTGAAGTCGAAACTCGAATCGCTTTACGGACTCAAACTCGAATACGACGGGCTCAGCATCAACCCCGCCACCCGTTCGCTCACCATGTCGAAGGTCCGCGTGCTCGATATCAAAAATCTGGATGCCGGGCCGCTGTTCAACGCCGATTCGCTCTCGGTGTGGGGAGACTTCGGCGAAGACTCGACGCCCAAGGTGTTGCGGTTGCAGACGGAAGGCTTTCACGTGGAGGTCAAACAACTCTCGGGCGGCGAATTTCCCCTCGCGGTAGTGGCGAAGCGGCTCATGCCCGCGCTTGACCTCGCCGCGGCGCTGGGCGTCTCTCCAAACGACAAAGCCGACAAGACGTGGTTCGTTATCGATTTCGGCCTGCTTGATTACGACATCGACGGGGGAAGCGTGCGCATGAAAAACGCCGCCATCCGCCGCGATTCCGCCAACGCAGAGCCGTTTCTGGCGCTGGGCGCGCTCGACGCGAAAAACCTGAGCGGCGGAAAACCGCTGACCGCCACCGCCTCGGGCCTTCGGCTGCGCGGCATCGAAACCGGCCCGGATCAGTACGACTTTATGACGCCCTACAAGGCGTATCAGAAACTGGCGGGCGGCTCCGGCGAATCGAAAACGCCCACGCCGATGGGTTCGATTCAATTGAGCGACGCCATCATCGCCGTAGCGCCCAATAACGGCAAACCCGACTCGCCCTCGGGCGTCGAAATCGCCTTCAAACAAGCCGATTTCGATGGCAAAAACATTAAACTGCAATCATTCTCGCTGAAAGAACAAGGACAGCCGCTGGTCGAAGCCAACCGGGCCGATGTGTCGCTGAGCGACGACATGAGCGTCCGCTCGATCGCGCTGGATACACCCAGAGCGATGGTCAGAGGCGAGGGCGACGGATCGAATCTGGGCCGCGCGCAAAAGCGGTTGAACAGCATCGCGGCGGCGTTTTCAAACGGCGATAAGAAAGCGTCCGGTGCGGCGAAGAGCGCCCCCCTGCCCGCCGTGAAAGCCTCGAACCTGACGCTGAACGCGATCCCCGCCGACGGCCAGCCTTCCTCGCCCGGCGCGGTGGAAGTCACGCTCAAGAATCTCGATTTCAACGGGACTTCCGCCGAGGCGCAGGGGCTGGAGGTCAAGGAAAAAGGCGAGACGCTGGTCAAGACGATTCAGATGAAAGCCGGGTTGAGCGCCGATGGCTCGCTCAACTCGCTGGACCTGGATTCACCGCAGGCGATGTTGCGCGAAGACGCCTCGGGGCTGAATCTGGCGCGGGCTCAACAACGGCTGACCGCCCTCGCGGGGGCGCTGTCAAGCGATAAGAAAACCGCCTCGAAAGAAAGCGGCGCGCTGCAACACCTTATCGCGGGCAACATTCAGTTGGAATATTGGAAAGACGGCGCCAAGTTGAATGAAATTCAGCTCGAAAGCATCGGGCTCGACTCGAAAACGCGCGACGTCTCTCTGAAAAACCTGTCGTTCCACCCCACCAGCGATTCAAGCGTCGACCTGCCTGAGATTACCGGCGTGCTCAGCGCGGAAGGCTTCAGCGCCATCGACACCCTGACCGTGCAGGCCCCCGTGGTTAAAGGTTATTTCGACGCCAACGCCTCTCAACCGTTCGATTCGCTGGAATCGTGGCTGACGGCGCCGACGGCGCTTTCGGGCGACGGCGCGAAAAAGAGCGACCGCCCGCTGTCGATCCGCTCGTTTGAAATCCGCGCGGCGCGAGTACAGCTGGAAGACCGGCGCGTCTCGCCCGCCATCGAGCACATCTTCGATCCGATCGATCTGACCTGGACCAATCTCGTCCTGTCTGAAAAACCGCCGATGGGCGCCATTCAGGCTTCCGCCGCGGTTCAGGCTCCAAGTCAGGGAACCGCGAAAATCGACGGCAAACTGGCCCCCTCCTTCTCGCCGCTCAACATGGACGCGCAGATCGACGCCTCCGTCTCCGACCTGACCGCCTACCTGCCCTATTATCAGGGCGCGCTGCCGGTCGCCATCACCTCGGGCGGACTCGCGATCTCCGGCAAGGTTCCCATCAAGGATGACAAGATCGACGCGCTGGTCGACGTCACGCTCAAACAGCCCGTGCTGGCGGGCGCGGGCAAGACGCTGCCCGACCAGATGAAGGCCGACATCGCCATTCAGGCGGTGAACGGAATGAAAGACGCCAACGGCGACATCGTCATCAAACAAAACCGGATCACCGGCGACCTGAGCGATCCCCAGTTCGAGCCGGGCGTAACCATCTTTGAAGTGCTGGGTAAAAATATTCTGCAGCGGGTGATGAGCGTTCCGGGCATGCTGACCCACCCGGTCGAGACGACGAAGAACCTGATCGAAGGTGCGGCGGGAACGGCGCAAGGCGCGGTGGGCGGCGTGATGGGCGGATTAAAATCGCTCTTCGGCGGCGGAGCGAGCCAACCCGAAAACGCCACTCAGTGACGGGCAGCGCCCGCTGCCGGGTCTTTGAGTTGTACGCGTCTATCGCTCGCGGAGGCGCAAGAGATCGATAAACGTTTCCTCCCCCAAGATGGGGGAGGTGAGGAGGGGGTTGACCGGCTGCGTGGCGGACAGTACCCGTTGCCCGTCTTTTGGGATATTCGCCCTTGGCGCTCACGTTGGTCGCGGAGGTGGGCACGATCGATAAACGTTTCCTCCCCCAAGATGGGGGAGGTGAGGAGGGGGTTGACCGGCTGCGTGGCGGACAGTATCCGCTGTCTGTCTTTGGATTATACGTATTTATCGGCCTCGTTGAGCCTGATGTAAAATCGATTGAGCAACGTGTTTGGAATCTTGAGAACCAAGAAGCGTTGGTTCTACTTCAACAATTCATTGAACAGGCATGATTGGTTGCAGGGGCGCGTCGCACGCGCCCTTAGCTTTATCCCGGTCCAATTCGAGTACACGAATATTGGCGAATGCCCCCCAAAATTTCAGCCTCCTTTCGTGGCATTCGTTCATTTCGTTCTAAAAACCTCCAATCAGCAAGGTGTAAGGTCAAAGATTGAACCAATTCTTTATCAGGCGATATAATAGGTAGCAGAAAAATTTCGTGGAGCGTGGATCATGCCGCGACGAACCATCCATTTATCTGACCCGCAAGACCAATTCATCGACCGCATGATTCAGGACGGCGTCTACCGCGACGCCAGTGAATTGGTCCAAATCGCCTTGTACCGCTTTCAAAACGAACACGAGAGTGATGACGTGGACCAGGCGGCGTGTTTGAGAGCAATTGGAGAAAATGCGCTGGAATCCGTTCAACGCGGCGAGGGGAAGGATATCACCGATCCGAATGAACGTGGAAAAGTATTCGATGAAATCAAAGAGAGAGCGCGAATCAGGGCGGAAAAAATCATCCAAGAGAATTCCTAGTGTATTCGCTCCAGCTCTCTCCTCAGGCTGAAGCCTCCATTGAAGAGATTTATGTTCACGGTTATATCGAATTCGGTTCAAGAATCGCGGACGAATACGACCAGTTGATCCGCCAGGCGATTCGCGATATTCATGAAAACCCGCTACGCCCCGGCAGCCGGCCCGTCGCGGGAAAGAATGACGGATTGAGACGGTATCCGCTGTTTCTCAGTAAAAAAAGAGCGAAAGTTACCATCAGAACGTCACGGCATGAAGCGCTGTACTATGTTCTGGAGGCGCAACAATTGATTTTGATAGCGGATATCTTGCGCAACAATAGAGAAGAAAGCCGTGACAGGATCAACCGTGCGGATTTGATTTCCTGATTCTCAAAGCAACCAATTCCTCGTTGCGTGCTGTACACGATCACGACTGATCAAGTGAGAGGATCGAGCGATGAAAACCATCACCCTGAGCGCCGATGAAGAACTGATCGAAGCCGCCGAGCGCCGCGCCCGCGCCGAACATACCACCCTCGACGAACAGTTCCGACGCTGGCTTGAAGGCTACTCGCGCCGGGATGAACGTGCGGACGAAGCAATGGGTCTAGTTCAGAATATCCGGCGTTACGCACGGACTGGCGGGAAGCGTTTTAAGCGGGACGAAATGAATGAGCGCTGATTTCATCGATTCCAACGTATTCATCTATCTATTTGATGAAACGGATGCTCGCAAGCGTTTATCGGCGGATCAATTACTGATTGACGCATTAAATACGCAGCAGGGATGTATCAGTTTTCAGGTCGTCCAGGAAACGCTTCACGTCATCACGCAAAAATTGCCTTCACCTGTAAAACTGGAAGACGCACAGCAATTTCTTAAAACCGTATTGACGCCGCTGTGGAAGGTTCATCCTTCCCCATCCCTCTACCGTCGGGCGCTGGAAATACAGGCGCGGTATCGCTATGCATTTTACGATTCGCTGATCGTCGCCGCCGCGTTGGAGGCGGGCTGTACGCGGCTTTATTCAGAAGACATGCAGCCCAACCAGCGCATTGAAACCCTCACGATCATCAATCCATTTTCAGAATTAACGTAATCGCCCCGCGATACTCAACCATTTCATAATAGCGTTCGGCCCGTTCAGTGCGCAGGCGATTCGGGGCGGTCTTTGCTGAAGTCGTAATACTTCAGTACGCGCTCAATGGAGTCCGCCACCTGCCTGCCGAGAAAATAATACCCCTCGCGGGTGAAATGCACATTCGACGGGACCTGAAACTCGGCGAGACGCGGCGCCACCGCCGCGTGCAGGTCGTCGATGATGATGCCGTTGTCGTGCATGATGCGCTCGGCGATATCGTTGTACAGCATCTCTTCGCCGGGTTCGCGCGGCGGGCTGAGTTTGCCCTCGGGCACCGGCGTGGTGCTGGCCCAGATCAACACCGCCTTTGAAGCCTTCAGTTTTTCAACCAGGCGAATCAGGTTATCGCGGTACTCGTCCGGCTCGACCTGATGCGTGCCGTCTTCCATGATCTTGAGGTCGTGCAGCCCCCAGTTGAAGTGAATCACGTCCCAGCACTCGCACGAAACCCATTCATCGAATTTTTCGAGGCCGCGTGTGGTGGGGCCGCCGTTTTCAGGGATGCGGTAGACGTTGGCCTTGCCCTTGAGATATTCGCGCACCGGGTAGGTGTATCCGATCGAAATCGAATCGCCGATCAGCAATACCTTGGGCAGGCGCGAGTCATGTACCACCCTGGCGAAGGCGAGGTCTTCGAGACCGGGCTCTTTTTTCGCTTCTTCTTTTTGGGGCGAGGGCGAAGCGCATGACGCGAGAAGCGCGGCGAACAAAGCGAGCGCGAGCGGCGGTATCATCCATCCGGATTTCATGAAGGGTCTCCAGCAGTGATTATTGAGTAACAAAGACTCCCATCATCGTACAGGCAAGCGCGCCCCCGCGCGACCCGTCCGGGCGAGAGATTGCGCGGCGCCGCCTCCAATGTTACGATCAATTAAAGCGTAATATATTTCATCCCGAACGAAGGAATTCTGAAAGAAGGCCCTTGTCCACATAATCTCATTCATTCATTTTCATTCTTTGAATCGGGTTGACGATACCAAAGGCCGAAGAAAACCAAACAATAAAACGGGGCCGGGGCGGACGGGCGAAAATGAATTCCCAGCCGCATTTCTGAATTACGATTCTGGAAGGACGTCTCATGCACTTACCGGATGGCTTATTGCCTCTTCCCGCTGTGGCGGCGGGCTTCGCTGGAACAGGCGCGCTGTTCGCCTGGTCGGCGTACCGCATCCGCGATGACGAGGTTCCCCGCGTGGCGCTGTTCACCGCCGCGTTTTTCACCGCTTCGTTGATTCATTTCCGCATCCCTCCCACCAGCGTTCACCTGATTTTCAGCGGGCTGGTGGGCGTCGTACTGGGCCGCAGGGCTTTTCTGGCGTTTCCGGTCGGTCTGGCCCTGCAGGCGATGCTGCTCGGACACGGCGGCGTCACCACCATCGGCGTCAACTCCTGCATCTTCGGCGTCCCCGCGCTGATCAGCTGGCAGGTCTACGAACGCGGCTCGGTGCTGGCCCCCCGCTGGCGGGCGGCGATCGGCGGCTTCTGCGGCGGCGCCAGCGTCTTGCTCTCGGGCGTGATTCTGACGCTGATTCTTTGTTCGCTGGGTGAGGAGTTTTTCTACGTCGCCTCGTTCGCATTATTGGCCCATATCCCCGTCGCGGTCATTGAAGGCCTCGTCACCGGATTCATCGTCGCCTATCTGGAGCGGGTTCAACCCACGCTGGTAACGGGGGCGCAAAGCCACCCCTCATGAAAAGACGGCACTGGATCGAAGCGGCCTGCGCCGCGCTGGCGGCGGGGCTGGTGTTAGCGTTCAGCATTCCCGGTTTTCTGAATCGGCAGCGGTCGGCGCAGGTCGCCCGCCTGGAAGAGATTCTCGACCGCATGGCGCACGTCTACGCCGGGGCGGATAACCTTCAGGCACTGCTGCAAAAACACTCCACCGATTCGTTTTTCCGCGACCGGGCCATCTCGCTATGGGCGGAGGGCGCGGTCCAAAGCGAGATCATGCGCCTGCGGCGGTACCGTCTCGATTACGAACGCGTCCGGCGGGATATCGACGGCTTGCCTGAAATCGACATGGAAGAACCTCCAGCGATTCTGGCCGATCTGTTTCTTGAACCGCGAAATGAGACCGACGCCGAGTTCGCCGCCGATCCTGTATTGTTCGCGGTGTACGCGTGGGTCGCCGCCGATGAACCGTTCACCCGCATCTATTTTATGAACGGCGAGCTGGCGCTTCGCCCATCGCTTGACGGGCGCGGGGCCTTTATGATGGAGCCGCTGGCGCCGATCTACGGCGCGCGCAACGGATGGGGTGAACGAGGAATCGTATACCGTGACAGTTATCAGGCGGGGTGGCGAAAACAGCCGCATGAATGGCCGCAATGGGCGGGAACGGCCGGCCCGTGACCGGGCGGTGTGGAACGAGCTGATCGCCGGTCTGGCGGTAACCTGCGTCCTGTTCACCGTCATGATTCCCCAGTTTCTGCACGCGCAAGCCAGGCGTCAGGTGGAGAGCGTCCGCGCCGCCGTCGACTCCATCGCCGGTTTGCTCGCGTCCACCCCGGGCGTGTTCGCCGAAATCGATCGCGGCTATGTATCGTTCCCCGTGTACAACACCGTCGGCGGCTACAAGCTGACCAATTACCAGGTGCTGACCACGCAATCGGTCGAATGGAAAAACGAAAGCCGCCAGATCGTCCACCCCGTCTCCATCGTTGAATTCGACATGAAGCCGTTTCAAAAACACTACCCCGAAATCCTGCTCCCCCAATACGATGGCGATGTGGAATTCAGAATGCTGATGTGTCCGGAGTACTTCGTGGTATGGGCGAACCTGGGTTCGCTCACCGCTCATCCCGTCAACGCCCTCGGCGAGTGCGTTCTTGATGAAGAAGGGTTTTGCAAACCGTCTCCTCAAGCGCCGTTGTACGACGCCAGCAATGGCATCAAAAGCAGCGGGTACATCATCAAAACCAGCTACGGACTCGGCTGGCGCATCGCGCCCGATTTTTTACGCGGCGCCGAAGTCACCGGAGGCCGCGAGCCCATCGACTGGCAAGACTGGACGAAATGCCGCAGGAACTAGGCAATAGCGCGTTCGTGAATGTCAGAAAGAATATGTATAAAATCGTGTAAAATCCTATTCATATCCAAAAGGTGACCCATGAAAAATAAATATACCGCGGTGATCAAGCAGCAAGGCGAATGGTGGGTGGGATGGATCGAAGAAGTCCCCGGAGTGAATTGTCAGGAAAAAACGTTGGAAAAATTACGGGAAACTCTCAAAATCACTCTGAATGAAGCCTTGGATTTGAATAACCTTATCCTTCGCGTTTTGTAGCCACTAGGATATAATCTATGATGATTGAAATCCGAAAGACGGAACAGTTTGCGAAATGGATCGATGATCTGAAGGATGTAAAAGCAAGAGCACGAATCCTAGTTAGAATCGAGCGGTTGGCGATGGGAAACACAGGGGATGTAAAACCTGTTGGCGAAGGGGTCTCGGAATTGAGAATAGATGTTGGGCCAGGATATCGAGTCTATTTCAAGCAAGTTCATCAAAAAATAATAGTTTTACTCGCTGGCGGTGACAAAGATTCGCAAGAGAAAGATATCAAGATCGCTCTCAAACTTGTTAAGAGTTTATAGGAGCAGTTGATGACCAAAACAGTCACGACTCGATACGACGTCGCCGAACATCTTCGAACTCCAGAAGAAATGGCGGCCTATCTTGAAGCCTGTCTTGAAGAAGCCGGCGGCGACGCGGCGTTTATCGCCAAAGCGCTGGGCGACATCGCGCGAGCCAAAGGAATGTCGCAAGTCGCTCGCGACGCGGGCCTCTCCAGGGAGAGCCTCTATAAAGCGCTGTCCGGTGAACGCAATCCCGGTTTCGATACCATCCTCAAGGTCATTGCGGCGCTGGGCATAAAACTGCACGCTGAACCCGCCTCACAGTAATTCATGAAACGCCGAACCTGTTGGCTTGAGGCGGCGTTCGCGACGCTGGGGTTGGCGGCGGCGCTGAGTTTTTCGCTGCCCCACTTCATGAAGACGCAGTGCGCCTCGGGCGTCAAAACCGTGGTCGAAACCATCGCGCGCCGCATTGAAAGCGATCCCTCATTGCGTAGGAAGCTGACGGGCAGCAAAACGCCCGACCGTTCACGCATGCAGGCGTTTCATCGCCTCATCGACGAGAAAAACATGCCATCCGAATTCGGCGATCTGACGCTTCCCCGCTGCCCGGCCCCCGTCCAATACTGGTATTGCGATTACGGCGACTTCTTCACCGTCTTCGCGCCGGTGAACACCGATCTCCAGTACCGGTACATTGATATTTTCGCGCTGTACTCCGACGGCGACGGGTATTCGATGGGGCGGTATTCGCTTCCCGAATACCACGCCAGCAACGGGCTGGCGAGTTTCGGGCTCGTTCACCTCGACAGTTACGAGATGGGCTGGCGAAGGAAGTAACTCAGCCGCTCTTCCGGCTTCGATCGGCGGTCATAAAAAAGGGCGGCCAGAGCCGCCCTTTTCGCTTCGTATTTCACACTCAGGTCAGTGAGTCTTGCCGTACTCTCGCACGAAGTCAACGCACTGTTTCACTTCGGGGAGGCTGTTGTCCCAATTGTATTCATATTCGATGGAGATATTGCCGGAGAAATGCTGGCGGCGCAGCTCGTCCAGACAGGCCGCCACGTCGCATACGCCCTTTCCCCACACCACGTCGTGCGCGTCGCGCACGCCAAACTCGTTCAGGTCTTTCATGTGACAGCTGATGACGCGGCCTTCCAGCATCCGCAGCGCCTCGACCGGCTTGATGCCCGAGCGCGCCCAGTGACCCAGGTCGGAGCAGGAACCGATGCGCGGATCGCGGTCTTTCACCAGACTCAATACATATTTTGGATCCCAGAACTTGTAATTCGGGTCGTCGGTTTTGGGGTGATTGTGAATGGCGATGCGAATGTCGTATTCCTTCACCAGTTTCTCGATCAGGTCCATCGCGCCGTCTTCGGGCTCGGTGGTGATGGTGAGCAGGCCCATGACCTTGGCGAAGTCAAAAATCTTTCGCGCTTCTTCTTCGTTGTTGGGGATGCGGACCACGCCGTAATTGACGGCCCTGACGCCCGCCGATTCAAGTTTCATTTTCAGTTTGGCGATGAGGCTGACCGGCGAATTGTGATCGAAGGATACGTCGCTATCGGGACTGAGACGCTGACCGGGGTACATTTCGATGACGCTGCATCCCGCCGCCTTGGCGTTGTCGATCGCTTCAAACAACGAAAAGCGGTTGAAGGTATACGCCTGGGGGCCGAGCAGAAATCCGCCGACGTACAGTTCGTTGGGGAACGGTTTGACCGCGAACGCGGGCGACGCGCACACCGCCGCGAACCCGATAAGCATGAGAGTAAACAAACGGCCTCGTTTCATCCTGATGAATCCTCCTGCATGGTTGATGATGAGCCGGACGAGCGGACAATCGCCGTTCGCGCCGGTTTTTGAGTGATTACGAACGTTTTCTGATCCGGGTGAGAGCGAAACGATCAGCGGATATCGTCGCCGAGGCCGTGATCGTCTCGCTGGTTGGGCCCCTTGCTGCGTACGCCCACGTATTCCTTGTCGCCGTCGGTGAAGCGTTCGAACACAAAGGGGCTTCCCCAGGTATCGCGGCGTGGAAGATCGGGCGAAATGTACGGGCCATTCCAGCCGGGCACATCGAACGAGCGATCCAGCGCGGCGAGGCCCATCTCGGCGGAGGGGAGTTTTCCGGTATCGAATTTGTAGCGCTCCAACGCCTTGTCGTACTCGGCCATGATCTCGCCCAGCGTCAGGCTCATCGGCGGATACGCCACCGACAGGTCGATCGGAACCGCCCAGGGGTGCATGGCGGGCAAGATGCCGAACGGAGGATAGCGCATCAGCGGCGGCAACTCGTATTCCAGCTCCAGGCCGAGTTCTTCGGGTTTCCACTCATCCCACGTCTGATAGATTTCAGCCAGCTGCGCCGCGCGGGGCATATCCTGCAGCGCCAGGTCGCCCGAGCTGGGTGAAACCAGCGCGCTCTGGCCGGGCGAGACGCGGTATGAAGAGCGTCCCCGCCAGAAGTTGAGATCGTTTTTACCTTCGACGTAGGTGATCAGCACGCCGCCGGTGACGGGCGTCGCTTCGGTAAAGATCAACCCGTTCTGCAACACCGTCTGCACGGTATTGATGTTCATGATGACGCGGCGCCACTCCGATTTGGATTCACCGATCTGAAACCACGCCGCGCCGTGATTGAGGCGGATCTTCATGCGGTAATTCTGCACGGATCGATCCCACGTCAGCTGGTCGAAGCGAATCTGCGAACCGCCTTCGAGACCGATGCGGCCCAGTTTTTCGATGCGCAGGGTGACGCGCGAGTTTCCCGACACCTGAATGATCTCGTTCTTGGGAACCTCGTCGCCTTCAGCCAGCGCCCGGCGGGAAGCGGAGTTCATCACCTGATTCGAGCCATACGAGTACGCCCAGCCGCGAATGGAATCCACCTTCATCACCACGTCCTGATCGGTGGGTTTGGGCGAATCGTCGGGCGGCGCTTCCTGTTCTTCATTCGGGAGAATATAGCCGATTTCAATCAGGCGCTTGATCAACGCTTCATCGGTGGGGACGGCTTCAGGCGCGTCGCCGGTGTCTTCGATTTTTTCTATGGCGGCTCGTTTGAGCCAGACCATCGAGTTATTCACCCGGACCCGGATGTATTCGTCGGTTTTCTGTTCATCGGGAGACGACAACACTTCACAACGCAGGCGGCCGCCGTCTTTCAGCGTGATGATGTCAGACCATGCGGCGCCCGGAATCAGGCTCAGCGCCGCCACGATCGAAAAACAGGCCGCCAGAATGCGCCGCTTCATATCGTCTTCCCTTCGCGCGGGCAGGGCTTTTTGTGCAAACGGCGATTGATGACGCTGGCGGCGAAGCCGGCGCCGAAGCCGTTATCGATGTTGACCACCGTCACCCCCGCGCTGCAACTGTTGAGCATGGTCAACAGGGCTGAAACGCCGCCGAAGCTGGCGCCGTATCCCACGCTGGTCGGAACGCCAATCACCGGCGAATCGACCAGGCCGCCGACCACGCTGGCCAGCGCGCCTTCCATGCCCGCCACCACGATCACCACATCGGCCGCGCGTAACAGGTCGAGCCGGCCGAGCAGGCGGTGAATGCCCGCCACGCCCACGTCATACAGCGTCCGCACGTTAGACCCGGTAAAGCGGGCGGTGATGGCCGCTTCTTCCGCCACCGGCAGATCGGAGGTTCCGGCGCACACCACCAGCACATCGCCCACGCCTTCCTCTAGTTTGTCTTCGCCCAGCGTGAACACGCGGGCGCGATCGTGCGCGACCCCTTCGGGAAATACTTCCTGAAGGCGGGCGAGCGCCTCCGGACTGACCCGCGTGGCCAGCACGGGCTGTTCGCGGTTCTGGATGCGCTGCATGATGGCGACGATTTCGTCAATGGTTTTATTCTGGCCGAAGACGACCTCCGGCATGCCTTGGCGCAAGGCGCGATGATGATCGATATTGGCGAACCCCAGGTCTTCATACGGCAGGTCGCGCAACATCTCCACAGCGGCGTCGACCGGCGTCTCGCCGCGCTGGATGGATTCAAGCAGTTCACGTATTCGTTTGGGATGCATATTTTATCGCCACAGTTCCATTCAAATCCAACGAGGCGCACATCACGACGACACGCAACCCTCGCCGATCCAGTCAAACGGAAATTCGCGCTTCATTCTTTAAGGGTATCGCAAAACCCCGGGCAAGACCAAGTCATCGATCCGTTTTACGACTGACTGGCCTCGGAGATCTTATCCTGCAACTCGTTCGCCTCGGGATGATCGGGCGAAATTTTGAGTACGCGATCCAGCTCGCGCCGGGCTTCTTCATAATTATTCTTGCTGATGTCGTCTTTGACGGTCAACAGCATGAGCGCGATTTTTCGCTTCTGTTCCTGCGCCTGCGAGATCAGGCGGTCGGCGTCGCGGGTCAGGCTTGAGTCTTCAGACGCGAGCTGTTTCACCCGCTCCGCGTGTTCGATCGCGTCGTCGAACGAACCCTTGCGGAATAAATCATTCGCCTGACCCATGTTTTTCACCGCGTAATCATGGCGCTTTTCAACCCGCTGTTCGGCGCGGTTTTGCGCCTCTTCCCGGCGGATCTCCTGTTCAAGCGGATCGCTGAGAATATCTTTCAACTCGCTCTGCAGATACAACGCGGCGCCATGCTCAGGCGCGCGTGCGAGCGCTGACTCGATGTTCTGCATGGCGAGTTCGAATTTGTTGGCCTCGATGTTTTTGACCGCTTCTACCACCAGCCCATTGGCGTAGGCGGCATCATCGATCGTGCGCTGCATGGAGGCGATCTCATCGCGCAGTTTGCGGTTTTCATCACGCAGGGCTTCGATGTTCTGATCGTACGAATCGCGAATCGATTGCACCTGCGTTTCGCTGTTCTGCTGAATCTGTTTGACGTTCTGTTCGCTTTGCGCGACGAGGTCTTTGTAATTCTGCAACTGGCCCTGAGTCAACTGAATGGTCTGCTGAGCGTCGGCCAGTTGTTTTTCGATGCTCTGAATCTTGGCGTCGCGGGCGTTGACTTCGGCCTGAAGCGCATTGATTTTCTGAACCTCGCGCTGCAGCGCCGCGTTTTCATTTTGCGTCTTGGTGAGTTCTTCACGGAAACTGTCGCGCTCTTTATTGCGCAATTCGGTGATGCGCTCCAGTTGTGACTGGCGCGTATCGGCGAGGGTTTCAAGCTGGGTCTGCTTCTGCAGCATCGCCTCAAGCCCGCCCTCGGGGAATTTGTCGTTGATGGCGTCGAGTTTGGCTTGAACCTGAACCAGCTGGGTGTTCAGCGCGTCCTGGGTTTCTTTGGCGAGCGTAACCTGTTCGACGTAGTCGTCGATCATGCGGTTTTTGGTCCAGAGACGGACGCCGAAGTAGCATGTAATGAGAAAGAAAAATACGGCGGCGGCGACGGCGCCGATCGCGGTCAGTTTGAGCGGACGGCGGCGCTCTTCCTCCGCCGCCTCGGCTTCCATACCGCGCGCTTTTTCGATGTTTTTAAACGCCTTCTCCGCCTCGGGGTCAAGCGCGAGGGTGCGCTCCCACGCGCGCATGGCCTCGCTGTACAGGCCTTTTTGCGCCTGAATGGTGCCGAGCAGGTTGTGATACTGGGGATTCTCGGTATTCAACGCCAGCGCGGCTTCAAGCCGGCCGAGCGCTTCATCGAGTTTTCCGCCGTGCGCGAGCGCCAGCGCTTCATTGTAATGGCTGTTGGCGGAATCGATCACGCTCTTGACGGCGGAAAGATCGGCGTTGCATTGCTCGCAAACCTGGGCTTCAACCGGGTTCGCGGCGCCGCAATCCGGACAAATCAATGCGTCCATAACTGACTCCTTCAAAATCGGCGCGAACCGGGACGCGCCGGGGCGATTCAATTTTTCGCTCATCCGAGGCGAGCGCGACCCTTATTGTATCGTCAAACCCGCACGATTGGGCAGGGTTATACGCCCGTATTGAGAATAACGGGCGGGCCTTCACGCTGGTTATAACCGATTCGATTCCACTCCAACAGAAATCAGGCCATAAAAACAAAGAAGACGGCGCGGGGCCGTCTTCTTGATCATCGGGATTGAATCAAACCGCGCGATCAATAATCGGCGGTTTCATACTTGGCCAGCATATCGGAGAGCAGGCCGAGTTTTTCCTGAACCGAATCTTCATCCTGATTGGCGCGGGCGGTCTCGAGATCGCTGAGCACCTGCATGGCTTCTTCCGCCATCGGGTCGTCGGATTCGGAGAAGACGCGTTTGGCGCGGAAAACCAGACTGTCGACCTCGTTCGCCATATCCTGCTGTTTGCGATCGGCGAGCTGGCGGGCGATGCGTTCCTGCGCCTCGCGTTTGAGACGGCCCACCTCGTCGTCGCTGAGGCGGTTATCGGTCGCCATAACGGTAACGCTGACCTCTTTGTTGGTGGTGAGGTCTTTGGCGGTCGCTTCGAGAATGCGGTCCTGATTGAGGCGGAAGGTCACCTCGATTCGCGGCACGCCGCGTGGCGAAGGCGGAATATCGTCGATGCGCAGCATGTCGAGAAACGTGTTCGACGACGCGACGTTTTCTTCACCTTCATAAATCGGAAAGCTGATGGCGCTCTGGAAGTCGCGCGTGGTGGTGAACAGGTCTTTGGCTTCGGTCGGGTAGGTCGAGTTGCGCTCGATCAATACGCCGTAACGGTCTTCAGCCAGACCGACGCCCAGTGAAAACGGCGTCAAGTGGACGATGACCGGGCCTTCTTTGTTGACCTTGTCGCCGGCGGTTTCCTGCATCTCGTCGTCAAGCGGCGCGAGAATCGAGGCCTGAACGGCGGCGCCGAGCGCGACGCATTCATCCGGGCTGACGTCTTTGCGCGGCTCTTTGTTGACGATGCGGCGCACCGTCTGCTGAACGGCGGGGATGCGCGTACTACCGCCCACCAGCAGAACGTTGGAGATGTCTTCCGGCGAAAGCCCCGCGTCCTGAATGGCGTCGAGCGTGGGCTGAACCGTCATTTCAACGAGGTCGTGAATAAGCGCTTCAAGCGTGGCGCGGGTGAGTTCCTGAGCGAGAGTGACGGGGCCTTTGTCGGTCATCGCGATGGCTTCGACGATGACTTCGGTTTTGGTGACGCCGGAGAGCTCGATCTTGGCTTCCTGCGCGGCCTCGCGCAGGCGGAACATCGCGCGGCGGTCCTGAGAAAGATCGATGCCTTCTTTGTTCTTGAACTCTTCAAGCAGGTGTTCGACGACGCGCTGGTCGAAGTCGTCGCCGCCGAGGTGGTTGTTACCCTTGATCGACAGAACCTGAAAAACGCCTTCCACCATTTCGATGATGGAGACGTCGAAGGTTCCACCGCCGAGGTCATAAACCATCAGGATCTGATCGTTTTCACGCTCAAGACCGTATGAGATGGCGGCGGCGGTCGGTTCGTCGATGATGCGGCGGACGATGAAGCCGGCGATTTCACCCGCGTCGCGGGTCGCCTGCCGCTGGGCGTCGGTGAAGTAGGCGGGAACGGTAATAACCGCCTGAGCGCACTCTTCGCCAAGAAACTGTTCAGCGTCGGCTTTCAGTTTTTGCAGGATGCAGGAGGAAATTTCCTGGGGCGTATGATCGACTTCGTCGATTTTGACTCGGTACGCGGTACCCATGTGACGCTTGATGGAATACACCGAGCGGTCGGGGCTCATACCGGCGGCGCGCCTCGCTTTTTTACCCACGAGGACGGAGCCGTCATCCTGATAGTACACAATGGACGGAGTGATTCGATCGCCGACGTCATTGGGAATAATCGTCGGCTTATCACCCGCCATGTACGCCACAACGGAGTTCGTCGTACCCAAGTCGATGCCCAAAATCCTAGCCATCTATTCTTTCTTCCTCCGACGTCTAACAAACTGTCGGCCTAGATATATCAACATTTGTTGAAATTGTCGAATTCATCCGGCCTGCAACCAAGCCGCGTTTCCCATTCAAGCGCCCAAGGTTGGGCGCGATCACAAGGCCCGCGCGGCGGAAAACGGCGCTGTAAATTACGTATTCTTCGCAATGATGACTTTAGCGTCGCGCAGGACGCGATTGCCGTACCGGTATCCTTTCACGACTTCTTCAAGGATCGTTCGATCCGGCAGATCGGGAGCCGTCCGGGCGTCAATCACCTCATGAATCGAGAGATCGAGCAACCGGCCCTCCGATTCTACCGCAACCAGCCCTTCTTTTTCTAGAGCCGAAAGCAGTCTGCGGTAGAGCGTCTCCAGAGTCTTCAGCCAGTTCGAAACGGTTTCATTCGTTTCGGTCTGGCTGGTATGCGCATACTTAAAGATATTGTCAAACCCATCCAGGATGGGCAATATCCGGCGAAAAAAATCTTCTTTATTCTTATTCAGTTCCGTTCCGGAACCGGCCGCTCGCACGTTGTCATGCGCTGGCGGCGTTTTTTTTTGCCGGTACATGAGGCGCAACGCGTCAGTCCGGGTCTCGCTGTAGGTCTCGATCGGAAGATTATCGATGGGGAAGGCTTCACGCGGGCTTGAGAAAGCCACGCGTTTGAGCCATCGGATCATCGCAATCCTCCAAGACGTTTGGCTTCTCTGACGCCCTGCCGGGCGACTTTGTGGCGCGGGTCGTTTTCAAGTATTTTCTGATACTCGGCGACGGCGGAGGTGAAGTTGCGCATTTTGAAGTAGGCTTCCGCCAGATTCACGCGAATTTCAACGTTGCCAGGCTCATATTTGAGCGCATTTTTGAACTGAACCAGCGCCTGATTGTGGATCCCCTGATCCATCAGGCGTTTACCGAAGATCGTATACCCCCGGACAAGGTGGTCGAGAACCGACTGTTTGCCGGGCGCGAGTTTCAGCGCATGGTTCCAGGTCTGGAACGCTTTGTGATGCTGATTGGTATTCAGAAACGCCCAGCCAAGCTGGCAGAGCACATCGAGATCGTTGGGGTGGTCCTGACGGGCCTGATCGAGCGCCTCAAGCGCGCGCGCCCAGTTGCCCTGTTTAATGCAGGCGTAGCCGAGTTCTTTGGCGTTGGCGGCGTTGATCGGGCCTGATTCGCCGTCGCTTCCCTTGCCTTCCAGAAAGCGCCCGCCGGTATATTTATGACAGGCGATGGTCCACGCCTTCAGATATTCATTATTGGGGTCTTTTTTGAGTTCCTGCTTGACCCACTGAATCGCTTTTTCCCAATTTTCGCGGCTCTCGTCTTTTTTGCCCTGTTTTTCCTGAGCCAGCGCCAGATTTTTAAAGACCGCGCCGTTTTCCACGCCTTCTTCCAGCATTTTAAGCAGAAGGGTTTCGGCGTCGGCGTATTGCCCTTCGATGGCGAGGTCGTAGGCTTCCTGCCAGGTTGAATACGTGATGTTTTCGCGGGTTTCAGCGTCTTCCGGATACATCCGGAGAATTTTGTCCCAGGTTTTCTGGGCTTCTTCGAAGTTTCCGTGAATGCAGTGATAGAGCGCGACGCCGCGCAACAGATGAAGCGCTTTTGCTTTCTGATCTTCATCGAGCTCGTCGAGTTCTTTATCGCCGCAGAGGGCTTTCATCTCCTGCTTCAGCTTGAATTGAGAGATGGAGTGAGCGTCGGTCTGAGAGTAATCGCTGTATGAATAGGGCGGCGGCGAAGTAAAGTTTTCGACGTCGAAAGCGGCGCGGGTCTCCGCATCGCGCAACACGTCGTACGCTTTGCGGATTTCGGTGAATTCCTGAGGATAATATTCGGGATTGTACTGTTTGGTCAGATGAAAATAATGAGCCTTGATGGTCTCATCATCAGACCAATGATTGATTTTCAGGACTTCATACGGAGAACGGTTCAGTGTGTTCGCAGTATCCACAATCCACTTTTTTATGATTCAAAAGATTTTAGTAAGGCCTGTTTTCAGAATCAATTCCGAAAACAGGTCGTTTGATTCATGCTTTCATCATGAGCGTTTCGCGTTCGCCAACTGGCCCATTCAAAAAAATAAAGGGATAAAACGGCGATATCCTGTATCCAAAAACAAGTCAGAGCCGGTGCATTGTAATGAAGGTTTCACGCAAGAGCAAGTGAAGCCCGATGGACCGGCGGGCCGAATTTCCATTGTAACAAAAATAAAACCGCACGGAAGACGGAGAGCGGTTATGGGAATAATTTAAGCGAACATGCTACGCTCACTTAACTTACAGCGCCTGAAACATCCGCGGACACTCTCACGGCGGAGTGGAAGCCCGTCATGATCCACGCCTCGGATTTTCAGGTTGAAATACGCTATAGTAGAGGTATCACGCCCGGCGGAAGCCGTCGAGCGGAAAATGCTGAATCGACTCGTTTTTCGTATATAAAACCATGATTTCCCTGCCTCTGAGCGAATACCGGCGCATGATCGAAACCCACCCGGTCCTGTTGCTTTCATCGCGCCGCAAGCGATCGAACACGCTGGCGCCCGTCACCTGGTACATGCCGCTGGGCATGGATCCGCCTATGCTGTCAATCTCGTTGAAACCGAGCTCGCAGAGTTATCATTACATCCGCGAATCGGGCGATTTTATTCTGGGCGTCCCCGGCGAAGGCATGATCAAGGCGGTCCATTTCTGCGGGATTCACTCGGGCCGCGACATCGACAAACTGCTCCATCTCAACCTGTCGGCCATGAGGGCGAAAACGGTCAGCCCGCTGATGGTGATGGAGTGCATGGGACAGATCGAGTGCCGGGTGAGAGACATATACGTGGATGGCCCTCGCCCTGTTATCACCGCTGAAGTCATGTGGGTAGGGGCGTATGAGCGGTATTATGAAGACGGCTGGCGTCCGCTGGCGCGGCTGGTGTATTACGCGGGCGGCGCCCGCTACCGCGTGGGCCAGCAAACCATCGACATGAGCGCCATGTTGCCCGGCTACGTTCCGCCCAACTCGATTGGATGACGCGATGTTTCAACCGCCCGCCGTCGTGATCGATACCAGCGTGCTCGTGGCGGCGCTGTTCAGCGCCGGGGCGAAACGCATCGTCGAAGCCTGGCGGGCCCGCTCGCTGAGGCTGGCGTGCAGCCCGGCGATCATGCGCGAGTATCGCGGCGTGCTGGAAAAGATTCCGCCGATCCGGGATCGGGCAAAGACGCTGCTCGACGAGATTGAAAACGACGCCGCGACCCTGTGGATCAAAAAACCGCCCCGGCTCGCCACGCCCATCGACGACCCGGCGGACCTGAAGTTTCTCGAATGCGCGGCGGCCGCGGACGTGGACGGGCTGATCTCGCTCGACGCGCATCTGCTGTCGCTGAAAGACCGGCAGCCCGTGCCCATCTACCGGCCGGGCGAATACATCGACCGCATGCACTCACTGGGCTTTGCGCCCTCGCCAGGAGACCCGGATGACGACCACCCATGACGCGATCTCGCTCATGACGCGCGAACGGCAGGAAGAATGGGAGACCCAGCGGCTGGCGCCTTTCGCCAAACTGGCCGCGCGTTCACGGGGCCGCGTTCACCCTGAAGACGAACACCCCTACCGCACCGCTTTTCAGCGCGACCGCGACCGGCTGATTCACAGCACCGCCTTCCGGCGGCTGGAATACAAGACACAGGTATTCATCAACAAGGCCGGCGACCATTACCGCACCCGCTTGACCCACACCATCGAGGTGGCCCAGATCGCGCGGACTCTGGCGCGGGCGCTTTCGCTCAACGAAGACCTGTGTGAAGCCATCGCGCTGGCGCACGACCTGGGCCACCCGCCCTTCGGCCACGCGGGCGAGCGCGTGCTCAACTCGGTGTTGAAAAACGCGGGCGGATTCGAACACAACGCGCAGGCGCTGCGCATCGTCGATCTGTTGGAACGGCGTTACGCCGGCTTCGCGGGCCTGAACCTGACGATGGAAACCCGCGCGGGCATTCTCAAAGGCCACGGGCCATACAAAGGGATGGGCGAGGGGCTGGATGACCTGTTCTGCATCGAAGCGCAAATCGTCGACGCCGCCGACGAGATCACCTACTGCAGCCACGACCTCGACGACGGCATCGACTCGGGGCTGCTCCATTCCGAAGACGTGATGAAGGTTCCGTTGTGGGAAGAAGCCGAACGCCGGGTCGAACAGGCCGGCGCCGCGCTCAGCGGAAAACCGAAGCGGTATCCGCTCATCGTCCATCTCATCAACTGGCAGGTCACCGACCTGGCGGAGGAAACCCTGCGCCGGCTGCGCGAATGGGATGGCGCGACACCGTGTGAACTGGTGGGTTTCAGCGCGGCGATGCAGGACAAGGTCCGCTCGGCAAGGTCGTTTCTGTTCGAACACCTCTACCGGCATCCCCAGGTGATGCGCATCAACTCGCGATGTACGCGAATCGTGACGCACCTGTTCGAGCACTACGTCCAGAATCCCAAGCAGATGCCGCCCTCGTTCCGCGAGCGAGTCGATTCATGGGGCGTGGAACGCGCCGCCGCCGATTACATTTCAGGCATGACAGACCGCTACGCCGAAGAAGATTACCGGCAGCTCTTCGGCTTCTAGTGCAGGACAGCCGTGTGCAGGACTGCCGTGTGTAGGACTGCCGTGTGTAGGACAGCCGCCCTCGGCTGTCTAAACCATTAGACTCATTTATGAAAAACATAAAAACAAAATCCATCATTCCAACCACAATCGTCCTGCTCGCGGCGGGGCTGACGGTATGGTTCGTCTCTCAGCGCTACATCGACCTGCGCATCAAACACGACATCCATCTTTTTTTTGAACGCGCGCGGCAGTCGCTGCCGCTGGAGTCGAGCGACGGCGGCGTCTCGTTCGGCCCGTCGATCCCCGAAAGCATCAAAAAACAACCCGGCAACCTGATGAGCGCGGTGATGGAAATCAATACCCGCGTCGCCGCCAAGCATACGCTCGACCCGTTCACCGAAAACGGCGGCGGATTGATCGAACTGCGTTACGGAACCGCGATTCACCCCGCCATCGGAACCATCACTCTCTTCGGGCCCGATCACTACTGGTTTGAATTCAGCCGGGGACCGGGCGGCGCACCGGTGAAAACGCGCGAAAGCGAAGACGAAAACGGCTGGCGGCGAGTGGAGTTTATCAGCCCGCCTTACGAGGTGAGTAACGGGCTGAGAAGTTCGGGCTATCTATACCTCGACGGCTACGGCGGACGGGTGGGGTTCGTTCCGCTGGTGGGCATGAAAGAAAAGAAGGTGGAGATTCAATCGGCCACGCCCTGACAGACGCGGCGAGCGGCGTCAGACGAGCTGGCTCTTGGCTTCGTCGATGGTCGCGTAGTGAAATTCTTCGAACAGTTCATCCAGGCGGGTGATTTCAAACAGGTGTTTGACCTTGTCGTCGAATTCGCCGGTGACAAGAAACGATTTTTTGTTGTGCTCGGCCAGCTGCACGCCCTCGACCAGCGTCGCGAGGCCTGAACTATCCATGTATTCGCAGCCGCCGAGATCGACGATCACGCTTTTCCCTTTTTGAAACGATCCCGAGATGATCGTTCTCAATTCGGGCGAATGGGCCGCGCTGACGGGGCCTGAAATGCGCACAACCACTACGGCGCCGTCATCCGACACATCGAGTTCCATGGGTCCGCGTTCCGCCATTGCTAATGATTCCTGTCGAATATCACGTCATGAAGTGATCGCGCACGATGCCGCCGCCGTGAAGTATGGAATATCGTAGACGATGGAACAGGCCGATTCAATCCGATGAATCCCGATTCGGGGAATTCGAAGCCGATTTTCGCGAGTTCTCCACATGCCGTAAGGCCTCGGCGTATTCCGCCATGCGGATAAAGCGGCTTTCACCCAGCAGGCGGCGCACTTTGTCTTCGACGGACCGGATTCCCCACCAGTGAATGAGACGCGGCTTGAAGGGCAGATCGAGCGCAGGATGACCGGGGTCGAATTCCCACGGATGCATATAGATCACTGGCGGATAGCCCTCGGCGCGATAGCGTTTACGCGCCCATCGCAGGTAGGGTCCAGGCAGGATGCGCAGGGTTCCGCCGCCGCCAACCGGCCAGACGCGGCCCATCGCGTGAATCGCGGCGGGCGGAATCTCGACCAGGCCGTGCAGCCAGTACGGACGCCTCGGCGCGCCGGCGTCGCCATAGAGGTAGGTTCCATGCGGATTAATGGATGAATCGTAAGTGATTCCATGCCGCTTCAGCGCTTGAAATTGCCACGCCGCGCCGCGATTCAGCGAAAAGGCGGGCGCGCGATGCCCCTCGACGGCGTGACCGGGAGCCAGTTCACGCAACAGTGAAAGGCTTCGGGAGAGCGATCGATCGAATTGGTCTTCGCTGAGCGTATTGACGAAGTGATGGGTGTAAGTGTGGGTTCCGATTTCATGACCACGCTCCGCCGCCCACTGGACGATCCGAGGGCGGCGCTCGGCCAGCCAGCCAACGAAATAAAACGTCGCTTTCACCTGATACTCATCCAGCAGGTTCAATATGCGCTCCATGCCGATTTCGGCGCGGAGAGGGAACGTTTCCCACGTATCGAAAGGGATGGTTTCAGGGCTCATGAAGTAATCTTCGACGTCGACGGTGAAGACGGCGGCTCCAGCCAGTTGCGGCGGAGGGGGTATGATTACTTCGCATCCCGTGTCGAGCATGATATAATTTGCTAAACCTATACCCCGTCGTCGTGCGGCGGCCAAATCTCAGGTTAAGTTCGAGCCCTATCCCCCATGCGTGATGAAACCATTTCAGGAAAAGCCTACGACGCGCGATTGATGCGGCGTCTGTATCATTATATTCACCCGTACCGGGTTTCCATCGTCTGGGCCTTTCTGGCGCTGACGATTTCGACGGGCATCGAGTTGTTTTCGCTCTATCTGTACAAGATGGTCGTCGACCAGTTCATTCAGAATCAACAGCGAAACGGCCTGGCGCTGCTCTGCTCGATTTATATCGGCCTGCTGGCGGCGGGCTTCATTTTTCAGTACGTGCAATTTTATCTCGTCAACGTGATGTCGCAAAAAAGCATGTACGATCTGCGGCTCGAACTATTCAAGCGGCTTGAAAACATGTCGCTCTCTTTTTTCAACCGCAAGCCGGTCGGTTACCTGATGACGCGGCTGACCAGCGATATTGAAGCGCTCGACTCAATGTTCGCCAACTGCATCGTCTTTACCTTCAACGACCTGCTCTACATCATCGGGCTGCTCGGCGTGATGTTTTATCTGAGTCCGCCGCTGACGCTGCTGGTGCTGGCGGTGATGCCGATGATCGCATGGGTCAGCATCCGCTTTAAAAACGAGGTGCGTGAATCGTACCGCGACGTGCGGCGCCTGCTCTCTGAACTGAACGGTTTTCTGCAGGAAAACATCTCCGGCATGGAGACGGTGCAGATTTTCGGCCGGGAGAAAACCAACTTCAACCGCTACTCCAAACTGACGCGCGAGTACCGCGACGCCAACATCCGCAGCGTGTACAACTACGCGCTGTTTTACCCCACCGTCGAGTTTCTGGGCGCGATCACCATCGGCCTGTTGTTGTGGTACGGCGGAACCATGCTGGTGAACAACCCCGGCTTCGCGGGGACGCTGGTGGCGTTCGTGATCTCGTCGCAGAAATTTTTTCAACCGATCCGCGATCTGGCCGACAAGTTCAACATTCTGCAAACCGGCATGACGGCGGCGGAGCGGGTATTTTCGCTGATGGACGCCAACGAGATCGTACCCGCGCCCGAGAAGCCGGTGACGCGCGTCATTGAGGGCGGCGTCGAGTTCCGCAACGTTCATTTCGCCTACAAAGACGATGAGTGGGTGTTGAAAGACGTGTCGTTCAGCGCGACGCCCGGCAAACGCATCGCCATCGTGGGGCCGACCGGTTCAGGCAAAAGCACCATCATCAATCTGCTGTTCCGCTTTTACGACGTACAGCAGGGCGAGGTGTTGCTCGACGGGGTGAACGTGAAAGATTACGACCTGCGCTCGTTGCGGTCGCAGATCGGGCTGGTTTTGCAGGATTTCTTCCTGTTTTCGGGCGATATCAAAAACAATATCAGCCTGGGGCGTCCCGATATTGAAGAAGACAAACTGATCGAAGCCGCGAAGATCGTACAGGCGCACCCCTTCATCGAAAAAATGCCGAAGGGGTACGACGCCGAGGTGAAAGAACGCGGCGCGACGCTCTCGGTGGGCCAGCGGCAGCTGCTCTCGTTCGCGCGGGCGCTGGCCGCCGATCCGCGCATTCTGATTCTCGACGAGGCGACTTCCAGCGTCGACACCGAAACCGAGTTTCTCATTCAGGAAGCCATCGAACGGCTGATCGAAGGCCGCACCTCGCTGGTGATCGCCCACCGGCTGTCGACCATTCAGAAAGCCGACGAGATTCTCGTGCTGCATCACGGCGAGATCGTCGAGCGCGGCACGCATCACGAACTGCTGGCGCGCCAGGGCATGTATTACCGTCTCTATCAGCTTCAATACAAAGACCAGGCGATGCCCGACGCGGTCAACGCCTGAGCCCGAGGGGAGCCTCCCGTGGCAGAAAAAACCATCGCCATCATCGGCGCTTCAAACAACCGCACCCGCTTCTCCAACAAGGCGGTGCGCGCCTATCTCGCGCAAGGGTACACCGTGTATCCGGTGAATCCGCATGAAGAATCGGTGGAGGGGCTGACCGCCTTCCGCGAGATCGGCGAGATCCCCGGCGAAGTCGAAACCGTGAGCGTTTATCTGCGGCCGGAGAACACGCTGACCGTGCTGGACGCCATCGCCGCCAAGGCGCCGCGCGAGGTGTATCTCAACCCCGGCACGGAAAGCCCGGCGGTGTTGAAACGCGCGGAGGAACTGGGCCTCAACGTGGTGGAGGCGTGCAGCATCATCGCTGCGGGCCGCTCGCCGGCGGAGTTCAGCTGAATCGCCTCAGCCCCAAGCCCGCGCGGCGTTGGTCAGGGATAGAGTTCATAGTACCGCGCGGCGGACGGCCCCGCGCCGAACACAACCAGATAACTCCCCTGATCCTGATAGTC
>WGLV01000045.1 GCA_016125385.1 bacterium
ATGAACAATAAGGCCAAAGTCATCAGTCATCGTTGCTATGGATTCAGGACGGCGAAAACTTACATCCTGGCTCTATACCATGGACTCGGAAACCTTCCCGAACCAAAACTCGTGCACAAATTCTTGTGAGGAGCCCTTTATCTAAACCACTTTCGGTTCTAACTTTTTCCGAAAATTCTTGTAGTTCGGATAGGTTACAATCACCATTTTGAAAATGAATCTGACAATCAAAAGGATCGTTGAAATCGAGAATTGATGAAAAATAAAATTCTCTATGTTCCAGCCAACGCCGGTGTTTTTTATTCCCCCAATCCCTGTACTTGTAAACTAACCCCAAGCCCAAATGTTGACTCGGATTATTTACATTTTTATTCATCAATTTCCCATGCACTGACTATTTATTTAAAAATCTTATTTTCGGTTGATATTTCAATTTATTTCTTGTCCTCGCCTTGCGAGAGAAAATCGCTGCGCTGGGTTTGCAGGGCGAAGTAGATGTTTTTGCCCTGAATCAGGTATGCGGAACCCGGCCGAGCGGCCAGCGTCTCATCCGGAGCCCGGTTAGTGAAGGTGGGCGCGCCGATGATGACGTCGTCGAAACCGTCACCCTGAATATCGCGCACCCCACGGATGCTCGCTCCAAACAGACCGAATTCCTCCAGCCCGTCCACGATCAGGCAATCCAGCCCGCAGGGCGTACCCGCCAGAATCTGATCGATATCGATTTCTTTAGGCCATTGTGGAGCGCCAAACAAAAACACCACCCGGCCCGCCAGCGCTTTGTCTCCTACCGGGGCGTTGGGAAGCCCCGCGGCGAGATCGTTGAATCCATCGCCGTTCAAGTCTCCCACGCCGTATAACTCCGGCGCGCCTTTCAGATGGATCGACATCGGGTCCTGTTTCATAAATTCCGGGGTGAACGCGCCCGCCATATTGTCGCGCCCCAGAATCACCCACGCCTCGTTTTCATCCACGCCCGCGATGAAGTCGGGGTGTGCGTCGCCATTCAGGTCGAGCGCGTTTCGGATATACCGCCCGACCGGCTCGATGATGGTCAGAGGGTTTTCATCCAGTTCAAACGGCTGGTTCGAGCCTTCAATCAACAGCGCCCTGCCCCGGTTTTCCAGCCCGCCGCGCGAAGCCAGAACAAACACATCGGCGAAGCCGTCCAGCTTGAGGTTGAACCCGCCCGCCACACTGGCGCCCAGACCCGAACCGGGCGCGCCATGCAGGCTGACCACGCGAGGGTCCGTCCCCAATACGTCGAGATCGGGTGGAAAAGACGCCCCGCCGTAAATGAACGCGATACGCCCGATCGCTTGATCGTCGCCTTTGGCAGGATCGTCGATGGGACGTCCCACGATCAGGTCGGAATATCCGTCGCCATTAAAATCGCTGGCTGACGAGATGTTCCGGCCGGTGTTTTTAATCACGATTCCGTAAGAGCCGAATTCATTGATAGGCAACACCCGTTTGAATGCGGCGCGCCCGAACAGGATGTACCCGTGATTTCCATCCGCCGAAGTGAACGCAAAATCGTCGAAACCGTCGCCGTTGATATCCAGCGCCGCCGTCATCGATCCCCCCAGCCGCTGATCGACGCCGCCGATCAGAGTGCATCCCAGCAGCTGCTGGTCGGCGAGATCGATCTCACGTACGCTCCCCTGCAGCTGCTTTCCGGAGAGGATGAAAATGGCCCCGCTACGGTATTCGAGCCCAAACCCGCTGGGATCGTAAGACGGCGCGCCAATGGCGACGTCGAGAAAACCGTCGCCGTCCATGTCGCCCACGCCCGATACCGAAGCGCCGATCTCATAAGCGTACGGGTCGGAATGAATGAAATGAATCGCATCCAGAATGGCGAGTGAAGTATGAATCTGAGCGCCTTGTGCCGCTATCGCCGCCAGGACGATCGACACGCATGCTCCCGCAACACGAATCTTCATATCAGGAACTCGATCTCAAAGGCGGACGCCTTTGCGTTTCAATGTCAACCATGCCCCATAACACCAAAACCACACAAATACTGTTTCTCATTATAGAGAAATCGCACCCGCTTTGGGAATAGCTGAGCATCAATCGAAAAAAAACCCCTCGCACGAAACGCGCGGGGGGCTTTGTACTCGCATCTCGTTGTTTAACTTACCGGCGAACTATATCGCCTCCACTGACCAGACCGTTCGACGAATCATACGGCAGGCCGCGCAAATTACCGTTTGTATCAACGCCGATGAAACCATCCGGCCCGATGCTGATCAGAGCGAACTCGCCTTCTTTTAATGGCTGAAGGTTATAGTTTTTCGCATTGGCCGCTTGATACAGCCCGATGCCATAATCTTCTCCGGATCCTTGCGGATCATTATCGAAGTAAATATAGCTGCGTCCCTGTTCATTCGCGCCGAATCCCACGTCCGCCTCTCTCGGGCTGAACGGGTCCTGCGGAACAGAACTCAGGTACGATACAGGTGACGTCAACGGGTAAAACGGACCTTCAAACGTTGTGTACGGCGGTTTGGGCCCCACCATACCGAAGGTCTTTTCCCAACGCTCCATTCCCCATGCGCTGTCATCATCCCAGAAGTCGAGAAGCAAAACGCCTTTATCCAGCCGGAAACTTTCGATTGCGGTCGCGACGGCGCGCATATCCGCTTGGGTACGCGCGATTTTGGCGCGGATCTGGGCGTTTAAGAAGTTGGGGACGGCGATGGCGGCGAGAATGCCGATGATGGCTACAACGATGAGCAATTCAATGAGGGTAAATCCTTTTTTCATCGTATCCTCCCAGAAAGGTTTGATAATACCTGGTGCAACGTTTGTTCAATCGGATGGCGAGTAATACAATAAAGAAAATGGTGACACAAAAATAGATAACACAAAACGAATCACCGCGAAAACCAATTCGCTCAATGCGACATGTGATTGTATCGAGCTCCGATCGTGTTCAAAGCCCTCGCACTCATAGCCGCCGCATTTGGTGGTCTTTTCATGACTGCCGGCCCCGCTCCCCCGCGAGCAAGCGCCGGAATCACCGTGTTGTCGAACAGCCTGTCGTTTCCGGGAATCTTGTATCCACAGCGATACAATCACCGGGCTGACCGGGCTGGCGGACACCACTTCATCGTTTGGTCAGGTGGCGGAAACGCCGCCAAAGCGCTGATTGAAACGCCCGTTCCCGACACCGATATTCTAGCAGCCCTCGAATCGATTGGCGCCGTCCCCGGAAACAATTTACAAAAAAAGACATGGACGGAACGGACGCATCCCGACTCGCCTGAGCCGGACATGCGGGTCGAAGGTTCGCCAATTCACATCTTTATTGAATGGAACGGCGTCAGGCGACCGGCCCATGAGATATTCAAAGATGAGCCCGCCGCTGAATTCGATATCCGCGTCGGCGGTCACGCCGATCTCATCCCTGTTTGGAAGTCAGGTTGTGTAACCTGTCTGTTTTCATGCCCGGGCGGCCGCACCAGCAACCACGCTTTCACCATCCGCGATCAGGCTTTCAACCGGAAAACCTTCCGCGCCCGCGAAGACCTGCCTCCAGACGGAACTCCGGTCATCGTCTGGATGGAACTGGCTGAAAATGTTCAAGAGGCTCGCTGAGCCGGGTGGGATTTCGCAGCCATCACCCTTCTTCGATTACCACGATGTCATAAAGTTCCAGCCGGGGTAGCGTAAACCGCAATACGCCGTTCCGGTATCGGTATTTCAAAGCCTTGTTTTGCGGCTGGAGAGTCACGCTTTTCGGTTTTTTATCCATCCGGACCTCCAGGTGAATCGGCCCCACGAATGGAATCTCGTCATATACATAAACCTTTTCATTCTCATGTTCGCCGGCGGTGTTGATCAGATGCAGGTTCAGGTTTCCATTCTTGCGGTTCAGCGTAACATCCACATAATGCGAACCGGTAACACGAACCATCGGTTGTGGAAACAGCGTATCGGCCATCGCTTTGACGAATTCGCGATTCACCGTCGCGGCCGCCTGCTGGTAGCGTTCACCCAGGTTGAGATAGATCGCCGCGAGTTTCCCCTTGCCATACGGTGTAATGGAAGCCGCCGTATGCTGTGGCCCCTGATCTTCCCAGTGGTCAAAATAAGCGCCGAACGCTTTCGCCGTTTCGCCGAGTTCAACGTCCTGCGAAAGTGAATACGTGCTGGCGAGCATCCCGTTCCACTGCAATCCGTTGTCTCTCACTCTCGCTTCACCGGTTAGTTTGACGTCCAGATCGTCTTCGAAAAGCGCCGCTGAACGCGGTCCGATCACAAGAAGCGCCCCGCCCCGTTCAACGTAGCCGAGCAAGTCCGCCTTGAGTTTCGGCGTGATCGTCTCCCACTCGGGATACACCAGCAGGCCGTATTGATCGATGTTGTCTTTTAATGTGTGTTCCATCACAACATCGACTACGTTTTGCGAGTTGAGGAGGCAATGCAATACGCCCTGCAGCGCGTTTAACTCTCCGCTCCACGCGCCGAACGGCTTGCGGTTTTTCCGGTAAAACGCGTCGGTCGACAATACCAGCCCGATCTGCGGCACGCTTTGCGCATATTGACACCAGGGCTGGCGCGCCCGGCAAAACTCAGCCACGCCCGCGGCGACTGGCAACGTCCACTCATAAATCGAAGCGTCTCGACGTTGTTTCATGTACATCTGAAAGCCACCCGCCTGCGATAACACGATGGCCGCTTCCTGCTGTAATTGCGTCGCCGACTTGACGACCTGTGAACCGGCTTTGCCCCCAATCCAGGTAAATCCCCACGCCATCAAATCCCATGGTTTGCCTTGCCGCGCCATCACCCGGCCTTCAAGCCGCGCGGTGTTTACGCCATCCAAAGGAGAAAAATCACCCGAGATGAAGTCGACCCCGGTGGTGACCTCTTCAGGCATGAATGAACTGTAAGCCCAGTTGCTGGCGATTTGAAATTTCGGGTCAAAGTCGTGCAGAGACGATACGTAATGCATCAGGTATCGCCGGAACGCATCCCGATTAAACTGCGACCATTCAAACCAGTTTGGTTCATCGGGAGATTTGGGAATGTCTTCAATTCCCGTTTCCTTTCGGAATTGAGCCGACGCGGTCTCTCCCCAGTCGCGTTCAGTGCCCCAGCATTCACCGTCTACCCATACTCCATCGACGTGATACACGCTGCTCAATTCCTTGAATTGTGGAATCAACAGGTCATCGGCATACGATGAAAACACGGACGTTACCCGATCCGAGGGATTTCCGTCTGCTCCGATGACGCGCCATTCAGGGTGCAGTTCGCACGCGCGTTGATCGATGACCCCCGAATAGTGCATATACAGCGCCACGCCACGCTCGGCGGTGACTTCGCGCCATATTTTCAAAGCGTCTTTCACGAAGCCGCCCGCCTGATTACCCGCCTGGGTTGGATAACTTGAATAACCGGGGTGTCCCTTGCAATCGATCTGAATAAAATCGGGATGAACCGAATCGATGATTGCTTCCACCATTTCCCGCGTAACGTGTTCACCAATTCGATTATCACCGGCGCCCGCGTGAAAATCGTAATGGAGTCCGAAAAATGAATCCTTCCGCGCGAGCCGTTCCGGTTCATTCCGGTCCACTTGAGCGAATGCGCTCATGCCGATGCCGATCAGAGCAAGCGATAAGATGACTCTCTGGATCATGGTCATGGTTAATTACTCCCCCCGGATTCAATGATGCGTGCGCCATAACGATGCGCCGGCCCCGCCAGTGTGTCAACGACTTCGCCTCATTCGAAAAGACATGCTATTTATTTCATTTCAGGCAGATCGTTCATCAACAATTGCGCGTAATAATCATTGCCTTTGTCATACGTATGAACCACGTCGTAAAACCAGTCTTCCTTACCTTCCATTGTGTGACGGTATGAGAGAAAGCGGATCGGTGGATCGGCGTTCTCGAACTCCGCCTGTAATCCCGGAATAGCCGCTTCCACCGCGTCGTAATGCGGCTTGTAGGTCTCTGTCGCGGCGTCGCGAAACGGCTGCAGAACAATCAATCCGCCGACGCCATTAGCCTTCAGAAACTGGCCCATCTTACGCCAGTTTTCCACCAGATGATTCGCGATCGCCTCCGGTCCCGGCGCTGGAGGCTTCTCTTTTCCGTCGATGTTTTTTGAGCGCAGATAGCGTACGTATGACCAGTCCGGCGAAAACTGACGCATGAAATGAGAGCCCGCCAGCAGGTGGCTCGTCAATGGAAGATCCGAAAGCCGCCTCAACAGATCTTTCGATTCGTACCACGAGACTTCCAGCGTTTCGAATTTAAAGGGATACCCCAGGCGGGGCTCATACGCGGTCGGCATCAGAAAATCGTTGAACCCATCGAACACGATGACGAAATCCGGATCGAAATCGAGGATATCCGTAATCAGCAGAATCAGTTCCTGATCGGAGATATACCCGGTGACCCCCGCGTTCACGACCTCGACGGTACGGTTCTGATATTTCGATTTCAATGCGGCTTCAAGCCGCCCCGCGATGGTTGATTCATTATCGTGGCCATAAAACACCACCGAACCGCCAAGTGTGAATAACCGCAAACCACCAGCCGGTTTCGACTCCTCCAGTGGACCATACCGAAAGCGGTGATCGTTCAGCTTGATCGTTGGCGCCGACTCGTCTCCCTCCGCGGCGGGCATGAACACATCGTGCCATTCGGTATTCGGCGGCGATCCAAACATCACGTAGGGAACCAGGTCCGGCGCCAGATCAACCTTGGATGGATCGATCAGTTCGTCTTTTTTGACTTTCGGCGTCGCGCGCCATTCCAGTATCGTGAACGCCAATGCGGCGGTTCCGATCATCGCGGCCGTCACCAGATAAATCAACAATCCGCCGAACACGATTTTCTTCAAAAGGTTCATGGGTCTCATTTCGTTTCAGGGAATCAATTCGGATACATTCTGGCAGGATTCACAAGGTTAGAAAACGTCCCCGGCGATGCACTGGCCGCTCCGAGGCATGGTATGGTAGGATGCCTTTCAGCCAGACTCGCATCCATTCCAAAACCGGGGAGAGGAAGAATGAATCAGATTAACCGGCGCCAATTCGTGAAAGAGGGGACGCTGAGCGCCTTGAGCGCCGCGGCGGGTTTCTCCATCCTGCGCTCCCGCGCGGCTCACGCGCAAAACAAAAAGCCCAACATCATCTACATCATGGCCGACGATCTCGGGTACGGCAATCTCGGTTGTTACGGACAATCGATTATTCAAACACCCAACCTCGATCGCATGGCCACAGAGGGAATGCGCTTCACCCAGTGTTACGCCGGTTCAACCGTTTGCGCCCCATCGCGCTGTTGTCTCATGACCGGCTATCATACCGGCCACGCGCGGATACGCGGAAACAAGCGCCATCCTTTGCTTCCCGAAGACGTCACCGTCGCGGAGATCCTGAAAGAAAATGGATATAAAACCGGCATTGTCGGCAAGTGGGGACTCGGCGCCGAAGGTGACAGCGGTATTCCAAACCGCCAGGGCTTCGACTTCTGGTACGGTTACCTCGATCAGGCGCGCGCCCACAATTATTTCCCCGACTACCTCTTCCGCAACGAGGAACGAGAATATTTCGACCGCTGGACCTACTCCCATGACGCATTCATGAAAGAAGCGTCGAATTTCATCAAAGAGAGCAAGGATGAACCGTTTTTCCTTTACCTTGCGATCACGATTCCGCACGCGTTCAACGAAGGCGGTGAAAATGGAATGCCGGTCCCGAGCACGAAACCATACACCGGCAAGGACTGGCCGCAGATGGACAAGAACTTCGCGGCGATGGTCACCCGTATGGACGCCGACCTCGGCAAGTTGTTCGCTCAGTTGAAAGACCTCGGCCTTGATGACAATACCATCATCTTTTTCACCAGCGATAACGGCCCACACCGTGAAGGCGGCCATAATCCAAACTTCTTCGACGATAACGGCCCCCTTCGCGGCATTAAGCGCGACCTGTACGAAGGCGGAATCCGCGTTCCCATGATCGTCCGCTGGCCCGGAGTAATCGAGGCGGGCGCGGTCAGCGATCAGCCCTGGGCGTTTTGGGATTTCCTGCCCACCGCGGCTGAACTGGCGGGCGGCAGCATACCCGGCAAGATCGACGGAATCTCAATGGTCAACGCCCTGAAAGGCCAGCCTCAACGCCAGCACGATTTTCTTTATTGGGAATTTCACGAAGGCGGATTTTCACAAGCGGTCCGCATGGGCGACTGGAAGGCGGTGAGAAACAAGACGCTGAATAATCCGATCGAGTTATACAACCTGCGCGACGACCTCGCCGAACAGCACGACGTCGCCGATCGGAATCCCGGCGTCATGGAGAAAATCCGTGATTTTCTCGCCTCGGCGCGCACCCCCACCGATATGTATCCGGTACAGTAGCCTGACTCAAAACCTCGTCATTAACGCGAAAAAAGGGCGGCTTTGAGCCGCCCTTTTCATTTCCACTATTCGTTCGAAGCCTCACCGCACGATGCGCAGATTGCCGCCGCCCTTCATCAGTTTCTCCGCCTCGTCGCGGGTACACCAGTTGAGGTCGCCGGGAATCGAATGCTTCAGCGCGGAAAACGCCACGCCCAGTTTGCAGGCGTAATCGGGATCGTCTTTTTCAACGTAGCCGGTCAGGAAGCCCGCTGAGAACGAGTCGCCGCCTCCAACCCGGTCGACGATTTCCACGTCGTACTTCGGCGCGGTGTAGATCGTCCCGCCGTGCAGCACGATCGCCGACCAGCTGTTGAACCATACCGACGGATTTTCGCGCAGCGTGATCGCGACCACTTCAAATCCGAAACGCTCGTAGAGTTTGCGAGCGACTTCTTCATAATCCTCACCCTCAATGCCGAACACGCGATTGCAGTCTTCTTCAGTGGTGATGAGGATGTCGGTGTGCTGCATCAGGTCGGTCATGCAGCGGTTGGCTTCTTCCTGCGTCCACAGTTTGGCGCGGTAGTTCAGATCGACGCTCACTTTCACGCCGTGCTGATTGGCTTTTTGCATGGCTTCCTTCGTCGCGGCGGCCGCGCTGGGCGACAGTGCGGGCGTGATGCCGCTGACGTGAAAACACTTCGCTCCGTTGAAGGCCCCATCCCAATCGGCCATACCCGGCTCGATATTGGCGATGGCTGAATCCTGCCGGTCGTACAGAACGCTGCTGGCGCGGGGCTTGGCGCCAAATTCGGCGAAGTACAATCCCATGCGGTCCGAATCGCTCCACACGATCTTGGAGACGTCGACTCCGTGCTCGCGCGCCTTGTTGGCGGCCATGCGTCCCAGCGGGTTGTTGGGCAGGCGCGTCACGAATGAACTGGCCAGCCCCATACGCGCCGCCGCCACCGCGACGTTATATTCGCCCCCGCCACAGCACACGTTGAACGAATGCGTCTGTTCGAGCCGCATGTAATCGGGCGGCGCAAGACGAACCATGACTTCTCCAAAGGTGACGATATCAACCATGCTGAACTCCCCTCGTTTTCAATACCGGTTATGGTGGTTTGGTTTTCCAGTTCGATGATAAACGCCGGCGAATCTATTTCGCTCGGGCTTCTTTGACCTTTTCGATAAACTGTTTCGCCGTCGCGGTGATCTTGTCCCAGGCGCGGTCGGCCAGCAGCTTCTTGCCGCACAGGTTGCCCCCCGCCGCGACGCACCAGGCGCCCGCCTTGATGAAGTCGCCCACCGTATCGAGATCGACGCCGCCGGTCGGCGTCAGCCTCACTTGCGGCAGCGGCCCCAGAACGTCCTTGAAGTATTTCGGCCCCAGCGAGGTCGCGGGAAATACTTTCACCACGTCCGCGCCCGCCTCCCATGCGGTTAAAATTTCAGTCGGGGTATATGCGCCGGGGAAAACGGCGGCGCTATAACGTTTCGCCATGCGGATCACGTCCAGATTCAGCGTGGGCGCCACCACGAACTCCGCTCCGGCCAGAATCGCCGCGCGGCAGGTTTCCGGATCAAGCACCGTCCCTACGCCGATAACGACGTCATTTTTCATTTTTTGCGACACTTCGTGAATGACATCCAGCGCATCGGGCGTTGTCATGGTGACTTCCATGACGGTGACGCCGCCTTCCTTCAGAGCTTCACAGGCTTGCAGCAGCTGGGCGCTGTCGTCGGCGCGGATCACGGCGACTACGCCGGTTTCATGGATGGTTTTCAGGTTGGCGTCGCGTTTGTCGCAGGTCGGCATGGCGTCTCCTCATGATGCGATTGATTGGCTCGGTTGAGCGCACCATAAGAATAAATCAAATCATGCACGCCTTGAAGCAGTGGAGGGGAAAAAAGCAGACGCAATGCGGATTTATCTAGAACCTCATAAATCAATTGGGGGATCAGGAAATACCGCCAGGTTTCGGATCATACCCATATCAACCATCCGCCCTGGACAGGTTTTGCTGGTGCGATACTCCGCCTTAAGGTTTCCCTTCTCAACCAACCGGTTGATCTCGTAATGCCCCAGAATATTCCCTGCTGAAATTCCATACCGTTCCATCAATTCCCGTAACAGACGAATCAGTGCAACGCCTTGGGCGAAGGTTAACGGCTCCTGGTCGCCGTGCCCCGAGCAGCAGATCCCAATCGATCGCGCATTGAATCCCTTTACGTGGGCGCCCGGCCGGTCCAGCGGACGTACACTCTCCACTGTTCCATCGGCCTTTCCCTCACAGCGATGATTGAGGATGACGAAATGGTACCCGATGCCATTCCAGCCGAATTCGCGATGCCACCGGTCGATGGCCGCGGCGTCACAATTGTGGCCTGAGAACGCGGCGGTGTGTACGAGCAGATAGTCTGGATGAAATTCGCTCATAAAAAACTCCATGAATGACAGGTCTCATTCATGGAGTCGAATCCGCACAATGGCCAAACTATTTTCGAATAGAAATCGTCAGCGTGTTCAAACCTCCGCCAGTTCGTCTTCAAATTCCTCGATGTGGAAACGAGAAGCCGGGAGTTGACTCGACCCGTTTTTATAACTCGTCCCGTTTTTGCGATAAGCGGGTTGCTTCACCTTCTCCTCGCCGATCTTGAACACCTGAATGTTATCGTTCAGGCTGCCCGCCTGTCCGGCCAGTTCTTCACTGGATGCGGCGGTTTCTTCCGAGGTCGATGACAACTGATCGGTGATGCGATCGAGATCGGCGATCGCCTGTTGAATGGTCTCGGCGCTGGCGGCTTGCTCGGTCGACGAAGCCGAAATTTCCATTACCAGTGAGGAAGCGTTTTTAATGGCTTCCACCACGTGTCGAATACGCGATCCCACGTTTTCAGCCTGTGCGACGCTGCCGTTGGTGATGGCGCTGATTTCACGAGCGGCCTGCTGGCTGCGTTCCGCCAGTTTTCTGACCTCCACCGCGACCACCGCGAAGCCCTTGCCCAATTCGCCGGCGCGCGCCGCTTCGATGGCGGCGTTCAGCGCAAGCAGGTTGGTCTGCTCGGCGATATCGTCAACGATGGTGATTTTGCCAGCGATGTTCTTCATGGCTTCAACCGTTTCAAGCACGGCTCGCCCGCCTTCTTCAGCCTCCGTCGATGCTTTGAGCGTAGCCTCGTTGGCGCTTTCGGCGTTATTCGCGTTTTTCGTAACCGCTTCATTCAGTTGGTGAATCGCGGCGGTTGTATACTGAAGCCGTTGCGCCTGAAGTTGGGTATTTTCCGACATGTTTTGCGATGTGGCGGCGAGTTCTTCCGAGCTGCTGGCGATTTGATCGCTTGCTTTTTGAATATCGCGAATCAGGCGAGTGAAGTTTACGATCATCTGGTTCAGGCTGGCGGCGATGCGCCCCATCTCATCTTTCTGATCGATCGCCACGCGCTGATCGAGACGTCCTTCCGCCAGATGATCGATTACTTTCAGGCACCGCCCCAATGGAATGGAAATTCCCCGGTAAATCACCCATGTCAGAAACAACCCCAACACGACTCCCAGCCCGATGATGGAACCAATCAAGATGAGTTGGTGGTCGTAACTGGCGACGGAATTGGCATGCTCCGTATCGTTGTCTTTCAGTAGTTTTTCTTCAAGCACATTCAACACTTCGCGCATGACTTCAAATTTCTCCGCGCCCGCCCCCAGAGAAAGCAGTCGCGCGGCGTCGCGTTCAGCGGCGGATTCTGATTTCAACCCGCTGATCACCTGTTGAGTCACGGGAAGCCATTCCGCGTATGCGCTGTCAAATCCAGCCGCGATGTCCCGGTCTTCCTGACTGATGTCGAGCGCATTGTATTGAGCCCAACGGTCGTTGGTCTGTCCCAGATTCTGTTCATAGTCGGCCATTTGCTTATCGAAATCGGGGGTACCCGGTTCGAGAGAAGCCAACGAACGTTCAGCGACCAGTAGCTGTTGTAAATCGCGGTCGATCTCAATTAACAGGTCGAGCGCGGGAATCCGGGTCAAGTGAAGCGTATTCAGCATGGTTTGCCGGGAATACGTCGTCCAGGCGCCGGCGCCGCCCGTAACGGCGATCAGCATAATCATCATCAAAAACGACACGATCAGCTTGGTTGAGATGGAACGGTCAGCAATGAACTGTTTGACACTCATATCAGCCCTCGGCGTCTGCATTCCGGATGCCATTATTCAACCAGTCTCCGGTCAGGCAGTGGATAGAAATTAATTTGTTGGAATACTCAATTCGTTTTTTGAATCAATTCTAAGAGCCCGTTTGCATGAATATTCATCTTGAGCTATGCTGACTCATCTGTTTTGATTTTTTCGGTTGAGGCAAACGGAATGCGGTACGAAAGCGATCTGACGGATCGGGAATGGGAAACGATTCGCCGCCATTTC
>WGLV01000040.1 GCA_016125385.1 bacterium
ATCAAGGAGCAGGCTGACAAGATCGGTGTGCGCGGAACCTTCAACGCATCGCCCGCCAGTCTGTTGGGTCTGCAGACGACCGGCAAGACGCAGGATCGCATCGCCAAGGCGGCGGAAGACACCGCGAAGAACACCAAGCGCATCGAGCAGGCGATCAACAACCACGCAATCGCCTTCGCATAACCCCCGGCCCCCGGAATTGGAAGCCCGAGTTCAATGGCAGTCACGGTACAAGAGCGATACGGCCGACGGCTCAGCGACGACAGCGCTGAGTTGCTGTATCTCATCCGTGGCACGAGCGACGATGCGACCGCTCGAACGGCGCTGTCGGCCGCAGCGCCAACGACACACGACGGGCTGCCGATCTCCGACATTGAGGTCGAGGAACTCGAAGGCCTCGACGCCTATCTCGGAACGGTGCAGTACGCGCCGCCGGATTTCGAGCCGCCGGCAGAGCCGTCGTTCTCGTTCGACACCTCCGGCGGCACGCAGCACATTACGCAATCGCTGAGCACCCCAGGAAGGTATGCGCCGGCCGGCAAAACGGCCCCAAATTACCAGGGTGCTATCGGTGTCACAGCCTCCGATGTGACCGGCGTCGATATCACCATCCCGATCTACCAATTCTCCGAAACCCACTACCTGCCGTCGGCCACGGTGACCAACGCCTACAAAGGGACGCTCTTTAGTCTGACCGGCCGGGTCAACAACGCTGACTTCCGCGGGCTCAACAACGGCGAATGTCTGTTCCTCGGCGCGTCGGGTTCTAAACGCGAGTCCGAGGACGACTGGGAAATCGCGTTCCGTTTCGCCGGTTCGCCGAACAAAACCAACCTTGTCATCGGCGACATCACCGTGTCCTCGAAAAAAGGCTGGGAGTATCTCTGGGTCCGCTACGCCGAGGCTGAGGATGTCGCCGCGAAGATGCTGATCCAGAAACCTGTCGCCGCCTACGTCGAGCAGGTCTACGAGTACGGCGACTTCTCCGCCATGGGGATCGGGGTATGAGTTTCCGGCGCGTCCATACTGGCGAGCGTCTGAAGATCCCGGCGAGGACCTTCAACGCTTTCATCGATGCTGCCGAGGCGCATCAGCGCCATGGCGTGGGTGACGTGCGCCAGCGGAATGTCAGCAACACGAACGATTACGTGCTCGTCAAAAACAATTCCGGGGGCGACTTGGATCGATTCTCGGTGGTCGGCATCGACGGTGTGATCATCAGCCCCGATGACAACCTCGATCAGTTTAAATCCCGCATTGCGTTAACCGGCGTTACGCCCACCGCAGATCACACCGGGAAATTCGCCGTTCTGCTGGAACCCGCCCCCGATGGCCAACTCGTGCGCGCCGCGATCGACGGCCTCACCGTCTGCAAAGTGGAAGCCTCGGCCCCCGGAAGCGGAAGCGGCGACCGCTTTGCAGACATAGAAGCCGGCACGACCGATCACCTTGTCGCCAAGGCTTCCGGGGTTGCGCGCATCATCTGGCGGCAAAGTGGCACCGGCGCGACATGGGCCGTCGTGCGCCTGGGCGATGGCTCTGGGGGCACGCTCCCCGCCGAGATCACCGGCGAAGCCTCCGGGGGCGACGGTGTCTACTCGGCCAAGCTGCTGGTTTTTGACGGCTCGGGCGGTCTGACCGACGCCACTCCCACCATCACCTGGACCGACTGCGTCCTCGAGATCAACGGCCGCGAGGGCATTCCTGTTGGATCGCGCATCGAGGTCACGCCCATCGGCTCCGATGACAGCGGCACGCAGTGGTACTGTTTCGCTGATGATAGCTCGGACGCTGGATCAGTCGACACCAGCGTGGCCTATTCGCATTCCGAACATGCGGATGCGGCCAATTCGAACTCGTGGGATCGGGCGACTCAGAGTTCCAATCGCGGCGTCAAAGTGACGATGCAGACCGGCACGCGATACGACGACGCGGGTGATCAGACGCTCTATGCCTACCTACGCGATCTGACGTTCGATGCGGACGGGCACCTGGTGGCGATCTCTGTCGAATCGAAGGTGACCATCGACGTGACGGAGGATTGTGCGTGATGGGACACCTTAAGCGCGGACCCAACGGGCATCTTGCCAGATCAACGGCCAGCGCCGGGCATCTGATTCACGAGTGCGACTGCTGCGGCTCTCCACCGCCATGTAACGATTGCTGCGGTGAGGATGACATCCATGTGGCGGTCACTTACACCCCGACGTGCAACAACCCCTCGTACTACACCGATAAGTGCATGCCGCGCGACACGTCGTTTACCTCGCCCAAGACGAACCCGTGTGGCTGGGACAGTCGCGATGGTCCCGCTCACATCGAGACGGAGTACGACCCGTTCTACGCGACAACACACAGGATTTACACGTACTTTGAACTGAACTGCACAGAAGACTTCTTCAACGGCGGCACCTATTGGTACCTGATTCTTGAACTGCTGGACTCTTGGGATTACGGCCCGCCGGACTTGTTCTGCGGCGGCAGCATTATCGTTCAGATCACCGACATGCCCGATCCGGATTCAGATACAGACCTCCAGTGCGACCCGATCACGAAGACGCCGATCGGAACGGTCGTCGTCCCGATTTACGTTGGCGGCGGGACCAGCGGAACCCTCTGCGGCTACGCCACGGTGACCATCACATGAGCACGCGCGTGAAAGTCGATCTTCTTCGAGAAGGCTACTGCCGGCTCAGAGGTCAAGGCCGATCCTGCTACCTGTGCCGCACCAATGAAACGTGGCGCGGGCAATTGGATGCTTACATGCTCCCCGAGGGCTGGCCCCAGTGTCCGCATGGTGTAACGGCAGCTACGGCAGCGGAACAACTGCCGGTCGAATACAAGCCTAAGCCTCAGGTCAGCGACATCGGGGATCGGTATCGGTCCGAGATGAAGGCGGCGTTTGGCGGCATACCGTGCGGAACGTGCGAGGCGGAGCGTAAACGATTAAACACGCTGACTGTTGGGGAAGCGGAGGCCGAGTTCGACCAGATTGTGGAGGCGACGATTCGCAGGGCCAAGAACTCACCGCACGTCTGGGACAGCATGCGGGCCCGCGTGGCGGATGTCGTGATCCCTGCGAAGTTCAGAGAGATGATCGGCAGTTGCTTGCGTCGCGCGATCGATGGCTGTCGAGGTGAGCATGGGTAATTTGCACTTCATCTGGTTGGGTGAGTTGCCGGCTTGGGCGGCGGCGAACATCGAGCGTTGGCGGGTGATGAATCCGGATTCGGAGGTCGTGGTGCATCGGGACTCATCTTTACTGTGGGAGCCTTGGCGTCCGGTGTTCGATTGCTGCCCGCATATCCAGGGCAAGTCCGACCTGCTCCGGATGTCGGTCCTTCGGCGTAACGGCGGGTGGTATGCGGATTGCGATACGGTGCCGCTTCGTCCGTTGTCGTGCCTGTCGATCCCGGATCATCGGGTCATTTTGCCGCCGTCGCATGTTCACGGTCATGTGAATAACCACGTGTTGTACATTCCGGATTCTTGGGCTGGGTGGGGAATCGTGGATGCGGAGATTGAGCGCGGGCAGTGGGAGCCAAAGTACGCCACGTATGGTTCGTTCCTGTGGGATCATGTGCGGGAGTCTGCACCGGACCTGGTGTTCGTGCCTGGGGCAGGTGTGTGGACCACGGGGGATGCGGATTTGGATGAGCGGGTCTATGCGTTGGTGGCATCGGGTGGGAATCCTGGGATTGATGTGCCCGAGTTGATCGCGGCTCATGCGGGGCTGGTGAAAGACCCAGGTGGTGCGCAGGACAAAGAAAAGGTTCTGAGGCGCGCCATCGACGTATCCGAGGGAACGTGACCATGGACGTCAAACACTTCTTCGATCATGTGGTCTGCATCAACCTCGACCGTCGTGGCGACCGGTGGCGACGGTTCCAGGAGAACGTCGCCAGCGCCGGCTGGCCGTTTGTGGAGATCGAGCGATTCAGCGCCGTCGACGGCCACAAAGTGCCGTCGCCCGGTTGGTGGCGCGCCGGCGGTGGTGCGTGGGGCTGCCATCAGTCCCACGTCCGCATCCTCCAGCAGGCGATCCAGGACGGCATGCAGTCACTGCTGATCCTCGAGGACGACGCCGTGCTGCCGCAGCGCTTCCCCGAGGTGATCGAGGCATTCCTGTCGCGGGTGCCCGCCGATTGGGATGCGATCATGCTCGGCGGTCAGCACCTGCGGCCGCCGGAAATCGTGGATGAGGGCACCCCGGAAATTGTGCAGGTCCGCAACGGCAATCGCACGCATGCCCACGCCCTGCGCGGCAACTATATTAAGGATGCATACCGGCATCTGTGCAACTACCCCGAGCACGCCCAGCGGCCCCGGTTCCACGTCGATCACCGCCTCGGTATGCTCCACGAGAGCGGCAAGTATAAGGTCTACGCCCCCGATCCGTGGATGATCGGCCAGGCCAACGGCCGCAGTGACATCGCCGGAGACGAGTGTTCCCTGCGCTTCTGGTCGGGCGACCCCCGGAACCCTCGGAACCCCGGCGACCCCCGGAATCCCATCGGCCTCTCTCCCACCGACGAGCAACGCGCTGCTGCGATCCCTCACGTTCGTTCCGACGTGGCGCGGGTGGGAGGTGCCGCATGAGCACCGTGCTCGCGCCGACCGTCGACCTACCGCCCCTGTTGTCATGTCGCGGGCCGCTGCCGCGCACACTCGTGTTCGGCTCGGTCGGAGACCGTGGCCAGGCCGTCACGTCGTGGTTCGGCCTCGATTCGGAGATGCCGCGCGATTACGAGGTCGCGGTGGGGTACTACGGCGGCGACCCCGCAGGCCCGTGGGCACGTTTCCTGGCGAATCATGCTGACCATTTCCAAGTGCATCGGGGCGGCAAGTTCCAGAATCTGCTGTGGTGGGTGAACCAACATTCCGGGGATTCCGGGGGCCCGGGGGTGCTTGACGCCTTCGACTATGTCATCGTCGCCGACGACGACATCGCGTTGACATCCGACATGATCGGACGCATGGTTCGCACCGCGCGTGAGTACGACCTGCCCGTCGCCTCACCCAGCCACAGCTGGGACGGACGCATCTCATGGCCGCACATGGGCGCGCGGGGCAGCGGCAAACGTGCTCATGAGCCCGCCGCCGGTGTCGAGTTCTGCAACTTCGTCGAGATGACCTGCCCCGTCTTCGAGGTCGATGCGCTGCGGCGATTCCTCGGCCTGTTCCAACGGTATGCTGACCGGCTGACCGGGTGGGGCGCGGACTGGCTGATCAGTTGTGCCTGCTTCACCGAGCAGCGCCCGTTCGGCGTCATGCACAACGTCACCATCACCAATCCGCGCACGCGCCCGGGCCGGACGCCGAACCTGCGTGAGATCGATACGCTCGAGCCCGCCAGGCAGCGACAGCAGAACTGGCTCTCGATCGCGGCGTCGGAGAAGCTTGCCTACACCGGCCCCAAAGACCTGCGGACCTGGCTGCCGCAACCGCGCATGCGCTGCATCAACCTCGAACGAGCGACCGAACGGCGGGAACGCTTCACGCGGGACTGGATCGAGGGCGCGGGTTTCCCCGTTCGCTTCTTCACGGCCATCGATCGGCGCGACATCGAAAACGGTCAGATGGTGTTCTCCTACGACGAAGCCGCCGCCCGGAGTCGGATCGGCCGATACATGACATCCGGCGAGATCGCCTGCGCCACATCCCACGCTCTCGTGGTGCGAGAAGAACTGGAATTCTGCGGCCCCGAGGGCGTATTCATCATGGAGGACGATTGCTACCCAATCCTGGAGACTGGAGCCGAGAGGATTGTTCATCGCGTCCGTGACGCAGTGACCGCGCTGCCGGGAATCGAGGTGGTCGCGGGACTCGAGCCATACACCCGCTTCACCGTCCGCGAGGAGGCAGGCGGAGCGATGCGGATACTCGATCCGCCGTGGGGTTCGAGCGTCACATGGTACAGCCCGCACGGTCTGCGCCGGGCCTACGAATTGCTGTCCCGCATGGACTGCCCCGCCGATTGGATTTGGAAAGATTTCTCCGCGACAGGCGCGTTCGCCATGCTCAAGCCCCCGATCGCATTGCACAACGTCACGGACACCACCTACATCGGCAATGAGTTCCGAGGCATTCGGCGGCGATTCATTCCGTAGACACGGCGAAACGATTGACCGTTCTGCCAATAACGTTACAATCACCACCTCAACCACGCCCCCGGAAGCGCCCGCGCCGACCTCGCGTCGGCCGGGCGTTTTGTTATTTGGGTTCGGAACGTGAACAGTTCGGCCACACGCGCGGTGCGATATCGGATAGTCGACATCGTCCCTCCCATGAACTGCTCGAATTCACTATTTAGCACGCCCGGAACGCCGCACGGAAATCGGCCGTCGTTATTGACGGCGTAGATGATGCCGGCTGCCCCAGCAGCGATGCTGTGATCCATCTTGCGATGATCAACTGATGTTGCATCAGTTTCAACCAGGGTGATGACGCTTCTCACACGCTTTCTAACAGGTGAATTCCAATCTGTTCGAGCGCCGCTATCGCTCGATCATTTCCAATAGCGACATTGTCCGGCCATAATTTAACCCGTGTGGGAAGTTCCATAAACTCCTGCGAATCTGCGGCAGCCACGATCACATTGCCTCGATTTCTAGAATGAGCATGCAACCAGATATCATCTTGCAATGGACATAACGCCAAATATCGGTTTACATCAAGGACTCCCTGCATCAACAACTGCGGCCTATACAGCACCCCCTCCCTCCCTCGTGGCATAACACATTGAGCCTGGACGGCCGTGTCGGGCCAATCCCTATAGCGTTTACCCTTTGTAATCAACTTACCGCGAAAGCATACCCTATGATCTGGATATTCATTTGAGATGGCACAAAGCCGCTCAATCCATGTACTTGGATAAATAACATCATCATCCGCCGTGATGATTTGGTCATCCCTACCCCAATGCTCTTTGAGCAGGTGGTAGATCTTACGCAATGGCCCAATATTCCTCACCCACTTGATCTCGACACCATCAGGAACCTGTAACGTATCTATGCCTGCATCCTGGCCGAAACGAGACTTACTAACTGCCAACATAACTCGATCTGGCTTAATGGTCTGTTGAAGAATACTAGACAATACACGATTAACCTGACCCACCCTTTCACTTGTAGTAGTAATACCAACACATATCATAGCAATTCCACTATCATCATCTACACCGTAACCTGGGACGATGTCGACTAGGTGGCCTTGTACGGCTACCTTTATTTGTCGACGATGAATGTTCGGAGCTATGCTCACTCCAAGCCATGGCAGGATCAAGCATGGCCAGTTTGCCCATTGCCATAAGAACCCGCCAGATTAAATCAATCGGGTCACCTCTGTGGATCATCAGATCAATAATTCCGCGCAAGCCTGCGTGATTATACCACATGATGGTCGAATTCCATGATGATCCTAGATTTGACATCATGTCGTGGTCTGAATGATAAGCTGTATTATGGCTGTATGGCTTATGACACACAATTGCCTCTGTCTCTGGATATGTAGCCATAATACCATCGATACGGTGTACTATCTCGCACGCATCCACTGGTGGTATTGGACGGAGTTCGCCTTCCATGATAAACACGCCCTCGGGACCGCAGAATTCGATCTCTTCCTGCATCACGAAGACTTGTGATAAAAAGCGAACGATCTCTCTTTGTGATATACGACAATCGATATGCTGGACTGCAGCCGTAACGTCGCGTTTCAACATCAATCGTCTCGTTTCCATATCTCGCTGATTAAAGGCGCAAAAGGTTTTTTTCTTGAATCCCAAGCAATCAATCCAATCAAGATTGGATCGCCCGTGTGGTCCCTTAGCCTCTTCATATTGTATAACTCTTAAGCGCGGCTTGGGCAGCCACCTTTTCAGATATTTCGGCCTCGACGATGGCAAAGAATTCGATGCGGCTATGTCAAGCCAGTTTCGCTCCCGCGATCGGGTAGGCTCAAGAAGGTCGATCTCGCGAGTATTCGGTGATGATCCCGGCCGTGTATATGGGTTGACAATTGTTACATTGTGCATAACGCCAAACGGACGCCTTTCGCTGAAGCATGCGCAACTGATCAACCAGTCCGTCCCCCAACCGGTTAGCCGGGGAGCATATCTTCGAAACAATTCAAGGAATGGCCGCAGCGCCTGGGCCGCTATAATTGGACAGGTCATTTCAACAAAGTTGCACAATTCCACTCCCGCAGGTGGCTCATGGGTACGCCGCCCGAATCCCCGTGCCCCCATGTGTGGCCATGATATTTTACCTTCAGGCGAATGCGCTGCCGAAGCGACTGGCAGATCGTATTCCTTCATCGTACGAACCATGCGACTTATCTTCTCTGGAGACATAACGATGTCATCGTCGGCAATCACAATATATTCAAACAGGTCGACTACACCAGGATTCTGATCGATCCATCGCAGTAGATTCTGAAATTTGCCTCCACTATGAATATCAAAATAGTCAGCATTTATCCGCAGATGCTGGGCCCACGAACTCTCTGGATCAGAGCCATAGTAAATGATCGCAACCTTGTACTGTCTAATCAACGCGATATCTCTCTCATGATTACACTCATCAGAATTCGAGCCGAACCAGGAGGCAACAGCCTGGCCACGATCTCCTACCGAGCCGAATACAAGAGTGGGTGGCATTGGCTCCTGATGTGTCAGTGGTTGTGAGGCAATTTGATGAGCCATCAGCTAAACGTCCATCAATCATAGATCATGAAACTCATGCGTTTGGCCCAATCCGCCTATATTTAGGGTGCGAGGAGTGTCAACGACACCATGCACGGCCAACTCACTACTATTTAGTTGCGGACCATGAGTTAGCGTACAACGCAATGCGCTCATAAGCGGTATGGTTGGCTGTATTCGGGGTGAGACTTCATGGATTTCCAATAGGTAGTCAATTAGGATCCCCGCACGATCATAATATGCGGCTTCCTGCATAAGGCCGATATACTTATGGATTCCCCCGGACACTTTCCGCTTGATCACAGGCATCCCCATGTCAATCAGTTCTTTAGCACGATGAATGGTTCGATTTAAACCTCGCCCTCTCTTGCAGGGCCAAAGTGCTCCGATCGTCCAGCCTCCCCGAGAGAGCCGACGTGACATGCCGATTTCGTAGCGTCGAATTACATCAGCATCTGGAAGTACGCCTATTCGGTCAAACGATCTTCGAATGACGTCAACGCACTTGCCGCGTACCAAAAGAAAATAAGATTGAACATGATATCCTCCTTCTCGATTATCTGTAATTCCACAATAATCAAGACCGCTCGCTCTCAAACGATTGATTGTGGGGCCGATTGGCCGAAATAGAATACAGGAGTCATTGGCGAAGGCCACTTCGTCGCAGGCACCCCATTCAGAACGAATCTTGTAATACATTCCAAAGTCAAGCCCCTCATTCTTTACAAGGCAGATGTCAATCGCGGAACGCATGGCCCAGTCATTATCATGCGAACTGAGGGGCCTTTCGTTCGTCACCAGTATCACGCGATCAAAATGCTTGCGCAACTCCTCCGTGTAATACTTCACGTAATTGGGAATGCAACCGATTGCGTAACTTGAAAAGCAACAGATATTCATACGCCCACCAGTCTCAATCCGCTGTCCGCAATCATGTATCCGAAGAGTCGCTCAAATGCGTGCGCTCGGCTGGATCGCGTGAGGTCTGTTTGATAGCCCTGAGCCAATTCCGCCCAAGTGTCCATAAGGTCGATTCGAGACAAATATCGTTCCAATACTTCATATTTGATCCAGAACATCGTGCCCCCGACAAATGCAGCCTCGTTGACTCGGATCGCCAATCGCCGACAATAATCCCCCAGATGATCACGATTCTGCCGATCGCCAATGGTGATCCACCGTCGCGCCCCGATCATTCCTACAGAGTGCTCTGCGCTCTTGAGCAGACATTCGGTGATTTGGCACATGTTTCCCGCGATGGGAACGATCAGTTCGCGCCTCCACCGCCTCCCGAACTCAATGCCACCCGTAAATAGACTCTTTTTGGTATGCAGCTTTAATACCAGGTCAAAGCGATCGCCCCGATCGAAGACATGATTCATGCAAATCAAGAACGGACCAATATCCGACCCTCGGTTCTGAACCGTAAGGATATGCGCTTGACCATACCTCTGCTGAATATGACGCTTGAGCCAATCGGTTTGACCAATGCTCCCCACGCCTTCGGTGAGAGTGATGAAGATGGTCGGTTCGTACGGTTCGAGAGTGTCGAGGTAATCCCTGAATTCCGGCCAGAGATCTTGGTCATGCAAGTGGACGACGGCCAAGATACGCGGCCGATGGCCACTCATCAAAAGCTGGCGCTGCGGTTTTCGGATTCCAATCGCGATACGAGGCATACACACTCCAATCAGGCGTCAGGATGCGTCATGATAAGCCCTGTTGATGGGGCGATTCAGCATCGACAACGTGCGATCTTCGACATCATGGTGATCATATGCTCGAAAGTAGTTTATATCACGCAGACGATCTTTGCTGCTATAGAGCGAGTCGCCGCGCGTCATCTTCACATCTCTAAAATACTCTAATGACTGGATGGCGTAATGGTTGACCCGCAACTGGTATCGCCCAAGAACACTTTCCTCCACATTTGCGAAACTATCGGTGTCGATTGTCGCTCGATCGCTCAGAATGGCAACCGTTCCTGGTGCATAGGTATGGCTGTGAACGTTGAATCGCAAGGTCCATCTCATGTTGCAGATCGTCTTGATCAGCGCCTGCGTCGGCCGCGTTGTTGACATGCGAAATGTGAACGCGTCGACAATGATCGGCGGTTGCCGTTCGTATCCATTCGATCCAAACATCACCCACGGCATCCCCACCCCCGCATATTGATCGAATGTCCGAAGTACGTCGGGAATCTTGCGCCCATTCACATCGTACATGAACTCATCAAGGTCAATGATCGCGGTCCAATCACATTCATCGCGACACATGGGATAGACGTGGTTGTAGGCGTCCACCTGACGGTGCTGCTGCGGATAGTCGATCAGCGTCACTAATCCACCTTCAAGATACTCCCTTATCTGCTGACGATAGCCATCAGTACTGCCATTATCGATCAGATAGAAGTGTTCGACTCCATGGAACAGATGATGCTCCACCCATTCCCGAATCACCATGGCCTCGTTCTTGAAGAGGGCCAGAACTCCCAGGCGATACTTCTTGCGTCGTTGCGGATCGCGAGAAGACGGCCGGATGGCATGTCGATGCCTGATCGGAGCGTCCGACTGGATGTGTCCATTGATCGTCATACCCGAATGCGCATCCTCTGGCGTGGACCACGGAATTGAACCGGACTATAGCTCACAGACGATTGCGCCCCACGAAATACCTGTGCCGTGCATTGACCATACCCCTCTCGATTGACTTGTCGACTCGTGTCGTTCATCAGTCTCGCATTGGCGGTATTACTCGCCCAGATATCGGCCGTGCCATAGTAACGATGGCGGTCAGCATGGTCGTGCCGAATGGCCATGACCCATTGAGGATTGTAGTTCCCAGTCGTCGTGACGCGCGAGCAGCGCCGATAGAAGTCGTTGTCTTCCGAGCCCCAGCCGTGGAACGCTTCGTCGTAGCCGCGAACTGCGTGGTATACATCCGCTCGGACCGCGCAGGAGCCGCAACATTCCCAACCGTTACGGGCCACGTATTTGACGGTTGCCAGGCCGTGATTTCGGAGTTGATCGCACACAACGGAAAGCCAGTTGGAGGATATGAACACGTCGGCGTCGACGAAGGCCAGGATGCGGCCGGCGGCGTGCGTCGCGCCGCAGTTTCTGGCGCGGCTCAGGTTGAACTCGGCAACGTCGTCTTCAACACGAATCACGAGTAGACGCGAGTCGTTCAATTGCACACACCAGTCGAAGGTGTTGTCGGGGCAACCGTAGTCAACGACAATGACTTCGTAGGGAAAGTCGCACTGCTGGGACAGCATGTTGGGGAGCGTCGCTCGAAGATGATGCAGACGCCCCTTGCATGTTGTGATGATGCTGGCTTTGAATTCAGTCGGCACGAGTTCCTCTGGTTAAATCAGATCAATGACTATTTGGTGATCCTGCGCCCTCGGCAGCCGCTGCAGGGGCGTCGCGTTGGTTGATTCCGTGCGGAGCGCACCGCCTGTTCACGCAACAGACGGCGACGTACTTCACCTCGTTGGTCGGTTCTATTCTGCGTCTGTTTCATCGGGGTTCTCTTCATCGGGTGCGCCAATCGGACGGAGGATGATCCAGAACAGGCCGGGGAGCATCAGGCAGGCGGTCCAGGTCCACCAAAGGCCAGTCATGTACCACCAGACTGGGGAGACCAACAAACCGACCCAGAAGCTCATGCAGATGTAGCAGTCGAAGACGGGACGAGCGAATGCGGGTAGTATCTTTCGGAATAACGAGTCTCGTAGATACGCTGATGGTCCTTGCTCCGGCCAGATGACGACTACCGTCAAGCCCATTCCAACCAGTAGGATCGTAATTAGAATGGTGAAGTCATGCATGAAGATGATTGCCTATTATCTGAAGAGCTGAGTCGGAGTCGCGTTTTACGACGATCAGCCGTTCGTATCGTCGATGTATGTAAGGAAAGCTGTGTTATTGTTCCTTATATGTACTTACTTATACCCTTTTCCGTCCTTCACCGTTAGGCCCATGCCGCTCAGTAGAAGTCAACGCCATCGTGCGGTACAGCAGGTCTTGGAGTGGATACGTATCGATCGGCATGTCAATACGTCCTCATCTGCCCACGGAGCGGGTCCGTATTGGGCAGCGTGATGCGTGTGATCACGGAATCGCCCCCTTGGCCGCCGGAATCCGTGGGGGATGGGTTCTTGTCGGCGTGGTCGATGTAGCTGAATCTGATCGTGCTATGGTTCCTTATATGTACTTATCCCTTTTTTTCTTCCCCTGACACCTTATCCTGCCCCCTTACCCGCCCCCATTTTGAGCAACGCGAAATCAAAACAATGAAGAACAAGGACAATGAGCACAAAATAATAATTATAAACCAACATGGCACAAATACTGCAAACAGGCCTGATCTGCTAGCGCTGTCAAACGTCCCTGTTGTCAATATTCCGAAACCCAATTGATTCCAAATGGGAGAATTCGAATATGTAAAGCTCGATGGTAGAAGTGAATCCTCGGTCCCAATCCGATCATAATAATAACGCCATCTCCGTTCCCCATCAGCCCATGTCGTATCATAAAAATCAATTTCTCGCTGGCACCCGAACGACACCACGCCGCTCTCAATAAAGAGACAAGTACGATTGATAATCAAAGAGTCAGCACGTCGCAAGGGGACGTCATACTCGATTCCAATAAAACGAAATTCGCTGGCGATCCATGCGAAAAGCAATATGGCGAAGATAGTAATATAGCTCACAAAAAGAGTTCTCAGTAATAGTTGTCGCATATACATGTATTTACATAAAAACATGACTTATTATTATGAACATGCTCTAGTAGGACAGAATAATGCACATATTTGGGTTGCTTTGGTCGTGCATAAAATGCTCTGGCAGGTAATGAATGCCTTTCCTGCGCACTTACAAAGATCAAGGTCACATTTAGCCTTCGTCGCTTTTGCTTTTTCATAGCAATCATCGTGTATTTGACAACATGTATCTAGATCGTCAATCGGGGCTGGCCGACCGGGGGCTTGCCCCTTTCCACAATAGCAACCATATTGCCACCCCCACCCTCCTGGCCCAGGTGTCCACGGAGTGGGGCATTTACCATCTATAGCACTACATTCTATGGGTTTGTGTTGATTGGTACTGACATCATTCCAAGGATTGCTATTCGATATACCCGATGATAGACGCCCAAATGAATCTGCCTCCACTGCTGGTCTGTCATTGCAATAAAGATAAAGATTTGGATATAGCACCGGATCTCTGCTAATAAATCTCCCCAGTTTCGGATCGTAATACCGGTTCCGGTAGTAATAGATTTCCGTTTCCGGGTCGTACCTTCTCCCGGTGAAGATGAAGTCATTAGTCGGGTCGTCCGTCTGTGCAGCATCATCGGCCCACCAGTCACCGCCAGTTCCGGCGGCGTTGAAGATGAGTGTGTTGCCGTAGGAGTCGGTGTCGTAGGCCTCGACGATATCGCCCGCGTCGTCGGTCAACGCCGTCGCGCGGTAGAGCATATCCTGGAGTGGGTAGTAATCGCCGGCAGGTTTGCCATTGATGGCGATCAGCAGGTTGAGTTGAATGCACTCGTCGATATAGATGCCCCAGATGTATTGCTTCTGAGTGGCATCTACGCTATTGCGTTCTTCGATGCACTGCCAATCTGAGTTGTAAATGAAGTCGGTCGGGCCATTAGGGATGGTGCCAGAGAGGCCACCATTGGAAATCATTTTCTTGATGCAAAAGTCACGGGCATCGTAGGTGTAGGTGGCGATCAGAAAATTGTCCGATTTGCGGCGAACTTCTTTGAGGCGGTTGAGTGCGTCCCAAGCGTAGAGCCGTACACCATCGTCGATAGAGTTACCGTTTAGATCGTAAGTAAAGGGGAATTTGGGATCGGTGTTGATCTTGCGCGTCGTGATCTGGTTGAGTTTGTTGTGTTGCCGAAGGTCTGTCGTGTCACTACCACCGACCGGCGTGAAGTCGGTTGTGTGCCAGTTGCCCAGACCGTCGAGGTCATACCCCCGGAAGGAATCGGTATTGGGCAGCGTGATGGGCGTGGTTACGGAGCCGCCTCCCTGACCGCCGAAGCCGCCGGTGGAACTGAGGACGCCGCGCTGGTATTGGCGCAGGCGGTCGATCGAATCATAACCGCCTTCCACGGCCCCGGTCGCGTCGAAGGGTTGATAAAGATGGGAACGGGCTTCGGCGTGTAACTCTCGTTCGTAGAACTTATTTGAAGATTTGTCATAGGCAGTGGTGAAGCCGACAATGGGCGCGGTGTCGCTGTATGCACCGCTGCCGTCGATGCCTCCGGCGAGGAATCGTTTGGCGATCATGCGACCAGCCCCGTCATAACCAAGGCGGTCACTTCCGGCGGAACCCCAGGCGGGATTTGGTACGGATTCCTGGACTGCCGAGTGCGTGCGGGTGTTGTTCATGCAGGTCTGGATGAGGTCATTGCCCAGAGCAACTTCGGCGACGCGAGAGGGACCGAAGAATTGCCAACTGGTGATATTTGCGCCGCCGGAAGTCTCTTTTACCAAGGTGCGACGATAGAGGAGATCATAGGTATTGCTTATTTGGCGGTTATTGGGGAACGTGAATGTCGTAACGGGATAACTCGAAAAAGCGGTATTTGATACATATCGTGTTATAGCACCATAGCCCTGCCTATCTTCAAGCACACGATCTACTGAATCGTAATCGAGAATCACAATTGCAGAGACGCTGGAAGGACTAATTGAATCCTCTGCGAAAACCATCCGGTTCAATCCGTCATACCGCCAGCTTTGTGATGTAGTGCCCACGACGCCGCTGGCAAGCGTGATAGCGGAGGCGGTACGACGACCGATCGCATCAAAGGTATTATTGAAGACGGAACCATTTTCGTCGGTGTACTGGACGACGTCGGACGCTTCATCGTAGACGGTCGTGCGTGTCGACCCGTCGTGGAAGATCATCTCGGTCTGGCGGTCGTGCGTGTCGTATTCGTAGGTCGTCGTCCCGCCGCGGTCGTCGATCAGCTGCGTGACGCGGCTGTTGCCGTCGAAGATCGTGGTGGTGACGATGGTCGCGCCGCCGTTGGGCAGGAACGTGCCTTCGATAGGCGGTTGATCGCCTTCGCCGCGATCTCGCAGCTGCTGAATAACTTGAATGGCACGCGAAGCGCCGTCGTAGATCGTAACAGTCGTGTTGGCCTTCGGGTCGATGGCGACGGTTTGATTGCCCCGGCTGTCGTAGCCCGACAGACTGAAGATGGTGGCGGTTTCGACGGGCCAGGTGCAGCAGACTTCGATGTTCTGGTCGAATGTGCCATCGGCGGCCTGGTTCAAGCTGACCACCATGCGGTTCAGCGAGTCGTATCGCATTGCCTCGCGGAACACTTCCGGGGGGACGGTGGGCGTGGTGATGGTGCATTGCTCGGTACGCGTGACGAAGGTCACATTCGAGTTGCCGTCGTATTCGTATTCGACCAGGTTGCCCAAGGGATCGGTTTCGCTGAGGCGGCGATTGGCTCCGTCATAGGTTGAGGCCGTGACGGCCGTGTTGTCCTGAATCATCTGAGCCATGCGGCTTGAACGGTCGTAGACGGTGCGGGTCAGGACATAAGACGATCCGCCGGAAGTCAGCGTGACGGTGCCGGTGTGGTTGTTGAACGTCGAGTTCTGCGCCAGGCCGCCGCCGCTGTGGGTCACGGTTCTGCCCGAAGACAGCGTCGTGCCCGCAGCCAGGAAAACATTCTGCTGTTTTTCGTAGGAACGGCCGGCCTCGTCGAATCTCCCGATGCCCACCGCCAAGTCCACGTTCGAAGTGCCGTTGCGGTTGGTCGGCGTGGCACCGCCGACCGGGCCTTGCCGCGTTGTCTGAATGACACGGCCATCGGGGTCATGAGAATACAGCATGACGTTGCCGACGGAATCGATCGTCTTGATGACGCGGTCAAAGCCGTCGTAGATATTCTCGATCAGCCAGTCGCCGTTGTGCACGAGGGATTGGGCGGAACGAAAGGCGTCTGCGATCACTACCGTCTGATGGTTGCCGGACCCGCCGCGAGCCGCCGGGCCGATCACCTGCGTCAGGTTGCGATTGCCATCGAAGACGTAAACCGTCACGGAACCCGGATCGCCATTGTCGGGATCGTAACCGATGCGCTCGGCGATCTTCAGGTCGCGTTCATCGTAGTCGTATTCGACCGTGTTGCCTTCGGGCTTGGTGATCTTGATCAGGTTCTGGTTGGGGTCGAATTCGAAGGTCGTCACCAGACTGGACGGACTGGAGCCGGTGGCATCAAGGTCTTCCTCGATTTTGTCATCGAGTAAGTCGTAGGTGAAGAGGTTGGTGAACCAGCCGGGACGCACAGCGCCGCCGGGACCGGGTTTCATGGGAACATGGGCGGTCGAACCCGAACCGCTGGGCGAGAAGTGGCCGTAGTCGGCCGATGAGGGATCATCCGACGTGTACACGACGACCTGGTCTTCCACATCCACGCGCGTGACATTGCGGTTGGCGTCGTAGTAGGTTTCCGTCGTGTAGTTGTAGGGCTCCGGAGAGATTTGCCGGTAGACTTCGCCGAGTTCATTGCGCTCGAAGCGCGCGGTGAATCCTTTCGGGTCGGTCGTCGCCAGCGGATTGCCCAGAGGATCGTATGCACACGACGAGCAACCACCACCTGCGGAACCACCTTCGTGTCGCGTGACCAGATCCTGGTATATTCCGGGGGTGTTCGTGCGGCTGAGGCCATTCGACACGTTGTAGGGAATGTCGTCGTATGGAATGAAGTCAATGAGGTCGCCGTCTTCGCCGACCATGCTCATCACTTCGTTGGGGTCGGCATCGACATGCATCTCCTTCAAGCGCCCATACTGCTTGTTGCCGAGTCCGGGGCTCACGAATTCGCCATCGCCTTCGGGATCGGCGAACGGATAGCGCACATAAACCGTGAGATTGCCCTCGGGATCGGTATGAGTGGTGGTCTGCCCCCGGGCGTTGCTGGTGAACAGTTCTTCTCGGCGTTGGGTCGTGATCGCCGTCGAGCCAATCAATCGCACGGACGGGTGCTTGACCTTCACGATGTTGCCCAGGTGCGGCGCGTCCACGCCGGTGCCATTACCCGTGCCGTCGCCGTTGATGTCCCCGAGGCCCATTTCAAAACCCGTCGGCAGGCCTTCGGCCTTCATCTGCGCGTCCACATGATCGATCAGGGCTTGGATTTCCGAGGCGGTCAGGTCCAGAAGCGCCTGAAGATCAGGATCGTTCTTCACCGTCGCCGACGTGTCCTTCTGATAGTCGAAATACGTGATCCGAGCATATCGGCTTCGATCAGCATCCGTCGGGGTCGTTCCGCCGTTCTGTGGAGTGAAGTACGTGCTTCCGGGGGCGATTGGGTTCCCGCGGCGCTCGATCACCGCGCAGCGTTGGTTGAAGATCGGGTCGTAGAAATGCCGCCGCGTCAGTTCGGTCTGGCCGTTGCTGCCCGCCCGCGAAGGAATGCCGATGGAGTTGCCAGGAAGCTGGGTTTCTTTCAGGAGCAGGCCGACGCGCTTGTTGTACGTGCCACTGATCCCGGCGACCGTGCCGTCTTCATATGTATACTCGACACTGTTGCCTTCGGGATAGACGATCACCAACGGCTGATTATGGATGTTGTACTTGGTCCATGTGACGAAACTGGTGGCTTCCAGGCTGTTCTTCATGCGCGTCGAGAGCACTTCCTTGCGCGCGACCATGTTGCGGGCATTGAAGTCATACACCCGTTGATTGCCGTTACGATCCGTGATCACCGCGCGCTGGACGATCGGATCGGCCGGATCGATGATGTTCGCCGGCAACCCCTCCGTCGTGTAGAGGTAGCTGTAGGTTCCGCCCACGCCGTTGTCCGGATCGCCCACCGTTTCGTGGATCACCTTGCCCCAGAAGTCGATGTCGGTGGGGTCTTGGCCATATTCAACAATGTATCGCGGCATGGCATCCGCATTGACACGTTCAACGTCCACCGTCCGCGTCTCAACGTCAATGAACGGCAGGGTCTGATTGGGATACCAGATTCGGATCAGATCGTCCTGTCGCTCCGGGCGCGAATTGTTCACGTCATATTCGAATACATACGCCGTGCCGCCCGGGAACGTGTTGCCTTCGGCGGCCCGCAGGACGGAAGGCAGAACCACCGCCACGAGATGGCCTTTCGCATCGAATTGGAAATTGAACTTGCGGCCGAGAAAATCCTCGATCTCCCGCAAGCGATAGTTCTGCTCGGAGCCATAGTAGCTGTACGTCACCGTCCGCCCGTATGAATCGGTGACCGTCTCGACTTGATCCTGGCTTCCGACACGAGTCCAAACGTAGCTCTGCTCGTTCCCATGGCGATCCGTAATGCTCTTGACCCTTCCGGGGGTGTTGACCGCCGGATCGAAGCCGTAGAATTGGGTGACGGTCCCCGTGGAGTTCGTCAGCGTGAACTCGTCATTGGTGCCGCTACCCGTCCGCGTCAGCACGGCTCGGGTGTTATTATCCGCCGTCGGTTCGTAGGTGTTGGGGCCGGTCTTGTTGAAGTCCGAGCGCGTTTGATAACCGGTCACGAGTTGAACGTTGCCGCCGGGAAGCTTTTCCAGATGAATGTTCTGCGGGTAGTTGAACCCCTTGCCCAGAATACCATCGTTGCCGTTGCCGGCCAGATAATTCAGGTCCAGAGCCCATCCGGCACCGATCGACGAAATCGACGCCAGGGTCTTCTGGAATTTGAACTGCCCGGAATAGAGCATCGTCGAGCTGTCGCCGCCGCATGACGGCACCATCTGTCCTGTTTGAGGGTCACAGCAGTCACCACTGCAACCTGCCTCAAAGGCAATTGGAGGACAACCGCAGCATCCTGCACTTTCATTGTCAGGAGGCAGAAAATCCTCACACGGATCGTGCGACGGGTAAGACTCGACCATGGAAGTCCCCTGAGAAAGAACGCGCGTTTAAACGACCGGCCGGGGCCGGAGACACAATCAACCCACGGAACTACACCCAACCCCAGGCCGTTGCCGGAAGAGATGTGTGCCGTGAAATAACAGGCCATGCCATCGCTGCGCATTTATGGGTGCGCCGCATAGCACAGCTTGACATCAGAATGGAGCGAGGACGTACCTCTGCAATGTTCCACAGAGGTGCGGTATGGTCAAGTCCCTGTCGTGCTGTAAATTCGTGAAGGGGCGGGTGTCTGGACGGCGGGTTGGTGTTGGGTGTTGAAGGTCTGATTCAGTTCCTTTCGGATCGCATCGATCTGTTGACGGTCGAAGCTCGTCATCTTGATGCC
>WGLV01000007.1 GCA_016125385.1 bacterium
ATCCCATGGAGACTCTCCTTTGCGGTCTAGTCACATAACTAGACTCTATAATAAAAGAAAAAGGAGCGAATTTCCAGCGAAAATTACACTCCCAGCAATTTTTATCTCTTTTTATCTAGTCAAAGGCCAAAGTCGAGAAAAGAGCGGACGGTTTCTCGTCCGCTCTTTTTGTTTCAGCTAACCACGCCATCTTTTTTTTCTCTCTCCCAGAAGACCGGACATTCAAGGGGGGGGTGAGCGCCTTGCGCGGACATTCCGTTTCATCGGACAACCCCTCCTGAATGACTCGGCAGCCGGCATTGCCAGCTAGAGGCGGGTGAAAAGGTAGTAAATCAGGTAGCCGATGACTGAACATTGCAGAACCAGCAACAACCAGAATTGAAATCGTCCTGAAGCGGGAAACTCGCCGCGTCCGGCGGCGGGTTTGATCTTCATGCGGTATAGCATGTCCTGCTGTTTCTGATAACGCCGCTTGACGGAGGCGATGGCGTCGCGGATGTCTTCGCGGCATTCGCGGCAGCGCGGGTCGCCCGCCAGCATCTCCAGCTCGGGGGCCATGTCGATAGAGCCGAAGCGCCCCGCCACGCGCGCCACGATTCGGGTGATAGAGGGCATGGGGTCATATAACCCCGCCTTCAACTTGTCGAGATACTCGCCGCGATCGAGTTTTTCAAAATACTCGTACGCCGCTTCGCGCACATACACCACCGGGTCTTCGATCAGGGGCAGAATCTTGGGTCCGGCGTCATACCCGAACGCGGTCTGATACCGGATGATGTTTTCGCGCACCGGCGCGGAAGGCGAGTCGAGCATGGAAATCAACGCTTTCGAAATCTTGTCGGAGCCAAACTCGCGTAACGCGTGAATCTGGTGAAGCAGGCGCTCTTCATCGCCGTCGAACAATTTGGGCAGCGCCTCGTCGATCTGTTCTTCCAGCCGCTTGATATCGTCGAGCCGCAGCCGCGCGGCGAGAATCTCATCTTTTTCATTCAGCAGGCGCTCAAAAATCTTGCGTGAGAGGCTGATGCAGCGAGCCTCGACGAAATGCTCGCCGAGATCGAACAGAATCTTGGCGTCGAGGTCTTTTTCTTTCAGGATCGTTTCCGTGATGCGCCGGGCCGCGGCCACGCGGCCCTGTTTGATGTGACCCATCGCCAGCCAGTATTTTCCGCCCAGTTGAATCAACGGCTGGTGATCGCGCTCCAACAGGTTTTCAAACGTTTCAATCGCCTGTTCGTACAATCCCTGCTCAAACAGCGCGCGTCCCCACAGGCCCAGGCTGATGGGCTGTATGGGGCCGACCATCGAGGCGCGGTGAAACAGCCTCGCCGATTCGCGGTAATCGGAGGTCTCAAACTGAAGCCGGGCGAGGTTTTCGAGAAACAGACTGCACGTGGGTTCCAGCTCGACCGCCTTGCCATACGCGTCGAGCGCCGATTCCTGAAGGCCTTTTTCGTGATAGGCGTAGGCGAGGTTAAAGTGACTCAAGGCGCAGCTGGGGTCGGTCTCGACCGCGCTCCGGTAGTGGGAGATGGCGTCGTCGATCCGGCCCTGGTTGAGGGAGTTGCGCCCGGCTTCGAGGTGTTGTTTCACCTCTTTTTTCACCATGAAGGTGAGTTTTTTACGGCCGGATTCTTCACGCGCTTCTTCGAGCGCGTTATCGGGAGCGGCTTTTTTGCGAAAAAACACGCTTTATTTTCCTTAACGGACGCCTGACAAGCCGCCCGGAACGGGTGATGGGATACTATCGTCATTCTAATAAGAAAGCGCGGTTCTGGCAATCAATCCGGCTGAGTATTTTTACGCGTGGGACGTGCAATGAAGAAAGGGACGCGGTATCCCGCGCCCCCGGTGTGCCTGAAACATCGATAAAAGCAGAAGACGTTTATTTACGCCCATACAACTGATCCGCGCCCAACCCCTGCTGAATGGCGGGGATATAGGTTTCAAGTTCTTTCTGGACGGCGGGGTCGGTCAGATCGATAGTGACGCCTTTTTCAGCCGCCATATACGCCGCCATGGTCAGTTTGACGATTTCGTAGCCGTATTCGAGCGTCATCATGCCGTTCTGACCCTTAAGAAAGGCGTCGCCGGTGTCTTTGAGCTCGTCGGTATAGCCGTACACGTCGGCTTCGTTGTGATGAACCGCCAGCAGCCCGCGGCTGGAGGTCGATTTTTCAAGCGCGGTTTCGGCGTTGGCGGCGGCTTCGGCGGCTTCATCGCCGATGAAGATGGTCAGCGGCGCGACCAGCGAGTTGATCTCGAAGGCGTAACCCGGCCCCATGCCGTCCATGAAGACGCGCAGCCCCTGCTTTTCAAACATCCACGAGTTGGTGAACTGTGATTTCGACAGCTGGCCGGTTTCAGGATTTTTGTAAGTAATCATTCCGGTGGTGAAGTCTTCAGCGGGCGTTTTTTCATAATCGAGATCGAAGCGCTTTTTGAGAACCTCGCGGTAGCGCGGCAGCCCCCATTTCAGCAGCCCGACTTCGCACGACACGCTGACCGGTTTCAGAAAATCGATCGGCTTGCCGAGGGGGTTGAGCGCGTACCAGCCCACTGCGATCGAGTGGCAGCCCATGTCGCTGAGCACGCCGCCGCCCTGGCGGGTCGGGTCCCAGAACCAGGCGCTGTGCGGCCCTGCGTGTTCTTCGGCGCAACGGGTGAGCGACATCGGCCCCATGGTGCGCTGCTGGGGCGCGAGCTGGGCGAGTTGAGCCTTGATGGGCTTCATGTGCAGCTGGTTTTCAAAATACGAAACGGGAATCCCGAGCTGATTGCCCAGTTCGACCACTCGTCTGGCTTCTTTCAGGTTGCGCGCCAGCGGCTTGTCGACGATCAGGCCCTTTAATTGAGCGCCCGCCTTCACCGCCGCCGCGATCTGTTCCATTACTTCCACGCGGGCGTAATTCACGCAGAACACCGCCACCGCGTCGACGTTTTTACACAGTTCTTCGATGGTCGGGTAAACCGTTGCGTCGCCCAGACCGCGTTCGCGGGCGTAGGCGGAGAGTTTGGGGCCGCTGTGAGGCGAATAGATTCCCGCCAGCTCAACGTTACGGACGTGTTCCATCGCCGCCGCCATGAAGTGACCCAGAAAACCGCCGCCGATAAATCCCAGTTTCAGACGTTCCATGTGAACCCTCGCGTATGGACAGGATTAGTTGGTTCCATCTCGTTGCCGCACGATGCGAATCAGGATGAACGCCTAGTGTACGCTTCCAGCCCCGCGCCCGTCAATTCGAGGCGAGCCAGGATGCCCGGATGTTCAATTCGCCGTACAGTTTTCCGGATCATCGCAAAAGTTTTTTTGAATTCTCGTACACTTTCGATCCTGGCCGGGCGTATTGTTATTGAAATGAATGGGCTGTGAGCCCGAACGACGCCCCGGCGGCCGCGATGCGCGGCGGCTGAAACCGAACCGGATATGACCCAATCGCCCAGCGACGCCGTGCTGGTGAAAGCCGCCCTGCGCGGCGATGAAGCCAGCGCCGCCGCTCTCTACCGCCGCCACGCCGAAGCGCTTTACGCCGCCTGTTACCGGGTGACGCTCAACGCCGCCTTGGCCAACGACTGTACGCAGGAGGCGTGGATCAAGATTTTCCGTCATCTGGAGCGCTTCGACGTCAGCGCTTCGTTCATCGCCTGGGCGCGCTCGATCGCCGTGCGCTGCGCCATCGACGAGGTGCGCAAGGCGTCGCGCCGGGCGGCGGTTTCGGTCGACGCGGGCGATGAGTTCCCTGAGTACAGTCTGAACGAGTCGGCTCGGGGCGAGACGGATGCGAATACGCTGCAAGCCAAACTGAGCGCCTGTCTGGGGTTGCTGTCCGGCGTACAGCGCGCGGCGTTTTCGATGCGCCATTATGAGGGCGCGAGTTACGCCGAGATCGCCGAAACCCTGGGCGTCGCCGAAGGAACCGTAAAAACGCATATTCACCGCGCCGCGCTGATTCTCCGGAAGGCGCTGGCGCCCTACGCAGAGGCAGGATATGAACGTGAACGATGAACCATTGCGCGACGAATTTCTGACGCTCTACTTCGATCCCGATTCGCCGGAAGCGGACCGGACGCGCGAGCGCATCGAACAGGACGCCGCGTTGCGTGAAGAGTATGAAGCCTTCGCCGCCGCGATGAATCTCGCCCGCCGCTTTGAAGCGCCGGCCCAGAGCCCCTCCGCCCGCGTTGAAACCTTTGAAGCGGCGTGGAAGGCGTCGGGACGAGGGAAACGCACGGCGTCGACCGGCTGGCTGGGCGTTTCGTGGCGCGGCGCCACGATCTTCGCGCTCGGGACTTTCTGCGGCGTGCTCATTACTCTCGCCGCGTTTCAGCCGTCCGCCGCGGGCGGCGCGGGCGATGCGCCGAAAGAACTCGTCAGCGCGCCGCTTGACCGGGTGGCCGCCGATGACGAGCCGCTCACCATCGATGATTACGGCGGCTTCAAAACCGTACGCGGCGATGCGGTCAGGCAGGCCTATCCTCATCTCGAAAATCCCGTCGTGGTGGTCCAGCCCGACGCCAGCGGGTTGAGTCATAAAAGAGTCGTTCAGGGAACCATGAACAACGGCGCCGTTCAGGTGGTTCTCAACATAGAAAACGATTCATCGATACCCCGCGATCCGCGATTTTCGGCCGAACGCGGCGCGCGATTGCTGTACGCGTCAAATTGAAACGAAACGATAAACAAGGAGAAATATCATGAAAAGCAATTGGATGCCGACTCTGGCGTTATGCCTGACGCTGATCGCCCCGGCGGCGGCGCTCGGTCAAAACGCCTCCCCCGCGCAGGCGGCTGAACCCGCCAATCTGCAGGTGGAGCAGTTAAAAGCCCTGCAGGATCAGATGCGGCAATTGATGGATGAACTGAAAAGCCGCCAATCCGATATGACCGAGCTGAAAAAAGAGATCGAGCAGGAGAGAGCGAAACAGGCAGACAAAAGCGCCGATCTTCAGGGACTGGGCGATACCGTCAAGCGCCTTCAGGAAGCGCTGATGAATCAGGATGCGCTGGGCGGCGTTATCCGCAAGGCGCAGACCCTGTCGCCATTTGGATTAACCCAGCCTGTTCCCGAACAAAACGCGATTCCCGGTTCGCCCCCGCGAAACTATTACGGCCATATCGCGAACAACATCGGCGATAAAGACGTGATCGTTAAGGTGATCAAACTGCAACACGCGCCCGCCGACATGATGGTCGAACCCATTCGTATGATCTTCGGCGATACGCTGATGGTGATTCCTCATCCTTCGTCGAGCGATCAGCTCATTCTTTCCGGCAAACAGGAGCAGATTGAAAAAGTCGAACAGATTCTTCCATCGCTCGACGTTGCGCCCGGCAAATCGAACTTGGATGCGCCGCCCGTCGCGAATCTGGCCTTGCGCGTCTTCGCGGTGGAGAGCGGAAATAAGGGGAATGAAGAAGAGGTGTACGTGACGAACAGCGATGCGCGGACCGAGATCGACTTTCAACTTGAGTTGAGCTCGCCCAACGATCGCGCCGACAGCGCGAGCGCCCTGCCGATGGATGGAATCAAGGTGCTGACCAATACGTTGAGATCGGCCGGCGACCGTGTTATCACGACGATTCAGGGCCGGGCCGCTAGTGAAGACGCGATCAATCAATACATTGAGATGTACAAAACAGCCCTTCAGGCGGTTGTGGTGTCGCTTAACACGACGGCCCGCGATGTCTCGCGAGTCCAGCAGGGCTCCCGAAGCAGCGACTACCCCAACGTCCCGATTCCCGCCGAGGTGAGCGGTATCGTGAATCAGCTGCTGGGTGAATCCAATCACGTGGCGGGTTACTGGTTCGGCAACGCCAGCATGCCGGGATCGTGCCTGGTTCCGCTCGGCGACTGGTCTTTGCGGCTTCAGACCGACTCTCAGCCGAATGATGAATTCCAGATGGAAATCACCCTGAGCCAGGGCGGCCGGGATGCAAGCGCCGACTCGGTTCCACGCATGGGCATGATGATGGGAAGTTCCTCAAGTTCCAGCGGTATTTCGAACAGCGCGGGTTGGAGTTCTGGCGGCGGTGGTTATGGCGGCGGCGCCATGCAAGCACCGCCTTCTTCCGGATTCGTATGGAAGCCATACGGAAGCGAAGATAACAATGTCATTCTGCAAAATTCCGTCAAAGGACGCATCGGCCGGCCTATCATCGTCGGGTATAACCGCCCGGGCGGCGTTCTGGGCGCGCTGGTGATTATTCCCGAAAGCGAATTCGCCGCGAATGGCGAGGGAAAGAAGGCCTCCGTCCTGTTCAGAGAAGACGCGGAACAGATTCAAAAAAATTGATTCTCGATGCACCATTGTCGAATGAAAGACGGCGGGGCGGCCCGCCGTCTTTTTTCTTTTGTGGAATCGGGGGATGTTTTGTGTTCCGATTTGCGTTAAAGATGATAGAATGAACGAAATACGTCATCACAACCGGGTAGGATGAAAACCATGCCGTCCAAACGCTGTATGATCTGTGGAAACCTTCGCTCCATCGACGAGCGCAGCCTGTGTTGCGAAGCCTGCGAAGAGCAGGAACTCGACCTGCTGATCACCACCTACGCGTTTCTGCATTGCTCGAATCGCGATTTTTACCCTATTCCCGAACTGGTAAAAGAGATTGAGCCGATCAATGGCATCCAGGTTTCATCCACCTTCATCCGCAGCTGGCTCAAAAAGCAGTGGCTTGAAAAAAACGACCGCGAAGAGGTCTGCGTACCCGGTTCCGTCGCCGAAAACCTGATGGAAAACGGCTTTTCGGTTAACACCGACCTGGTTGACGAGTTGCATCGCCGCCGCGACAACCGCTCCAAACACGATCCCAACGAATTCAAGAACAAACGCCCCGCCCAGGAATCCAAAGAAGCCCGCACCGGCATGATTTACATGGAAAAATTCCGCAAACAATAGCGGCCGGACGGCTCTCCCGCCCCCTGTGGAGCATAACCTGTCCCGCGTTCCCTCCGTTTTACCGTATACTCTCGAGAGATGCGCCACGCTGTACGCGAATGTTTCTTCAGCGTGTCAGGTGAAACTATGACGGCTCAAACAAAATCAACCCGATCGGTGCTGCATGTCACCGCATCGCTGAAAGGCGGCGCCGCGCGTCACGCCATCCAGTTGGGCGAAGGCCTTCAGGCGCGTGGCTGGCGCGTCACGCTGGCCGCCCCGCGCGACGATCGCCAGACCGCCGAGCGTATCGCATCCGCAGGGGTATCGTATCATCGCCTCGGCGGGATGGGCCGGTTTCCGCTGCGGGCCGCGCTCGCGCTGAGACGCGCCGCGCTCTCCGGCGGGTACGATCTGCTGCACGTTCACGGTCATCGCGCCGCCATCCTGACTCGCGCCGCTTTGATGGGCGCGCCGTCCCCGCCGCCGCTGGTTTATACCGTGCATGGCTACCATCCGCCTCATTATCCCGGCGCATTGTCGAGGTTGTACGTCAACACGCTTGAACGGCTGCAATGCGGCCACACGGCGGCGTATATCAGCGTTTCAGGCAGCACTGAAGACGCGCTGCTGCGCGCCGTCCCCGCCGCCGCGGGCAAATGCGCCGTGATTCCAAACGCGATCGTAAGGCGCAACATTTCCAAAGAAGAAAAACGGGCGCTGCGGACGCGGACCCGCGAGGAATTAGGCATCCCGCTCGAGGCGTTCACCATCGGCGTGGTGGCGAGGCTTCAGTGGCAGAAGGGAATCGATCGCCTGTTGGAGGCGTTTCAATGGGCGGGGCGTGAATCGGACTTTCTGCTGATCGTGGGCGACGGCCCCCAGCGCGGCGCGTTGCGCAAAAAGGCGAACGGGCTGCAATACGGCAGGCGTTGCGTCTTCGCCGGGCCGGCGAGCGATGCGTATCCGTACTATTGCGCGATGGACCTGTTCGTATTGCCATCGCTGTGGGAAGGCATGCCGCTTACCGTGCTCGAAGCGTGGGACGCGGGCGTTCCTGTGATTGCGACGGACGTGATCGGGTCTCGCGACGTGATTGTTGACGGCGTAAACGGCCTGCTGGCGCAAAATAACGCCGATGGAATCGCCGCCGCCATTCACCGGTTTCACAAAAATCCCGTGCTGGAAGGCGAATTGATCCGCGAAGGGTTAAACACGCTCGACGAACGGCACGATTTTTCACGCATGGTGGAGCGCGTCGAAGACGTCTACGCCCATGGTACAAAAACGCCGCCGGTCTGATGACGGGCGGCGTACTGGTTGAGGCGTATTGGCTATTCCCTGACGCTAAAATCCACCTTCTTTGATGAATTCGCCGATCGGTTTGCGCTGGCTGGGAGCCTCGCGTTCGCGCATCGCTTCAGGCAGATCGTTTTTATCGCCCGGCTTGCCGATGGCGATCATGGCGTCGACGTGAAACTCATCGGGAATATTCAGCGAGACGCGCGCCTTTTCGGCGTCGAAGCCCGCCATCCCGTGCGCCGCCAGCCCCATGAAGACGGTCTGCAGCGCCAGGCTCTGCCACGCTGACCCGGTATCGAACGAGTGATTGGCGTTTGGTTTTCCATTGTGCTCGAAATTCTTGCGCGAAATCGCCACCAGCAATACCGCCGCGTTTTTACACCATTGCTGGTTAAACTCGATCAGCAGGTCGAAAAACGTGTTCCACTGGGGCGTATCGCGTTTGGCGTACAGAAAAAACCATGGCTGGGCGTTGAATGACGAGGGCGCCCAGCGCGCCGCTTCAAACAGCGTCATCAGTTCATCGTCGCGTATCGGTTCTCCTGAAAAGGCGCGCGGCGACCAGCGATTGATAAACCGATCGTCGATGGGGTAAACCGGCTGGCGAATCTGCTTGATATCCATGAAGTTCTCCTTGTAATAAATCGGGCGGTTTGGTCGTAAGGGCTCAATGAAGCGGATTGCCGAGGCTGAAACACCAGTGTACTAGCCATCCTGCTTCCAGGCAAAACACGATCCGGCGGGGCAGGACCGTACGTACCGATTTATCCGTATTTCCAATGATCGGGATTACAGATAAAGCCCCGCGCGCGAAATGAATTGTCAAAGCGCGCTGGATTGTTTACAATTGGAGCGCGTTGGAGATACTTTCGCGAATTCCATCCGTTCTGTTCTGGTATCCGTGCGTTACGCATAAGGAGAAAAAACCGATGGGCCCTATCGATCCAAACACCATGACGTTTCTGATTCTGGCGCTGGTATTCGTCTTTCTGTTTTTGTTCGTGTATTTCATTCCGATCCGGTTGTGGATCGCGGCTCTAACCTCGGGCGTTACGATCTCCCTGCTCTCGCTGGTGGGTATGAGGCTGCGCCGCGTTCCGCCCAGTTCGATCGTCAATCCCCTCATTAACGCGACCAAGGCGGGGCTGACCCTTTCTACCAATCAGCTGGAAGCGCATTTTCTCGCGGGGGGCAATGTATACCGGGTGGTGCAGGCGTTGATCTCGGCCGACAAGGCGAACATTCCTCTGACCTTTGAACGCGCCGCCGCCATCGACCTGGCGGGCCGCGACGTATTCGAGGCGGTTCAGATGTCGGTGCGCCCCAAGGTGATCGACGCGCCCGACCCCAAACAGGGCGGCTATGACAAGGTCGCGGCGGTGGCGATGGACGGCATTCAGCTGCTCGCCAAAGCGCGAGTGACGGTGAAGGCCAACCTCGACCGGCTGGTGGGCGGCGCGACCGAAGAAACCATCGTCGCCCGCGTCGGAGAAGGCATCGTCACCACTATCGGCTCGGCGCAGTCGCACAAACAGGTGCTTGAAAACCCCGACCTGATCTCAAAGAGCATCCTCGATAAGGGCCTCGATTCAGGTACCGGCTTCGAGATTCTCTCCATCGACATCGCCGACATCGACGTGGGCGAAAACATCGGCGCGAAACTGCAGATCGACCAGGCCAACGCCGACAAACAGATCGCTCAGGCCAAGGCCGAAGAGCGCAAGGCGATGGCGCTGGCTCAGGAGCAGGAAATGCGCGCCCGCGTCGAAGAGATGCGCGCCCGCGTGGTTGAGGCCGAAGCGCAGGTTCCGCTGGCGATTTCCGAGGCGTTTCGCAGCGGGAATCTCGGCGTGATGGATTACTACAATATCAAGAACGTCATGGCCGACACCCAGATGCGCGAATCGATCTCCGATACCTCCAAACCCAAAAAGCCGGAGGGCGACCAGCCGCATTCATAAGCGGAATTCGCGGGTAGATAGATACACGGTATCGAAACAACGAAGGGGGCTGGAATCATCCACGCCCCCTTTTGATTATCTGAATTCAGCGAAAATGTGTATACTTTGATATGCGGATTATAGCGCGTGGTGTTCTCCGTGATTTCTGTTACCGGCATCCCGAATCCGAGCAGCCGTTGAAATCATGGTATAAATTCGTAACCCATGCTGATTGGAGCGCTCCTGCTGATGTAAAATTAGATTACCCGAAAGCGAGTATTCTGAAAGATAATCGAATCTGTTTTAACATCGGCGGCAACAAATACAGGCTGATTGTTCGAATTCATTATGAATACCGAATTGTGTATATCCGATTTATTGGAACGCACGCGGAATATGATTCAATTACCGCTGATACAATTTAGATCAGACCATGAGTAACGATATGAATATCAGACCAATCAAAACAGATGAAGATTATCAGTCGGCGCTGGCTGAAATTGAGCGGCTTATGGATGCGCCTCTCAATTCACCGATGGGCGACCGACTGGATGTATTAACGACTCTGGTTGAAGCGTATGAAGAAAAGAATTTTACGATCGAGGAACCCGATCCTGTTGAAGCGATTTTACATAGGATGGACGCATTAGGACTTTCATGGGAAGACATGCAGAATCTCATTGGGGCGGAAATACGGATCGCGGATGTACTGACGCGAAGAGAACCGCTTACGATTCCTGTGATTCGGAAAATTCATCAGGAGTTAAACGTCCCCGCTGAAATTTTGATCCAACCGTACCATCTGGAAAGCAGCGGAATATAAAACCTGCATCACATAAAAAACAACAAAGGGGGCTGGAATCATCCACGCCCCCTTTTGATTGTCTGGATGACTTGCCGCATCGATCACTTCCCCGCGAGTTTCTGTTTCACCGAGGCGAGGCCGCCGACCAGTTGCGTCTTTTGCTGTTTAAACTCGCCGAACGACGCGATCAGCTTTTCCGCGGCCGCGATGCGATCCGGCGTGGGCGGGTGCGATGCGAACAGCGCGCCCATTCCCGCGCCGCCCGATTGCTGCTCCAGCGCGGCCAGTTTCTTGAAAAATGAAACCAGTGCGCCGGGGTCATAGCCCGCGCGATTCAGCAGGTAGACGGAGATCTCATCCGCCTGCGTCTCCGCGCTTCGGCTGTAGGCGCTGATGCCGCCTGACATCATCAGGCTGGCGGCGGTTTTCAGCAACGGCGCCGAGTTTTCGCCCAACACCATTTGCGCGACCATCTGCGCGCCCATCTGCCGCGAGAGGCTTTCGGTGGGGTGGCGCTGTTCGGCGTGGCCCAGCTCATGGCCCATCACCGCCGCGATTTCCGCCTCGTTGTCCGCCGCCTGAATCAGACCGGTCTGGACGAACAGATGCCCGCCCGGAATGGCGAAAGCGTTCACCTCGGGGTCTTCAATCACGTAAAAGTGATAGTTGGCGTTGGGGTTCATCGAGACGGCCGTCAGCTTTTGACCGATGGCGTTGATGAAGCCGTTCACTTCGGTGTCGTTGACCTGTTTTTTCTGGCTGAGAATTTCCTGAGCGAGGTTGTTTCCCAGCTGAACCTCTTCTTGCGGCGAGATCAGATTAAAGTCGCCGAGCAGGTCGCCGGTGGCGCACCCCCAGCATACGGCCGCCAACAGCGCGGCGATGGTAAGGCGGTTCGGTTTCATCCCTCATCCTCTCATTTCGCGCCCGGATTCATTCATGGGCGTTCGGGCAGCGCGGCGGTTACTTGTTTTTTTCGGCGTCTTCTTTCGTCTGTTGCGCCCAGGTGTCTTCGTCGACCTGATACCAGCGGCCTTCCTTCAACTTTTTGCGGATCGCCTTGGCGAAGATGCCGCCGACGCGTTTGAGGTTTTTCTCATCGGCGTCGAGACCGTTGGCGCGCAGAATTTCGAGGTAGAGTTTTTCCCGATCCTTGTTTTCTTCCAGCACCAGCTTTTTCAGCGTGGTCATCGTTTTGAGATCGAGCCCCTCTTTTTTGCGCAGGACCAGATAGCCTTCCATGCCCTCGCCGAAGGTTCCATCGGCCATATACGGATCGATCTCTTTAAAGCGCTTGGTGCGGCTTTCGATGATTGCTTTCACCACCGGCGTGTTGATATCGATGTTGATATCCGAGTCATCGGCGGCGTACGCCGAGACCGCGTCGATTCCGATGGCGATATAGCGTTTCTGCTGGCGAATCGCGGGGTCGAACGAACTGTTGAGCCCTTCGATGCCTTTACCCGTGCGCACGCGGTCTTCAATCTCTTCCGCGGCTTTTTCGATCTGCGACGTGGGGAAATACACGTTCACCGTCAAACTGACGCAACTGACGCAAAGCCATCCAAGCAGAAACGTGATAACGCGCCGTTTTTGCATGATAAAACATCCTCCGGAATATTTTTCACAGCCACAATGGTTTTTCAGATTGGGTGACCGGTTTCGCTTAAACAAACATGCCGCGCGATTCATCCTGTTCAGGCGGCGTAAAGGTATTATCGTTCATTGTAGCAAGTTTTCTATATTATTCAGCAACGCTTCACACAGAAAAAAAGGGGGCTGATCCAGCCCCCTTCATCCATTCGTATCTCGAGTTTCCGGTCAGACCGCGCCGCTGTTGTCGATGATGCCGTTGAACGAGTCGGCTTTCAGCGCCGCCCCGCCCACCAGCGCGCCGTCGATGTCGGGCTGGCCGAGCAGCTCTTTGGCGTTGTCGGCTTTGACGCTGCCGCCGTACTGAATGCGCACCGTCCGCGCGACGGAGTCATCATACAGTTTGGCGATCAGCCCGCGCGCGAAGGCGTGAACCGACTGCGCGTCTTCGGGCGTGGCGGTTTTACCGGTGCCGATGGCCCAGACCGGCTCGTAGGCGATGATCATGCTCTTGACCTGTTCGGGGGTGAGGCCCGCCAAGCCGCCGCGAAGGTGATCTTCGACCACTGCTTCGGTCTTGCCGGCTTCGCGTTCCTGTTCGGTTTCGCCGATGCACAGAATCGGAATCAGGCCGTTCTCAAAGGCGAATTTCACCTTTTCGTTGATGAATTCGTTGCTCTCTTTGAAGTAGGTGCGGCGTTCAGAGTGGCCCAGAATGACGTAGGCGCAGCCGCAATCTTTCAGAAACAGGGGAGAGATTTCGCCGGTAAACGCGCCGCCGGCCTTGGGGTACATGTTTTGACCGCCGAGGGCGATCTTCGACCCCTGAATTACCGCCGATACCTCGCGTAATGCGGTGAATGGGGGGCAGAATACGATATCGACCGCGTCCGACTGGCCGTATTTGGCGAGTACGCCCTTGGCGAGTCCGGTGGCTTCGCTCGCGGCGCCGGCGTTCATTTTCCAGTTGCCTGCGATGATCAACTTGCGCATGAAGCTGTCTCCTTATGTTGTGTTTTTTGTTTCTTTGATATGGGCTGGTTTTCCAACAGTGTCGAGGCGGGGCGAAAACCGGGCGCCATCGCCATTTTATCATCATCCCGCGCGGCCACACAGACCAGCGGATATACCAACCATCACAATGAGATGTGCTTATATTTGGTGAAATATAAATCGAGAGGGGAACAAAAAAAAGCGGATGAGTTCGAGAAGAAGGGGGACGTCCTCTGTACTCATCCGGCAACAAGAGATAAGGAGAACGAAATTCGTTGGACGAATTTCTCTTGTTTTCGTTGTGTCATTCGTTTAACGATTATGCAGCTCCAAAGTTGTGCGGCATCTTCGAATTCTCTGAATTTCCGCCGCCTGTCTTTAATCGTACCCGCGCCGCCAATCTTTGAACCGGGTAAATCTGGCGCGGCGACTGTTGTTGAATCTGATATTACTATATCAGGTAAACGAACAAACAACACATTTATTTTGCAAATTCATTGAATTTTTCATTTTTACATTACTAATCTGTATGGTTTCTCGCGGCCTGTTTCTAATTTGTATATAACAATGCGGTAGCCATCGCGAGTAAACCTTTTTCCGGTTCAAACAGCACGTGCTCGGTACGAGTCGCCTTAATGCTGATTTCGTCGATGGTTACGTTCAACAATGCCGCCAGTTTCTCTCTCATCAGTGGAATGTGCGGCGCCATTTTGGGGCGTTCGGCGACGATGGTGCAGTCGATGTTGCCCACCTGATACCCCCTGGCTGAAATCATTTTCATCGTCGAACGCAGCAGGTCGAGGCTGTCGCATCCCTTGTATTGCGGGTCGGTGTCGGGAAAGTGTTTGCCAATGTCGCCCAGCGCCAGCGCGCCCAGCAGCGCATCGATAATGGCGTGGGTCAGGGCGTCGGCGTCTGAATGACCGAGCAGCCCCTGCTCGTGGGGAATCTCGACGCCTCCCAGCACCAGCCGCCGGCCTTCGGCCCACTGGTGAAGATCGAAGCCGTAGCCAATCCGGAATGGAACGCTCATACTGAACTCCTCGATATTTTTTTGTCGCCAGAGAAATGTTCGGATACATCGTGGCGAAAATCAATTTTCCTTGTGATTTTCGCCGATTGGCGCCAAGGTTCATAACAACCATATCATTGTCAAACGCTATAAGCGTACAATTCACCGTCGCGCTCGTCGCCACATTCACGCGCGCATGATATTCCTTTAAGGGTAGTTGGTGAATGTATCCAGCTCATACCCGCCAGGAGGACGATGTGAATCCTCGAATCCAGTTTTTCGCCGCCTTGACCATCGCGTTCACGATCGCGTTCACGCCGCTCGCTCATTCGTTTGAGCAGGAAGTCGACTCCAAAACCACCTACTCCGAGCAGAGCGTCGTGGGAACCCCGGTCAGCCTCGAAACGGGTCCGGGCGACTCGGTCTGGCTGTTGACTGAGTCGGCGCTGTATCGAATCGATGACAACAAGCCGATTCGTATCGATGACCGCATGGGCGTCGCGATTCATCCCGGGATGAAAATGGCGGCGGTGAAAAGCGCGGGCGGCGGGCTGATTCTGGCGGATGAGAAGGGCTTTTATGTTTACTCGCCCGGGGGCAAACCCAATTTCTTCGAAACCGCCATCGGCCCGGTAAACTCGGCCGCCCTTTCGCCGATGGGCGATATCGTGCTGGCGGCTCAGGGCGGGCTCTACATCAAACGGCGGGGCTCGAACGACGTCGTCAAAATTGAAGAAGTTCCCGCGCCGGTTACTCTCGCTGCGGCGGGCCCCGACCGGCGGCTGGCGGCGGTTTCCGAAGGGAAACTCTGGACCTTCGACGGTCAGGATTGGCGCTTTGAGTGGATTCACGCGCTCATCGGTCCCGATCCATCCGCGCTGGAATACGACGCGCAGGGCCGTTTGTGGATCGGTAACGCGGAGTGCATCCACTGGGTCTGGCCCGATGGACGCATCGAGCGGATCGACGGCTACGACGGGCTTCCACGTAACCGCGTCACCGCTCTTTCAGCCGGGAACGACGGCTCGATGTGGATCGCGACCTTGCAAGGCGTGATCCGCTGGCGCAACGGCGAATGGAACGACTACGCCGGCCCGCGCTGGCAGCCCGGCGAGGTGGTTTCAGGCGTTGCGTCGTTGACCGACGGCGGCTGCGTGCTGGCCGACGACGTGGGGCTGGCGACGATCCGTATGGAACAATGGACGCTCGAAGAAAAAGCCCTCTATTACCATGAACAGGTATACCCGCGCCATGACCGCGATGGTTTGGTCGCCGACGTCGCGCTGACGCGGTCTCGCGATCCTCATCAGTACAAACAGCGTCCAACTGACAACGACGGCCTGTGGACCAGCATCTACCTCGCCGCGCTCTGTTTTCAATACGCCGTTGAAAAAGACCCTGAAGTCAAACAACTCGCATGGAAACACTTCGAGGCGCTTGAGCGGCTCGAAACCATCACGGGAACGCCGGGCCTCTTCGCGCGCTCGTTCGCCCGAGCCAGCGATTTCAGCGACACGGGCGGCGAGTGGCATCGCTCCAGCGACAACCAGTGGTACTGGAAGGGCGATACTTCGTCGGATGAACTGGTGGGACACATGTTCGTGTATCCGCTGGTGTATGACCTGCTCGCTGAAACCCGGGACGAGAAAGAGCGCGTTCACAATCTGGTTGACCGCATCATGTCGCGAATCGTCGACAACGGGTATTACCTGATCGACGTGGACGGCGAACCCACCCGTTGGGGCGTCTGGGCGCCGGAAAAACTGAACCAGGACCCCGAGTGGGCGCAGGAGCGGGGGCTCAACTCACTGCAGATGCTCTCGTTTCTCGCGGCGGCGCTGCATGTGACTGAAAACGAGCGCTATCACACCGACTTCGTCCGGCTGGCGGCCAACGAGGGGTACGCCGCCAACACCATCAACCAGAAAATCACGCTGCCCTATGAAGATAATTATTCCGATGACGAACTGGCCTTTCTGCCTTATTACACTCTCTTTCAATACGATCCCGAACCGCGCCGCTGGGGAGAAACGTTCCGCACCAGCCTTCGGCGCAGCTGGAACGCGGTCAAAGACGACAAGAGCAGCCTGTGGAACGTCATCGCCAGCGCCTGCCTCAACGAAAAACTGGGCGTCGGCGACGCGATCTGGACGCTGGAGGAATGGCCTCTCGATCTGACCGACTGGCCGGTTCCAGTCGAGAGCCGCCTCGACGTCACCCTGAGCCGTTACGCCGATCGTTTCGGCCAGAAACAGATCGTCAACCTGCTTCCACCCGATGAACGCCGCGTCATGCGCTGGAACGCCAACCCGTATGTAATCGGCGGTGGAAACGGCGGTTCGATCGACGATCCGGGCGCATGGCTGTTACCCTACTGGATGGCCCGGTATCATCACCTGTTCGAATAAATCTCCGGGGGAATAACGACGATGCGATCCAGAACGATCTTCATCACGATTGGAGCCCTGATCATCATGCAGGTGTTACAACTGTTCGCGATTCAACGCTCCCACGCTCAGCTCGCCAAGATCCATCGCAAGACGGTCGTGCTGTCGGTCGAGCCCTCGCTGGTCGTCCAGCCGGGCGGCTTTGATGTGACCGTCCAGCGTTTTGACCCCAATGCCGAGTTAACGCTCCGCCTGGTGAGCGGCGACGGCGCTTCATCCGACGAGGTACAGGTTCCCGCCGGCGCCGAGCTGTTTACCAGCCGGTTTGAGCCGGATACGAACGCGCATGGCGATTACGTCATCGAAGTCGAGTCGAAAACCGGCGGCGGCTTCGAGATCGTCGCGTCGATAAGCGTGGCGTATCTGCCCGACTGGCTTGACGGCGTACGCACCGCGATCGAGCGGCTGGAGGCGGTGGAAAAGAAAGGGCCCGAAGACCTGACCCGCGCCGCCTGGGCCGCGCTGGCTTACGCCGACGAAATGCTTGAACTCGCCAAAACGAGCGACGCGGGCGCGGCGTCAACCTTGTCGCGGCGGTTGCAGTTGTTGAAGATCATGGCTGATAACCTCGAAAAAGGCCGCAATACGTCTGAATCCGCGACTGGCTACCAGTTACGTGGATATCGCGATTCACTGGGCGGCGACATTCAGCCCTATTCGTTATACGTCCCCAAACAATATGACGCCGAGCGGCAATGGCCGCTGGTGGTGATGTTGCATGGCGCCTGGTCGAACCATCATCTCGGTTTGCGCCGCGTGTTCGGTCTGACCAATCGGCCCGGCGAGGATGACGCCGCCGCCAAACGTCGCATGCCCGAACTGCCTGACCTGCCATATCTCGTCGTAGCGCCGAACGGCTATGAAACCCGTCTCTACGAGGGCTTCGCTGAAGACGACGTATGGCGCGTCATGGATGAAGTCCGCGCGATGTACAACGTCGATCCCGACCGCGTCTACCTGACGGGGCTCTCGATGGGCGGCGGTGGAACGATGAAGCTGGGGCTTCGGCATCCCGACCGTTTCGCCGCCATCGCCCCGGTGTGCGGCGCGGTGGTGAGCGACATGATCGATCCCAACGTCAAAGCCGAAATGCCCGCTTTTCAGAAGCGGCTGATCAATTCCGGTTCGGTGTTTCCTCTGGCTGAAAACGCGTTCGAACTGCCGGTTTATCTCATGCACGGGGGGGCGGACCCGGTGGTTCCGCCGCGCGTTTCGATCGACCTCAACAAACGCCTTGAAGCGCTTGGCTACAATACCAGGCTCGACATCTATCCCGGCGTCGATCACGCCTCGTGGGAGCCAGGGTATAAAGACGCGCGGATCTTCGACTGGTTCAAACAATTCAAGCGCGATCCCAATCCGCGCCGCGTTATCTTCCGCACGGCGGCTTCCGGCGGCGATTCGGCGTATTGGGTGAGCGTTGACGACCCCGCGAAAATCCGTGAATTCGCCGAGATTGACGCTCAGGCGAATCAGGGCGCCGTCGTGGTAAAAACCGCCAACGTCGATCGCCTGTCGCTGGAGTTCCCGGAGGCGTTGTTCAAAAAGGGCGCGCCGGTGTCTGTGACCATTGACGGCCAAGAAGCGCCCTCCGGACAAGGCGGTTCGAAGGCCTCGTACGCGCTGCAAGCGGGCAAGTGGGTCTCGGCGGCGGCGCCCGAGGAGGAGCCGTTGCGGCCCGAGCGCCACGGCCTCTTTGAACCCTTCTGGCTGAATCACCTCTACGCCTATGGCTCCGCCGGCTCTGAAAACGAAACCAAACTGGCCCGCGACGTGGCGTCGCTGCGTTCAAAGCCCGAGCCGATCTGGGATGTTCAGTGGGTGGTCAAACGTGACGATGCGCTGACCGAAGCCGATATGGCCGAACGCCATCTGGTGCTGGTTTCAACGCTCGGCGGCTCGTCGTTCCTGAAAAAACATCTCAGTGAGATGCCCTTTAAAGTGACGGATGCGGGCATCGAACTGGCGGGACGAACCATCGCCCCCGATCAGGGGCTGGTGTTGCTTATGCCCAACCCCGCCAATCCCCGAAAATACCTGCTGCTGATGGTTTCGATGACCGAAGACGGCTTGCGCGGTCTGATGAAATTCGCCGCCACGCCCATTCTGTTCTCAACCTGGCCCGATGGCGATTTCGTGGTTTATGGCCCGCGTGGACACAAGTTATGGGGTGGGCTGTTTGACAAAAACTGGCGGGTGTCTGAAACCGGCGATTTTGCGATGAAGGAATGATGGACGATGCGCCGGCGGATGAATTAGGATAAAAATCTCAATTTTTAGACGAGCGCCGCGTTTAAACGATAAAATAAAAAGAGAAGATCTGATTTCCGGCTGACGGCCGGTCCGGCCGCCCGGTCGAGGTTTGCGTCTCCGCCTCATCTTTGCTGTGACGCCTTTGTCGCGGAGCGGGAGGTGACGTCTATGATGAAACCAATCGTTTGTTCTCTTATCACGCTCATGCTGAGCGGTGCGGCGGTGGTGTGGGCCGAACCGCTTGAACCCGTTAAACCGCAGGATCAGCCGACCCTGCAAAAACCCACCATCCCCGACGACGACGCCGGTCTCTCCAAGCCGCGCCCCTCGCGCAAGAGTTACGCGGAGCGCTATCGGGAGACCTATTCGTCCGATACCTTCGCGAAGGATTACCGCGAAAATTACCGCAATAATCGAATCTTTCTGCACAGCTCGGATCGTTTGCACCGGTTTCTGAAAGACGTCGACCATCTGACCGGCGATTCGATTGACGCCGATGCGGATCTGGACCCTACCGATACGTACAAAGGGAAGAAGGACCTGAATGTGCCGCCCGCGGCGTCTGACCCCGGGCCCGAACCCCTGCCCGCCCCCAACGTGGTTTATCAGCGCAACGCGCAAACCGGCCCCGTGATGCGTCTGCCCGCCCAGTATTATTACGCGGCTGCGCGCCGGCTGGCCGAAAAACAAGCCGCTGAACGAGCGCGATCGGCCACAGGGGAGACTGACTCCGCTGCCGTACAAAGCGCTCCCGATGAGATTGGGCCGAGCGCTTCAGAACCCGAAGCCCGGGAAGCGGAACTGAAGTCGGCGGCTGAAATTCTGGCCGAACAGAAAAAGGCGATGTTCGCTTCGCGGAACTATTTTGAAGCGGCGCGGCGAGCTGAAGATATGCTGAACAGCAAGCCTGACGATGTGAAACTTCGCTATTCTTATGGCGTGGCGCTGTTCGCGACGGGAAAATACGACGCTGCGGCGAAAGCGATTCAGACCGCGCGCGAACAGGCGCACAATGCGGGAATCAAACTCCCCGCGTTCAGCGATTACTACTCGATCGAGGGTGATTACAGGCTTCATCTTCGTCAGTTGAAACGCTACGTCGAACGAACGCCCGGCGATGACGCCGCCGCCGCGTTGAACGACCTGATTCAGTCAATGGAAGACGCCGGCGAACCAGCGCAATAAAGAAACCGTCCGTATGAAAATGAAAAAGCCCCGGTGTGTAGCCAGGGCTTTTTTCATGCGAAGTTAAAATAACAAAATAGGTTGTTGGTCTCTGAGCCTCCCTGTCGCGATCAAGTTTTTCCGTCTGTTGTATTAAACGCTGAATCCGTTATCAGTCAATATGAAAACCGCCCGTATGGGCGGTTTTTTCGTTTCGGTTTCGTCTTTCGCGCCGCCGGTCCGCTTCAACGGCGGCGGTTTGATTTATACGGCAGGTACTTCATCGGGTCGACCGCTTTGCCGTTTTTCCACACTTCAAAGTGAACGTGAGGGCCGGTGGCGAGACCGGTGCTGCCTGAATACGAGATCAGATCGCCCTGATTCACGTGCTGGCCGCGTTTGACCCGCAGTTTGGAGTTGTGCGCGTAAACGGTTTCAAGGCCGTTGTCGTGTTTGATTTTGACGTAATAGCCTTTGTTACCGCCCCAGCCCGAGTAGGTAACCACGCCGGGCAATACGGCCTTGACCGGAGTGCCCCGGTTGGCGCGGATATCGACGCCCCGGTGGAAGCGGTAATCGCCGCCGATGGGATGCTTGCGTAAGCCGAAGCCTGAGGTGATAACCGAGTTGTCGGTGGGGAAGGTCATTTGAGTGACCACGATCTTGATCATCGGGTCATTCGTGCCGGGGACGTAAACCTTGTCGCCAGGCTGCATGGATCGAGGGCTGATTTTGGGGTTATAGGCGACCAGTTTGCCGTGGTCGACGCCGAACTTTTCCGCGACCGTCCACAGGTTATCGCCGCTTTCGATGGTGTATTTCAACCCTTCGGCGGGAGGTTCGGGAGCGGCTTCAGCGATTTCTGGTTCGGGTTCATCAAAATCGGCGGGTTCGGGCGGAGTCCACTGCAGGGCGAATGAGGCTTTGGCAATGGTCAGGTTTTCATCGTCGTCGGCCCAGGTTTCCGGGGGCAGACCGGCGCTCGCCAGAATCATGGGAGGCAGCGACGATTGCGCGAATACCGCCGGGTGAAGTTCATACGGAATCCGGGCGGGCATCATCGCCAGCCGTTCGTCGGACGACATATCGTCCTGCAGATCCCAACTGTCGGTGTTTTCGAGAGGGGCGTTTTCGGGTTGGCCGTGAACCAGCTCACGGAAGTTTCGTTCCGTGGTTGGTTGTGGCCAGCTGAAACCGAATGAAAGAATCACGACCGCCAGAATTGCTCCTGTGGCAGCCGCGAGCCTCAACGATCGATCGACCGAAACACGCCTGCGTGGTTGCCGGGCCATGAATTCCACGGCCCAGAAATAGATAAACGACGCCGCCGTCAGCATGTGGCGTATTGTCCCCCTGGCGCTATTTTTCCTACGCTGCGGTTCCGCCGCGCCAATCTCAGGGTCACGGCGCACCGGTAACCCGAGAAAGTGGGCTTTTTCCTCAATGACTTCAAGCCATGAAGCCTGGGCCAGGATATTCCGTGTTCGCTGTTCCATCGTGCTCTGAACCTTTTGGAATATCCCTCACTACCCTAACACGTTCGCATGCCGGACATGGGCCGGCCAACCGAACAGATAAACACGGCTACTAAAGCAGAATCACCTCACGAGATCAAGCAACCGCGACAATTCATTACACGGGGTTGAAGCTACCCCTTTTTTCATGCCCTGTCAACCAAAAAGAACGGTTGCGGGCCCACGCCGGGAGACCAGCGTAAATTTTGCTGACTCCCTCATTTATCGGCCGGCTTGCGTAAAACTCAAGCGCCGCTCTGTGGCCGGCCGGCTCCTCGCGGAGATGCGTCATGAAGCCATACGGCTCAAGCGAGAGAAAGTTTCAATATTCTTCTCCGGTTTTCGTGCGCCGTCCGGCTTGTTTCCGGCCCGCGTTCTCCGTTTTCCAATTATTTATGGAAACAGGGCGAAAATCGGCTTGGCGGGGTGGGAGCGATATGCTACTTTGCGGTTATAATGAAATCAGTCATCGTTGAGGGACCGCAACCTTGAGAAATCCACTTTGAACGCTTTGGAGGACGCGCGTATGCAAATTTCGATCACCAGCCGCCGTCACTCGCTTTCCGATCACTTGAGGGAGTACGTCGAGAAAAAGATTGAAAAACTGGGAAAATACGTACAGGGCGCTGGCGAAGCCCACGTCGTCATGGAGAGAAACGACACGGGACAAATCGTTGAAATCCGGTTTCATGGCCTTCACAAGATCATGCATGTTCGCGAGTTAGGGGATAACGTGCGCGGCTGCATCGACAAAGCGGTCGACAAGATTGAACAGCAGATCAAAAAACAAAAAGAAAAACTGGTCGAAAAACGGCCCTGATCGAGATGGAACTTCACATTTAAGAAAGGCGTATTGGCGATGCACCCTCTGGACCGAATCTTCAAAGAAGCCAAGAACCAACCTCAAACCATCGTATTACCCGAAGCAACCGACCCACGCATGATTGAAGCAGCCCGGCGGGCGACGGACGACTCCATCGCCCGCGTTCTGTTGCTGGGCGACTCCGGCGCCATCGCCGAAGCCGCGGGCAAGGCGGGCGTCTCCATCGACGGAATCGAGGTCGCCGACCTCGGTTCTCACCCCCACAAAACGGACTGGATCAACCTCTTCGCCGAACGCCGCCAGCATAAGGGCATGACGCCCGAAAAAGCGGCTGAAGTCATGAGCGACCCGCTTTATTTCGGCGCGATGATGGTGCGTGAGAGCGCCGCCGACGGCATGGTGGCAGGCGCGGTCAACGCTACCAGTAACGTGATTCGCGCATCGCTTTGGATGATCGGCCCCCAGAAGGGCATATCGACCGTGTCGTCATGCTTTCTCATGATCGTGCCTGACTGCCCCTATGGCGCTGAAGGCACGATATGTTACGGCGATTGCGGCGTGGTGCCCGACCCCAACCCCGAACAACTGGCCGATATCGCCTTCGCCACCGCGCAGTCGATGGAAGCCCTCACCGGGGTCGAACCCATCGTCGCTATGCTGTCGTTCTCAACCTACGGCAGCGCCGACCATCCCCTGGTCGATAAAGTCAAAGAAGCCACCCGGATTGCGAAAGAGCGCTACCCCGATCTCAAAATCGACGGCGAACTGCAGGGCGACGCCGCCCTGATCGAAGCCATCGGCAAACGCAAAGCGCCCCAGAGCACCGTCGCGGGGCAGGCCAATACGCTGATCTTCCCCGATCTCAACGCGGGCAACATCGCCTACAAACTGACCGAGCGCCTCGCCCGCGCTGAGGCCTATGGCCCGCTGTTACAGGGGCTGGCTCTGCCGGTCAACGACCTTTCGCGCGGATGCAGCGCCAATGATATCTACACCACGATCGCCATCACCGCGGTTCAGGCCCAGGCCGGCAAACGCCGCGCCTCGGCGTGATTGAAAGGGAGTTCGGCTGATGAAAGTTCTTGTACTGAATTGCGGAAGTTCTTCCGTAAAATTTCAATTGATTGAAACCGACCTGCAGCGGATCGACCAGCAGGAAGAAGTCGTTCTCGCTCAGGGACTGGTTGAAAAAATCGGGTTTTCGCCGTCGATTCTGCGTTATCAGCGTCTTAATGAAAACCCGCTCAAAATGCCCGAGTTAAAAGACACGCTGCCCGCCCCCGACAAAGAACCCATCGAGGTCTTGGGGCATGAAGAAGCGATTCAATACGTCCTGAAGGTGCTGACCGACGCCGAGCGCGGCGTGGTGTCATCGCCTGACGAGATCGACGCGGTCGGTCATCGCGTGGTTCACGGCGGCGAGCGTTTTCAGACCTCGGTGCTGATCACCGACGAGGTCGTCGAAGGCATCCACGCTTGCGTCGAGTTCGCGCCGCTTCACAACCCCGCCAACCTGAAAGGCTATTACGCCTGCAAGGAAGTATTGCCCAATTGCCCTCACGTGGCGGTATTTGACACCGCGTTTCATCAGAGCATGCCGCCCAAGGCCTATCTCTATGGCCTCCCGTACGGCATCTACCAGAAACACGGCATCCGCCGCTACGGCTTTCACGGCATCTCTCACCGCTACGTCTCGTACCGGCTGGGGCAGTTGACCGGCGTTCATCGCGATGAACTGCGCATCATCACCTGCCACCTGGGCAACGGGTGCAGCATGACGGCGCTCGATCATGGCCGGTCGGTCGATACCACGATGGGCTTTACCCCGCTGGAGGGGCTTCTCATGGGGACCCGCACCGGCGATATGGACCCCTCGATCATCCTCAGCATCGCCGCCAAAGAAGAACTCACCTGGGGCGAGGCTAACAGCCTGATGAACAAACACTCGGGCCTGCTGGGCATCTCGGGCGTTTCCAGCGACATGCGCGAGATCGAAAAAGCCGCCGCCGAGGGCAACGAACGGGCGAAACTTGCCCTCGATATGTTCTCTTACCGCATCAAGAAGTACCTGGGCGCCTACGCCGCCGCGATGGGAGGCGTCGATCACGTCATTTTCACCGGGGGAATCGGCGAAAATTCAGAAATGGTCCGCCGCGATTCATGTTTGGGCCTGGGATTCATGGGCGTCGAGGTCGACGAGCAGCGCAACAAAAAGTGCGTCGGTCACGAGGGCAAGATTTCCACCGAAAGCAGCCGGGTGGGCGTATGGGCGATTCCGACCAATGAAGAGCTGGTCTTCGCACGCGACACCGTCCGTTGTATCGAGGGCGTCACGAAGTAAGGGTCTGGACCGGTCGCGAAGATTAGCGATCGTTTCGCCTCCGCGATTTCAGAAGAATAACGCTCCCCGCCGGGTCCGCCCGCCGGGGAGTTTTTTTTGTGAGACCGGAGGCTGTGAATTGTCACCAGATAATATAAATAGCGTCAATACAAAACGGGGCGGTGGAAATCCACCGCCCCGTTGGCGTGATCGGATAAGAAGCCGCGATTAGCGCTTGGAGAACTGGAAGCGCTTGCGGGCGCCCGGACGGCCGTACTTTTTACGCTCGACCATACGCGGGTCGCGGGTCAGGTGGCCGGCTTTTTTCAGCGCCGCGCGGTATTTGCTGTCAAACATGATCAGCGCGCGGGCGATGCCGTGGCGCAACGCACCCGCCTGGCCCGAAAGACCGCCGCCCGCCAGATTGACGTATACGTCGAACTTGCCGGCGGTGTCGGTGGCGACGAACGGCTGATTGACGATCATCTCCAGCGATTTGCGCATGAGGTAATCCGGCGCGGCCTTGCCGTTGATGACGATCGAACCGGATCCATGCTTGAGATAGACGCGCGCGACGGAGGTTTTGCGCCGTCCCGTGCCGTATGAAATGTAGGATTCACCCATGATAACCTCTCTAGTACCTGCTGCTCGCTACGGTATATGAAACCGGCATCTGGCCCGCGTGGGGATGGCGGTCGCCGCGATAAACGCGAAGCTTGGTCAACATTTTGCGGCCAAGGCGCGTCTTGGGCAGCATGCCCCAGATCGCCTTCATCAACACCTTTTCGGGCTTTTCGTCCATCGCGATGCGGTAAGGCTGCGATTTGAGTCCGCCCGGATACAGGGTGTGATAGCGATATGGCTTTTTGTTGGCCTTATCACCGGTCAGCTTCACCTTGTCGGCGTTAATAATAATGACGTGGTCGCCGGTATCGAGAAAAGGCGTGTAGATCGGCTTGTGCTTACCCGTGAGCAGTTTGGCCGCTTCACTGGCCAACCGGCCCAATACAACGCCGTTCGCGTCGATCAGGTGTACTTTGTGCGTCGATTTAATTTCGTCTGGCGTGGCGATATGACTCTTCATGATTAACCCTTTTTAAACATAGTCACGCAAGAGGAAAAAGGTAGCCTCGGGCGGGAGTTCCGTCAAGGAGCCAGTCGGTCTCCAGGCGAAATTTTTTTTCTCCCTGTGTAAAAGGGAGTTGACCTCGTCGGCTTCAGGCGTAAATTATAAAAATCTATTTCTGACCATTTTTTCTTGATTTCTTTCGTTTGAAGTTCACAACACATCATGGGATATCTTCGCCGGATGGGATTTACGCTCCAAAGCCCCTTCGTCACAGGGGTAATTGTTTTCGCCGCGTTTTTCGGCGCGATGGCGTATTTCAACCAGGCGGCTCCACTCGTTCCACAGGTGGCGCCGCACAGCGCGACTCCCACGCCGACTCACACGCCTTCGCCTCCCGAAGGCCCGTCACCAACCACGACTCCGACTCCGCTGGCGCCCACCGTTACCCGGACGCCCACGCCGCTTCCACCGTCGCCCACGTTTACGCCGGCCTGGACGCCCGTCCCCGCACCCAGCACGACGCCGACTCAGGCCCCCAGCGCGACGCCATCTCCGGCGCCGACCGTGACGCCGTCTCCTGAACCGTCGCTTACCCCCACGCCGTCCGCCACGCCAACGCCTCCGCCCAGCCCCACGCCGGAAGCGACCCAAACGCCGCCGCCTGCCAGTACGGCTACGCCCGCCGCCACCGAAACGCCCACGCCGGAGCCTTCGCTAACGCCGACGCAAACCGCTTCGCCCACGGCGACCCTGACGCCCAGCCCTTCGCCCGAGCCGACCCGGACGCTCCCCCCGACTCCAACCGAAACCCCGGTTCCAACTGTAACGCCGACCCTGACGCCAACCGCGACCCCAACCGTTACGCCGACGCCGATCCCCACACAGGTTCCGCTGAACTTTGCGCCGGTGTTTATTCCAGCGGCGTTGCCGGATTTCATTTTTCAACGGGGTGGAGAAGCGCAAGTTCAGTTCAGGGTCTATGACCAGAACGGGGATGAGGTGTCAGTGACGGTCTCGCCGCTTGATGGGGCGAAAGAAGTCCGCGTCACGGCGTCGAGCCTGTTTCTTGACGTCGCGGTTACGCTGAATTCAACGCTCCCGCCGGGTGACTACACGCTGATGGTTTTCGCCAGCGATGGCCGGCTGTCGAGTTCTCTGAAGATCGCTTACCATATCGAAAGCGTCGAGCCGACGGAGACGCCCACCCCTGCGCCTGAACCCACCATGACGCCGACGGCGGTCCCCACAATGACTCCGAGCGCCACTCCAGCGCCGCCGGCCACGTCGACTCCTGTGCCGACGCGGACGCCAATACCAACATACACTGCGGCCCCCGCGCCCACGCTCACGCCAGCGCCGACGCAAATTCCAACCGTGAAACCATCGCCAACCTTCACTCAAACGCCGACTGTGACGCCCACGCCTCGTCCCGCGCCGAGCGCGACGGCCGCCAGAACGCCGACGCCGTCTCCCACGATGACGCCACGCATCGCGACTCCCACATTGACGCCGCGTGATACGCCGCCGCCAACTCCGACGGTGACGACGACTCCGACGGTGACGACGACTCCCGCCCCGCCGGTGTTGGCGCGCCTGCCTGACCTGCGCGTAATTGCTGGCGAAGCGCCAGTCGCGGTGTTGATGCCCGGCGATTTCGTCTTTGATCCAGACACGCCGCCGCACGAATTGCGCTGGAGCGTTTCGGTTTCAGCCCGGGGCGTTACCGCTGAAGTCGGCGGCGATGGATGGTTGCGTGCGGGAGCCGATGAGCCGGGGATGTATTCCATTGGAGTTGAAGTTCACGATGACCGTTACACCGGCAGACGCGAACTCTGGTTGAAAGCGTCGCGCTTCATGCTTGGGCGGTTTTACGCTCAGCCGCCCATTGGAGCCGCGGGCGGAGAGCTCGCGGTAAAACACGAGTCGTTATGGACGACCCCGTTGATTGGCGCTGGCGCGGCTGACGCCCTGATCTGGACGGCGTCGCTGCAAGACGAGGCGATCGGGTTCGAACCGCTGGATGGCGGCTCCGGAGTGATCGAGACGACCGCCGACGCTGAACAATTGCAGGTCGCGGCGCTGATCGCCCGGGCCGGGCCGTCATCAACGCCCCTCCCGCTGGCGAGTCCGTCTCCGTCATTGACTCCCGCGCCCAGCCGGACGCCGGTTTCCATCAAACCGTCCGCGACGCCAACGCCAGCCGTCGCGTTTGAATCCTGCGGCGAGCAGGCGCGTTTCATTAAGACTAAAACGCTGTCGACCGGACGTTCGCCGATCGATCTCGCGTCGTTTGATGTGAACCACGATGGGCGGCTCGACTTTCTCGCGGCGAATTACGGCGAAGCGTTCGCAACGTTGCTGCTCAGCGATGGCGAGACGTATCGCTCCAGCTCGCTGGCCTCGGGCGACGGTTGCCTGAACGCGTTGTGGGCCGATCTCGATCAAGACGGCGAATCCGACGCGATTCTGCTGAGCGGTTATGACTCGATGCTCTCGTTTTACCGGGCTAGACCCGGCGGCGGTTTTGAACCGGAGCGCCGTCTGACGCTGCCCGGCCTGGTCAGCCTGCCCGAAGAGCGCTATGAGTCGGCGCGCTTGCGCTTTATCGCGGCGGGGCGGTTCACCACACCTGGCGCCGGGACGCAACTCGCGGTGGCGCTGCCCGAGCATATTCTGATATTCCGCTATGACGGAGAATCGGGTGCGCTTTTATTGTCGAGAGACGTTCTGGTTCCATTCACCCCGCTTCATCTGAATGCGGCTGATATCAACGGCGACGGGCGCGATGAACTCGTGATCGCGTACGCCAACCCTGAAACGATGGGATTTTATTCACTGGGAGTTGAGGGTCTGGAGACGATCGCCGAACACTCGTTGAGCGAAGGCTTCTTCGGCAACGCGCCGCAGGACGTGTTGATTCGCGATCTGAATCGCGACGGAACGCCCGATGTGGCCGCGTTGACCTTTGACCGCTCCATTTTCTGGTGGACCGATCCGCTGACAATCGCCCGCGCTTACCCCGAACGAGTTCGCATGGTCGTCAACGATATGGACGCGGGCGACTTCGATGGAGACGGGGAAGATGAACTGATTCTCGCCGGATACGACGTGGAACGGCAAACTCCCGCGCTGGGGATGCTCTGCGGCGAAGGATCCGGCCATTGGAGGGCTCTGACGGTGTCGCCTCTCTCTCAGGCATTCGCTATCGGGCGTCTTTATTCACTGGCCGTGACGGATATCAACGGCGATGGCAGGCTTGATTTCGTCCTGCTGAATCAGGCTGAAAACGAACTGGTGTTTTTTGAAAATCAGCCTCGTTAAATCTCTGAGCCTCTTTTTCGCGCCCTGTATATAAAACCTTCCATGATGCGGCAATCCATCCCCGTGCGTAAAATGGCGATAATTATGGAGCTAAAACACTATAGCGTTGTGATATAATAACGCAGCCTTGAAATTATGCGCGGGCAATCCATTTTTATGTCAGTAAGAGATTGCGTCGATAATGAAACTTTTGATGGATCAAAACCGGGCAATCGTGCTACTATTCCGCCAGATATTGTATTGATTTTTTCTATTGGACGCCCAAATGACACTGGATTCGATCCGCATCAATCGCCTGTTCATGGTCTTTATTCTGTATGGATTGTTTCTTGTATCTATACAGGTTGGAGACGAATTCTTCGATTTGGGCAAATACTGGGAAGGCGCATTCAACCTGATCGGTTGTGTGTTTTTCCTGTCCCTCTTCATATTTATCTGCCGTCATCAAATCCGCTTTAATCGAATTACCTTCATTTTTGGAATCCTGCTTTTTCTCGTTTTCATGTGGTTTGTGTTCGACTTTACTGAAGAAGTCCCCGAATTACGCAGCGTGCCAGTCTTCGGCGAAGACAGCCGGGTCCGGCGGTTTCTGGAAACGGTGATTCTGATCGGTATTTTATGGGTTTACCTGTTGGGGGTTTACCTGTCCCTGATAGAAATCAACGACTATCGCGATCAGTTGGTTGGTGAAACCGCGAAACTTAAAGCCGTCGAAGAAGCGCTGAAGCAGGAATCGAATTTTACCCGGCAGGTGATCGAGAGCGCGGCGGAAGGCATGTGCGTCAATCACCGGGTTGAAGGGTCTCCCCACGCCCGCTTTACCTTATGGAACCGGCGCATGGAGGAAATCACCGGGTACACCCTTGAAGAGATTAATGAGCTAGGCTGGACCCCCACGATGTACCCCGAGCCCGAATATCAGAAAAAAGCCTTCGATCGCCTCGAAGCCATGCGCAATGGCGATCACCTGTGCGCCGAAGAGTGGACCATCACTCGCTCGAATGGCGAAAAACGGGTGATTTCGATCTCGACCACGACGCTCTACATGGATGGGCTCGAACCGCACGTGCTGGCGGTGATGACCGACGTCACCGACAAAAAACAACTCGAGAGTCAGCTCGCCCAGGCGCAGAAAATGGAGGCGATCGGGACGCTGGCGGGCGGCATCGCGCACGACTTCAACAACATCCTGATGGGCATCATGGGCTATACCGACATCGTCGCGTCGCGCCTGCCGAAAGGCGGCGATTTGTGGAACTATCAGCAGTGCGTCATTCAGGCCGCGATCCGCGCCAAGGAACTTGTGCAGCAGATTCTGTCGTTCAGCCGCCAATCCGATGAAACGCGCAGACCGATGAACGTCGTCCCGCTGATTCGTGAGTCGCTCAAACTGCTGCGCTCCACCATCCCCGCCAATATTGAAATTCATGAAGACGTGTCGCCGCAATGCGGTCTGGTTAACGCAAACCCGACGCTCATCCACCAGATCGTCATGAATCTCTGCACCAACGCCTACCAGGCCATGCGCGACCAGAACGGCGTGCTGTCCGTTTCAGTGAGACCCCGCATCGTCGATAAGCCGATGCGAACCGTGGAAGGAACCTTCGCCGCGCCGGGCGATTATCTGATGATCGAAGTGCGCGACACCGGTGTCGGCATGCGTCCTGATATCCAGGAAAAAATCTTTGAACCGTATTTCACCACCAAGCGGGCTGGTGAAGGCACCGGCCTCGGGCTCGCCGTCGTGCATGGCGTGGTGAGCGGCATGGAAGGTTTTATCACTTTGGAGAGCAAGGTCGGCGAAGGCTCGGCGTTCGGCGTGTATCTGCCCGAAAACAAAGTGGACGATACCGCTTTGGACGCGCTTTTTGATGATACGCCGCCTGTGGGCGATGAGCGCGTCATGGTGATTGATGATGAAGAATCGCTGGTCAACCTGATGAACGCCATGCTGACGGAACTCGGGTATCAGGCGTTTCCGTTTAACGACCCCCAGGAAGCCATGCGGCGCTTTTTCGATGATCCTTCGTTCTACGATCTGGTGATCGTTGACATGACGCTGCCCCGGTTGACCGGCGAGCGCCTCGCCGCCCAGTTCTGGAGCGTCCGGCCCGAGTTGCCTGTCGTGCTCTGTACCGGCTATAACGAAACCATCAATGAAGACCGGGCCAAATCGATCGGGTTCCGGGCTTTTTTAACCAAGCCGTTCACCAAAGCCGATCTGGCGCGCGTGGTGAGGCGTGCGCTTGACGATGAACCTTCCATCTGAAGTCTCGTTTTTTCATGAATCATCCCCCCGCGTTCATCCGGGCCGGGCGCTATAATCAACTCGGTTGCCTTATCACTTTCCTGAAACGCGGATTTCCATGAACTCATCAGAACACAAGTCCGGATACGCGGCGCTGATCGGCCGCCCCAACGTCGGTAAATCGACCCTGCTTAACGCGGTGTTGCGCCATAAACTGTCCGCGGTGACGCCGCGCGCTCAAACCACCCGAAACCGCATCTTCGGCGTCTTCGATCGCGACGACTGCCAGATCGTATTTCAGGATACGCCCGGCATTCTCGCGCCGCGCGACGCGATGCACGACTTCATGCTGACCGAAGCGGAAAACGCGTTGAGCGACGCCGACGTCGCGATATGGATCATCGATGGAACCAAGGGCGTCAACGAAGCCGAACGTTCGCTGACCATGAAGGCGCTGGAGGGACGCGGCCTTCCGCTGATCGTCGTATTCAACAAGATGGACGTCGTTCCGATGGAAAAGCGCGCCGAGCTGCAACAGCAGGAGGCGATCGCCGCCGAACTCAACCCCGCGTCGATTCACTATATCGCCGCGCTGTACGGCGATGGCGTCGAAGCGCTGCTTGACGATATTCTCAGCCACCTTCAGCCCGGCCCCAAGTTTTTTCCGCCCGAACAACTGAGCGACCGCGCCGAGCGCTTTTTCGTGGAAGAAATCATCCGCGAAAAAGCCTTTCTGCTGTTGCATGACGAAGTGCCTTATTCGCTGGCGGTTCAGATCGAGACCATGAAAGAGCGCGGCAACGGCGTCACCGCCATTCAGGCGGCGATTCACGTCGAGCGCGATTCACAAAAAGGCATCGTCCTCGGCCGGGGCGGCGCCATGATCAAACAGATCGGCACCGAAGCCCGAATCGAACTCGAAGAGTTTCTCGGCGTGAAGGTTTTTCTTGAGTTGTGGGTCCGCGTGACGCCCAAGTGGCGAAAAAAAGCCAATCGATTGAAAGAATTCGGCTATGCGGAGAGCGATTGAGGTCACTGGCCTGAGCGGTTAAGTAAATTTTTATCTAACTTGCTCATCCTTATGGATTTTTAATGTTATATTGCATGTAATTGTTGATCCGGCGCGACCTAAATTTTATGATTGGAATTGTGTAAACTGTATTGACATTGAATCGATCCCCTTTTAGACTGGTTGCAGGGTTGATCTCGTAGGGTAGGTCATGGGGAGGTAAAGGCATGCCCATCAAACCCGCGTTCTCCGCGGTGGAACTGTTGTTGGTGGCGGGAATCTCCGCCATCCTTGTGGCCATCGCCGTGCCCGGATACCTCGACGCCAAGGTTCGCGCTGAAGTCGTCGACGTGAAGTGGACCCTCAAGGTGATCAACGATGGCTTGATTCAATATCACCTCGAATCAAGCGACTTCCCCGAAGCTCCCAGTATGCAGAGCCCCAAACCGCTGTTGCGTCTGTATGACGGCAACATGCTGACCCAGGAACCGGTCGACCGCTTTAAAAAAGGCCTGAAGGGCATGGGCGGTTTTTATGACGACGTCCTGATCGGTTACGATTACATCGACCCCAACAATCGTCTGTATCGCGGCTATCACGCGCGCCTCACCGCCAAGGTCGGCGTTCCGCGCTCCAGCTATAATTCAAAATACTGGATTCTGAAAAGCATTGGCCCCGATCAGACCGATTTCCGCGATGAGGCCCAGGGACGGCTCAGCGGCGTGCCGAACGAAATGGGCGTCGTCGATTACGACCCCACCAACGGAACCTTCAGTCTGGGTGAAATCACCCGCTCACAGTACGGCGTTTTCTGATTCGCGCCGGATAAATCGAACCTCTCACGGGCTGCGGGCGTTGCGCTTCGCGGCCCGTGTTGTGTTTAAGGGTTTTTATGGATTGCCTTCCCCCTCCGCTTCAAATACGCTGACAATCTAAACAACGTTGTTTCACACGAATTAGGAGGGGAAGAATGTTGCAGGTGCTTTCATTTCCGGTTGGGGCGCTGATGGCGAATTGTCACGTCTTGTTTAACGCCGCCACCATGAACGGCGTGGTGATCGACCCCGGCGACGAGGGGCCGCGCATCGAAGCGATCTTGAAAGAAGATGGAATCACGCCGGTGATGATTCTCAACACCCACGGCCACGGCGACCACATCGGCGCCAACGCTCACCTCAAGAAAACCTACGGCGTTCCGATCATGATTCATGAGGGCGACGCCGGCATGCTGACCGATCCGGAGGCGAATCTCTCGATCTTCATCGGGCTTGAAATCGTATCGCCGCCCGCCGATCGGATTCTTCAGGACGGCGACAAGATCGAGTTTGAAGAGTGGACTCTCGCGGTGCTTCACACGCCCGGCCACAGCCCCGGCGGCGTTTCGTTTTTCGTTGAAGACCGGTTGTTCAGCGGCGACGCGCTGTTCAAAGGCTCGATCGGACGCAGCGATCTGCCCGGCGCGTCGCATGAAACACTGATGGCCAGTCTGCGCGATAAACTGATGACGCTGCCCGATGAGGTGGTGGTGTATCCGGGGCATGGCCCCAACACCACCATCGGCGACGAGCGCCGTGAAAACCCGTTTCTGATCTGAGGTTCGAGAAATCAGTCGTTGCGGTATATATCGATATGAATGAAAAAGCCGAGCGCCCCAGGCCCAGGCCGCTGCATCCCCGCCTGCGTGAGTTTATCGACTACATGCGCATCGAGCGGGGCGCGTCGGCCGCCACCTGCGACGCCTATCGACGCGACCTGCTTCAACATCTCGCGTTTCTCGAGCGGCGCGGCGCGGCGTTTCCCGAGGGCGTGACCTGTGAAGACGTATCGGCTTTTTTCGACGAATTGATGATCGAAGGGCTGCGGCCTTCCAGCATCGCGCGCAAGACTTCGGCGCTGCGCCGCATGTATCAGTATTTCGCGCAGGAAAAATACCTCGCCGAAGACCCCACCCGCCTGCTGCGCAACGCTTCCGCGCCCAAACGCTTCAAAGGCTCGCTCACTGAAGACGAGATGCAACGCCTGATCGACGCCACTGAAAACGAACCCGACGACGCGTTGCGTCTGCGCGACCGCGCCATGATCGAGCTGATCTACGCCACCGGGCTGCGCGTGTCTGAACTGCTTTCGCTGCGGCCCGGCGACCTTAACTTTCAGTTCAACTATCTGCGCACGGTGGGCAAGGGAAACAAAGAGCGCCTGACGCCCTTTCACGAGCGCGCCGCCGCCAAGGTGACTGAATACCTGCGGCGCGGGCGGGCGGAGTTATGCCGTAAAGCCGACGGCGGCACGCTGTTCGTGAATCGCTTCGGCAAAAAACTCTCACGCATGGGGTTCTGGAAAACGTTGCGCAAGTACGCGCTGCTGGCGGGAATCACCGCAGAGCTGACGCCTCATACCCTGCGCCACACCTTCGCGACTCATCTGCTCAACCACGGCGCCGACCTGCGCGTCCTTCAGGAGCTGCTGGGCCACTCCAGCATCAACACCACCGAGATCTACACCCACCTCGACGAACGCCGCATGACCGAACTGCACAAACAATTCCACCCGAGAAATAAGAAGAAATGAGCAGATAAAACGCATCCGGCGGCTTCATCACAAAATGAACTTAACGATATGACCTATGCGGAACATACAGGTAAACACTTCACTGATTATCCTGAATTCCTTCCCCCCCCAACAAACAACGGGGCGGTCGATCGACCGCCCCGTTCGCATTCGATATAATTCGGTTTGCTCAGTCCATCAGTTCCCATGAGTCGATGTTCGCCGGGTTTTCATCAACCGGAACGTCCGTCTGTTCACCCGCGCGTAACAGCAGGTTATCAATATAAACCATGGTGTCGGCGGTGGAGTCGTTGTTCCAGATCGCGATGGCGTTGCTGCCGCCGGTCTCGGCCGATTCGATGCGGCGGAACAGAAACTCTTCGGCGATCATCACTTCGTCTCCGCCCACGGGCCTGACGTAGACCGAGTAACTGGAGTCGAGAATGCTCACCACGACGCGCAGGGCGAAGGTCGTCCCGTCGCGGTAATCGACGTCGGCCAGCCGTGCGTAAGTGCCGCCGCCCGCGAGGTCGCCGTTGCGCGCGTCGAATACGCCCTCGTTATACATACGAACCATGAATCCCTGTTCGTTGTAGTCGGGCGCGTTATTTCCGTTGAGGTTGTAATTGGCGGAATCAGAGAGACAGACGCCGACGTCGGCGTATGAATCCGCCGCGCCTTCATAGCGCATGGTCCAGGTCATGGTAAACAACCCCGTCTGCACGGGAATATCATAGACCACCCACTGAGTAAGCGCTCTGTTGGTGCGGACGATGGCCATCTCGCCGCCCGCGACGGTGAATGAGTCTGAAACGGTTCCATCCGTCCCGTCGCGCCAGTCCGAGATTTCCGTGAGAATGCCGTTTCCGTATCCGTTAAAGTTATCTTTGGCGACTTGCGCCTGAGCGCTGGTAACGCACACGGCGCCAATGGCAACGTAAAGCAGAGTCTGGTATAAAGATTTCATCTCAAATCGATCCTCCAAAGTGGAATGATTCACTCATGCGGGAGTGTGTTTATCGAATGAATTTTCTTTTAAGTGGCCTCCTTTGTTGAGTTTATCCGCACAAGCGAAGCTCTCGGTACTAGACCATGCGGCGGAACGAATGTCAATGAAAAATTTGTATATAAGCGTGGGTTACGGGGGAGAATATTTAATTATGGTTAAAGAAAAATCGATTTTGGGTTAATTCAGGACCATGCATGCGGTTTTTTGATTTTTCTCATGAATGCCGGGACTTTTTTAACAGGTTGTAATAAAATCCATTTTCTATATCATACACAGATTGAAATCGAGCCGGAGCCGATTCAATTCGATCGACCAAACGCTCAATCAACCCAGGAGGGCTGTTCGATATGAAAAAGATACGCGCTGCGGTCGTCGGTTGTGGAGCCATATCACACAACTGCCATCTGCCGGGTTATGCGGCGGATAAAAACTGCGAGATCGTCGCCGTCGCCGACCCGAACGATAAAAACCGCAAATCAGCCACAAGCAAGTTCGATATCGGCAGGGCCTACGCTTCTGTGGAAGAGATGTTCGAGAAAGAAGAACTCGATTGCGTCAGCGTAGCCTCGCCCAACGCCTTTCACGCCGAACACGCCCTGCTGGCGCTGAAACACGGCTGTCACGTATTGTGTGAAAAACCGCTCTGCGCCACAAAGAAAAACGCCCAGGCCATCATCAAGGCGGTCGAAAAAACAAAGACCATCTTTATGACGGCGTTTACCCATCGCTACTTTCGCGGTAATGAAAAAGTGAAAAAAGCGGTCGAGGCGGGCAAGATCGGCAAGCCGTACATGATTCGCGTCCGCTTCGCTCACGAGGGGCCCATCGGCGGATGGGCGATGTCGAATTCATTTTACCAGCGCAACCAGGCGGTGGGCGGCGCGCTGTTCGACATGGGCATTCACGCCATCGATCTCGCGGCCTGGCTGATGGGGCCCATTGTCAAAGTCAACGCCATGACCGCTACGCTCGAAAAAGAGATCGAACTCGACGACAACGCCCTGTTGCAGTTCCAGTTCGCTAACGGAACGCTGGGCTACGCCGAAGCGGGCTGGACCAGCCGGCAGGGATTCGCGGGCTATGAGATCTACGGCAGCGAGGCCGCTATCATCGTCGATTACGGCGCCGGGACGGTCACTCAGATGAAAGGCCGCGTCAAACCCAACGGCGAGCGTCTCATCCGCAAGAAAGTGTTGGATACGAAGGCGCTTGAAGGCGGGTGGCCCGCCGAGTTGAAGCACTTTATTCAGTGCGTTCGCAAAAACGAACAACCCGCCGCCGACGTCTACGCGGGCGTCCATTCGCTCCAGGTGGCGCTGGGCGCGTATGAATCGAGTCTGAAGGGCAAAACCGTTACGATTCGATGATCCGATGACTGTTATTTCAGCTACCGCAGGGGCGGGTTTCAAACCCGCCCCCTGCAACCGGCCGATTCTCTAATATCAACCGGTTATGTGTTTTCTTTTTTTCTTATTCGCCAAAATTCCATATCCGTTTCTCCATCAGTTCGCATCAGCGACCAACGGGAGCGCATGATTCGCATAATCCAAAAGATCGGGTGCGGGCACTGCCCGCCAGCGCCCAACGGAAGCGCTCGAAACACACAGCCCAAAGACACGACCCGGCCGCTGGCCGTTCTCCCACCGAGGATCGGGGGGAGTTAGAGGGGGGAGCGCATTGAGCAGCCTTCGCGATTTGTCGGACAACCCCCTCCTTAGCCTCCCTCAAACTTTGGGGGAGGAAATCTTGCCTGGTCACACCCGGCGTAGGGGCGGGTTTCAAACCCGCCCCCTGCAACCGGCATAGAAAAAAGGCTGGAGAATTTTCTCCAGCCTTTTCGTTTGCGAGCATGAATCGGGTTTGACTTATTGTTCTTTGATCTCGATGTTCTTGAAGTAAGCCGCCTTCTTGTAATCGTTGCGCTGGAAGGCGATGTGGCCCTTGTCGGTGAGGTCGATGCCGAACTGGGTCATGTCGAGGTTGTCATAGACGGTTTCGCCGTTGATTTTCAGGGTCAGCTTTTTGCCAGCGTAAGTGACTTCAACGCTGTTCCATTCGCCGGTCGGCTTGGTGACCTTTTTGGCGGGAGATTTGAAAACGCCCTTTTCGGTGAACAGCGCGCCGGTGATTTTGGTTTCATGCTGATCGTCGTCATCGGCCAGCTGAATTTCCCATGATTTTTTGTAGATTTCTTTTTTCGGAGTGTGGATCAACAGGCCGCTATTGCCTTTTTTGTCGAATTTCACGTCGAACTTCAACGTAAAATCGCCGTATTCCTTCTCGGTGATCACGCCCCAGTAATCCCAGCCGCCGACCACCAGCGAGCCGTCGTCGCCGATCTTGGGACCCGCTTTTTCGAGGCCTTGAATCGTCCAACCAGTCAGGTCTTTCCCGTTGAAGAGAGAGACGAAGCCGTCGGCCGCCGCGGCGGTGAAAACAAGCGACACGGCCAGCAGACCGGCGGAAATCTGAATCCATTTACGCGTACTCAACATAACTTCCTCCAATGTCGAAGATGGTGTCAGGTATTCTCCCTGTTTTGGCCTTCAGGGTAAAGGTTTTCGATTATTCTCCGGGGGGCTTTACGCTCAATCCCCCGCGGAAGGTTCAAGCCGAAAGCCGACGCCGATGCGGTTCAACAGGTTCATCAGTCCGATGGCGTAGGTCAGGTCGGCCAGTTCCTTTGCGTTGAAATGCGCCAGCATGGCGTCGTAATCCGGGTCCGGCGCGTGAGTCTGCGCGACGTTCGTCAGGCTTTCCGTCCAGTTCAGCGCCGCGCGTTCGCGCTCGTCGTAAAGCGGGCTTTCACGCCAGACGGATAATTGATTCAGTTTGCGCTGGCTGACGCCCGCTTTCAGCGCGTCGTCCGAATGCATGTCGACGCAAAACGCGCAGCCGTTGATTTGCGAAGTCCGCAGATACACCAGATGAATCAGCGCCTCATCCAGCCCGCACCGCGCGATGTACTGGTGTAACTGAATGATCAGCTTGTATCCCTCGGGCGAGGCTTTACGATGATTGATTCTCTCGCTCATGCTCAAGACTCCTTCCGGGCGAATGCGCCCGAAAGGCATCGTACCCGTCCTCTATTTTTTGATGTACCCGAGGTCGGTCAGATTCTCCATCTCTTCACGGCTCAGGCGGACCGACGCGCGATCGAAGCCCGGCAACGAGAGCGACTCGCCCAGCTCGCGGTTGCGTTCAAACTCCGTTTGCAACGATGCCTTCATATCACTCATCGTTGTGGAGGCTTCTTCGGCTAGGTTGTTCGTTTCGCCCGGATCGGCGGCGAGATCGTAAAACTCCCAGTCGTCTTTTTGCGTCCACCAGACCAGCTTTTTTCCGTTTCGCAGAATCGCTTCCTTGTCGCTTTCATGCGGGCCGTGCTGAAGCCCCCCGCCGTGATGAAGGTAAACGGGCCGCCCGTCGAGATCGGGCGGCGCCTCGCCGGGAAGCAGAAATCCGGAGAGATCGGCTCCGCGCGAGAGCGCCAGCGGCTCGGCGCCGAACAGACCGCGTAACGTGGCGAAAATATCGGCGTGGCAGACCGGCGGTTCGGCGCGGCGGCCCATGATCAGCCGCGAGGGTTCGGTCACGATGGAGACGGTGCGTACGCTTTCCTCATAGAGCGTCGCGCCATGACCGTTCCAGCCATGTTCCCAGAATTCCTCGCCGTGGTCGGACATCGTCCAGAGCAGAGTGCGGTTCAACAGCCCCTGCCGCGCCAGTTCGGCCAATACCTGTCCGATGCGGTGGTCGTCGATGGCGATCTCGGCCAGGTAAGCGTCCAGCTCCGGGTATTTCGTCATCCCGGTAAAGAGGCTGGCGTAGGGCTCGGCGGGGCGGTAGGGCTGATGGGGCGCGATGTAATGAAGATACAGAAAAAAAGGTTCGCTCAGCCGCTGAAGCTCGATCAGCCCTCGCGGCGTCACCTCGTGTTCGCGCACCGGGCAGTGATACCGGTCAAAGCCGTCGCTGAAGCCGTAGCGCGCGCTGATCTGGGCGTTGCTTGAGACGGCGGCGGTTTCATACCCCATCTCATGAAACCATTGCGCCATCCGGGGGGCGTTGGGCCGCAGGCGGGCGCCGTCGATGGCGTGCCGTTCGGCTCCGTGTGCGACGGGATGAAGCCCGGTGAAGATCGTTCCGACGCTGGGCCGGGTTGATGAAGACGCCCCGTACGAATTTTCAAAGGTGACGCCCAGGCTCGCCAGCATCTCCATGTGGGGCGCGATGGAAAAAGGGTGGCCGTAGGGTGGAGTGCAGTCGGCGCGTAACGCGTCGATCATCAGAAACACCACGTTCGGGTCATCGCCGCCGCGATGGGGCTTCGAGCGAAACCAACCGGGATGAGGAGGCTCGGCCTGGTATTGAACGCCCGAAGCGGGGACCAGCAATACCACCGGTTTGCAGGCCTCAAGCTGGTCGACGGTCAGGTGGAGCGGTCCGCTATACGACGCGCGGCAGGTGAGGTAAAAACGCGAGGCGTCTTTCAGTTCATTGAATGGAATCGCGTCGCCGGCCGCGTTTTCAGCGGACCACTCAAGCCGCCAGTGTTTTAACTGCACGCGTCCCGTATCGAGCCGGGGCGGCGAATCGGCCACCGTCAGGGCGCCGGACCGGTATTCGACGACGCCGTTCGCCGTTCGCGCCGGATACAGGCCGACGATCTCGCCGGGGGCCTGGGCGCGGACGTTGAGAGTGAGACAAAGCAGGATGATGGCGCTGTATGACAATCGTATCATGGTTCGTCTTTTTTATATTGATATCGCGGTTATCAAAATTATGTTCGTTTTGGACCTTGGTCCAATCGCCGAAAATGACAAGGAAACGTGATTTTCGGCACGGTTATTCTGAACGTAACTTTGGCGACACATAGAGTACAGAGAATCGTATCTCAACGCGGATGGGCTGGAACCGGTGTGGAAACCTGCTCAACGCGGGGGCCGTCCATAAAAAAACGGGCGCGAAGCACGCCCGTCACGGTAAAACAGAGTCATTGCGCGATGCAATATCATCTGTTTTTTTATTGAAGCCCGCCTCCCGACCTCATCATGATGTCTCCCTTGCTGACGATGCCGTTCGACGCGTTGTAGGGAACCCCGGCGCGGATGCCGGTGCTGGCGTATGATTCGCCGTCAGGACCGAACGCGAACAGGATGTAACTTCCCTCGTTCAACTTGCCCACGCCTGTGCTGCCGTAATCGGCGCCCTTGATGGCGGGGTCGTTATCCACGTACAGATAAACCTCGTTGCCCTTCTGGCCGAATCGTTCCGAGTTTCCTGAACTTCGATCGCTGAGATAGTTGGGCACGAAGGGGTCTTGTGGAACCGAGCTCAGATATGAAATCGGGCTGGTCAGCGGCGCCAATACATCGATCTGGCGGCGGGTGCCTTCGGGCAGGTCGCCCACGCCGTTGAATACGTCCTTGATTCGGTTGCGTCCGATATCGGTGTCGTCGTCCCAGAAATCGACCAGCAGCACGCCTCGATCGAGCCTCAGTTCCTCGATGGCGGTTGTGGTGGTCTTCATATCGGCGTAGGACCGGGCGACCTTGGCGCGAACCTGTGCGTTAAGGAAGTTGGGTACGGCGATGGCGGCGAGGATTCCAATGATCGCGACTACGATGAGCAGCTCAATGAGGGTAAAAGCGGAGCGTCGAGTCATGGCTCCCTCCATTGAGTGTTTGATGAGCAGGTTATTACTTATATTGTAACCATTCGAGATTGAAACGAATCGCCGCTTCTGAAGTTATTACAAGTTATTACAAACAGATGCGCATAAAAAAACCCCACCGAAAACCGGTGGGGTTTTGACGTTCGAATCTTCCCGGCGCGGCTTAACGTCCGCCGTGGTTATCCGTCATGAAACCGCCGCCTGAACGAAGATACAGGTCGCCGATGCTGTGCAGGCCGTTCGACGCGTCGTAGGGAATCCCCATACGGACGCCGTTCGATCCGCCGTAAACGTCCGGCGCGGCGGGGCCGAAACCGATGAGCATATAATCGCCCGGTTTCAGATTGTTTTTCGGTTCCAAGATCGTTCCGCCGTAGTCGTTGCCGGCGATTTCCGTATCGTTATCGATATACAGATACGTGTCGTTGCCCACGCGGCCGTACAACTCATTATGACCGCTGGTTTTGTCATTGATCGCGGCCGCAAATGGGTCACGAGGTACGGAAGACATATACGCGATCGGACTGGTGAGAGGCGCGAGCACGCATGTCTGGTTACGATTCCCCTGTCCACCCGCGGAACCAACGTCGTTAAAAACGTCCTTGATCCGGTCCATACCCGTCGCGGTGTCGTCGTCCCAGAAATCGACCAGCATTTTGCCCTTATCCAGCGTGAGTTCCTGAACGGCTGTCAGGGTCGAGCGTAAATCGGCCTGCTGACGGGCGACCTTGGCTCGAATCTGTGCATTGAGGAAATTGGGGACGGCGATAGCGGCGAGAATGCCGATGATCGCAACAACGATTAGCAGTTCAATCAGGGTAAAACCGGACCTGCGCATGATGAAACCTCCCACATGTTCAAATAATGTTGCATAGGCAACAGAAAAATCATCATAAGATCAAGCGATATAATCATACCACGAATCGGGCAAAACAGTGAAGGGGGTAACAAAAAATAGTTTTCTATTTAATCGATTGCCTGCTCGGAATAGGGGGTGACGACGTTGTAGGTTTTACTGATGCTTTGAATCTCTTCCATGATTTCCGGCTTTTCACCCACCTGAACCATCTGCCCAACGAGATTGTATATCTTGTGAAACGCCCAGCGCCGCGCGATCTCAAACGTTCCGTTGTCACGCTCGGGTATGGGCAGCCGCATGATGGTTTCCTTCTTCTCGTCAAAGGCCTCGCCTACCAGCCGTAACGTGAGCGAATCGAGCTCTTTGGGCAGTTTTCCCCACAGTTGCAGATCGCCCTTGAGAAACAGGTCGGGAAGCCGCTTGGGATATACCTCTCTGGTGTCGAGCTGGCCGAAATCGGCTTTGACCTGAAGCAGCACGGGGTCTTCGATGTAGCCGTAGATCGACTGGATGGTCAGGCTCAGGTCTTCACGCTCAGGCTCGAACGCGACCAGCCCGCGGTTGCGGAACGCCAGCATGTCGAGCAGATAGCGGTTCATCGGCTGGCCGGTTCCCAGGCAGAAGATCGAGGTGCTGGGCCCCAGGTGTTGAGTGAGATTATTGATAATATTGCGGCTGTCGACCACGCCTACTGTGGGGCGGCCGTCGCTGAACAGAATCAGAATCAGAGGCCGCGCTCGCTCAACCCCGAGTTGAACCAGCGGCTCAAGCGATTTGTAAATGTCGGTGTGGCCTGACGATTCGAGGTCCTGAAGAAAGTCCCGCGCTTTTTGAACCGTGGTGGCGTCGATCGTCGCCAGCGTGTCGGTAAACATGTGGACGCTGCCTTTGAAGCCCACCACGTTAAACCGGTCGTTCGGGCGCAACCGGTCGAGCAGCGTCTCAACCTCGCGCTTGATCGAGTTAAGCCGCCGCCGCCCCATGCTGCGCGAGGCGTCGAGCACGAATACGACGTCTTTGGGCAGCACTCGCAGGCGCTCGTCGGCTCCCTTGGGCCGAATGCGGATATGAAAGTAACCGTCGCCGCCCAGATGGTGGTAAGTTTCGAGCTGGACGTCGAGCAAGTCGTCGAGTTTGACATACTTTTTCTCCATCTGCTCTTTGGCTTTCTGTTCAGAGGGCAGGGTGGAGGGCGCCTGGCTGGGTTGAAGCAGGTCGGGCGAGGGAAGCAGTTCGGTCACCGGCGGCAGCAGAATGGGCGCGTCATCGGGCCGGGCTTCGGGAGCGGGCGGCTCGGCGACCGCCAGCAGCGTGTCTTGAATGTCGCGCCGGACCGACGGTTCCGCGTCGAGCGACGGCGGCGCCAGGTTGGCGAGGATGCGGCGGCCCGAGCCGGTGCCCCGGCCCATCAGCGCCACTTTATTCTTCAAGCCGGGAGAATCCTGAATCGAGTCGGCCCCGGCGTTGCGCTCAAAGTCGCGCACCGCGCTCTTCCCCACATCGGTGGTGATGAGATCGCGCGCCGATTGATCGGCTGAAAACTGATCGCTGGTCAATCGCGACCGGGTGGGCAGGCTTTCATCGCCGAACTGGGGACCCGCCAGCGCGATTTCGTCCGCGACGGATCGCTGTTGCGCCCGCGATTGCTCTTCCACTTCACGCTCAAGGGCGCGTTCGCGTTCGTTCCGAAGTTGTTGCTGGGTTGGCCGTGAAACGAAGTTGCGCGACTCAAGCCGGTCGAGCCTGACTTTGAACAGCGTTTCGAGTTTATCTTCCGTGTGGCTGGCGTCGTTGACGATGGTATTGAGCGAAACCGCCATGAACAAGGCGTGCAGAATCAGCGACACGCCCAGCGCGATCCCCCACCGGCGGTCGAAGCCTCCGGATGATTTGCGCTGAAGCGCGGGGGCGGTCCGGGTTGCGTGTACGGCTGCGTTCATATCGCGTCTAATTCGTTTTGGCGGCGGGCGCGGCGATGTCTTTGTACTCCTCGCGCGCTTTCGCCGTCCAGGTCGAGTCGGGATACTTCTCCGCCAGTTCATCCATCAGCGTGGCGGCTTCGCCGGGTTGATCGAGTTTCAGGTGAGCGCCCACGGCGCGATACATGGCTTCCGGCGTCAGGCGGGGATGATCGAATAGAATCGCCACCCGCAAAAAGGCGTCGAGCGCCTCCTTGGTTTTGTTATGCCTGTCCAGCGAGCGGCCCAGGTCGAGGTATATTTTCGCTTCGAATTCCGGATCGGGGTTCGCCATGTCCTGCAGGCCGAGAAGGCTTTTTTCGAACAATTCAGCCGCTTTGGCGAAATCGCCCTTGCCTTCCAGCGCCTTGGCCAGCACCCAGTCGATTTCGGGCGTAAACAGGCTTTGGGGATATTTTTCGATGAAGGTCCGCGCGGTCTTCTCCGCGTCGTCCCAGCGTTTCAGGGCGATCAACTGGTTGCCTTGCGCGATGCGTGCGCGCTCGGTCACGGCGGGTTCGTCGTGCAGTTTCAGAATGGTTTCCGCCGTGTTGAGCGCGTCTTCATGGCGATCGTTCTCATCGGCGAACACCACCATCCAGAAGAGAATCTCCACCGGCACGTCGTTCTGCTTCGGGCCGGTCAGCACCGCCTGAAACTGGTCGTAGGCGTTCTGGTAATCCTCAGTCTGGTAATCGCAGAAGGCTCTGCGCAGTTTGACCTCTTCCGCCTGCTTGAAATCGGGATAGCGGTTCAATAACTCGCCATAGATTTCAGACGCTTTGGAGGGCAGTTCCTTCATCTCGTAGATGTACGCCGTCCAGTACAGCGCCTCCGGTTTGCGCTCATCGCCGCGTTCGGAATGAAGCAGCGCGGTCAGCGTGACGAGGGCGTCGTCGTATTGTTTCAGGTGATACTGCGCCAGCGCCTTGCGGTAGAGCGTGTCGTGCATCGAGGGCAGTTCGGGGTAGGCAGCGATCAGTTTATCGGCCAGTTCGATGGCCTGGGGATACTCCTTGGCGGCGAAGCGGGCGTTCGCCGCCCAGATCAGCGCCTGCTGGGCCCGGTCCGACCTGGAGTAATCGTTGTAATATCGCTCGAACGCCTGACTGGCTTCGGAATACTGCTCGTTGCGGTAAAGAAGATCGGCGCGCAGATACAGCGCGTCTTCATTGTACTGGCATTGTGGATCGGTCAGCTCGACCTGCTTGAGCTCTTCGATGGCGTCGCGGTAATTTTCTCGTTGCGCGTAGGTCTGCCCCAGCAGAAAATGCAGCTTTGCGGCGATGTCGGCGGCGATGCCGGTGCGCAGCAGGTTTCGGCACTCGACCTCGGCCTGATTGTAATCGCCGGAAAGGTAATACGACCACGCCAGTTGATACCAGGCCCGCGCGCGGTATTCACCCGCGTTGGGGTCGGCGATGGTCTCACGGAAAAAACCGACCGCGTCGGCGTATTGTTTTTGCTGGTACGAACACGCGCCCTGCAGAAAGAGGATGCCGGGCAGCATGTCGGCGGGCAGGAACTGGGTTTTGAGCGCTTTCGCCACGTCGAGCGCGGCGGCGTAGTTCTCCTGCTGATATTCAGCCCAGGCGGCTCCGTATTGCGCCCGCGCGGTCTGCGATCCATCGGGGTGAGTCTGGGCGAAGGCGCGATAGGCTTTGGCGGCGTCGGCGTACTGGTTCTGGCGGTAGAGAAGTTGCGCCGCCAGCAGCTGGGCGTCGCCCGGCAGCGAAGAGCCTTCTTCGATCTTGTAGTCGCCAGGTTTTTTCCATAATCCGTTCAACACTTCGATCGCGTCGCCGAGTCGATCCTGCTTGGCCAGCAACTCGCCCAGCAGAAAGGTGGAATACGCCGCGAAATCGCCCTTCGGATAATCCTTTTTGATGCGACGGTAAAACGTTTCGGCTTTGTCAGGCTGACCGAGCCGGTCGTAACATCGCGCTCCGTAAAACAGAGCCGCTTCGATCAACGTCGGCGACTGGCTTTTTTCGATCACCTCAAGCAACCGGTTTAGGCCGCCTTCGGTGTCGCCGATCTTGTAGCCGATCTCGCCCAGCCGCAGCTGCGCGTCGAGCCGTTTTTCGCCTTGCGGAAACGATTCCAGCAGCTGCAACAGCGCGCCCCGCGCCTCCACCATGATGACCTTGGCGGTGAGCGGGTCCTGCTCGTTCAGGCTGGAGGCGTGCTGGTAAAGCGATTCGGCCTTGCGGAACAGCGCCGTTTCGCGGTTAGGCGAGCCCGGGTGCTTCTGCAGAAAGTCGTCATACTGGCGCGCCGCCGATTCATACATGCCGCGCTGGTAGAGGCCGTCCGCGAAGTCGAGGTCCTGCTGTTCCTGATAACTGGCGGTGTTGGTGACCGCCGCCGCCGGATTGGCGGTGGTTTGGGCGAGCGGAGAACCGCCCCCCGCCAGTGCGGCGAGCGCGAGCGTCGCGATGAGTTTCGTACGAGAGATGTCGATCATGGTTGAATGGGAGGCGCGTTTATTTCGCGGCCGGCCTGGTTTTGTCTTCGGGCGGCAGCGCGGCGAACGAGACGTTCCATACGCCTGATTGCGCGCAGACGTCCAACAGGTTAATGGCGTTTTCAAACGTGGTGGCGCGGTCGCCGCGAATAATGACCGATTGGTCGGGAAAACGTTCGGCGATGCGCGACAACAGCGATTTCAGTTGCGATTCGGTGATCTCTTTCTGATTGACCACCATCGTGCCGTCAGCCTTCAGGTTGACGATCAGTTCGCCCATGGCGCGCTTGGGCGTGGTGGCTGAATCGGCGGTGGGCACGGTGATCGAAAGTTCGTTCTCCAACCGCGCGAAGACCGAGGTGGTGATAAAAAAGATCAACAGCAGAAAGATGATGTCGATCATCGGCGCCATGGGGATGGCGGGTTCTTCACGGGCGGCGCGGGAGAGAAAATTCATGGCGAGTCGTCTCCCATCAGGCTCGGGGGGCCGGTTTGGCCGCCGACGGCGCCTTGCGAACGGTCTTGCGCGTCGTGGTTTTCTGCGGCGAATGAGCGATCAGGTCGGCGGTTTCGACGGCGATCTCTTCCACGCGCGCCACCAGCCCCTCCAGCTTGCCCCGGAAAAAGAAGAACAAGCCCATACTGGGGATGGCGACGATCAGCCCGGCGGCGGTGGTCACCAGCGCCTGCGCCACCGCGCTGGCCAGCGCCACCGGTTTGACCGCGCTGATGTCGAACGCGATAAAATTGAACGCCTGAATCATGCCGAGCACCGTGCCGAGCAAGCCCAGCATGGGCGCGATGGTGGCGATGTCGGATAGATAGCGCGCCTTGCGCATCATTGACTCCGCTTCGCGGCGGCCCACGGTCTCCATCGCTTCGGAGGCGTGTTCGGGCGAGCTGGCGGCGTGAGCGGCTCCCGCCGCGATCACCTTGGCCAGCATGGCGTTTGACCGTGAACACAACCGGGCGATCTCGTCGAGCTTTCGCTCGCGGGCGTAATTTCGGATCTGTGAAACCAGCGCGGGCGGCGCCAGCTGTTTTTCGGTAAAGATAAAGAGGTAATACACCGCCAGCGCCAGCGTCAGAATCGACAGCGCTCCAATAACCGCCATGACCCATCCACCCGCCTTGAGAAGGTCGAACAGCGTCATGCCGGAAGCTGCGTCCTCCGCCGCCGTCTCCACCGCGCCGCTGGCGGACGCGATGGTTCCGGGAGCCGCCTGGCCGAGCGCGTGCAGCGCCGGGGCGATGACCAGAAACAGAAACAGGCATGAGGCGGCGATCGTCAGATACGGGCGTCGGCGATGGTTCATTCGTCGAAATCCTTTGCGAAGAGATAGGGCGTCGTTCGATTGTTGGGGTGGGCGAAGCGGCCGAATGGATGAGAAACGCGATTCGGGCTGAGCCGGCGAACGCGCCGCGCCCGCCCCGGAAAAATCATTGTACGCTAAATGACCCGCCGCCAAAGCATCGTTCGGATCGAACGGAAAACCTTGCCGCGCATACACGTACTCTAAACGAAAAAAACGGTCCAAACAACTTTCGGTAACGGGATGAAAAAGGCGATTCCCCGTTTTTAGTGGGCATTGCGAGGACGTATCATCTGAATACGATTCAGCCCATTTCTCAAGTGAGCGCGAATTCTCTCCAACTGAATACGTAAAAACCGGGCTGTGAGTTGCGAAAAAAAGGATACAATGAGGCGATTCCATCCGTTTATTCCGTTGAACCCGCTGACATGGCGGCGCCATGACTGTGGTTGAGGGAGGGTGAACCGGGTGAAGCCGGTCTATTTCAATCGATTCATGTATGTATCCGCGGTCAATTCGCCCGCGTTGCGCCGTTTGGTTACGGTCTGCCTGTTCGCCGCATCGCTTGCCTGTACCCCTCTCCTGCCTGTGGGAGCTCAGGCGGTCAGCGGCGTAACCCGCGAAGCCACCGTCTCGTCAGCCACCCCGCAGAATCGCGTTACCGCTGAACAGATCGAACAGCGGCGTCAGGATATTCAGGCGCAAGCCGGCAATATTCAAAAAAACCTTGAAGCCATCCAGCAGCGCCTGATCGAAGCCCAGCAGAACGTGGAAGCCGCGCGAAAAAAAGCGGAATCCGCCCAGAACGCAACGGCGGACGCCGTCGCCGAGTTTGATGCCGCCCAGCGGGCGCTCGACCGCCTGAATGAAGTTCAGCCTCCCGCGTTGACCGATCTTTATAAGCAACAATTACAGGTGATGCAGCGTATCGGTCTGCTTTACGACCGTCAGATCGCCGATCTCAACCAGGCGCAGACCCTGCGCCAGACGCGCGCGCAACTGGATGAAAGTCTTGAAACGCTGCGCCGCGATGGACCGCCCGAAAAGCCGCCATACACCTTTCTTCAACTCGACGCCCTTCGCGATGAGGCCGCCATTCAGGCTGAAAAAAGCAGGGCGGCGGCCGATGCGCTGAAAACGGCGGAAGATCAGCTCCTGCAGGCGCGCAAACAGGCGGATGAAAACGACGCCGCGCTCAGCCTGCTCAAGGAAAGTTTTGAAAACGTCGCCGGACCTCCCAGCCCGCTTGATTCGGCCCGGCTGAGCCTCGCGCTGCTTGAAAAACGCCGGGCGCAGGAAGCCGTTCTGCTGGGAGAACTCGACCGCGATAACCAGCGCCTCAATCGTGAAATCGCAGAAAAGCAGCAGGCGTTGCTCGATCGGCGCGTAGAGCTCATTCAGAAAGAGACGCTGTTCCGCGAGGCGGAACTGAACGAGCAGCTTGATCGCTTGCAGGCGGAAGGCGACGCGCTTGAAGATCAGGTCGCCAAGGTGGTCGACGCGCAGAATAAAGCCGTCATTCAACTCGACGCCGCCCGCCGCAAAAGCGCCGCCGAACCGAGCCCCGTCAATCAGGAAACCGAACTCGCCTGTCAGCTTGAACGCGACGGTCTGCAGAAGCAGATCGAGTTTCTCAATGAGCGCCGCGGCTGGGTCAATGAGCGCATCGAACTCTGGAAGCGGCGATACGCCGTGTTTAACAACACCGCCACGCCCAAAGAACTGCGCGACTGGCTTGAGCATTCAAAAGACGCCGCCGCCGAAATCGAAAAACGCATTCCCGTGTTGCGCGACGCCGTGTTCGCCGAGGGCAAAAACCGCAACACCATTCAGGCGAAACTCGAAAACGTAAAAGACGACGCCGCGCTGCAGAAAATTATTCAGCGTCAGATCGACGCTGAGGCCAAACTCATCCAATACTATTCCGAATACATCTCCGCGTATGACAACCTGCGCCGGCTTCACGTCAAACTGAGCAACGAAATTCAGAAAGCGACTGAAACCTGGTCGCTGAGCGAGGCGATCGAGGTCGCGGGCGAGAAGATCGGCGCCGTGCTCGATTACTCGCTGATGAATTCACGTAACGAAGACGACGAGATCGTGGCGGTGCTGACCGTCCGCAAGGTGGTCTACGCGGTCATCTATCTTGTGATCGGCTTGTGGTTGGCGCGCTGGATCAGCGTATGGCTGTTTCATCACCTGCTCCAGCGCTTCGGCGTCCACGAGGGCGCGGCGGTTGCGCTGCAGAAGCTGGCGTATTATCTGTTGCTGGTCATCGTGATCAGTTACACCCTCAAGGCGGTTAACATCCCGCTCACCGCGTTCGCCTTTCTGGGCGGCGCGCTCGCCATCGGCATCGGGTTCGGCTCTCAGAATATCCTGAACAATTTTATCAGCGGGCTGATTCTGCTGATGGAGCGTCAGGTACGCGTAGGCGATCTGATCCAGATCGAAGGCACGTCTGGCCGCGTGTTAAGCATTGGCGCGCGTTGCACCAAGGTGTTGACGTTCGACAACATCGATCTGCTCATCCCCAACAGCACCCTGCTTGAGACGCGCGTGATCAACATGACGCTGAGCGACAACGTGATCCGCGCGTCGGTCAGCGTCGGCGTGGCGTATGGAACCAACACCCGCGACGCCGCCAAACTGATTCTCAAGGCGGTTGAAGAACACGGCCTGATACTCAAACACCCTGAACCCTATGTCCTGTTTGAGTCGTTTGGCGACAACTCGCTTAATTTCCTCGTTTATTTCTGGGTGCAGATGATCGAGCGCAACAACAGACTGGTTATTCAGAGCGACATTCGCCATCGCATCAACCGCCTCTTTGAAGACGCGGGCATCGTCATTGCATTCCCGCAGCGCGACGTTCATCTCGACGCCGGCCATCCCATCCCGATCCGCATGGTGCGGGATGATGATTCATCCGGCTCGGGCGGCGCTTCCGCATAAATTTTTTTCGGGTGTGAATAAGTTATCCACAGGGGAGGCTAAGCGCGCCGCGAACGCCGCTTTCGCTTGTGGATATCTTGTGAAATGCCGTCTGACGGACGATGAGAAGGCTGATATATCCGCGAATTTAGTATTTCCACGCGCGGCGATCGGCGGTATGATGCCCCACTGACATGTTGGGTTGAGATCTCATGGTAAAAACTCCGTCCTTACCGACGACCGATCGTACTCTGCCTCATAATCTCGACGCGGAGCGCAAAACCCTCGGCGCGATGATTCGCGACCGCGAGGCGTTGCATCGCGCCCACGAGATTCTGGGGCGCGACGCGTTTTACCAGCCCAGCCACCAGATCATCTACGACGCCCTGATCGATCTCGATGCGCAAAGCATCGCCATCGACCTCACCACCCTCGCCGACGCCCTCGATCGCGGCGGGCGGCTCGAAACCATCGGCGGGCCTTTTTACATCGCCGAACTGGCGCAGAGCGTGGCCACCTCGGCCAACGTCGCCTTTCACGCCCGCATTGTGCGCCAGCACGCCATGCGGCGCATGCTGATCCGCCAGTGTTCGGAGATCATCCAGACCGCGTATGAAGGCGCCGATGAGGCGGAGATCATTCTCTCCGACGCCGAGGCCTCCATCTTCCGTCTGGCCGAGCAGCGCGGCGGGCGGTCATTCAACCCGGTGGGCAAGTTTCTCGACGCCGCGCTCGAGAAGATTCAGATGGCGCAGGAACAGCAGGGCTCGCTCACCGGCCTGACCAGCGGGTTTCGCGACCTCGACGCCATGACCAGCGGGTTTCAGGCCTCCGACCTGATCGTTCTGGCGGCGCGGCCCTCGGTGGGTAAAACCAGCCTGGTGCTCAATTTCGCCGAAGCGGCGGCGATGACGGGCGCGGGGGTGGGCGTGTTTTCGCTCGAAATGTCGTCCGAGCAGATCGCCGAGCGCGTGCTCTGTTCGCAGGCGCGCGTCAACCTGAAACACATGCGCTCCGGCTTTTTCACCCGGCGCGACGCCAACCAGCTGCTCAAGACCGCCGCCGAGATTCACGACATGCCGCTGTATATCGACGACACGCCCAACTTGACGCCCACCGAGGTCATGAGCCGGGCGCGCCGTCTCAAGGCCGAGGTCCCCAGCCTGGGCATGATCATCATCGATTATCTTCAGTTGATGAGCTCGTCGCGCCGCAGCGACAACCGCCAGCAGGAGGTCGCCGAAATCTCGCGCGCCCTCAAGATTCTCGCCCGCGACATCAACGTGCCGATCATCGCCTGTTCGCAGCTCTCCCGTGCGGTTGAAAAGCGCGACGACCATCTGCCGCGCCTCTCCGACCTGCGCGAGTCGGGCGCCATCGAGCAGGACGCCGACCTGGTCGTCTTCATCCACCGCGAGCCGCTCAAGGGCGCGTACGAGGGCGACGAGGAAGACGTCGAGGCGGGCCAGCAGCATCACTTCACCTACAAACTGATCATCGCCAAACACCGCAACGGTCCGGTGGGCGAGGTCGACATCTATTTCGCCAAGGAATACACCCGCTTCTTCGACGCCGCACGCGACGACCGCGACGACGAAGAAGTGCCCTTCTAAGCGCCCCGCCGCGCTGGTTGGTCGCCATCGTCCGGCGCCATCCCGGCGTATGGTCTACAAGGAATTCCCGCTAACAATCTTTCTCCGTTTCGGTATAGAGGGTTGCTTTTTTAATTAACCCAGGTTAATGTAAATCATAAACCAAACGAGAGAACCGGGATGATTGGAAGCGCGGGTGAAGACTATCTGAAGGCGATTTACCGGCTGAGCCAGCAGGGCGAGAGCGTCAGCCTGGCCTCCGTGGCCCAGCAGATGGAGGTCTCGCCGGCGGCGGCGACGAAGATGATGAAGCGTTTGTGCTCGCTGCGGCTGGCCGAGTACTCCCGCTCGGGCGGCGCGAAGCTGACCGGCGCGGGCCGCCGCGTCGCGCTTGAACTGATCCGCCATCACCGTCTAATCGAGATGTACCTGATGAAGGCGCTCGGCTACCGCTGGGATGAAGTCCACGACGAGGCCGAACGGCTCGAACACGTCATTTCGGAAGAATTTGAAGAACGCATCGACGCCATGCTGGGCCGACCCACCCACGATCCCCACGGTCAACCCATCCCCGCGAAGGATTTATCGCTGGTGGAAGATGAATGCGCGCCGCTTGACGCGCTGGCGCCGGGCGAGCGCCGCCGCGTCGCGTGGGTTAACGATCTCGACGCCGTGATGCTGCGCTACATGGGCGAGCTGGGCCTGTACCCCGGCGCCCGGGTGGAGTTGATTGAAGCCGAGCCGTACGGCGGCTCGCTGCGGATACGGGTCGACGGTGTGGAGCGGCCGGTGGGCCGTGAGCTCGCGGCCAATGTATTTGTTCATTGCGTGCGGAAGAAGGGGAGAAAATCATGAAATACGCTCAACTTCTGATCGGCGCCGCCGCGTGGTTGGTTTTGTGCGGCGGCGGCGCGGCGATTAACTTCGCTTACGGCGGAGACCTCATCCACCGCTTTGATTTCGGCTCGGGACCGGTCTCATCGGGAGCCGCCCGCGTTTCGCCGGATGACGTATACACGCCGCAACGCGGTTATGGCTTTTTGCCCGGCTATCAGCCCAAGGCGTCCGGCGCCGCCTGCGTGGGCGATCCCGTTTTTTATTTCACGATGGACGTCCCTGAAGGAAATTACACGGTCAGGCTGACGCTCGGCGGAGACGATGACGCCGTCGCCGTCGTCAAAGCCGAGTCGCGCCGCCTGATGCTGGCGCCAGTAGAGACCCGCGCCAGAGAGACCGCTGAGCGCGCGTTCACAGTAAACGTACGGAACAGCCACATCGGCCCCGATGAAGACGTCCGGCTTAAAAGCCGTGAGATCGGCGCGTTTCACTGGGACGATCGGCTGACGCTGGAGTTCAACGGAACCCGCCCCGCGTTGCGTTCGATGGAAGTTGAAAAAAACGATGACGCCGTCACGGTGTTTCTGGCGGGCGATTCGACCGTCACCGATCAGACGCAAGAACCGTGGTGCGCGTGGGGGCAGATGCTGCCGCGCTTTTTTGACGAGAACGCCGCCATCGCCAATCACGCCGAATCGGGCGAGACCTTGCGCGCCTTCGTGGGCGAGCGGCGGCTGAAAAAACTGCTGAGCCTCATCCGTTCCGGCGATTACCTGTTCATTCAATTCGCCCATAACGACATGAAGCGCGGAACGCCCGAGCAGATCGGATACCGCGACTCGCTCGTCCAGTTTATTCATGAGGCGCGGGTGCGCGGCGCTACGCCCGTGCTGGTTACGCCGATGCACCGCCGCGCCTTCGATGAAAACGGGCTCATTCGCAACACCTTCGGCGACTATCCGGAGGTGATGCGCCAGACCGCCCGCGGCGAGGGCGTCGCGCTGATCGACCTCAACGCAATGAGCCGCGTATTATTTGAGGCGCTCGGCCCTGAAGGAACCCTCAAGGCGTTCGTTCATTACCCCGCTGGAACCTTTCCCGGTCAGGATGAAGCGCTGAAAGATAACACGCACTTCAATTCGTATGGCGCGTATGAGCTGGCCCGTTGCGTCGTCGAAGGGATTCGCGAGCGAGTCCCGCAACTGGCGAAGCATCTGCGCGGCGGGGTGGAACGATTCGATCCCGCGCGGCCCGATCCCCCCGAGTCGTGGACCCTGCCGCCGAGCCCGATGAGTTCCATCGCCCGGCCCCCGGGCGGCTGATCCGCGAAGATATCATTTCACGCTCTGATTGTTACACTGATGAAGCACCGGTATATACGCATCGCCTGGAGATTCACGCCATGAGTACGCGTCAACGCGCCTCGCTTGAAGAAGTCCACCATTCCGTATCGGTAAAACACAAAAGCTGGCTGCGCCGGCTGTTCGCCTTCGTTGGACCCGCGTACCTGGTCAGCGTCGGCTATATGGACCCCGGCAACTGGGCCACTGACATCGAAGGCGGCGCCCGCTTCGGCTATACGCTGATCTGGGTGCTGTTGATGTCGAACTGGATGGCGATTCTGTTGCAGACGCTCAGCGCCCGGCTGGGCATCGTCACCGGCCGCGATCTGGCTCAGGGCTGCCGCGCCGAGTATCCACCCGTCATCAATTTCATCCTCTGGATTCTGTGTGAAATCGCCATCGCGGCCTGCGACCTGGCCGAGGTGCTGGGTACGATCATCGGTCTGAAACTGCTGTTCGGCCTGCCGCTGATCTGGGGATGTCTGGTGACGGTGTTCGATACCTTTCTGTTGCTTTACATCCAGCGCTTTGGCATGCGCAAGATGGAAGCCTTTATCGTGATGCTGGTCGCCACCATCGGAAGCTGCTTCATCATCGAAATCTTTCTCGCCAAGCCCGACTGGGGCGGAATCGCAAGCGGGTTCATCCCCCATCTGGAACCCGGCGCACTGTACGTCGCCATCGGTATGCTGGGCGCGACGGTGATGCCTCACAATTTGTACCTTCATTCCGCGCTGGTTCAAACGCGGCGCGTCTCTCACCTCGGCGATGAAAAGGCCACCGCCTGCTGGTATAACTTCATCGATTCGGCGGTGGCGCTCAACGCGGCGTTTTTCGTCAACGCCGCCATCCTCATCATGGCGGCCGCCACCTTCTGGACGCAGGGAATCGTTGTCAATGAAATCGAACAGGCGCACGGTATGCTCGAAACCCTGCTGGGATCGTCTATCGCGCCCACCGCGTTCGGTCTGGCGCTGCTCTGCGCCGGCCAGAGCTCGACGCTGACCGGAACCCTCGCCGGTCAGATCGTGATGGAGGGCTTCGTCCATATCCGGCTTTCGCCGTGGCTGCGGCGGCTTATCACGCGTTCGCTGGCGCTGATTCCCGCCGCGTCGGCGATTCTGATCTTCGGCGAGCAGGCGAGCTATCAGTTGCTCATCCTCAGCCAGGTGATTCTCAGCCTTCAGTTGCCGTTCGCCATCATCCCGCTGATTCATTTCACCAGCGAAAAATCGAAGATGGGGGGCTTCGCCAGCCCCGGCTGGGTCAAGGCGGTTTCGTGGGGGGTGGCCGCGATCATCGTCGCTTTGAACGGCAAACTGGTGTTTGACGCCGTGCTGGAATGGGCGTCGGCGGGCGGTTGGCTGTCGGTGCTTACGATTGGCGTTATCGTCCCCATCGTTGTGTTCTGTTTGGCGATTTTGTTCTGGATTACGGTCATGCCCTGGATCCGCGGCGGCCGCGCCTGGATCCGTGAAGACCATAACATCGCCGAACAGGTTCTGGGCGAAATCAAGCATGAAACCTATAACCATATCGGCGTTGCGCTTGAGCGGGAGCCGCATGACTCGCAGGTGTTGAGCCGCGCGGTAACGATGGCGCGCCGGGAATCGGCGCGTTTGACGCTGATCCACGTCGTCGATACGCCTCAGACCCAGGTCTATGGCGAACAGGCTTACGGCCATCACGCCGAAGACGACCAGACCTACCTCGATGAACTCGCCAGAGAACTCGAAGCCAGCGGTCTGTCCGTTGGCGCGATCCTCCGGTACGGAAACCCCGTCGACGAGATCGTCAAAGCCGCGAAAGAAGAAGAACTCGACATGCTGATTCTGGGGTCGCACGGCCACCGCTGGATGGGCGACCTGCTTTGGGGGCAGACGGTCGATCCGGTCCGTCACGCGTTGACGATTCCGGTCATGGTGGTCCGCGCACAGGAAACGGCATTAACGACATAAGGGGTGTCCATGAAATTCAGGTTGTCTCCATCAATCCAGACCGTCGCCGCATCCGTGTTGATTCAACTCTGCCTTGGTGGAATCTACGCCTGGAGCGTCTATACCCCGTTATTAAAAGATGAATATGGACTGACGGGCTGGCAAACCGCCTCGGTGTTCGGCGGCGCCATCGCCGTCTTCGCCCTGTCGATGGTGGCGGGCGGGCGTCTGCTGCAACGCTGGACTCCCCGGCGATGCGCCGCGCTGGGCGCGCTGTTGTTTGGCGCGGGCTATGCGCTGGCGGGCGCGTCGGGCGGCTCGTACGCCGTGTTGCTGCTGGGCGTAAGCGGGCTTTCCGGCGCGGGAACCGGCTTTGGTTACCTCAGCGCGATCGCCAGTTGCGTGGGGTGGTATCCCGAACGGAAAGGGTTAATCACCGGCGTCGCGGTCGCGGGGTTCGGCGGCGGTTCGATCCTGGTCGCCGCCGCGGCGGAACAAATGCTGACCTCGGGGGCGGGCGTTTTGTTCGTGATTCCGGCTGTTGGGGTCGTGTCGGCGTTATTGATGGGGCTGGGCGCGTGGCGTCTTCATCCGCCCCCCCGGCGCGCACATTCCAGCGGCGCAACAGTCTCAGACAGCGTGATACGGACGTCCGCGTTCTGGGGCATGTCGCTGGGGATGTTCGCGGGGACCTTCGGCGGTCTGTTGATTATCTCAAACCTCAAGCCGATCGGACTGGCGGCGGGCCTCACTTCATCTCAGGCGAGTCATGGAATCGCCTGCTTCGCGGTGGGCAACGTCGGCGGGCGCATTCTCTGGGGAGCCATCTACGACCGTATCGGCTGGCTGGCGCCGCCCGTCTCACTGTTAACGCTCGGCGCCGGGGCCTGGGTGATGCACGCGGCTCCCTCCTTGTGGATCTTTTACGCCGCCGTGATCTGCGCCGGGTTTTCGTTTGGAGGATGCTTTGTGCTATACGCCGCCCATGTCGCCGCGCTGTATGGCGTGGATCGCGTATCGGGCGTGTATCCCAAAGTGTTTCTGTCATACGCCGCTTCGGGAATCATCGGACCCGCCGCCGGCGGGCTGATCTTCGATCTCACCGCCTCGTACGCTCTCGCGCTCGAAATCAGCATGGCCATCGCCATTGTCAGCGGACTGGCGTGCTGGGGCCTGCTTCGCCCTCAATGCGCACTCGCCTCATCGCTGGAATAAGCCGTCAGAATAAATTCAAGTTGAAATTGTCCGGCGATATTCATTTCAACAAAAAAACGCACCGGGTTTCGCCGGTGCGTTCATTTTGATCGCTGTTTCCATCGGATGAATCAGAATCGCGTGCTTGCCGCGGGCTCCGTCCAGTCTTCTATTCCGGTTTCTTCATGACTGTGGCCGTTGCCATTCCCATTCCCATTCCCATTTCCGAGATGAGACGGTCTGGTGGGTTGCATCGGCTTGAATTCGTTCACTCGAGAGTGGCCGAATGAGCCGGTCGAATGCGTTGAGATCGCCGATCTGGCCGGCGCGGGGGACCGATGAGCGAAGCGGTCGTCAATCATGAAACGGGCGATCATCTCCTGAATGGTCTGTGCCTGTGACGCCAGCTCCTCACTGAACGACGCCAGCTGTTCGCTTGACGAGGAATTCTGCTGGGTGACCTGGTCGAGTTCGGAAACGGCGGTGCGGATCTGCCCGGCCCCGCGAGACTGCTCGTTGCATGAAGCGGCGATTTCTTCGACCAGGCGCGCCGATTCCTGAATGGCGGGCACCGCGCCCTGAATCAGCGAACCCGCGCGTTCCGCCTGGCTGACGCTGTCGCGCGCCAGTTCGCTGATCTCTTTGGCGGCCGCCTGGCTGCGTTCGGCCAGTTTTCTGACCTCGACCGCCACCACGGCGAAGCCCTTGCCCATGTCGCCCGCGCGGGCGGCTTCGATGGCGGCGTTGAGCGCCAGCAGGTTGGTCTGGTCGGCGATTTCGTCGATGATGCCGATCTGGTTGGCGATGCGTTTCATGGCGTCGACGGTTCCGGCCACTGCGCGGCCCCCGTCTTCGGCTTCGCTCGCGGCTTTAACCGAGACGTTGTTGGTCTTGCTGGCGTTGCCGGCGTTCTGATCGATGGCGCAGGCCAGTTCTTCAATGGCCGCCGAGGTTTCTTCAAGGTTTGAAGCTTGTTCCGTGGCGCCGTTGGCCAGCGATTGGGCCGACGACGAAAGCTCTTCCGAGCTCGAAGCCACCTGTTCGACCGCCGACTGCAGGCCGGAGATCACCTCGGTCAGGCTTTCCGACATATGGTTCAGGGCCTTGGCCAGTTGACCGACTTCGTCTTTCTGATCGATGTTGAGACGCTGGCGCAGATCGCCGTTCGCCACCGCTTCCGCGAAGCGCACGCCCCTGGCCAGCGGAGGCGCGATGCCCCGGATGATAAAGGTGACCAGGGCGGCGCCCAGAAGCACGCCGGTGACAATCACCGCGATGATCCAGAACAGCGCGCTGGCGTAAATCCCCTGCGCGCGAGTGGTTGCATCCACGCTACCGTCGACGTTCAATTTCGCCAGACCATCGAGAGTTGTGTTGATATTGTCGAAGATGGCTTTCGATTCGCCGCGACTCACCGTCTGGGCTTCGACTTGTTTGCCTGACTCTGACAGTTTGATAATTTCTTTGTTAATCGCCAGGTAAGACGCCCATTGCTGGTTGAATTGATCGTAGAGAGTTTTTTCTTCCGGCGAGTTGACAAACGGTTCGTACATACTTTTATTCTTGCTGACTTCCCCCGCTACTTCGTTCATCCGCGCTTCATATTTCCCCATATCGTCCTGACTGGTGGAGAGGATATGTTGCAGTTCAGCGACGCGGAAATCTGAAATATTGGTGTTCATCGCGGAGGTATAGCGCACGCTGGGCAGCCAGCTTCCGGCAATCTCGTCGGAAATCGTGTTTAGATTGCGCAACTCATAAACGCCAAATCCTCCAATCAGCATCATAAGCAGCATCATCAGGGAAAACGTGGTGAACAACTTGGTTGAAATGCGGAGGTCTTTGAAGCGGATCATCGGGTGAACTCCTCTGAATTTGGTCTATGCAAATTCAATTTGAATTGCGCGAAGCCTCATCCGCAAACATGAGGCCATTTTTGGATTTTTTTTTCAGAGGGGTTTAATATGGCCTTTGTGAAATGTCAGATCGGTTCATAACGTGTTGTAATTGTTTGATGTTTTAAAAAGTCCAGCGAAATGGAGGTCCAAAAAAAATGCTATCTGTCTCTAGATCGTCTCATGCAGCCTCTTGATCGAACCTCTATGAATTACTCCAGGAGTGGTGGTATTCATTATTCCAGTTACATTTTGGTAGCCCTGTAATCCTGTACGATACAGCAAGGCGGTTTGGCTGGCTTGAGATGGAATCTCACCAGGAGCATCTAGCCTGTCTACCACGGGGAGCGCGTTGTGTTCTGCTGTGGCGATCAGGGTGTTACTGATGTTTTGCGTCAAAAACAACGCACCGGCCAGAAGACCGGTGCGCCTGGACCCCAATTCAATCGATCTCTCGTTACTTCAAAAACAGCTCCACGACAGGAATCTCGGTGTGCGGTTTCAGCACCGGAAAATCGAGCGTCAGGATGTCTTTCGCGACGCCTTCATAATCGGACTGCCAGTCAGGGCGGGAGGTGAAGCGTACTTCGGAAGCGTCGTTCAACAGTTGTGCATATTTGACCTTGCCCGCGAAGCCGGGCAAATGCAGCTCGCCCATCGGCCATTCAAGAATATGAACATATAGCCGGTTCGTCGCGGGGTTGTAGGTCAACATCGTGTTATTGGGCGCTTTGAAATCCGCGGGCGCCTGCGTACAGCCATAGATGGAGCGGCTGTTGTACTTCATCCACTCGCCCATGCCCTGCAGCCGTTCCGTCGCGCGATAATCGAACGTGCCTCTCGCGGTGGGGCCGACGTTCAACAGCAGGTTGCCGCCCTTGCTGACCGTTTCAATCAACAGTGAAAGCAACTGGCGGGTGCTCTTCCAGCTGGTTTCGTCGCGGTAATACCCCCACGAGCCTGAAAACGTCTGGCAGGTCTCCCACGGAACTTTCTTGCCATCCACCTTCACCCAATCGAGCGGGATGAATTGTTCGGGGGTGCGGAAATCCCACCCGCCGGGGACGTCGAGCAGATCGAGACGGTCGTTGACGATGATATTGGGCTGCAGGCGGCGGATCATATCGAGCAGCTTTTCTGAATGCCAGTCGTTGTGACCTTTGCCGTCGTCGCCCGGGTAAGAGAAATCGAGAAACAGGCAGTCGATCGTCCCGTAATTCGTCATCAGTTCCTGAACCTGGTTGTACAGATACTCCGCATACTTTTCCATATCGCGGTCTTTGTTCTTGGCGCGTTCTTCCTGATTGTCACGCAGCGGATGAACCCGGTCGATGGTGAAGTCGGGGTGATGCCAGTCGATCAGCGAGTAATAAAAGCCGACCTTCAACCCTTCGGCGCGAAACGCCTCGACCATCGGTTTGATCAGATCTTTTCCGTAGGGCGTATTGGCGGCTTTATAGTCGGTGTATTGTGAATCGAACAGACAGAAGCCTTCATGGTGTTTCGTCGTGATGACGAAGTATTTCATTCCGGCTTCTTTGGCGGCGTGGGCCCATTCTTTCGGGTTATACAAGTCGGGGTTGAACAGGTCGAAGTATTTCTGATACTCCTCGTTGGTCATCCGTTCATGATTTTTGACCCATTCATGCCGGGCGGCTTCCGCGTACAGGCCCCAGTGGATGAACATGCCGAAGCGGGCTTCGGTCCACCATTTCATGCGTTGCTCTTTTTGTTCGGGCGTTTCCTTCCAGTCGAGCGCCCTCGACGGGACGGCGGAGATCAGAGAAAGCAGGATCGCCAGGGCGATCAATCCAGTTTTTCGCAATAGATAGTGGAGCGGCATGAGAGAATCCTTTCTTGATGAATTGAACGCCGCTCCTCTTGCGAACGGAGCGGCGGTGAACGCGTATCATACCAAAGGCGCGCCGTAAAGAATATGCGCGTTCCGGCGCGCCGCTTCGTTCGGCTTGGCCCGCGCCATCGGGAACGACTAGAATGGTCTCGCTATGGAGCGCGTGGAGATACTCGGCGTAGAGATCGATAACATTGACAACCGCGAGGCGCTGGAGCGCGTCCGCGCCATGTTGCGTGAGGGCGGCCCTCACCAGATCGTCACGCCCGCCGTCGAACAGATTGTGTTGACCCGCCGCGACGCCGAGTTTCGCGAGATCGTGCGTCAGGCCGCGCTGGCCGTGCCCGACGGCATGCCGGTGGTTTTCGCCTCGCGATGGAACCGAACTCCCCTCAAAGAACGCGTCACCGGAGTCGATCTCGTACCCGGCATCTGCCGCGTCGCCGCTGAAGAAGGCGCGTCCGTCTTCTTTCTCGGCGGTGAAGAAGGCGTCGCCGAAGCCGCCGCGCGCGTATTGAGTGAACGCGTCCCCGGCCTGAAGGTGGCGGGGACGTATTGCCCGCCCTTCGGATTCGAGCGCGATGAAGAGGAAAACCGCCGCGCCATCGAGGCGGTCCGCGCCGCGCGGCCCGGCGTGCTGTTCGTCGCGCTGGGGTGCCCCAGGCAGGAAAAATGGATTCACCGCCATCGCGATGAACTGGGCGCCACCGTCGCGATTGGAATCGGCGGGGCGTTTAATTTCATCACCGGGCGTGAAAAACGCGCGCCGGTCTGGCTGCAGAATCTCGGGCTGGAGGGCGTATACCGGCTCTGTCAGCGCCCGGGCCAGATATGGAAGCGCCTTATCATCAACGCGCCCTGTTTTCTCCTGCTGTATTTCGACCTGCTTACCTACCGCGCGCAGAAGCGCCTCACCCGCTCCATCCGGCCGATGATTCTGGGGGCGGTCGACGCCCTGCTGGCCACGGCGGGGTTCGTCTTTTCGTACTGGCTCTACTTTCGCAGCGGCGCGTTTCAGACCAACGCCGATCCGTTCCCCGATCAACCGCTGCTGACCATGCCCGCGTACAGCGACCTGCTCGGCTTCGTCGCGCTGCTGGGCGTGGCGGCGCCTTTCATAAACCGGATGTATGAGCGCGACAAATACATCGCGCCATCCGGCCTGGCCTGGCGGTCGTTTCTTTCCGCCTCGCTGGCGGTCTTCATGCTGATCGGAGTCCAGTTTCTATTCAAAGGCGTATTTCACGCCTATCAGTTTCTCGGCTTTTCGCGCGTGGTGTTCGCGCTGTTCGGCGCATCGTTTTTCGCTCTGCTGCTCGGCTGGCGTTTCGCGTTTCGCGCCTTTGAACACGCGCTTCATCAGCGCGGCCTCAGTCTCGACCGCATCCTTATCGTAGGCGTGACGCCTCTCGCGCTTCAACTGGCCGACGACATGCGCCAGCGGCCTGAATGGGGAAACCGCCCGCTGGGTTTTGTCGCTGAGCCTTCCACCGCGCCGTCTGATGCTGAGACGCTGGGGCGCGTGGCCGACCTGCATCGCCTGTTGCCCGCGCGCAAGGTCGATGAAGTGCTGGTGGCTGATTCCGCGCTGCCCATCGCCGACCTGATTGAAGTGATTCGCGTCTGCCGCGAACACCGCGTCAAACTCAGCATCATTCCCACCCTGCACGAATTGCTGGGCGTTTCTTCCGAGGTGAAGCGGCTGGGCGGCGTGCGCGTCATCACCGTTGCGCTCGACGGCGCGTGGAACGCCCTGCAATCGCGCGAACGGGAGACGGAGCCGTGAGCGGCGTGCGCCGCGTCGAACGCGCGCCGGAGGCCGTGCTCGACGCATGGCGGGAGGTTCTCGCCGGGCAGGCGCGCTATTCGTATTACCAGACGCCGCCGTGGGCCGATCTGCTTTTGAGAACGCTGCCCGGCGCGCGCGCGGAACATCGTCTGATCGAATTTGACGATGGACTCCGCGCGGTCTGGCCGCTGATTTCCACCCCGAAACGTTTTGGTTTGCGCAAACTCGAATCGCTGCCGTGGGGCGCGTACGGCGGGCTGCTCTCCACCACGCCGTTGACGCGCGCTCATCGTGATGCGGCCGCCCGCGCCGTGCTCGGCTGGAAGACGCCCGTGCTGGAATGCGCCGGCAATCCCCTCGATTCGGCTTCGATCCGCGCCGCGATGAAAGAGACGCGCATTCTTTCGATGAATGGCGATCCCGCCGCGTTATGGGAGGGGTTTCAACCACGCAACCGTACCGCCATCCGGCGCGCTCGTGAAAACGGCGCCGCCGTTCGCATGGGGAACAGCCGTGAGTTCGTCGAAGCTTTCGCCCGTCTATACAACCGGGCGAGCGCTGAATACTGGTCGGGGGTGGATACCATGCCCGATGCGTTTTTCAGCGCAATGGCGGAAAGGCCGGATGAAAACCTGCAACTCTGGATCGCGGAGATGGATGGACGCCCCGCCTGCGCCGACCTGATCGCGTATGGACGGGGCGAGGCGCAATACATCGCGGGCGCCGCCGACCGCTCTTTGACGAAGACCCACGCCGCGCGAGCGCTCATGGCGGCCATTCTGGAAGACGCATGCCAGCGAGGATTCGAAATCTTCAATTTCGGCGGCAGCGCCGGGTTGGAGGGAGTCGAACAGTTTAAACGCCTCTTTGGTGCGCGCCCGGCCGCGTACCCGGTCTATCGCTATCAGTGGAGACCACTGGGGATGGTACAATCGAACGAGATCGAATCCATCCGTGAGGACGCCGAATGTCGTTGAAAAATTGCCTGCTTGCCTTCGCCGGCGGCGGACTGGGCGCGATGACGCGCTATCTGACCGCGCTCGCCAGCGCGCGACTGTGGGGAACCGGATTCCCTTACGGAACGCTGATCGTCAATCTGGCGGGATGTTTTCTGATTGGAATCTGTTTTTCGCTGACCGAACAGAACCGCCTGCTGTCGCCTTCGGCGCGTCTGTTTCTCATGACGGGTTTCATGGGCGGGTTGACCACCTTCTCCAGTTATGGATTGGAGACGATGCGCCTCGTGCAGGATGGAAGCGCTTCGCTGGCGCTTTGGAATCTGTTCATTAATAACGCCGGGGGAATGGCGTGCGTTCTGCTGGGCTGGTGGATCGCCCGCGCAGCCTGACTGGCGCGCGGCGGGGATGAAAGGCGGTATTCTCTCATGATGCGATACGCGATCATCACGATCTATACCAATGAAGACGCCCACTGGCGCGGCAAGCCGCTCTCTCGCGCGGTGGTCGACCGCGTCGCGGGGCTGGGCCTGGCGGCTCGCTGTATGGTGACGCGCGGACAGGCGGGCTGTTATGAGAACGGCGAGATCGCCTCAACCGCCATCGAGGCGCTGGCGTACAACCTGCCCGTCAAGATCGAGATCGCCGCGCCCGCCGCCGAACTGGATCAGTTGCTGCCGCTGGCCGATGAAATGGTCGGGCACGGCCTGGTGACCGTCGATGAAGTAGACGCCCGATTTCACCGCACCCGCTCGCTCCTGCTGCCGCGTCATCTCAAGGTGCGCGATATCATGACCTCCAGCCCGCGATGCGTCTCGCCCGGCGATACGCTGGCCGACGCGGCGCGGCTCATGCTTGACGGCGGCTTCAACGGCGCGCCGGTGGTGGATGATGAACGCAGGCCGATCGGCATGATCACTCAGGGCGACCTGCTCTCACGGGGCGGTTTCCCGATTCGTCTGGGTTTACTGGCCGAGCTCGCCAGCGGGCGCGTCGATGAATTACTGGGCGAAATCGCCATCCGCCCCGCGTCTGAAATCATGAGCGCGCCGGTGATCTCCACCCGCCTGGACGCCGATGTCAGCGGCGCGGTCGACCTGATGCTCACTCACTCTCTCAAGCGTCTGCCCGTGGTCGATGAAGAAGGCCGCCTGTGCGGAATGCTTTCACGCGTCGACGTCTTCAAAGCAGTGATGGTCGCCTCGCCCGACTGGAAGGCGCTTTCGAATCAGAACGTCGAGGTCGGCGGGCTTCGTTACGTCCGCGACGTGATGCGGCGCGACATGCTGACCGTCTCGCCGGACGATTCGATCGAGTCGATTCTGAAGATCATCGATGAAAACGAGCTGCGGCGCGCGGCGGTTGTCGACGCCGAGGGCAAACTGGCGGGGCTGATCTCCGATCGCGATCTGTTCGCGCTGCTCTCTGAACAGCAGGCGCGGTTGTGGCCCATGCTGATCAGTAAGATTCCTTTGCTTAAGTCGGCGGCGTTTTATGACGAGATCGTCAGGGCGGCGTCGCTGCATTCCGCGGCCGACGTGATGAAAACCGATCTGGTTGTGATCGATGAAAACGCGCCGATTCAGGACGCGATCGCGCTGATGACGGCGAAAAAACTCAAACGGCTGCCGGTGGTGGATGAAAACGGGCGGTTTCGGGGGATGATCGGGCGCGACTCCGTATTACGCGCGGGCGCCGGAGCGGAATGAGCGCGTCCGGCGCCGGAGAAGGTTTCAATCAGTTGAGGCTTCCTGCTTCGGCTTTCTTTTCAGCCATTTCACCGTGCCAGTCGGGATGATAAGTCTTGATGCGGATCTTATAGACGGTGTCGATGAATTCCTGCTTCGCTTTAACCGAGCCCGCGCTGCCCAGCACGCGGACCATCTCGGTTGAGGCCATCTCGTCGAATAGACGCGGTGAGTAAAGGATGTTGACCGGCTCATCCATCGAATAACGCCTGACCATCTCCGCAAAGGTTCCCTCCATTTGCGTCCCGAGGTCAAGCGACTTCATCTCGGTTTCAAACTCTTTGTATCGCTTCCACTTCTGAAAACGATACGCGCCGAAAATCACCAGAAAAATCAGCGTAACGATGCCCGCCAGAAAGGCGAGCAGCGTCGTGGGGTCTGTGGGAGCCGAGGTGGTGAAGAACTTGGCGTTAAAGCCGGCGGAACCATCGCCACCCTGAGCCCACAACCGCAGAGGGTCATTCAAATGAAGCGGTATGAATCGCAAAATATCATTGTACATTGGTATGTATGTATTCAATTCGCAAGATTTTGTTCTTGTATTATTGTAGAACAAATCGCATTACACAGCAAGCGAATATTAGCAGGATTCTTCCAGCCCCAGTACGGCTCGTTGTGAGCGTATGATCTCGCCGATGCCGATGTCCGCGATTTCGAGCAGCGATTGCAGCTGTCCGGCGTCGAAGGCGGCGTGTTCGGCGGTTCCCTGAACCTCCACGTATTTGCCGCCTTCGGTTTTGACGACGTTAAAATCGACGTCCGCGCCTGAATCCTCCCGGTAATCGAGATCGAGGCAGGGCTGACCGTCGACCAGACCCACGCTGACGGCGGCCACCATCTCGATCAGCGGCCATTCTTTGATCAGCTCATGGGTTTTCATGAAGGTCAGCGCATCGTGAAGTGCGACCGCCGCGCCCGAGATGGCGGCGGTGCGGGTTCCGCCGTCGGCCTGAATCACGTCGCAGTCGATGAAGATGGTGTGTTCGCCCAGCTTTTTCATGTCGACCACGCAGCGCAACGAGCGTCCGATCAGCCGCTGAATTTCCTGCGCCCGGCCGCCCTTGTTGCGCTCACGGTGAATGCGCTCGCGGGTCGATTTGGGCAGCATGGCGTATTCCGCCGTCAGCCAGCCCTGTCCCGAGCCGGAAATAAAGGGCGGAACGCGATCTTCCACGCTGGCGGTGCAGAGCACGCGCGTACGGCCGAACGATGTCAGGCATGAACCTTCGGCGAAATCGAGATAGTTGCGTTCGAATGTCACCGGCCTGAGTTCACGCGTCGAGCGTCCCTGCGAACGGTTGAGAGTTGATTCGGTCATGTAGGGGAGAAGATCCTTTCAAAAATCAAGCGGTTTTCTTTTTGGTTTTCGTCTGGCCGTCCATCAGCCATTTTCGCAAAAATTCGCCGGTAAAAGAACCCGGATGCTCGGCCACTTCTTCCGGCGTGCCTTCCGCGACCACCAGCCCGCCTCCGTCGCCGCCCTCCGGCCCGAGGTCGATGATGTAGTCGGCTGACTTGATGACGTCGAGATTGTGTTCGATGACCAGCACGGTGTTGCCGCGCTCGACGAGCTGATTCAACACCGCCAGCAATTTCTGGATGTCGGCGAAGTGCAGCCCGGTGGTGGGTTCGTCGAGAATGTAAAGCGTGTTGCCGGTGTCGCGCCGCGAAAGCTCTTTCGCCAGTTTGACGCGCTGGGCTTCACCGCCCGAGAGGGTGGGCGCGGGTTGGCCGAGATGAAGATACTCAAGCCCCACCTGCATCAGCGTGTCGAGAATGCGCGAAATGCGAGGCACGTTTTCAAATACCGACATGGCCTCTTTTACGCTCAGGTCGAGAATGTCGGCGATGGAGCGCCCCTTGTATTTGACCTGCAGCGTTTCGCGGTTGAAGCGCTTGCCTTTGCACACTTCGCAGGTGACGTATACGTCGGGCAGAAAGTGCATCTCGATCGTCTTGCAGCCGTCGCCGTCGCAGGCCTCACAGCGTCCGCCGCGCACGTTGAACGAAAAGCGCCCCGCCTTGTAGCCCCGCATCTTCGCTTCGGGCATCTGGGTGAACAGATTACGAATCGGATCGAAGGCTTTCACGTACGTGGCGGGGTTTGAGCGCGGCGTGCGGCCGATGGGCTTCTGATCGATCTCGATTACCTTGTCGATGTGTTCGATGCCTTTGATGTCTTTATGAGCGCCCGGGATGCTGTGCGCGTTGTGCAGTTTGCGGCACAACGCCTTGAACAGAATCTCCGTGATCAGCGTGCTCTTTCCCGACCCCGAGACGCCGGTGACGCAGGTGAAGCGGCCCAGCGGAAACTTGACGTTGATGTTCCGCAGATTGTTTTCCGTCGCCCCCAGCACTTCGATGAATTTGCCGTTGCCGGGGCGGCGTTCGGGTGGAACCTCGATCGATTCTCGGCCCGACAGGTAAGCCCCAGTGAGTGAATCCTTGTTTTTTTTGATCGCGGCGAGTGGGCCTTCCGCCACGATGTTACCGCCGTCGAGACCCGCGCCGGGGCCGAAGTCGAAGATGTAGTCGGCCGATTCCATCATCTCCTGATCGTGTTCGACCACCAGCACCGAGTTGCCCAGGTCGCGCAGATGAAGCAGGGTGTCGATCAGCTTGCGGTTGTCGCGCTGATGAAGGCCGATGCTGGGCTCGTCGAGCACGTACAAAACGCCCACCAGCGCGCTGCCGATCTGGCTGGCGAGACGGATGCGCTGGGCCTCGCCGCCCGACAGCGTCGGCGCGGAGCGGCTCAGCGTCAGGTAGCCAAGGCCCACGTCGTCGAGAAAGCGAAGCCGGTTGACGATCTCTTTCAACACCGCGCCCGCGATCTGCTCCTGCTGGCCGGTCAGCTTGACGCCTTCAAAAAACGCGCGGCTTTTCGAGACGCTCAAGTCGGTGACCGTCTGGATGGTCAGGTCTTCAAACCGCGCGGCGGCGGGATAGGGCGCCAGCCGTGCGCCGTCGCACGCCTCGCACGCGACGCGCGTCATGAAGTTTTCCAGCACGTAGCTGCGAAAACCTTCCGACGAAGTGCGCTCGTACCAGCGCTCGATTTCAGGAATGATGCCCCGGTAGCCTTTGCCGGTTTTCTTGTCGCCGTGCAGCATCAGGTTTTGCGCTTTTTTGCTCAGCTTTTTCCAGGGCGCGGTCAGCGAGATGCCGTGCTTTTCAGAAAACGCTTCGATCTTGCGCCGCACCGCCTGCGCTGAGTAAGAATCGTTGTCGTCCTGAAAAACGTTTTTCCACGGGATGATGGCGCCGTCGACGATCGAGCGGTCCTGATCGGGAATGATCAGGTTGGGGTCAAGCTCCATCTTGCGGCCCAGGCCGTTGCACGCCGGGCACATGCCGAGGGGATGGTTGAACGAAAAGTGCTGAGGCGTCAGCTCATCGTAAGAGATGCCGCTTTCAAGGCTGACGTTGCGGGTGCTGAACAGCCGGTCGCTCTCGCCCGGAATGGTAAGGTAAAGCATGTCGTCGCCCTGTTCGAGCGCGAGCTCGACCGAGTCAGTCAGCCGCGAGGCGACGTCTTCGCGCATCACCAGCCGGTCGACGACGATCTCAACGGTGTGCGCCAGTTTTTTATCGAGTTTGATCTCCTGTTCGAGTTCCATCACGTGGCCGTCGACCCGGACGCGCACAAAGCCGTCCTTGCGGGCCTGATCGAAGAGGTCTTTATATTCGCCTTTGCGTTCGCGCGCTTTTGGCGCCAGAATCATGAAACGGGTTCCTTCTTTGAGTTTCATAATCTGGTCGACGATCTGATCGACCGTCTGCGATGAGACCGGTTTGCCGCTCACCGGACAATATGGAGTGGCGCAACGGGCGAACAACACGCGCAGATAATCATAGACCTCGGTTACCGTGCCCACGGTGGAGCGGGGGTTTTTGCTGGTGCTTTTCTGTTCGATCGAAATCGCCGGCGAAAGCCCCTCGATGTAATCGACCTTGGGTTTTTCCATCTGGCCGAGAAACTGGCGGGCGTAGGCCGAGAGCGACTCGACATAGCGCCGCTGGCCTTCGGCGTAGATGGTGTCGAACGCCAGCGACGACTTGCCCGAGCCGCTGACCCCGGTAAACACCACCAGCTTGTCGCGGGGGATGGTCAAATCGATATTTTTGAGATTATGTTCTTTTGCGCCGCGGACGAGTATCTCGTTCATAAATATTGGTTTCGCTGGTAGTTAGGATTGAGGTAAACGCAAGAGGGCTTCATCTCAAGGTGATTTTTCCATTATAGTATGCCCTGCGTCCGAATTAAGACGAACTCGCCATTTTATTGACTTGCGTTGACTGGAAGCGGCCGCGCCTCGCGCGCCAGAATGTCCTGATGGGAGGATCCAAACGGACCTCGTGTTGTTACTGGCGATCGACCAACCCATAAACTTGATTTTCCCGCTCATCGGCGTGGCGCTGGCCTTGTTGATTTCACGGGTTGAAGACCGTTCGCCCGCCGCGATTACGCTGTTTGCTCTGGCCCCCGCGTTGCTCTTCCGCGTGGCTATGGGTCAGCGCGCTGAAGAATACCACTTCATGTTCATCCTGTTTTTCACCCTGTTTCACACCAGCGCGCTATATTTTATCACTCACCAGGTCATGCGGCTGTTGAACGTTCCGCTCCCCATGCGCCGTATCTACCTGTTAAACGTGGTGTTGATCGGGTTTTATGGATTGCGGCGGCTTCAGCCGATGTGGCCCGATCCGCAACAGGGCGTGCCGATCGTCAACTCGATATTCTTCTTTCACCTGATCGTTTTCGCCTTGCTGGGGGTTTATCTGGCTTCAGGGCGCGAGTATTGGACCGAGCGCTTCGGCGATGTTCTGCGGTCGCCACTGGTCTATGTGGTGATCGCGGGGCTGGCGATGGGGCTGATGGCGGTTGAAGTGCCCTACAATTTGCTTGAAACCGTCGACTCGCTCTATGACATGACGATTCCGATGGCGTTGATTGTGGCGGGAATCACCCTGGGGCGCGGAATGAACCTGCTTGAACTCGATCAGACGGCTAGCCATCTGGGTGGGGTCGGGATCTGCGCGCTGATCCGCCTGGTCGTTTCTCCCGCGCTGGCGTTGTGCATTGTACCGATGATGGGAATTGAGGACGTGTATCTCAAACAGGCGCTGGTTTACTCGGCGGCCGCGCCCACCGGCGTGTTTGCGGTGGTGCTGGCGGCGTTTTACGGGCGCACGGCTGAAAAGCGGTTTACGGTTTTATGCGTCCTGCTGACGGCGGTGTTGTCGCTCGCCACGGCTCCGCTGGTGGGCGTGGCGGTCAATTATTACCTTCCCATCGTCACCGAAGCCGTTACTCCTTAGCGGACGGCGCCGCCCGTCAATGGCATTCCGCGAATCGTTCGCGCCCATTGGCCTCTGACGCGAGTCTTTTTCTGAATCCCGATAAATGAAGAACGCGAGCGTTGATGTGATATATCTCTGGCCGTAAAACAAAAGGGCGGGTGTCACTCCCGCCCTTCTCTATTTGGATACAGTTGACGCCAATCCTTAGAAATTCATGATCTCGTCTTCTTTGTCTTTCAGGATGGAGTCGATCGAACTGACGTATTTGTCGGTCAGTTTCTGCACTTCATCTTCCATCTTCTTGGCGTCGTCTTCGGGGATGGTCCCTTCCTTGGCGGCTTTTTTCAGTGATTCGATGCTCTCGCGGCGATGGTTTCGAATGCGGATCTTACCGTCTTCGCCGAATTTCTTCGCCATTTTCACCAACTCGCGCCGGCGTTCTTCGTTGAGCGGCGGAATGGGCAGACGGATCAGTTTGCCGTCGTTATTGGGAGTGATGCCGATGTCGGCTTTGAGGATGGCTTTTTCGATGTCGCCCATCAGGCTTTTGTCCCAGGGCTGAATGACGATCAGGCGCGCTTCGGGCACGCTGATGTTGGCCATCTGTTTGAGCGGGGTTTTGGCGCCATAGGCTTCGACGGTCACGCCGTCGAGCAAAGCGGGGGTGGCGCGTCCGGTACGGAGGTGGGCCAGCTCCCGCTTGGTCCAGTCGACCGCTTCTTCCATCTCGAGAGTACATTCTTCGATAAATTCATTGTTCATGGTTTTTTCACCGTTTCGTTCCCGTCCACCCTCACCTTCGTCCCGACGTTTTCACCGCGCAGCGCGCGGGTTATTTCACCGGGGCGCGTCATGTTAAAGACGACGATGGGCAGACTGTTCTCCATACAGAGCGAGATTGCGGTCGAATCCATCACCCGCAATCCCTGTTGCAATACGTCGCGGTACGTCAGTTCATCATAGCGCACCGCGCTTTTATCGACGAAGGGATCGGCCGAGTAGACGCCGTCGACCTTGGTGGCCTTGTACAGCACGTCGGCCTCGATCTCGATGGCGCGCAACGCGGCGGCGGTGTCGGTGGTGAAATACGGGTTGCCGGTTCCGCCGGCGAAGATCACCACGCGCCCTTTTTCGATGTGCCTGACGGCGCGCCGCCGAATGTAGGGCTCGCAGAGTTCTTCCATGCGGATCGCCGATTGAACCCGGGTGAAAACGCCCTCGTGTTCGAGGCTGGCCTGAAAGGCGAGCGCGTTGATGACGGTGGCCAGCATGCCCATGTAATGGGCCGAGGCTTCTTCGATGTAGTTGACGGTGTTGTCGGCGCCGCGCCAGATGTTGCCGCCGCCGACGACGAGGGTGAGTTCGAGGCCGCCGTCGCGGTGAGCGGCGGCGATTTCACGGGAGACGGATTGCAGGGTGGGGAAGTTGACGCCGTAACCTTGGTCTCCGGCGAGCGCTTCCCCGCTGATTTTCAGCAGAACTCTGCGGGGTTTTGACATTAGGCTGAACCCCCGCGGGGAGGCCTGAGCCTCCCCGCGCAGTTGGTTTTGTTTTGCAAGCCGTCTTATTCTTCGCCCAGCTGATAGCGGACGAAGCGGCGAACCTGAATGTTTTCGCCCAATTTGCCTATGACGGATTTCAACAGGTCTTCAACCGTCTGGTTCATGTCTTTGATGAAAGGCTGTTCCAGGAGGCAGATCTGCTCGTAAAACTTGTTGATCCGGCCTTCGATCATCTTTTCGATGACGGCTTCGGGCTTGCCCGATTCCTTCGCCTGGCCGCGGAGCACGTCGCGTTCGGCTTCGACCACATCGGCCGGAACCTCGTCGCGGGTCACGTAACCGGGGTTCGACGCCGCGATGTGCATCGCGATGTCTTTGGCGAGGGCCAGAAAATCGTCGGTGCGCGCCACGAAATCGGTTTCGCAGTTGACCTCGACCATCACGCCGATCTTGTTGCCGGGGTGAATGTACGAGAACACCACGCCTTCTTTGGTCTGGCGGCCGCTGCGTTTGGCGGCGGAGGCGATGCCTTTTTCGCGGAGGTATTTCGCCGCTTTTTCAAAATCGCCGTCGCATTCTTTCAGCGCCTTTTTGCAGTCCATCATGCCGGCGCCGGTTTTTTCACGGAGGTCTTTCACTAATGTAGCGGGAATGTCGGCCATTGCTCTTTCCTTATTCGAATGGGTCTTATTCGTTGTCGTCGTCGCTGTCGCTGTCGCTTGAATCATCGGACGCGCTCGCCGCCAGAGGCGCGGCTTTCGCCGGTTCGCTGACCGCCGGGGCGTCATCGCCGTCGTCGTCGTCGCTGGAATCGTCGGAGTCGTCGTTTGACATGGCCGATTCCATATCGTCGTCGTCATTGCTGGAGCCTTCGCTGGCGGCCATGCGGCCCTCGTTGATCGAATCGGCGATGCGCGACGAGATCAACCGCACCGCGCGGATGGCGTCGTCATTGCCGGGAATCACGTAATCGATCAGGTCGGGGTCGCAGTTGGTGTCGACGATGGCCACCACGGGAATCCCGAGGCGGCGCGCTTCCAGCACCGCGATGTGGTCTTTGCGCGTGTCGGTGACGAAGATCGCGTCGGGCAGGCCCTTCATGTCCTTGATGCCCGCCAGATACTTGTCCATGCGGTCTTTCTCGCGTGACATCTGGAGGCGCTCGCGCTTTTTAATATGTTGAATCTTCGTCTCGTCGCCCAGTTGATCTTCAAGCGTCTTCAGCTTGTCGATGCTCTTGCGGATGGTCTGGTAGTTGGTCAACATGCCGCCCAGCCAGCGCTGATTGACGTAATACATGTCGCAGCGTTTCGCTTCTTCGCGGACGGTGTCCTGCGCCTGCTTTTTGGTGCCGACGAAGATCACGTTCCCGCCATCCTGCGCCACGTCGCGGACGAAGCGGCAGGCTTCTTTCAACAAACGCACGGTCTTCTTCAGGTCAATAATGTAGATGCCGTTGCGCTGGCCAAAAATGTATTTGGCCATTTTCGGGTTCCACCGGCGGGTCTGATGACCAAAGTGGACCCCGGATTCCAGGAGCTGTTTCATGCTAACAGTCGTCATGGAAGACTCCTTAAATGCCGATAATTCGGCAGGATATGGGGCTTTGCCCCCGGCGCGTTCGGAGTGCGCGCCGTTGGAAATTATGGCCGCGCGAGTCGTCTTTTCAAGGACAACGGCTCAACGCGGCCGGTTTTTCGAATGTTTTAAACAGCCTGGCTTTACAATCTTGGCACGTAGGCGATCAGGTTTTCCTCCCGATTGGCGAGGTTCAGCTGCTCGGGCGCGCGGATGCAGGCGGTGCGGATCGCGTGATCGAGCGGCGCCACGCCGAAAAAGGGATGACGGCTGTTTACCAATAGAAGGCGAACGTCGCCGTTCAAAATCTGCTGGCGTAACGATAAAAACAGCGAGATCGCGGGGTACTGGGCGTTCAGTTGAGGCTCCCGGGCGAACAGCGCATCCAGATTCAGCACGGCGTCGACCGTGTAGTTCGGTCTGAACAGATCGCCCTGCGCCGTCGCGTCGCGTCCCGGCAATCCATCGGCGAATGGCAGGTCCCGGTTTTTCTTCAACCGTTCGAGGTCGGTGTGATAGGCGTGAAACAAAATAAAAAGCGACGACATGTCGTTCGCGATGCGCCGCCGCGCGGTATAGGCGTAATAGGGCGGGGCGAGAATGGCGTCGTCTTGACTGGTGTGCCGTTCAACATAGTCGTTCACCTTGTCCATCTCGCTGCTTGATAATTCATACACGACGCGCGAATTGGTGAACGTGTAATAGAGCAGTTGCATCGGCTTCATCGCCACCCCCGGCGCCACCAGACAGATCAACAGCGTCGCCTTGGCGAACGAGAGTGGATCTTTCAGGGCGCCGCGAAGATTGAGCGGAGAGCCCGATGCGATAAAAATCGAGATGAAGAAGAACGCCGCGAATACCGCCACCGCGGGCTCGCCCAGCGTGAAGATGTATTCCACCGTCCCGCCCTTGGTGACGAAGATGATGGAACCGAGCGAAAAGATTCCCCACCAGGCGACGTATTCGCGCGCCAGCCGGGGCTTGGTTTCGTCGCCGGCGTAGAGCAGAATGCCCGCCATCGAAGCGAATACGAACCCGCCCTCCCAGAAGAGAATGTCGCCGCCCTCGCTCATTAACTTGCTGATGCAATAGCCGATCAGCGCCGACACGCTTTCAGACGGAAAGGTGCCGACCTGCCTGAAAAATACGTGCTCCATATATTGTCCGCCGCTGTAGACGTACATCAGAAGCCATACCACCAGCGCGGGAACACACAGCCATGTGCTCCATGAACGCAGTAAAGGCTTGAAGCGATACCAGATAAAAAACCATTGCAGCATGATGTAGGGCAGGGCGGTCATGTTGATGAAAAGGCACATGGCCGAGACGAATCCCGAGGCGTACAGGGCTGAAGAAGGCTTGTTGCTCTGAATCGCGGTCAGAAACAGGAGCAGATTGAATGACTGGAGCAGGATCAGCGGCGGTTCGGAGGTGAAACCCGACGCCCACCACACCCCTTCGGGCAAAAATAAATAGATGATCCCCGCCGCGAGGCTCATGGAGCCCTGAGGAAACAGCCGCCGTGTAATGCCGAGCACGCAACAGGCGGTCAGCGCGTGCTGAACCACTTGCCAGAGCCGGATCAGGATCGGGTCGCCTCCCCCGAGCCCCATCAATGCCGCCCCCCAGAACAGAAGAAACGGCGGCTGCGGGCTGGGCAGGTCCTGATACAAAACCGCGCCATGCAGCAGTCTCCATGAGAGATAGAGGTAGTTTCCGTCGCTGAAATCGACGTATTTCCCATCGATGCACGATATCGCCAACATAAAATAAATAAATATCGCGGCGATAAACAGAATGCCTCCCCAGCCGCTTAGCGGCGCGAGGATCGCGATCTCCGGTTTTGGTTCCGCGGGGGGCGCGGGTTCTTCGCTTTCAGGCGCTTCGTCGTCAATCAGGGCGCGCCGGGGATGTTCATCTTTTTCTGACCCGGGCGCGTGATCCGGACGTTCATCTTGTTTGTCGATTTTCACTGGGATCTCCGTGTGAATGGCTGGCTGTCAGCCGAATTGCTAACAATATTTCTGTAAATACCCGCCCTCAATCGCTGCGATTCTTGTCAAATGGCGGTCCTTGTTGATGAGTGAAACGTAAGCGGATATGAGGCTCAATAATCCGATTCAGGCAAGCCCATTCCACTCCGATCCGCTTTTCGTTTGGACAATTTTGCCCGATCATGCAAAAAAGTCCAGCGTTTTTGCGAGCCGGTTCATTCAGTGATGCGCCGAACCCGCGCTGAAAAATCGCCGGTATGCGTGAAAACAATAACATTTCATCCCGATTCGCCGAAAATATCGGTGAGCGGGGGAATCGGTCCTCGAAGGGAATAGTACTTGCATCGCAAGAATTTGGGTTTAAGATACTTGCGATAGTTTCGCCAAGAATCCGTCTAGTTTTTTTGTGTGGTTTGGAAGCCAATATCGTTTTCTTTAAAAAACGTCCGGGCCGCGAATGAGGTCTGAGACGGTGAATCTTTGTGTGGAATTCTGGAATAAAGACTCTGAAAACGCCTGAATTATTGTGTTTTCGCGGTCGGCAGGCTTGAATGGATGGAAAAACAAGAGATCGCCCGGCGTGAAAAAATCACGGTGAAAATTGGCGATAAGTCCCTTTTTTTCTTGACATTGTTGCCAAATTCCTTAATCTAGTATTATAATTGTCCGGCTTTTGTCTGAATTTCGTGCCCCGCTCATTATGGCGAGGTGATGGCTGCTTGATCAGAGGGGGCCAAATGAACGGAATTTATAAGGCTCTAAGACGGTTCGACTCCTCGGGACTGTGTGTCTTTCGAATGGACGACTTCAAAAGAGGTGAAAATAGCCCCATGAAGAAATGGATCGTAGCGTGTGCACTTCCGTTGCTGTTTGTGTGCGGTTTAGCCGTCCCGGTTCAATCGCAGAGTTGGGACGCGTCCGTTGACGCTCCGCCGGAGAGCGATCTGGTTCTCCCCTACAGCGGACCCGACGCCTGGTCGGGCAACATGACCGTCGTGATGCAGGCCACTGACCTCGGCGTAAGCGAGGCCACCGCGCCCTTGACGATTAATTTTATGGTGGGCGATCAGGTCGTCCCGTGGGTTCTGGGGCAGAACCCCGAAGGGTGGACGTTCTCGTCGAACGATTCGTCTGAATCTGGTTACTCCAGCGCCGTGGGCGCCGTCTCAACCGGCGGCATCCATGAATCGGCGATCCTTCGCGTTGTTGTGGTAGATGCGAATCCCGCCGATTCCGCGCTCCGCGTTCAGGGCTATCGCGATGGCTCCAAGGTGTACGACAGCGCGGTGAACTTCACCAAGAGTGGAGTCAAACCCGTTTCGGTTTCCATTCAGGCGGCCACGCCGGTTAAAAATTACCAGTTCTCCTGGGCGCGCGCCGCGTTTAACTCCGCGTACGCACCGGGTAAAGGCCCTCAGACGCCGAACGGCCTCTCTGACACCGCGGGCTGGGGCTTCGTCTATAACGGCGACGTGCTCCCCACCACCCTGATTTCCAACGGCCGCACCGATTGGGAAGTACAGGAAGCGGGCAACCTTGCTTATGAATCCATCAGCTTTTCGATGGATGCGCAGGTTGGCGGTATCTGGTCGCGGCTCGACGATAACTCAGGGTCGCCCAATTCGGCTCAGGGTTACGTCGTCGCTAAAAACATCTATGACAAGTGGACCGGCCGCATGACGCTGGTTATGCGCATCAAAGACCTCGGTACCAACAGCGAAAAATCCGTGGTCGATATCCGCACCAACGGAACCGATCCTAATGGCGTTCCTTACTGGACGCTGGGTCACGTGGCTGAGGGAACCGCCGGACCCGCCGGCTGGGAATTCGGCCAGACCAACGATGGCCGTAACGGAAACGGAACCAATAACGACACCCGCACGGGTGGTTTTGAAAAGTGGGTGATCCTCCGTATCGTTGTGATTGATGACGATCCCAACGATGGCATGTCGCTCGTTCAGGGGTGGCAGAACGGCGTAAAGGTCTACGAATCGGTCCGCACCGATGACATCGGCGTCGGCCAGTTCCATGAAATCGCTTTCCGCCGTACCTCGGGCGGCAGCCCGCAGAAACTCGCCTATGACTGGGTCGCGATGGACTTCGGTCACGCTTGGCCTCCAGGATACGGCCCCGAAACCCCGGCCGGTCGCTTCGACGCGGGTGGAAGCCAGTCCGCGACGCTCGATTCGAACCTGATTGACGGCGTCATCGGTCTCGACCGCATGGGCCTGATGAAAACCGTCAGTGATCCGTCGCTTCCGGTGGGCTTGAACAAGTTGTTTGAAGTCGACCGCAACGGCATGCCCGTCACGCTCAGCATGTTCTACCTGGGCTTCGACGCGATGCGCGATATCGAACCCGTCGGTAACAGCAAGCGTGAACTGACCGGTTTGATGGCTCTCGATAAATACGCGGGCTATCACACCGTTGACGTTCAGGGCCCCGGCGATATCGTTACCGGCCCGAGCGCGGGCGATCAGGACCGCGTCGCTCCCGGCATCGGCGTTAAAAACCCGGCGAACGGCCCCAAATTCGATTACTTCAACTCGATTGTGAAATACAACGCGGCTCACCCCGGCAGTCAGGTCGGCATGGTTTACTTCCCGTTCTCCTTGGCCGATATCGCCCCTGCGGGAGTGAACTATGTGAAACTGGGCGGAAACGATGACGGTCTCGCCCGCGATATCGAGCCCGCGGTCGACTGGCGTCAGGCCACCAACGCCTTCCAGGGCGCCTATGTTCTCGACGTGTTCGGCGGCGTTCATTACCTTAACAATGGTGAACTGCTGAACGTCTTCCAGAACAATACGACCCCCAGCCATGTTGAAACCGTCGACCTGTACAACGGCGACCCCAGCGGCATCGTCTCCCGCGCGCTGAGCACGCAGGGTATCGACCTCTTCCAGCAGATCGTCGGCTTCAAGCCGGTTTATCTCGAAGATTACGCAGGGACGGATTCGCAGTACAAACACGCCGCCCCTTACTTCTCTTCGCTCCCCATCGCGCGCGACCTCGAAGTCATCAGCGATTTCGTCGATATGACGCCTGAGCTGGTCAACGATTCGAAGACGCGTGAACAGTTGGCGGTCGCCAACGGCGTGACCGACAATGGAACCGATACGTCGGTTCTGTATGAACCCATCGCTATTCCTGACAGCCGCCTCGACGTCTCTTCACCGAACTACACCAAGCGCGTTCTGGTGACGAAGGGCTACGCCATTCTCGATGGCTATGGCGCCGTTCACTCGATGGTTGAAGACAACGGCGTTCCGGTTCCCGCTCCGTGGGAAAACGCCGCGACGGGCCGTATGGATCCGTCCGTGAACGCTCCGTACTTCGGTTATGACCTGGCGGTTGATTTTGAAGTCTTCCCCAATGGCGCCGGCTACGCGCTGTTGACCCGCCTTGGCGATATCTATGTCGTCAACGCGGTTGGTACCACGATGGCTGATAACTTCGCCGACGTGAATATGTTCAAGAACATTCCGTTCTACGGCTTCGATCTGGCGCGCGACCTGACGCTGGTCGCGGGTTCGGACGGGAAGATTGTGGGTGCGTACGTGCTTGACCGCTTCGGCTCCGTTACCAAGTACGGTTCGGTTCCCGCGATTCCGGGTGATTCGCTCTTCCTGCCCAATCCTCAGTCTTCATTGGCGAAGTGGGAGGCGATTGACCTCGAATTTTCACCTTATCAGTCCCATATCGACGTAACCCCCACGCCGACCCCGACGTTCACTCCGACACCGGTTCCGACCAACACCCCGGTTCCGACGGTGACGGAAACGCCGACACCCGAACCCACCGCGACCCCTGAACCGGCCGCGACGGCGACCCCGGTTGTTGACGTAACGCCGACCGCGACCCCGGTTCCGGCGGAAGCCACTCCGACTCCCGCCACGCCGGAAGCGACGGCGACGCCGGTGAGCGGTGATGCGACACCTACTCCGGCTCCGGCTGATGCGACCGCGACCCCGGTTCCTGCGGACAGCACCGCAACTCCAGTTCCGGCCGAAGGTACCCCCACCCCGGTCCCTGGAGGCGAAGCAACCGCCACTCCGACTCCGGCTAGCGTCTCGCCGACGTCGACTCCAGTACCCGCCAGCACGGCGACTCCGGCTCCGACGGCTCAGCCTGTTCAGAATCTGACGATTGGCGTCACGGGCGGCCCGTACGCGGTGAACGACTCGTTTGATGCGGTTGTCGCCGTTGATAAAAACGCGTCCGGTCTTGCTGATTACAGCGTGACGGTTTCATACAACCCAGCGATTCTTCGCGCTGAATCGGTTTCTTCCGGTCCGTCATTTGGCTCCAACAACGCGGATATAATCAACTCGCAGGGCCAGGTGACCGCTCGCGCCACACAAATGACCGACACCACGGGTAACATTGTCCTCTTTTCGATTCGCTTTACGGTTTTGAATACGGGTGGAGGCAGCAGCACTCCCTTGAACACGACCATCAACTCGTTCCGTATCATCGGTGAAGTTGAAGTCGGAGGATCGGGAAGCGCGACGGTTCCGCTCCAGTAAAGAGACGATTCGCTCTGTTACGGCGATTCGTTTTACAAAAGTTTGGTTACTCAATTCAGGCCGGCGTTTTCGCCGGCCTGTTTGTTTTATCCCGCAGGATAATCTACGATTGAATCGCGGTTGAATGGCGGATTGACTCGTCGAATCGAGACGATGCGGCTCCTTGGGATTCTCGGCGGAAAATAGAGCGGTACAATGCAGGAGAGGCATCCATCGGCAATCGCATGCTAAAAGCGAACGATCGCGATGAAACAAGATCCGGAACGGCGGCGGGGTGATCGCCAGACGATATCTGGCTTGTATTCCGCCTGATGAACCATCCGATAGAGGATAGATCGACCCATGATGAAACGCGAAGAAAAATTCGTCTCCGTCTCGCTCACCTTTGATGATGTGCTGCTGCTGCCCGGCTATTCTGAAATCCTGCCCAACACAGTTGACGTTTCAACCTTCTTCGCGAAAGACATCAACCTTTCCATTCCCCTGTGTTCATCCGCCATGGATACCGTCACTGAATCGCGCCTCGCCATCGCGATTGCGCAAGAGGGCGGCATGGGCGTCATCCACCGCAACATGACGATCAAGCACCAGGCGGCGGAGGTCGATCACGTCAAGCGTTCTGAAAGCGGAATGATCGTCGATCCCTTCACTCTCGGGCCGGACGAGAGCATCGACCGCGCGCTGGAACTGATGGCGCGCTTCCGTATTTCTGGAATCCCGATCACCGAAAAAGGCCGGCTGGTGGGTATTCTCACCAATCGCGATCTGCGCTTTCTGAAAACCGACGAAGCGCATGAGATTCCGATCCGCGAGTTCATGACCAAAGATGACCTGGTCACGGCGGCGGTCGGCACCACGCTGGAAGAAGCGCAGAAAATACTCCACCAGCATCGCATTGAAAAACTCCCCGTGGTCGATAGCGATGGCAATCTGAAGGGCTTGATTACCATTAAAGACATCGAAAAGAAACGCAAATTTCCCTACGCGGCCAAAGATTCGCTGGGGCGGTTGCGCGTCGCGGCGGCGATCGGCGTTAGTGAAGAAGACGCGGTCGAGCGCTCTGGAGCGCTGCTTCAGGCGGGCGTCGATGCGTTGGTGATCGATACGGCTCATGGCTATACCAAACGCGTGGGCGACGCCGTGGTCCGCGTGAAAAAAGAATATCCCAACGCGGTGGTGGTGGCGGGTAACGTCGCCACCTCCGACGGCGCCAAGTTCTTGTGTGACAAGGGAGTCGACGCGGTTAAGGTCGGCATGGGGCCGGGCTCGATCTGCACCACGCGCGTCATCAGCGGCGCGGGCGTGCCGCAGATTTCGGCGGTGTTCGACTGCGCTAACGCGATGGACGGCTACGACGCCAAACTCATCGCCGACGGCGGCGTCAAATATTCAGGCGATATCGTCAAGGCGCTGGGCGCGGGAGCCGACTCGGTCATGATCGGCAGCCTGTTCGCCGGAGCGGAAGAGTCGCCGGGTGAGACCATCATTTACGGCGGGCGCACCTTTAAGGTTTATCGAGGCATGGGTTCGGTCAGCGCCATGAAAGAAGGCAGCAAAGACCGCTACGGTCAGGGCGAGGTGATGGAAGAACAGAAACTCGTCCCTGAAGGAATCGAAGGCCGCGTGCCGTATAAAGGCAATCTGTCCGGAATCGTGTTTCAACTGGTGGGCGGGCTGCGCGCCGGTATGGGCTATTGCGGATCGCGCACCATCCCCGATCTCCATAAAGAAGCCCGTTTCACTCAGATTACTCAAGCCAGCCTGCAAGAGAGCCACCCGCATGACGTCTTCATCACCAAAGAAGCGCCCAACTATCGTCTGGGGCAATAAAGGTTTCAACCACGAATGACGCAAACAAAAAAAGCCGGTCAAACGACCGGCTTTTTGTTTTAAGAAGATGATTCAATGCTACGCGGTCTCAAGCGTGTCCCATAACCGCCCCAGTTCGGAGGGCGTCGCCAGCGTCGAAACGCACAGCGTCTTGCCGGGAAGCGCCCAGGTTGATGTGATCCGCCCCGTGGCGTCGTCAATAACGCATTTTGCGCTTTTGATGGGCGGTTTGTCTTCTCCCTTGGCGCCGATCTGAAGCGCGAATGCCAGCCAGGCGGCTTTCATCCTGCTGAAATCGACGGAGCGCGGCTCATTCTCGTTCAGCGCGACCGCGTCGACCCATGCCTGCCCGCCGCCCTGCCCGCCAAGCCATCGCCAGTCAGCGCCGCCGAAAACGCCTCCGAGGGGCGTGATGACGATATAGACGCCGTCTTCTTCGATGTGGATCGGGCCGTCCGGGGTCGAGTCGACTTTCGGCAGACTGATGTTTTGTATGCCGCCAAATTCAAATCGAAGCCGCAGATCTTTCGCCTCGATTGTCGCGTTCTTCACTTTATCGAGGCTGACATGCGTATCGCCGTAGTTGGTGGCGAATGCGACGTGACACAGCAAGTTGCCTTCATGCTGCTGAGATAGAGGAATCGCCGAGCAGTAGTCGTATCCATCATGCAGAAAGCGAACTTGCAGATATCGCGGCGCCGAGCGTTCGCCCCAATACGCCAGCAGAGGACGCCGCTGAACCCAGAAGTCGCCCAGGTTCACCGCGCCCAGGTTGTATTTGGGGTGGAGATACGTCGAGCCGGTTACGTTGTTATTTTTTCGCTTGCTGAAGGTCTCTACAACCGAGCGCGGCTGTTTGAATTCAATAAAGTACGAAATCAGCTCATCCGGAATGCTGAAATCTAAACGGTACCGGTCGAGTCCCAGATCGATGGGGCGTGATAAATAAAATTTCCCCTGCAGCCCGGTCGCCGTTTCGAGCACCCTGAATATCTCGCTGTCATCGTCGATGAGGGTTCGATAACAGCGGCTGTGCGGTCCGGCCCATTGTCCGGTGGGGGGGTGAAAGCGGACGGCGGTGTGCTTCCAGTCCGTCGCGTTTAACTCATCCGCCAGTTTCACCGCTTCGGGATCGGTGAAGTGCATGCGCATGCGGGTGATTTCAGTCAGGGCGACCAGCGTATACGTGGGGCTGTTATATTCGGTGAACGACCCTGTCTCCATGGTGGCGTCGTAAAAGGCGCGCAGCCGTTTTTTCGCGTATTGCAGCAGTTCGTCATCGCCGAGCAGCTGGCCCGCCATCATGGTGACATAGGTCCCCATCACCGCGATGTTGGTATAACCCGGCCCCACGTTACGTTTTTTGATCGATCGCGCCGCGTTGAGCAGGGCGCCGCGCGTTTGTTCGCGCAGATCATCACCCAGCCGATCGGCGTGGTTCAGCAGACACGAAACCAGTTGAACGCCGCAGAAGTCGGCCCAGTTCCAGTCGGGCGGCGACATGACGTCGAGCGGTTCTTCCAGATACCACGACCAGATTCCATACGTTTTGTTGTCCGGGTTCTGATCTTGCAGGCTGATAATCTTGCGCAGAATGTCCTGAGCCCGTTCCAGATCGTCTTTCTTGCCCGAATCAAGCAGCGCGGCGGCGTAGGTGACTGATGAGCGCGTGTCATGGATGGGCGTTCCCGCTTTCAGCGTAGTGTGATATCCCACGCTGGATGAATGGCTCCGCAGCATGTGTTCTGCGGGGTCGTAGTTTCGTTCCGCCGCTTTCAGCGCGGCTTCGAGCGCTTCGCGGCGCCAGTCTTCCATCGGTTCGGCGGCGCGTGCGGTCAAGCCGGGGCTCATCGCGGCGCCGCATCCCAGCGCCAGCGAGGCGTTAAACGCGCGCCGGGTCAGCCCGTTCGTCATTTCCATCGGCTCTTACCTCCACCATTCACGATTGGGATTCAATACAATGTCGAGCCAGTTCGCCTTCAGCAGGCAGACGACGGTGATGACGGCCAGCGCGATCCACTGAAAACGCTCGACGTTACGGACGCCGCGTCTCTTCGCGATCTGCTCGGCGGCGTACCACCAGACCGAGGCGCATCCAAAAAACAGCGCGGGCCAGATGATGCAGAAATTTCTCGACCAGAAGGTCGATTGTTTCGACATCAAAACGAGAAACGCGGCGCATGACGCCATCGTCAGCCCCAGCGTAACGAATGTTCCACGCCGTTCAAATTCTTTGAAAAAGCCCGTCCAGCCAAGGTACCCCAGGCCCAGCAGAGTCAGCCCGATCCCCGTCCACGCCATCTGGTCGGCTACGCACCGGATAACGATGTAACCCATCTGAAGCCCCGGCGTGAACGAGTTGTAATCGGCGTGGCCCACCTGCATGTGCCAGATGCTCTGCAGCACGTCGCGCGAAAAGATGGCGAAATCATCGAGCCAGTAGGGCGTCAAGGTCCAGAATCCCGCGATCAGAAACGCGAACGATAACGCGGTTCCGCCCAGCCAGACTTCAAAGCGCGATTTCACCGAGCCGATCCCGCGCATCGCGTACCAGGCGTAACCCATCGGAACCAGAAAGATCACGCCCGCGTTGTATTTGAAACCCACCGCGAAACCGCACAACAACCCCAGCGCCGCCAGTTGGGCGTACCACGCCCACAACGCGCGCGGCGCCGGGCGGGTGACGAACCACGCGGCCGCGGCGATAACCAGCAGATAAAACGTGCCGCAGGGCGTGTTCACCGCCGCGTAGGTCGATTCCAGACGGCTCGCGGATGAAAAGGCGAGAAAAAGCGAGGCCGCCAGCGCGGGCGCCAGCAGGTTTAACTTGCGGCCCAGATACGCGAGGATGAGAATCTGAACCGGAACCATCAGCATAAAATAAAAACGCACCTGGCGCAGAAAGGCTTTAAAAAAATCGGACTGCGGTCCGTCAAACAGAAACGTCTTGATCGGCGCGGGGGCGTCCTGCTTCAGTTTGTCGAGCGGAGAGATGTCTTGAAGTTGATTGCCCTGCGTGACTTCGCGGCTGATCTTCGCCAGCGCGAGAATATCGGCGCCGAGGCAATAATACAGCCCGCCTGTGGGGTATTGATAAAAATGGGGGCTGAAGTCGCCGGTATAAAGCATCTGCAGCGAGCGCCCCACCGTGTGGACTTCATCCACATGCCCGTCTTCGAGCCGGGGCAGTCGCAACAGAACGGCTAGAGCGATCGCCGCCGCGAACGCCAGCGGCCAGCGGGCTTTCCATAGTAGAGACGCGATCGCGTTCATAAACAGTCTCTCCCCATTTACCATTCAGTTGAAAAGAAGATTACCCGGCGTCTTCTTCGCCGGAGTCCGCCTCGCGATCGTCTTCACCCGGAATCGGAGGCAGATCGACCTTGGGCAGCACCGGGGCGAAATGATACGATTCCCCGTTTTTCAGGTGAATTTCCTCTTTCCATGAGCCATACCCCAGCACGGGCGAGAGGACGCGGACGTCAGCCATTCCCGTGCGGATGTTCGGCTGACTGACCGGCGTATCGCCCAGCCTGAGACCGCGCAGGTACGCGCGCCCGCCGGTCGGCGTCGATTCAAACGAAACGGTGGCGTATCCCCGGTCGACGCCGATGCTCGAATTACGGTAAATCACGGGCAGCGAAATGCACAGATGCACCGCGATCCCCAGCGGGACCGCCCATCGAATCAGTCCGCGCGGCGCCAGTTTCAATACGGCGAAAAGCGCGAACAGGTTCAGCGCGATGCCCATGCTGGCGAAGAGGTCCCAGTCGCGCGTGCGCAATTGAGGGTAAAAAATAATCGTCCACACCATCGTCCACGCGCACAGGTGAACGAGATAGTGCAGCCATCGGTCGCTCAAAACGCGCCTGGGCGCCCTCCATAAAAACAGAATCAACAGTGCGAGGCCGAAGGGCGCGATCCACAGGTGAAACATCGTCTTGTCGTACAGGTGATCCCACGAAAAAAACTCGTACAGATACGCGCCGTGGTCGTAGGGTTCGCCCAGCGGCGCGATGTGTTCCAATAGAGGCTCCGATCGCAGATTGAGCGTGGCGCGCAGCGTATACAGACCAAGCCAGGGCAGATAAACGTTCCACCAGGGCGCGAGGTAGTCTTTCACCGCTTGCGGCGTCAACGCCAGATACGCCGCCGCCGCGAGAACCACCGCGACGGGAAAATTGGTGACCGGAGAAAACAGTTCGGGCAGCCACAGGCCGGGTTTTCGATGCAGTACGGCGGTGATGAGGTACAACCCCATGAAGATCGCGATGCGCGCCCAGTCTTGCCGCGTGAAGCGGGCGTCTTTGCGGCGCAATACCGGCAGCGTGAGCAGGGCGGGAAAATAAAACACCCCGCTTGAATGAAATCCGCCCGCCAGCGCCATCGCCGCCGAAGCCGCCAGCGGCGATTCGCCGTATTCGATGCAGCGCCAGGCGAAATACGCGCTCGCCATCAGCGCGGCGCAAAGCCATGAGTAAAACTCGATATGGCCGCAGCACACCTGCAAGAGCAGCGAGGAGGCCGGAAACAGCAGAATCGCGAACCATTCAAACCGGTCGCGCGCCGCGTGCCGGGCGAGTTGATACAGCATCCAGAAAAACACAACGCCCGCCGCGCATGACGACAGCGCGATGATGTCTTCCACCCACCAGTGCAGCGCCGGATGCAACGTCTGAAACATCGCGCGATGCAGCGCGTAAGTCAGAAACGAGCGCGACAGGGTTATAGGAAAAGCCACCGCGCCGATCGTCTGCTTGCAACAGAACTCCCCGTCGCCGATTCCCGTATTCCATGAACGGAAATGCCATAACAACAACGCTAAAATTATGAAAGCGGCGGCTTCGGTGAGCCGGCGCGCGAGTGTGGAGGTTTGGCTTTGAGTCATGGAACCGCGTGATAATCCGTCTTCGGTCAGGTTGTGGCGCGATCGGGGTTTCTGAAGCGGTTCAGTCCGTCGCGCATCGGCTTCATCTTACCGAAAAAACCTGAAAACCTTGAGGAGAACGGGCGAGAATTTTTGCGGTTTGCGTTTTGCCCCATTCTCTCATACTATCTCTTACAGGCAGGGTATGCCGCCGCCCGTGCGCGTCTTTCGCAATCCCTCGGGCGCGTATATCGGGAATTCGTGTTTTTTTACCGGCGGGGCTATCGGCCGCTGAGGCTGAGCCGTTATATGGATGACGATGTATATGATTCGATTCAACTCCCATACGCGTATTTTGTTCTTTCTGATCGCGGCGCTCGGCCTCGCGGCGGCGGGGTGTTCGCAAAACCGCCCCGGTGCGGTGACGGGTACGGTTACGCTGCCGGGCCGCGCCGATTCGGAAGGCGTGGAGATCACCCTGCCCGGAACGCAGTTTCGCGCGTCGACCAACGCGGCGGGAGGTTTTCGCATCGTCGGCGTTGAGCCGGGCACGTATACCCTGGTCGCGGCGATGGAAGGGTATGAGGAACGGCGCGATGAGGTCGAGGTCCCCCCGGGCGGGGAGGTCGACGTCGGCTCGATCTCGTTGAAAGAGATACACATCCCCGCCGGCGTCATCAGCGGCTTTGTGACGGCGGAGGGGGAGTCGACCCACGAGGGCATCGTCGTCAGCGTGGTGGGTAAAAACCTGAGCGCTGAAACGAATACCACCGGCTATTACAAGATCGAAAACGCGCCGCCCGGCGAATACAAATTGCTCTATTTTCAAGAAGGCTACCTCCCCGCGACGCGAGACGGCGTCGAGGTTCGCGATGGCCGTGAAACCTCGGTTGAGGAGGTTGTTCTGCACAGTGAGACGCCGAAGGAAGACGAATCCCCTGACGCGTCCAACGGCGGCCCCTCGCTGGGCGACCGCATGGTGAGGGGGGGAGCCTTTCTCGAAGGCGAGACCGATCATTCAGGCATCCGCGTTTCGCTGAGCGAACATCCTGACAAGTTCACCGTCACTTCGGCGACGGGTGCGTACATTCTTCACGGGCTTGACGCGGGGCCCTACACCCTGATCTTCTCACGTTCCGGTTACGTCGACCGGCAGCTCCCCGATGTTATGTCGTCTGAAGAGGGTTCAACTCAGAGCGTGGGGTATATCACGCTTGAAAAAGAAGCCAGCGCCGATCGCGTCGGTATATTGCAGGGCCGGGTTTATCTCGAAAACCAGACCAATCACGCAAACACCCTGGTCCGCCTGCTGGGCGTGTCGCAGTCGGTGGTTACGGGTGAAGACGGGCGATATATGTTTATCGCGATCCCTGAAGGCGAATACACGTTGTCCGCCGAACACCCCGGCTACGCCACCGAAGAGGTTGAAAAAGTGCGCATCTCGGCCGATCAGGTTTTGCAGGCGCCCGATATCACCCTCAGCGCGACCAATACCGCCCAGTCCGATCAGACCGGAACCATTCGCGGCGTCGCCCTGCTGGAGGGCGAAGTCGATCACGGCGGAATCACCGTCGCCATTGAAGGAACCTCGTTCACCGCCGTCACTAACATCAACGGCGAATTCGTGCTTGAGAAAGTTCCCGTCGGCGCGTATCAGCTGATCTATTCTAAGGGCGGATACACCACCGAGTATCTCGGCGGCGTACCGGTGATGCCCGGCCAGACCGCGCAGCTCGACGTGATGGTATTGCGCAAAGACGTCGAGCCGCCTTATGTGCTTGAGACCTTTCCGCGCGACGGTACGCGCAAGGTTCCCATCACCCGCTGGGTCGATGTGCTGGTCCGGTTCAGCGAGCGCATGCTGGGCGACAGCGTCAAACGATCGATCCGCATTGATCCGCCCGTCGATTTTCAGGCGTTCTTCGACCGCGAGAGCGAGCTCTCCAACTTTGACGTGCTGCATATCCGCCTGCCTCAGGAAACGCAGAACCCGGTGCAGTTCAACACGCGATACGCCGTCACCATTCTGCCCGAAGCGCGCACGCCCAAAGGCGTCCCCATGCTGGAGCCCTTCACTTTCTCTTTCACCACCGATGGTCCGCTGATTCTGCGCACTGTGCCCGATTCAGGCGACCGCGACTTTTTCCCCGCGCCCAGCAACCCGTTCATCATTGAAACCAACGCCCCGGTCGACCCGGTCTCTTTTGAACGAGCGGTGCGGTTCAGGCCCAATCCCGACTCGATTCCGATTTATGAATACCGTCCCAACGGCGCGGGCATGACCATCATTGTGAACGTGCTGTTGCGGCCCGACGCGCAATACCGCTTTCAGATCGATAACATGATGCGCGCGGCCAACGGCATGCGCTTCAGCAACACGCCCTACAGCCTGACCTTTCGAACCTATAGCCTGTCCGATCGCCGCAAGCCGTCGGGTGGATACCTGCGCCGATATTAAGCGGGCGTCCGCGTTTCTCATTTCTGAAGATTTCGAAAACGCTGCTTGATCTCTCTATTCTCAGCGCCTAACGGAATCGCTTTGTTCGTCTTTGAATCACGAAAACACAAAAAATCAGAATGACACGAAAAAAGGCTGGTTTGTCGTGAAATTCGCGGATGTTCGTTAGCTCGTGATTGAATAAGAGAGCATAGGCGCGTGCTACGCACCCCTGCGACCCACCAACTTTTTCCATGAGTCGTCTGGGCTTTTCCCGCGTCCCTTATTTCGGAAGATTCCGAAAATGTTGCTTGATCTCTCTATTCTCAGCAACCGACGGGCGCGCTAGGTTTGTACAACCCAAAGACCCGCCCCGGCCGCTGGCTGCGGTTGTGGATTGATTCTCGTGAGGGGGCGTTTATACTATGTTCTTGCGCGAGTTTCCTTTTTTCTATGCAGGACGCCGCGTCCGGCGGCGATAGAAATCACGGAAACCATCCCCAAACAGAAAGGCGCGTGATATAACGTGGTAGAAGTCGAAGTCCGCGACGACGAGGATATTCAGACTGCGCTAAAACGCTTTAAGCGGAAATGCATTAAGGAAGCGATTCCTCAAGACATCCGCAAAAACGCTTTTTATGAAAAACCCAGCGTGAAAAAGCGTAAAAAGCACCTTAAAGCGGTTAAACGTCTTAAGAAAAACCGCATGAAACAGAGAGGATAAAACTCGATGGAGCGGCGTTCATGCCAGATCGCGTGAACGGCGTCGCTCAATCGGGTACTCGCGCACCATCGGCCGGGAAGGTTTTCACCTTCCCGGTTTTTGTTTGGGTGCAATCAAATGTTGCAGTATTCAGGCATTCAGAACAGCCTGCTGTTTGAATGATGTGAAGGCGTCCTTGAGGGTGGAGTGAAACTCCAGCTGACCGTCGCGTGCGTGGATGCCCGCCCGCTTCAACGCTTTGGAGGGTTGCGGCGCGACGCCCACCAGAGCCACGTGGATATGATCCTGATGCAGCGTGCGGATGACGGAATCGAGCGCCACCAGCCCGGTCATGTCGATGACCGGAACATCTTCCATATCGATTAACACCGCGCGCGGCTTGGGGTCGTAAAGCCGAAGCGTGCTGATGGCTTTTTCCGCCGCGCCGAAAAACAACGGCCCGTCGATCTCATACACCATCACTTCGCCCGGCGGCGTCTCGCTCAAGGCGATGTGCGTCCCCTCGTCGAGCCAGCGCCCGCCGGTGATCGCCGCCATGCGCTGCATAAACAGCAGCGCCGCCAGCACGACCCCCACGCCCACCGCGATCACCATGTCGAACACCACGGTCAATGTGATGCAGGTCGCCAGCACGGTGACGTCGCTGCGCGGCCCCATGCGCGCCACCCGCGCGATATGAGGCGCGTCGCTCATGTTCCACGCGGTGACGAGCAACAGCGCCGCCAGCGCCGACATGGGCAGGTACGCCAGCATCGGCGCCAGGCATAACACCGACAGCAGCACGAACACGCCGTGTACCACCGCCGCGACCGGGCTGCGGCCTCCCGCGCGAATGTTGGCGGCGGTGCGGGCGATGGCGCCGGTCGCGGTCAATCCGCCGAAAAAGGGCAGCGTCAGGTTGGATATCCCCAGGCCGATGAGTTCCGAATTGGGGTTATGGCGCGCGCCGCCCATCCCGTCGGCCACGACGGCGCAGAGCAGCGATTCGATCGCGCCCAGCAACGCGATGGCGGTGGCGGGGCCGATCAGGCCCTCGATCAGATCGAGTGAAAGCGTCAGCGGCTGGCCGCCGGGGCCGCTGAAGTTCCACGGCAGGTGAAACGCGGGCGCCCAGGGCGGAATGCCGGGATGCAATACGCCGTTCCATTCATACTGAAAGCGCGAGCCGATGGTTTCGATCTGAACCCCCGGCCAGATCGCTGGAATCGCCAGCGCCGCCAGTCCGCCAATCGTCACCGCGATCAGGTGGGGCGGAACGGGCGTCTTCAGCCGAGGCCATAACAGCATCGCGGCCAGCGTCAACAGACCGATGGCGAACTCGGCGGGATGAACGGTCGGCGCGGCGGCGTACAGAACGTACAGCCGTTCGAAGAATTGCTCGCCCGCGTGCTCGGGATGCAGGCCGAAGAAATCCTTCAACTGAAGGCTGGCGATGACGATGGCGATGCCCGCGGTGAAGCCGGTGGTGACGGGGTAGGGGATGAACTGAATCAGCCGCCCCATGCGCGACAGCCCCATGATGACGAGAATCGCCCCGGCCATGCCGGTGGCGATCATCAATCCGCTCAGGCCGTGTTCAACGACGATGGGGTTAAGAATCAACACGAAGGCCGCCGTGGGGCCGGTGACGTTAAAGCGCGAGCCTCCCATCAGCGCGGCCATCGGGCCCGCGATCATCGCCGAATACAATCCGTATTGAGGCGGTACGCCCGTTGTGATGGCCAGCGCCATCGACAGCGGTACGGCGATGACGCCCACCGCCAGCCCGGCGAGAACGTCGGCGCGCAGATCGCCGAGCGTATAGCCTTGTCGAAACGTTTCACGAAAAGCGGCGAAAAGGGTCAGTTTTTGATGAGGCATCCGAAGAACCTTTGAGTAAGGGGATAGGGAGTCAGCGTGATGGGTGACGAGAAAAAGATGATATCCACCCTTTCAAGGGATGGAAGCAGCCGGAATTGATTATTTACTTTTTTAAACAAAAATTGTGGTTGAAGAACCGCGTGGAAAGACGATTTCGGCGGAAAAGTAACGCTCCTGTCATAAAAACGGGGCGAAGAAAATTCTTCGCCCCGTGTGAAACCGGATCGATTCGCTGACTTGTGAGAAGTGACTACTTCGCCAGGCTGGTTTGTACTGGCGCGTCCTGTTTAACCAGTTTGACGTGGCGGTACGGCATGTTGCAGGCCGGTTCGCCGTCCGCGCCCGCCACCGCGACCCACACGTCTAACGTGGAGGGGTGCATGATGGCGTTATGCAGGTTGCCCTTCATTGAAACCGGGCGCTTGATCAGTTCCATCAGGCGCTTTTCATCGACCTTGCCATACTCGTCTCCGCCGGTCAGCCGTTCTGTGAAGGACTTGTAGCGGTCGGGGCCCGAGATAATCACGGCGTCGTCCGGAGGGGTGTTGATCATCGCCACCGGCTTGCCATCTTCACCCACCAGGGTGGTCTGTACGTCGCATTTCTCGATGCTGAATCCCTTTACCAGCGACTTGTTTCCACCGCTGTCATCCGCCGGGGCGGGCGGTACGTCGAACATGGCGTACGGTTCACCCGGCTTCATGAAGTGAATCTGTTTGGGCGTGGCGTACACTCCGCGCGCGTCGGGAATCTTGGCGTCGGAGATCACGTAATAATATTCGCAGGTGCGCGGCGTATCGCGAAAGATCTTCATCGCGTCGTCGAGCGTGCCGGCGCGCTCCAGCGCGTCCCGGATCAGAAACGCCATGGGTTCGCCGTCCCAGTGGCCCTGGCCGCCGCCGCCCATCTCGCCGATGCCGATCTGTTTTTCATTCATGCCGGTGACGCTGCCCATAAAGCCCGCAAAGCCCACGTTGAGATACGCGTTATATCCATCGGGTTCGACGATCATCACCACCGCGTGCTCCTGCAGACCCGCGTCGGTCATGTAATCGAGAATCCGCACGTGATAGAGCGATCCGTCGTGCGTCGCCTGTTTCATCAGGGCGATGCCGCTGCAATGAAACGCCTCGGGAAACAGGTTGCCGGTCAGAATCTGCTCGTACTCCAGGCCCGATCCTTCCGCGAGGCCGCGCATTTCTTCAAGGTAGCGTTCGGGAATATGCGGCATCAGGCGTTTTTGCATGCCGCCGCGCAGCATTTTGTACATCTGGTATTCAGGCGACTTGCCTTTGTCGGTCTGATTGTCGACGATGCTGAGCAGGTTGGCCCTGACGTGGTCTTTCAGCAGCACGCCATGCTGATAGCCCATTTCGTATGGGGTCCCCTTCAGGTGAAGTACCATTTGACCGTCGAGATTTTCGAGGTATCCCTTGCCCTCGCGGGCGATGATTTCCGCCTGACCGGCCGCGCAGAACAGCGCGAAAACCGTCAGCAGGGCGAGTGAATGCAGAAATCGTTTCATGATCTTGTTCTCCCGAATGTGACTTGAATCGCGATGAGATTCAGAACGATAAAGGGGTCAGGCGAACCTGACCCCTCGATTGTACGCTTGCTTTGGCGCTCTCTCAATCAAAAAGAAAACAAAGACCAGTCTTCCACGCCGGTCCCCTGCAGGCCCAGCGCGCCGATGTAGGTTCCGCCCACGCCCGCCGTGGCCACCGGCGAACCCACTTTCAGGTGAAAGTCGCCGCCGACGGCGTCGACGTACATCGGGTCGACGTTGAGTACGTTCGTTTTGGTCAGCACCCCGTCATCGCCGAGGTATTGGGCGTCGGAGGCGAACAGGTTGCAGTTCGTCGCGTTGATCTCCGCGACGACGCTCGCCATGTTGTCGATGCAGTCGTAATCGACGACGTTGGTGTTGGTGAGATTGAGCGTGATGACGGCGACCGGGTTTTGGGTGAGTTGAATGCCCACGCTTTCCTGCGCGTTCACCAGGTCGCAGTGGTCGAAGGTGGCGGTGACTTCACGCTGGTCGTCAGGGTTGAGATACAGGTTCGCCGAGACGTTATTGCTCAGAATGCAGCGGGTGACCGTGGTGGTTCCGCCGCGCAGCATGATGCCGTAAGAACCGGTATTCAGCCCGTTATTGGTGAAGATGCTGTCGACGATGGTGACGGCGGGCGCTCCAGCGGGTTCGTCCGGCTCAATGCTGCCGGTTTCCAGTTCAAAACCGTATTCGGTATTGGCGTCGAAGGTGCATGCGTTAATGGTGAGGTTGTCGTCCGAACAACTGATTCCTGTGCCGTTCGCCCTGAACGTGCATTCGATGGCGCCGACTTCGCCGTCGTCCATTTCGATGCCGGTTCCGTTGCTCTGGAAGGTGCATCCAATCAGACGAGCGTCGGGGTTGGGGGCGGGTAAGCCCAGCGCCAGCAGAAAATTGTTGATGGCGAAGCCGAATGGCGAGTTGGTGAAGGTCGTGTTCGTGACAGTCAGATTGGTGCCAAGGTTCGGGACGCCCATCTGGAGCGAAATCGGATCGAGGTTCGCCAGCAGAATACCCAGCAGATCGCCGCCGGTTTCGCCGCCGGGGCCGATAATGGTGCAATCGCTGATCGTGACGTCGGGCGAGATGATCGTCATCGCCGAGTTGATTGGCGCGGCTTCAAGGCCGTTCGGCTCGGTATCGTTCTGTTGAAAGGTGATGCCTTCGATCGTCACGCCGCTGCCATTGATGAAACAGCCGAGTTTGTCGTTGACGCCGAAGCTCGCGCCCAGCGCCTGCACGCGGTTTTTATTGTTGGCGGCTACGACTTTCACGTCCGCGCCCTCCGCCGCTTTCAGCGTCACGTGGTTTTTAAACGTGGGAGGCTGTGAGTTGAGCGCGCCGAAGTTGATGTCTTCGTTATAAGTTCCCGACGAGACGACGATGATGTCAAAATCGGTCGAGGCGTCGATGGCCGCCTGAATGGTGGTGAAATCGCCGCCGCCGCCCTGCTTGACGGTGAGCGTCGCTGAAAACGCAAAAGGAGTGATGAGTGAAACCATCAGAAAACTACGAAAGACCATACGTTTGAAGGAAATCATATCTACCTCCGAATCATGAAATCAGAAAATTTATACACAGATGGTTTTACTATATCATGATTTTGAATTTATCCAGATTGGTTTTTAATGGAAATTCATATAAGCAGGCGACTTGCCTTCCCTGAGAATCCCCGCCGGGGTGATATACTGTCCGTTTGTAAACGTCGTTCTTGACTTAACCTGAAAACGGACGTTTCAAACTCCGTTCCCCGAAAACCGTCATTCGCCCCGCCGTGAAGCAATTCGGAGGTTCGGTTCAAAGAACGAGTACATTTCACCAGAACAAAAACATGATGGATCAGCACGCCTTACGGGTTTTGGAATTCGATAAAATCAGGGAGATGCTGCGGCATCTCACCTCGTCGTCTTTGGGGCGCGAGGCGGTGGAAGAATTGCATCCCATGACCTACCCGCAAGCGATCCGCGACGCGCTCGACGAGGTCACCGAAATGACGCGCCTTTATCAGGCGCGGCAGGAGCCGCCCCTCAACGGCCTGTACGACGTGGCGGAACCCCTGAAACGCTCGCGCATCGGCGGCGCCGTGCTTGATCCGGCTGAGATTCTTGTGATCGGCGAGACGGTCACGGCGGCGCGGCGCATTCAGGAAGCGATGCGGCGCGTCACCGTCGACGTTCCCCGCATGCGCGTGTACGCGGGGCGGCTGATTCCCCATCCCGAGATCGAACAGGCGCTGGATCGCGTCTTCGACGAACAGAAAAACATCCGCGACGGCGCTTCGCCCGCGTTGAGCCGGGTGCGAAAGACCATCCGCCAGCATCGCGCCGACCTGACCCGTAAGCTGGAACGGCTGATGCGCTCGGCGTTCAAGGAATATCTCGCCGAGCCTTATTACACTCAGCGTGAAGAACGCTACGTGCTGCCCGTCGACGCGCGCTATCAGAGCAAGGTTCCGGGCATCATTCACGACCGCTCGGCGACGGGAGCGACGGTGTTCATTGAGCCGCTCAGCATTATCGACGACGGCAACCGGCTGCTCGACCTGCACCGCGAAGAACAGATGGAGATTCGCCGCATCCTGCGTGAACTGACCGCGCTGATCGCCGAACACTCTTTCGATCTCGAACAGAATCTCGAACTGTTCCGCCATCTCGATTTCGTTTCGGCCAAGGCGCGCCTGAGTGAAAAACTGGGGCTGCACCCGCCGGTGATTCTCGATGACGGCGTGATGATGCTGATCGAAGCGCGCCATCCTCTGCTGCTGGCCCGCGCGGGCCGCGACGGCGTGGTGCCGCTCGATTTGAAACTGCCTGAAGGCGTGCGCGGCGTGGTGGTGACCGGCCCCAACACCGGCGGCAAGACGGTGGTTCTCAAAACCATCGGACTCATCGCCATGATGGCGCAATCGGGGCTGCACGTCTCCGCCGCGCCGGGGACGGAACTGCCGGTGTTTCAATCCATCGGGGCCGACATCGGCGACGAACAGAGCCTCGAACAGAGCCTGTCGACTTTTTCTTCCCACATGGCCAACATCCGCCGCGTACTCGAGATGGCCAACGAGCGATCGCTGGTGCTGCTCGACGAACTCGGCTCGGGCACCGACCCTGAAGAAGGCGGCGCGCTGGCCTGTTCGATCATCGAACAGGTCTATCAGCAGGGCGCGTTCTGCGTGGTGACCACGCACCTTCAGGATGTGAAGGTCTTCGCCCATCAGACCGAGGGCCTGCGCAACGGCGCGATGGAATTCGACATGCAGCGCCTGCAACCGACCTTCCGCTTCATGCTGGGCTTGCCGGGGCGCAGCAACGCCATCGAAATCGCCGACCGGCTGGGCTTGCCGCCGCTGGTGATCGAACGCGCCCGTCTCGCCCAGGCCGCGCGCGGCGAGTCTCCCGAAGAACTGCTGGCGCGGCTCAGCGAAGAGGTACAGCACGCCCGCGAGCGAACCGAACTCGCCGAGCTGGAACGCGCCCGCGCCGAAGCGCTGCGTCAGGAAAGCGAAACCCGCATGGAAGGCGCCAAACGCGAGGCGCGCCACGTGGTTGAAAAAAGCGAGCGTAAGGCGCAAAACCTGCTTCAGGAACTCGAACGCCGCCTCAAAGATCTCGAGAAGCTCGAACGCGATTTCCAGAAACAGTGGAAGGACAAACTCGATTCGCTGCTGAAAGAATCCGAACAGACCGCTCCGCCCGAATCGACGTTACAGAACCTGCGCAAAAGCATCGCCCAGGCGCGCAGCCAGGTTTCATCGAAAAAGATGGTCGAACCCGCCCCGCGATATACGCGCAAGCCGTGGCGGTGGGAGCAGCTCGCGCCGGGAGTCCGCGTGCGTCTCGCGGGGTTGACCGAGATGGCGAAAGTGATCCGCGCCGACGCCGGGCGAAAACTGGTCGAGGTCAGCGTCAATTCAATGACGTTGCGGGTGAAATCAGACCAGATTCTCTCCGTGCATGGCGTGATTCCCGAACCCGCGCCCGAGTATTCCACCACAGTGCGGGTCGAGCGGCCCGATCAGATTTCAAACTCGATCGATATTCACGGCATGACGGTGGAAGAGATGATCCCGGTGGTACAACAGTATATCGACCGCGCCTTTCGCGGCGGGCTCTCGACCGCCTTTATCGTACATGGCCACGGCACGGGGACATTACGCCGCGAGGTGCGCCGCCTGCTGACCGGGCATCCGGTGGTGCGCAATTTCAAAAACGGCGATCCCTTCGAGGGCGGCCAGGGCGTCACCGTCGTCAACCTCAATACGCGAATGTAGTTGCGATTCGAATAAGCGAAAAAATTCCAACCCAACGCGGATTGTTTCTTATTCCGCTTCTCTGACCAGCCGCAGGCCGAGGATGGAGAGCTGACCGGGCGGCGGCGACTGTACGTTGCGGCTCGCGCAGCGGCAATCCCAGCCGAAATTGTAGTAACTGCCGCCGCGACGGACGTGAACGCCGCCTTCAGCGGGGCCGGTGGGGCCGGTTTGCGCTTCGGCGGGGTAAGGCGCGTAGACGTCTGAACACCACTCGCTGACGTTGCCCGCCATATCATACAGGCCCCATGCGTTGGGCTTTTTCATTCCAGCGGGATGCGTGGACCAATCCGAGACGGTGTCGTACCACGCATAGGGCGCCATATCGGTGTAATACAGGTCATCGCCCCAGAAATACCGCGTGCTGGTTCCCGCGCGGCAGGCGTATTCCCACTCCGCTTCCGTCGGCAGGCGATAGACGCCCGCGCCGAGTTGATTCATTTTTTCGATGAACGCCTGCGCGAGCTCCCAGGTCACCTGCTCGACCGGCAGGGCGGGGTCGCCCTGAAATTTGGATGGGTTGCTCTTGATCAGCGCGGTCCATTGACCCTGCGTCACTTCGGTCGCGCTCATATAAAAGGGGCGCGTCAGGGTGACCTTGTGTTGAGGGCCTTCGATATCATCGCGGTCTTTTTCCGACGGGGGGCTGCCCATCAGAAAAGTTCCCGGCTCGATGCGGATAAACTCCATCGTGACATCGCCAGGCAGGGTCAGCGTCAGGCGTCCATCGCTCTGGCTGACGCTCGCCTTGGGCGCGTCGCTGGACGAACACCCCTGAATCAACATCGCCGCTGCGATGGCGAGAATCGCTATGATGCGTTTGGCGGGCATACGCCCTCCCCCTCAATATGAATTGAATTTTGATGATTTCATATCACGAAGTAATTGTCATGCCCGGGAATCACTACGTCGCCGACCTTGGCGATCTGGTCTATCGCGCGGCGCGCGGCGTATTCGTCCTCCGCGCGGCCGTCCGGGTCGCGGGCGTCGAAATGGTCGAAGGTCAACACGGCGTCGCCCGCCACCACTACCATGCCGTCGCGCGTCTCAAACAGAAACGAGGCCGAACCGTGGGTATGCCCCGGCGTCTGGATCACTTCAACGCCTTCGGGAGAGTGCTCTTCGATTGGATCGATTGAATTGAGCCAGTGCGCGATTGTTTCGAGCGAATGTGAATTTTTTTGCGCTCGATGGATTTCGGTTCTTGACATCAGGCGGGTTGCGTTTTCAAAATATCCCAGACCCCGCGCATGACTGGCGTGAAAGTGGGTCAACAGCACCGTATCGATATCCTCAACCTGAAGCCCCGCGCGCCGGTCAAGCAGCGTCCGCGCAGACTCCAGCGATTCAAACCCCGGGTCGACCAGCATCCGCCGCCGATCGGTTTCGATCAGCGTGATCGTGCATAGCTGTGGCCTCTGGGGCGTTTCCTCACTCCAGAAACTGTTTTGACTCAGGCAGCCGATCTGAATGATTCGCCAGTGTGGAACCATGATGGCTCATTGTAGCCCGCCGTATGATTGAGGTGAATCACCACGATTTTTTACAGGGTTTTTTATTTTTAATCGGTTTATATATTGACAAACAACCGTGCTTGATGACTTAATGTTTATCCTTTTTATCAAAACAGGAGGCTTTTTTATGAAAAAGGTTTGTAACGTTTTGTTGTTGCTTACCTTCGTTGGGTTTGGAGCCTTTTCGGTTAGCGCCCAGGGTGAAGGCGGTGATGCGAATCTGTCGCTGCTTTTGAACGACGGAAGCGTCGTCTCCTCTGGCGGCGAAGTGACCGCTCCCGGCGAAACCGTCAAAGACGCATTGCGCGTTCTCCCCTTCAACGGCGGCAGCCTGATCGCCACCGCGTACGGCGAGCTCTATGGCGAGGGCGTTGACGTCCCGTTTGAGGGCGTGAATTACTCGCTGCCCATTATGAAGGACTTCGTCATGACGCCGAGTGGAACCGGCGGGTATTTTCTCGACCTCTACGGCGGCGTCCACCCCGTCGGCGACGCGAATTACATGGGCGCTCAGTTTTACGGATCGCCCTTCAGCCCGGCCGCTATCGCGCGCGCTTTTGAGCCCGCTTTCGATGATAACGGCGGCGTTATCGGCTACTACGTTCTCAATAAACTGGGCCAGATCGATTCGTTCGGCGCCGCGCCCCAGTTGAAAGGCGTCAAAACCAAAGACGCGGTCTCGGTCAAAATTTCACCAAACGGCGACGGGTACGCCATCGTCACCGCTCAGGGCGAAATCTTCACCTATGGCAACCTGCCCGCTTTCCAGCTGGAAGCGAAACTCGATAAGAAAAACCGCATCGTCGACTTTTCATTCACCGCCTCCGGACTGGGGCTGTATCTGGTGGATGTAAAGGGGACGGTTCACGTGACCGGCGACGCAACGCCGGTCGATTTCAATGTCACGCTCAGCAAGAATCAGCAGGTGGTGGGCGTGTTCAGCGGCGTAAGCGGCGGCAGCGTCTCGAACCTGCCGGAAGACCTCTTCCCGGTTCCGACCGCCACGCCGATGCCGACGACGACTCCCGCGCCGCCGACCCCGACCGCGGCGCCAGTGACGCCGACTCCGGCCCCGACGTCCACACCGGCTCCAACTTCGACGCCCGCTCCGACTTCGACTCCGGCCCCGACCGTAACCCCGGCGCCGCCGACCTCGACTCCGGTTCCGACCTCGACCCCCGCGCCGACTTCGACCCCGGATCCGAACGCGCCGCCGACTGAAACTCCGACCATGACGCCGGTTCCGCCGACGGCGACGCCCGTACCTCCAACCAGTACGCCGGTTCCTCCGACGAGTACGCCGGTTCCGCCGACCGTGACGCCGATCGTTCCGACCCCGACCCCCGGCGTCAGCATCGTGCCTCCCGGCATCGACAGCCGCATGCTCGGCACGTGGAACGGCGTGGCGAACAAGATCAACGACGGCTCTCAGCGCAATATCCGCCTGCGCATCGCGGTGGAAAGCAACAAGGTCATCGTCGAAGACCTGAGCAGCCCGGCGTATCTGAAAACCAAAAAACTGACGATGGGCCTTGTCGGAACCGATGGCATTACGTATACCCAGGCCGGTCTTCAGACCGAATCGTTAACGCTGACGCTTCTCACTCAGGGTATTGGGATCACGGGCGGCTACGTCACCACCGATGGAACCTTCCCCCCGATTCCCACGTCATGGGGCATCACCATCGATTTCAGCAAGCAGTAAGGGCCGATGGGCCCGAGCGGCCCGTATGCGATACCGATAAGGAGATATTCAAGTCATGAAACATACAGTTCGCTTGTTTTCCATTCTGGCGTTGACGGCCCTCTGCTGCGTCTCGACCGCGCGGGCGGGCGATGACGTTGAAAGCCATTACATTCGCAACGCCTACAACCGCTACTTTCCGATGGAGTCCTCGGCGCGCAGCCGAGACATGGGCGGAGTCTTCACCGCGCTGAAGGGCGATTCAATCTCTGTATGGGGCAACCCGGCGGGGCTGGCGGCGGTCGACCGCGCGCTGGTGAGCCTGGGCTACCAGTACGAGCTGATCGATGGCGATAACCTCTCCACCGGCTCGTCCGCCGATGAAAACATTTACGGCGGCCTGCTGTTGGGCGCCGTTCCGCTCTGCAACGAAGCCGTGCTGGGCGTCGGGTTCGTCCCCCGCTTCAGCGATTGGGACGACGTTGACAGCCGCGAGGCCGATCATTACTACGTTCCGGTCAGCCTTTCAGTGAAGATCAACGATCAACTCGCTGTGGGGTATGGCATCGGCTATATCAACGACAAAGTCGACGGAAAACTCTACGACGGTTCGATGGACGATGGTCTGCTTCATCGCTTCGGCGTAATGTATTCAGCCACCGAAAACCTCGATCTGGGCCTGATGGGTACATACGGTCATGGCACTTCAGATGGCGACACCGCCACCGGGTTTCACACCAGCGGCGACCGCGAGGCGTGGGGAATCCACGGCGGCGCCGCCCTGCAGTTGAACGATCAGTGGTTGTGGGCGCTCGATCTGTCGTACGAAAACCTTCAGACCGACGGTTCGGTTCGCTTCACCGCGATTCCGGGTTCGCCCGCGATGACGCTGGATGAAGAGATCGACGTGATTTCGGTGAACACCGGCGTCGAATTCGCGTACAGCGATCAACTGACGTTGCGCGGCGGGGCTGGTTACGCCAACTACGACTACGACACCACCGACGCGGCGGTGTCATCCGTCGTCAACAGTCTGGATGAGTTCCACATTTCGGGCGGTTTGTCGTATGACTGGACCGACAACATCAATACCCAGACCGGTATTCAGGTCCGATTCACCGACGTGGTCGACATGATGGCCGGCGGTGAAATCACCTTCAAGTTTTAAGCGGTCCGTACCAATCGTATAATGCGGGCGGGACGGCGAAGATTCGCCGTCCCGCTTTTGTATGTTTATCAATATCATGTAGTCAGGTTTGTGGATTGGCGCTTGCCTGTTGGCAGTGAGAGGAAAAAGAAAATTTCTATTCAAGTTTCAGCGGACGCCGCCGATAACGATAGTGGCGGGTTCTATCTCGCCGCATTCGGTTTTTCAGGATTATTGAATCATGGGTATGGATCTGGGCATTTCCGCGTTGGCGAGTTCGATGGCGTCCCAGTCGCTGATGGGGCAGCTGTTGGTCAAGACGCTCGATCAGACGCAACAGCTGGTCAAATCGTCGGCGGCGGTCGACCTGACTCAATCCGCCGAAGCCATCGCCGCGCAGATCGACATTTCCGGGCTGGGCGAGAATATCGATTTAACCGCCTGAGTCCGCTCTACCCGCCCCAAGCCGTTCTTCCAGCGTTTTTTTCACTTCACGCCAGACCTCATCCATCGAAACGCCTGCGTCGATGACGCTGATGCGTCGCGGTTCCCGTTCGGCCAGCGTCAAGAAACCCCGCCTAACTCGCTCCAGAAACTCCAGCGTTTCGCGTTCAAACCGATCGGGGCGTTGCGCTTTTTCGGCGTCGCGCCGCGCGCGTTCCAGCCCCTCGCGCGCGGGCAGGTCGAGCAGCAGCGTCCAGTCAGGCGTCCGGCCGCGGCAGGCGAAGCGGTTGACGCGGCCGATGGCCTCCAGGTCGAGACCGCGCCCAAAGCCCTGATAGGCCAGCGTCGAGTCGCAATGCCGGTCGAGAATAACGGTATCGCCGCGTTGCAGCGCAGGCAGAATCGCTTCGTGCATGAGTTGCGCGCGAGCCGATTCAATCACCAGCATCTCCGTTTCCGGCGCTAGAGGCAGATCGTCGTGCAACAGCAGACCGCGCAGGCGTTCACCGGCGGCGGTTCCGCCCGGCTCGCGCGCGCGCAGGCAGGTCCGGCCCATTTCACGCAACCGCGCTTCCATGCGCTCGGCCAGCGTGGTCTTGCCCGCGCCTTCGATCCCTTCGAGGGTGATGAAATATCCGGTGGAGTCCTGATTCATGCCTGTTTTTTCAGAAGTTAATGGATCGTAATGCCACAGGGGCGGGTTTGAAACCCGCCCCTGTCATGTTTTCCGTCCGTGGATCGCCTCGATTTTTTTACACGGCGGCGGCTTTGGGGGCCGGTTGTACCTGTTCGAGAATATTATCGATTACGCGGTCGCTGGTCATGCCCTCCGCCTCGCCTTCAAAATTGAGAATGATGCGATGCCGCAGCACCGGTTTCAGCGAGGCGCGGATGTCGTCGAAACTCACGCTGTAGCGGCCATCGAGCAGCGCCCTGATCTTTCCACACAAGATCAGCGCCTGGGCGCCGCGCGGGCTGGAGCCGTATTTGACGAAGCGGTTGGTGAGATCGGCGGCGAACTCGCCGCCGGGGTGCGAGGCGAGAATGCAACGCACCCCGAAATCGCGCACGTGGCTGGCGATGGGAACCTCGCGGCATAACGCCCGCATGTCGCGCACGGTCTGACCGTCCATGATCTTCTCGGCATGCGGCTCGATCTTGCCGGTGGTGCGTTCAAGTACTTCGGTCAACTCGTCGCGGCTTGGGTAATCGACCATCAGCTTGAGCAGAAAGCGGTCGAGTTGCGCTTCGGGCAGGGGATAGGTCCCCTCCATTTCCAGCGGGTTCTGCGTCGCGAGCACCACGAAGGGCTGATCGAGGGTATAGGTGGTTCCGCCGGCGGTGACGCGGTGTTCCTGCATGGCTTCCAACAGGGCCGATTGCGTCTTGGGCGTGGCGCGGTTGATTTCATCGGCCAGCACCACGTTGGCGAAGATGGGGCCGCGTTCAAAGCGAAAGGCGCGCGACCCGTCCGACGCCATGTCGATGACGTTGGTGCCGACGATGTCGGCCGGCATCAGGTCGGGCGTGAACTGAACGCGCGAAAACTTGAGGTCGAGCGCCTGCGAGAGGGTGCGTACCAGCAGCGTCTTGCCCAGGCCGGGCACGCCTTCGAGCAGCGCGTGGCCGCCCGCGAACAGGCAGATCAATGAGCCTTCCACGATTTCCTGGCTGCCGACAATGATCTTGCCGATTTCATCCTTCAACCGCTGAAACGATTCGCGAAACTGATCGGTGCGTTCTTCGATACTCATTGGGGGCGTCTCCCTCGCGCGTTTCCAAAATGCGCGGGTTTATGTAAACTCACCAGAATGTCGTCCGTACTTGCTGGAATGATAACGGATAATCTACCATGACTGTAATCAAAAACACGAAAGCCGTCAAACGATGGTTGTAAACCGCAACAATTTGATTCCCCTCGAAACGCCCGTCATTGAGCTCGAAGCGGCTCCGCTTTCGGTTCGGTTCGCGCGGCTGCTGGGGCCGTTTCTCATCGCGTGGACGGGCCTGCTGACTCTCTGGCTCTATTGGTATTCAGTTCGCGGCGCCGGGCTGGCGGGGTGGGACGACTACGACCGGGCAGCCTGGGGAGCGGCGATCTGGGCTTGTATCAGACAGGGAGATTGGGGGTTGGCCTGGTTATATACAAACAGTCAGACGGTTTGGCCGTTTTTGCACTCGTGGATCACTGCGGCCCTGTTTTTTCTGTTTGGCCCCTCTATGTCGACCGCCCGGTTAATCGCTTTGGGGGCGTGGTTTGGTACAGCGGCGTTGATCGTCCGGTGGTTTTATCGTAATGAAGGCGATAACTCGCCCGTGCTTGCTTTTATCGGCGCGGCGGCGGCCTGGCTGTTGTTCACGACTTGTCCCACAGCGCTTGAACATGCCGCCAGCGTGATGAGTGAGCTGCCCGGTTTATTTCTGGTGATGCTGGCGATCTCGGCGATGCCGAAACGGAACGATGCGGCGCCGCTTTCATATCTCTGGCCGGGATTTTGTCTTGGATTGTTGTTTTATTTTAAATATAACTACGCTGTTCTCACCTGCGTGGGGCTGGGGCTAGCCCGGCTGGCGCGGTCGAAATGGTCTTTCAAAAGCCTCTTCGATTTTCAGAACATCGTATTGTTCGGGGCTCCTGCTCTGTTGATGGGCGCGTGGCTGATCCCCAATCTCGACGGAAAACTGAAAGGTCTTTTTTATTTCGCGGTCAATAATCCCAACGCCCGCACCCCGTTTTCCTTTAAAAGTTTTTTGTTTTATCCGGTGGGTATCCCGCCGATTTATTTCGCCAGCGTCTGGTTGTTTCCCGCGACGCTGGTGTTAATCATACTCGCGGTTATGTTCAGCAAGCGGATCCGCCTTACGGATCCGGTCGCCGCCTGTTTCGTGGTTCATTTTCTGGCGGCGGTTATTCATCCGATGAAAGACATCCGCTTTGTATTCATCCCGATGGGATTGTATTTCGTCCTGTTCGGGCAATCCATCGTTGAACTAACCCGGTTGCGTATAAGCGGAGGCGTAAGCGCGAGTTATTCACGTGTTTTCGCACTGATTCTGCTTGTCTGTATGCTTGTGATGGGGTATCAGACTCATTTGCACCGGGTTCCTCACGCCTCGCTTTATCATGTCTACATGGCGCCGATTCGAACGGTGATCGACGAGATTTCGCCGGACGACCACATCGCGTTTCTCATCGCGCACGACCAGATGACCCCGCCTTCGATCAATTTTCATTTGACCTGTGCGCTTGAACAGCCTCAGAATCCGATTCGCGGCGAACCGTTCCGTTGGAACCATTACTGCCTGCTGATGCCCGGCGAGGAGGCGCGCGCCAAAAGCATCGACGAGCGCTACGCCTATCTGCGCCACGAAATGTATCTCGATAAGATCAACGTCGTGGTGACGCTGCAATCGACCGCGCCGTGGAAAATATCGCGCTGGGACGAGCTCTTTGGCGGCGCGCAGGAATACGCCAACCTGGTTCCCTACATGGATGAGTTTGAGATGGTGCTCGAACGCACGTTCTACAAAACCGACGCGCTGCTGCGCATCTACCGGCTCAAAAGCTCCATCAAAAAAGAGGGAGAATAATCCGGCGGGGTTTGATAATGCCGCCTGTAGCTGGCGCGGGTGAGCCGCCGAAACGATTTTCTTCCCTTCAACACGCTGCTGAAATTTTCACTTGTCATTTCCCTGTGCGTATGATTATGTATTCCTGTCGATAATCGGCGTTGTTACAGGAATCTCAATGATTTGAGGACGCAACCCCGCGTCCGCCAGGGAGAAGGATATCGTGTTTGTCAGAATTATGGTTTTCTGGTTCGCATCCATCGGGGCGGCGCTGCTCGCGCAGGCGGGCGACCCCCTGTTTTTCACCGCCGAGGATGGGCATAAACAATTCGGAACCGGCTACGTCTACGACGCAGCGTACTCGCCTACTGCGGATGAAATCGCCGTGCTGACCAACCGTGGACTGTTTGTTCTTAGTGCGGAAACGCATGAACTCCTTCGACATCGGCTGTTAAGCGAGGATTTCCGGTTTCTGAAATATTCTCCCGATGGAACTCTTATCGTATTGGTTGGCTCCTTAATTCAAAATGATGCTGATGTGGCTTTGCGTAAAACTAAATATCCGATTGTCAACGCGACTCGAATGGGAATCGTCGACGTAGATTCACTGTCATTTGTTAAAAAAGTGAACCAAAGCGTACGCTTGCCATTTTATGGCGACTCCTATGCTGATTTCGTGGGTGTTTGGTTTTCAAACTTGAGTAAATCGAACTTGTATAATCTGTTAAAACACCCGAACTACTTGAATTTTTCCAGCGATTCCCGTTATTTTGCGGCGCAAAGCGATAACAATGTG